>JBKBNP010000033.1:0-54615 GCA_046295215.1 Pseudorhodobacter sp. | reverse complement strand
GATGATCGTGGTATCGTCTGTCATAGGCGTATCGCTCCTCTGGAGGTTCTGGCAGGCTTCGAACACCCGCCACGATACGCCGCCTTCTCAAATCCCATCACCCAGATTCATTCATAGCTCACCGCGATCCGACCAAGACGTTCGGCGAAAACCGGCGCCGCGTCGGTATAGTCGGTATAGTAGAGATGGAGAAACACCCCGACCGGACGCTCCGTCGCGGGCGGCTTGGCGCGCGGCCACAAGATCAGATGCGGCTTTTCCTTGTCGCGGCTGTTGCCCTCTGGTGAATGGGCAAAGAGGGGCCTTTTGTTGACTATCCGAACCAGAAACTCGGGCCGGTTGCCGAACAGCGACCTCGCTCCGAACTGTGCCTGCCTCTCGTCCAGCGATTCCAGAAGGCGGCGCGCGCGGCTTGTCAGCCGCAGCATTTCGGCGTGAAGGGCGGGACTGTCGGGATCCCTGACAAATGCAAGGGCAACAGCCTGCGCTTCCAGATGGTCGGTCATCATCGGGTGAATGACGCCCTTGCGGGCTTCGCTCTGGGCCGGTTCAACGGCGAAACCGGCATATCGGCCGCGCCGTTCCAGCACTGCGCCGATGCGAATCACCGCATGGGCGGCGTTGCGCATGGTGGCCTCACCCCAAAGATCCGGGGGAACCTCCGTCGCATCCGACAGGTGCAGCGTCAGGTCCAGCGCATGTTCCCGCAACAGGGCATCAAGGGAGGCCCCTGCCTGTGCGCCTGCGAAACCGGGTTCCCTGCCACAGTCCGAAATCCGCAGCGACATCGGCTTGCCTGCTGCGGGCCGGGGGTTCACCGGACAGTAGGCGGGAAGGGCGCGACGCCCGCCCGCAAGTGGTCGCGCGCCGCGTCGATGAACCTGTCGGCCCGCGCGGCAAAGCCGTAGCGCAGACCGACCGATGCCGCCGTGGTGAGCCTGTCGGTCAGACTGCGGGCGGGCCGATCCAGCGCATCACGCAAGGCGGTCACGAAATCATCTTCCGTCGCGGTCTGGATCAGATCGGGCAGGCCGGGGTCTGAAAATCCGGGCACCCGATCCGACAGCACCATCGCGCCACAGGCAAGGGCGTCGAAGGTCCGGTTGCTCATCATTCCAAAGCCGGACATCGTCGGCATATGGCTGTTCAGAACGATGCGCGACCGCGCATAGACGCTGGCAAGCCCGTCGATTTCAAGCCGCTCCCCCCGAACAGGTCAGGGGGGACTGCGCCCTCCCAGCCCTCACCCCAGACCGTGACCGGAAATCCAAGGTCAATGGCATGGCGAATATTCCGGCGTGGCGCGCGGGCGGCAAGATTGCCCACAAAGGCGATGTCGAAACGCCCGCTTTCTGCGGCGCTGGCATGGGGGTTGAAAAGCGCCGTATCGGTCGCCTGTGGCATGTATTCCGCCACGATCCCGGCCTTCACAAAGGTTGAAGCGAGGTGTTGCGAGGCGAAAAAACTGTTGCGAACCGCGCCAGCGTCGCACGCGGCGCAAGGTTCGGCGGGCTGATGATCCAAAGCAGGTTCGGAACCCCCGCAACGGGTTCATCCAGATGCGAGCCGACGATCCGCAAGACAACATCGCGGTCGCCGGTCAGCGCAGGTGTCTCGTCGCGAACGAAAATCTTCGCCCGGTGGCCCTTCGCCTCGAACGCACGACCGAGACAGACCGCGTATTGCGTGTCGCCCCATCCGAGGCTGTTCGACCGGCGCGCAGAAAGGTCGATATAGAAGGAAAGCGGAGGGTCTGCCGTCATGCTGCACGGCCCCGATCAACTGGTACTGTTCCACCCCCTCCGGAACCGACCCGAAGTTTCGGGCCGGACATCACGGACCGGGGGCAGGTTCCGGCCCGTGGCGCCGTCGATCCGCGATCAGGAGACCGGCTGTTCCGCCTTCTGGGCTTCCATGCGCCGCGCGATTTCATTGCGGTAAAGCGCCAGAAAATCAACCATGTCGATATTGAGCGGCGGAAATCCCCCGTCGCGCGTCAGGTCCGAAACGATGCGGCGCACGAAAGGGAACAGCATGCGCGGACATTCGATCAACAGAAACGGGTGGAGCTGATCCTCGGGCACATTCTCGACATGGAAAATGCCGCCGTAATCCAGTTCGATCAGGAAAAGCGTTTCGTCATTGGCCTTGTTCTTCGAGGTGATGCGGTATTTCGTGATGACCTCGAACTGGTTGTCGGCCGTGCGCTTGCGCGCATCAAGGCTGACAGCAACCTGTGTGTCGGGCTGCACATCGGCATCCTGAAGCCCGCGCTGCGCGACGCCGTTCTCGAACGACATGTCGCGCACGAATTGCGCAAGAACCTGCATCTTCACCGGAAGCGGGGATCCCGCTGCGCCGTTTTCTTCAGCCATGTCTGAACTCTCCCTTGCAATATGTCGGGCGCGTCATAGCAGGTCGGCGGCCCGTCCTCAATGCTCCCGCCAGCCAGACGGCTTCTGCCGCGAAACGCGGGGCGCGGGGTGTTCCGGCGGGGTCACATCCTCCCAGTCGCCGTCGATGATGCCGTCGTCACGGGCAGACGCCGCCCGCCCACCAGGTGACACAACCCTGATCCGCGAGGCGACGCGCCGGATGACCGCCTGCCGCAGCGGCGGCACCAACAGCAGGAAGCCCACCGCATCGGTGAAAAACCCGGGGGTCAACAGCAGGATCCCCGCGACAAGGATCATCGCACCATGCGCGAGTGGCGACAGCGGGTCGCGCAATTCCTGCGTCTGCTGGCGCAACTCCTCCAGCACCTTCAGCCCCTGAAGCCGCACCAGAACCGTGCCGACAATCCCTGTGAGCAGCACAATGCCGAGCGTCGGCCAGAGCGTCAGCCACCCGCCGACCTGAATGAACAGCGCGATCTCGATCAGCGGGACGGTGACGAACAGCACCAGAAGCCACATTCTCCACGTCCTTTCTGTCCCGGCGGGGACGTTTCTGCCGCATGGCTGCGGGTCTTGCGGTAGACTTGCGCCCACCCCTGCCCTACATAGAGGCAAAGCGGAGGGATACCAACTCCTCCGATCCGCCACTGGCCCCGCCCGGGGCATCCGAGGAACCGCATGAACAGCTCGCTCATTCAACTTCTGGTGCTGGCAGGCATCGCTGTCTTTCTGATCCTGAAACTCAGGTCCGTTCTGGGAACCCGCGAGGGTTTCGAGAAGCCCAGCCTTCCGGCCGAGGAAACCATCCCCCCGAAACGGCGCGGCTTCGAAGTGATCGAAGGCGGGCCGGATCGTGACATCGTCGACAACGTCCCCGAAGGCTCGCCGCAGGCCAAGGCGCTTGCCGCCATGAAGCAGGCGGACCCGTCCTTTTCGGTCGGGGAGTTTCTGGGCGGTGCGCGCGGTGCCTATGAGATGATCGTGATGGGATTCGAGAATGGCGACATGGACCGAATCCGCCCATTCCTCGCCCCTGATGTCTATGAAACCTTCGCCGGGGCGGTCGAGGCGCGCGAGGCGCAGGGCTTCACCGTCGAGGCGACCTTTGGCGGTGTGCGCGAACTGACAGTGCATGACGCGACCTTTGACGAGGAGACGCGGGAGGGGGAAATCTCGGTGCGCTTTGTAGGCGAACTCACCTCGGTAGTGCGCAACAAGGAAGGCGAGATTGTCGAGGGAAGCCTGTCCGAGATCAAGCGCCAGCGCGATGTCTGGACTTTCGCGCGGCAGATGGGTGCGGATGATCCGAACTGGCTTCTGGTCGCGACCGGAGAGTGATGCTTGCTGCGGCCCGATCCCTTGCGCTCGGCCTCCTGCTGGGGCTGACCGGGATGGACGCCCGCGCACAGATGTTGGAGTTCGAGGCTCTGGAGGGCTGGGCGGAGGATGACCACCGCGCGGCCCTTTCGGTTTTTCTGGACACCTGCGATCTGCTGCAAGACCCTGACTGGCGCCCGGTCTGCCGTTTCGCCCCACAGGCAATGACCAGCCGCGAGGCCGCGCGCAGCTTCTTTGAGTTGCTGTTCCGCCCGGTGGTGATCGGCGATCCGCCTGCGCTCTTCACCGGCTATTACGAACCCGAACTGCCCGGGTCACTGACCCGCACGCCCCGCTTCCTTTACCCCATCCACGCCCGTCCGCCCGAAGTGCGCGACGGGGTGCAGTGGCTGTCACGCGCGGAGATCCAGCGCTCGGGTGCGTTGCGGGGCCGGCGGCTTGAAATCGCATGGCTCGATGATCCGGTGGAGGCGTTTTTCCTCCAGATCCAGGGGTCGGGCCGCATCCGCCTGCCGGACGGGCGGGTGCTGCGTGTCGGCTATGGTGGGCGCAACGGGCATGCCTATCGGTCGGTCGGGCAGGAAATGGTGCGCCTCGGCATCGCCACGCGCGATCAGGTGTCGGCGCAGGGGATCAAGGCCTGGGTCCGGGCCAATGGCGCGGCGGGCCAGCAGCTTTTGCATCACAACCCGTCCTATGTGTTCTTTCGCCGCCTGCCCGACCTGCCCGCCAACAAGGGGCCGATCGGGGCGATGGGCCGATCCATCACCACGATGCGGTCGGTCGCGGTAGATCCGGCTTTCGTGACGCTCGGCGCCCCGGTCTGGGTGGAAAAAGAGGGTCGCGGACCGATCCGGCGGTTGATGATCGCGCAGGATACGGGTGGCGCGATCAAGGGCGCGCAGCGCGCTGACATCTTCTTTGGCACCGGCAATGATGCGGGGCTTGCCGCAGGCATGTTGAAGGATGGCGGGCGGATGGTGGTGCTGCTTCCCATCGAGCGCGCCTATGCGATGCTGCCGGACGGCTGACCCATGACCCGCCGCCGCCACCTGAAACCCGAGGAAGAGCAACTCTGGGGTGCCGTCGCGCGTTCCATCACGCCGATGCACGGACAAACGCTGCAAAAGCGGCTGGAGCAGTCGAATGACCCGGCCCCCGAACAGGTAAAACCAGCAGGCTCCCCGCGCTTGCCCGATTTCCGCATCGGGGAAAAGGCAAGGCCGACCTCCACCCGCGACGCCGAAACCGCCCCGATCCGCATGGATGCCAAGGCCTTCGGCAAGATGGTGCGGGGCAAGCTCTTGCCCGAGGCGCGGATCGACCTGCATGGAATGACGCTGAACGAGGCGCATCCCGAACTGATCCGCTTTGTCCTGAACGCGCAGGCGCAGGGGTTGCGGCTGGTCCTTGTCATCACCGGCAAGGGTAAACCGGGGCAGGAGGATGGCCCGATCCCGCAGCGCCGGGGCATCCTGCGTCAACAGGTGCCGCATTGGTTGCGGCAGGCCCCGCTTGGCCCCGCGATCCTGCAAGTGACCGAGGCACATCTGCGCCATGGCGGCGGCGGGGCGCTTTATGTCTATCTGCGGCGGGGGCGTTGAAGATCAGCGCGTCAGGCGATGAACCCGCCCGGCAAGCAAGATCTGCCAGTCGCCTGCCACCCCGTCGGGCCAGATCACCCGCACCTCTGCCTGCGCCGCATCGCCAAGCCCGAAATGCGCAGGCGAAAGCTGCCCGCTGACATGGCCACCGCCTAGGGTGATCTCATGGCGCTGCTCGCCTTGGGGTGCGCGCAACTCGATCCATGATCCGATGCCATCACGGTTGCCGCCCGACTGCTGCAAGGAAACGCCCAGCCAGTTGCCTGCCCCTTCGGTCACATTGCGCCAGATTTGCGCGGGTGCGCGGCGGTTCACCACCACCAGATCCAGCAACCCGTCTGCATTGAGGTCGATCACCAGCCCGCCGCGCGAGATTTCCATGCTGGCAACGCCTGCCTGTTCAGCCATTTCCTGAAATGTGCCATCGGCGCGCTGGACCAGCAGGTTGTTGGGGTCGCGCGTGGCAAAATCCGGCATCTTGTCGACATTGCCCTTGGCCACGAACAGATCCAGCCGCCCGTCATTGTTCACATCCGCAAACTGCGGATGCCAGGCGGTCGAGGGCCGCACATCGCCACCCGTGAATGGCCGATGCGCCGTCACCCCCCGCGCCAGCGCAATATCGCTGTAATACGGGCGCTCGGGGCCGCCATCGGGCGCGAATGTCTGCAAGCGGTTGTCGGCCATCGAGGTCAGGTAGAACTCGGGAAAACCATCCCCCGTCACATCAGCCGAGGCGATGCCCATGCCCCAGAGCCGCAACCGCGCCCAGCCCTCCTCGGCGGTATAGAGCCGGGGGGGCGCGGCGGGGTCCATCCGCCAGAGCTGTTCCTGCCCACCCTTGTAATATTCGCGGTCGTTCGACACCCGCAGGTCGCGACGCCCCGACCTGTCCCAATCGGAAAACAGCATCGACAGCGGGCAATGGGAGGGCGTCAGTGCAAGGGGTGGTGCAAAGCCGCTCGACTCGGCAGGCCGGTGCAGCGGGTTTTCGGTGCAGGAGCCCCAGGGAAAGGCCTCCTCTCGCCGGTCCACATAGTTGCCGAAGGCGAGTGTCGGCCAGTCCTGCCCTGCCTCCCATGTGGCGGCAAAGGCCGTGGTCCAGCCATCGCCGCCGTCAAAACCCCAAGCCTCGTTCGCGCGCTCGAACCTGCAATCGCCAAGCCCGCGCAGCAGAAGGTTCTCCCCCACCCGCAGCACCGCCAGATCGGTGATGCCGTCGCCGTCGATGTCCAGCGGATAGGCCCCTGTCACGGCGTCCATCGCGGGGCCATCGGCCACCCGTTCAAACCGCAGCGCCCCCCCCGGTTCCGAAAGATTGCGCCACAGGCTCGCCGGGCCTTCGCCGCCCGCAAGAAACAGATCGGGCATGTCGTTGCCGGAACAGTCAAACCCCGCGCCCCCGCCGCCGACCATATATTCCCAATCGCCGGCATAGCGGCTGTCGAGGCCAGCCGTCGCGGTTTCCTCGGCAAAGCGCGGCGCGACAGGCCCTTCGGCCCATGCCGGGGCCGCCAGCAGAATGAAGGCCAGCGCGCGGATCATTCCCGCGTGCGCAGGGCAGCGGCATGGGCGCCGACGCAATAGCCCTGTTCCAGCCCCAGCTCGATCGCCGCGCGGAAATGGATGCCGCCGTAGAGCCGCGACATCGCCGCCTCCTCTGCCGCCTCGCGAAAGCCCGGATAGGCGCGGATCGCCAGCCCGTCATCCTCATGCGTGTCGTCGTCAAAGGCGAAATCCTCGCCAAAGAGCCGGATCAGCGCCGCCGCCGCCGCGCCTGACTGGGTGGAGTGGCCGGAAGGATATTCGGGGAAGGGCGGGGTGATCAGAAGTGGTGTCCATTGCGGATCGACAAGACGCCGGATTGCCGTCACCGGGCGGATGTAGTCATGCACATATTTCTGTTGCCAGCAGGCGATGAAGGCATCCGCGATGGCGATGCCCAGAATGGCCAGCCCTTCGGCCAGCCGGTCGGCGGGAAGGGCATCCCGATCCGCGATCCGCAGCAGGATCGACACCCAATGTCCGGGTGGGGTGGGTGACAGCATCGGATCATCCGACCAGAAGCGCGCAATGATCTCTTGTTCCTCGGTGACGACTTTCGAGACCTCGTAGACCTCCATCATCTCGCGGTGGAAATCAGAGGCGGGATCTGTGGACCAGGGTGGTGGCGCGGGCAGGGCGCAGAACTCACCCGGCGGCAAGGCAAAAGTGCGGTTTTTGTGCCATTCAGGCAGCAGCGGTGCCTGTTGCAGCGCGATGGTCGAGGTGGGGGTCCAGGCATCGGGCGCATCCCGCCGGGGCCAGTCCTGCGGAAAGCCCATGTTTTCGACCGGATCGCCGCCATCGGTGGCTGCGGCGGCGATCACATGGCGCGCAATCGACTGCCCGAGGTGAAGGCTGTCGTGCCGGACCTGCCCGGGCACGCCGTCTGTCGCAACCGCGTCGAGCCTCCCCGCCATCGCGGCCATTGCCCGCTGTCCGGTCGGCCCGGTATTGCCGAAGAAATGCGGCACGGCCAGCGCCATCGCCGCTTGTAGCACGGCAGCAGGGTCGCAGGTTTGGTCCGGGGCGGGGCCGGGGCTCAGCCCGCCGACCTGCCCGGCCAGTGACACAAGGCCCGGAATTGTGGCAACCATCGCCTCGTGGCAGGTGATGCCCAGCCAGGCAAAGGCGCGGCTGGCGACGGGAGGGGAATAGGTTGGCGTGTGGCGCACCAGTTCCAGCACCAGCCGATACCAGGCTCGGATCACCTCGGCTGAAGGGTCTGTGCCGGTCCGCCCGCTGGCCAAAGCCCTGGACGAAGGCAAAAGCGCGACGCCTGCCACCCCTGACAATATAGCGTCACGTCTTGTCATTCCGCTGCGGTGTGGCATGTCGCTGTCCTCCCGGGCACTGCGACTGTTCTAGACGGATCGCTGGCGCAATGGGAATGGGATTTTACGCCCGCAAGCGCCGGCTTTGCCAAAGACCCAGCCAGATCATACCGCAGGCCAGCATGAAATAGACCGACATGCCGATCATTTGCTGCGGATAGTCGAACCCGAAATCGATCAGCGCGCCGGTCAGCAGGGGCCCGAGCGCAGACCCCAGCACCATGACCGAGGCCGCAACCGCCTTGATCGACCCCATGAACCGCGTGCCATAAACCTCGGCCCAGAAGGCGGTGGGAATGGTGGCCTGCGATCCGCCTGTCATCCCCATCAGGATCAACAGGGGGGCGGCCTGCGCCAGGGTTTCCGCCGGTCCCATCAGAAAGAAGAAAAGGATCATCGGCATCTGGTAAAACACGATCAGCCGCACCGCCCCGAAACGGTCCACGAGCCAGCCCGAAACCAGCATCGCCGTCACCGTTGCCATGGAATAGATCGGAAAGATCGCGACCAGCGACACATGCGGCCAGCCCTTCACCTCGGCCAGATGGACCTGCTGGAAAAAGAACGATGTGTTGAAGGCTGCAGGGCCCAGCAGGGCAGGCACAAGATACCAGAACAGCGGATGGCGCAGCGCATCGCCTCGTGTCCAGTGACGCCCCGACATGCCGGTGGCCTGTGATTCCGACGCCATGCTTTGCGGTGTCCGTTCGGCCCGCAGAAGCGTCAGGATCACCGGCAGCGAAACGATCAGGATCCCCCCTGCCACCAGCCAGAGCGTGCGCCAGTCCACCAGCGCCTTGGCGGCGACGAAACTCACGGGCAGGCTCGCCTCGCCGACCGAAAAGCCAAGGGCGGCAATGGCCAGCGCCCTTCCCCGGTTGGCCACGAACCAGCGTGCCATGGCAACGCCGGAAATATGGCTCATCATGCCTTGCGCCATGAGACGCAGAAGGAAGATCACGATCACCAGCACCCAGACCGCGCTTGCCACCGACATCAAGGCGCAGGCGAAGGTCAGACCTGCCACCACGGCCGCCGCCAGTGTCCGGACGCGGAACAGGTCGGTCAACGTTCCCGACCACAGCATGACCACCGCCGAGGCCGTTGTCGCCCCGCCATAGATCAGGCCCCAGCCGCCATGGGTCAGGCCGAACTCCATCCTGATTTCACCCGCAAATACGGATATGAAATAGGTTTGTCCGAAGCTGGACAGCCAGGAGATCAGGAACCCGGCGAACAGAAACTTCGCGTTTTCCCGCAGAAAGGTGAAAATCGGCATCATGCGCCTTTCGGATGGCCTTTCATCCCACCGGCGCAAGGAAAAGGAAAGGGGTGGTATGGCAGTTTGTGCGCGACTGACCGCCCGGCCTCACTCCGCCCGTTGTGCCCCGTTCGTCAGCCCGAGCTTGCGCAGCGCAGGCAGGAAACGGTTGGCGCGGTCGACCTGATGCAGGGCGGCCATTCCGATGCAGTATTTTGAGCAGCGTTTCGTCGGATGCAGATGCAGGCCCCGCAGGATCGCATCAGCCTGACCATTGCCGCGGGCGGATTTGGTTTCGATGATGAACATGTCCGGCGCAACGGTTCGTCCCGCATCGACCGCGGAAAACCCGAGCCGCGTGTCGATTGTCATGCGCTCGCCGCCGGATTTCGCGACCAGTGTGATGCGTTCGTATTGCATGGCGATCACCGGGCGCAAGGGCCGGGCCAGCGGCGCACCATACATTTCCTCGTGGCAGCGGTCGATGAAATGCAGGCATGTGTCATCAAGATCCTGGCCCGGGTCCGGCAGGCTCAGGCGTTTTTTGACCGTCACGTCGCGGCGGTCCTTCAGCTTCACCTCCAGAAAGCTGAAGCCGGCATCGACATAGTGGCGGATGCGCACCTTGCAGCGTTTGCGCCGCCCCTGATGGTGGTCGTAATAGGCGTGTTGCGCGGGGTCGTCGAAATAGCGGGTGGCATAGGTGAAGGCGCGTTTGCCGTCGATTTCCAGCACATCGAAGGTCTCGCGGAACCTTTCGAACGCGGGCTGAAGGGTCTTGGAGGTGACGATGTATTTCTGGTCGAGCCGTTCCAGCATCGCGGCCTTGGAATTGAGCGTCTCAAGGCTGATCGAGTCGAAATGGGACAGGCTTTGTGCGATATTCGCGTCCATGGCGGGCCTCCTTCTGCCGGTCATTTGCGGAAAAAGACGTTGATGCGCGCCATGTCGGTCACATAGTCCAGCGACATGATCTGATAGGACAGCACAGTGACCCCCAGCCGCTTGGACAGGTCCGCCTTCATCCGTGCCGGATCGGACAGGGCGTCAGGCTCGATCTTGTCCAGCGTGATCTTGATGCCGTCGACCGAGGCAAGGATTCGCGGATGGTCCATGATCCAGGCGCCCAGCAGCACGGCACCGATGATCGTGGACACGAAAGGCAGGGTCGTGCCCTGAACGGCGGTGATGACGGCAATCGCGATGGAGCCGAAGAAATAGGTGATCTCGATCTTGCTGATCTGTTCGGAGCGCAGGGTGAACAGGGCAAGGATGGCGAACAGTCCGAAGCCTGCCGCGACCGAAAACTCCACCGAGCTGAGGATGGTCAGCACGCCGAAGGCAAAGATGTTGAACAGCGATGCCGCCGTCACAAGCTCCTTGTCGCGATAGCGGCGGTAGTAGAGCCCGAAAACAAGCAGGACCATACCTGCGATGTTCAGCGCAAACCGGAGCGGAAGATCGCCCCGCATCAGAATATCCACTGTCATGTGCGTTCCCTCTCCGGTGGCCACGGCTGTCACGAAACTGTCGCCGCGCCGTTACATTGAGAGAGGAACGAAGCACCGGACCGGTTTAGTCCACGGTCCGGAAAATTAGCCGCAGCGGCGGCGGGTTGCCGCCATCTGGAAGGATGCGGGGGTCACAGGACATAGCGCGAGAGGTCGGCGGATCGCGAAAGCTCACCCAGATGCGCCTCGACAAAGGCATCATCGACCGTGACCGCCTCACCGCCCCGGTCGGGCGCAGTGAAGGACAATTCCTCGAACACCCGTTCCAGCACGGTATAGAGCCTCCGCGCGCCGATGTTCTCGACCGACTGGTTGACCTCGGCGGCGATGCGGGCGAGCGCGGCGATGCCACCTTCGGTGAAGTCCACCGTCACGCCTTCGGTGCCCATGAGGGCTGTATATTGCCGGGTCAGGGCGTTGTCGGTTTCAGTCAGGATGCGCACAAAATCCCCCTCGGTCAGCGCGCGCAGCTCCACCCGGATCGGCAGGCGGCCCTGCAACTCGGGCAGCAGATCCGAAGGCTTGGCGATGTGGAACGCGCCCGAGGCGATGAACAGGATATGGTCGGTTTTCACCGGGCCATGCTTGGTGGAAACCGTCGTTCCTTCGATCAGCGGCAACAGGTCGCGCTGCACGCCTTCACGGCTGACATCGGCGCCGCGCGCATCGGCCCGGGCACAGACCTTGTCGATCTCGTCAATGAAAACAATACCGTTTTCCTGAACGGCCTCCAATGCGGCGGTCTTCACCGCCTCGTCATCCAGCAGTTTGTCGGCCTCTTCCCCGATCAGGAGGTCATAGCTTTCGGCAACGGTGATCTTCTTGCGGGTCTTGCGCTGAAAGGCCTTGCCGAACAGGTCTTGCAGGCCCTGCATCTGGGAGTCCATCCCGTTGCCCATGCCGCCCATCATGGGAAAGGGGCTGGCATTGTCGGTCATCTCAAGCTCGATCACGGTGTCGTCCAGATCGCCCCGGCGCAGCTTGGCCCGGAACATCTCGCGCGTCTGTTCGCGCGCGTCGCGGCCCGCGATGGCCTCGATCACCCGTTCTTCTGCGGCGGCCTTGGCGCGGGCCTTCACATCCTCGCGCATCCGCTCGCGCGTCTCGATCATCGCGGCATCGACCAGATCGCGGATGATGCTGTCCACATCGCGCCCGACATAGCCGACTTCGGTGAATTTCGTCGCCTCGATCTTGAGAAAGGGCGCTTTCGCCAGCTTGGCCAGACGGCGGGAGATTTCGGTCTTGCCCACCCCGGTCGGGCCGATCATCAGGATGTTCTTGGGATAGACCTCGTCGCGCAGGTCATCGGCAAGTTGCTTGCGGCGCCAGCGGTTGCGCAGGGCCACGGCCACCGCGCGTTTGGCGTCCTTCTGTCCGATGATGAAGCGGTCGAGCTCGGACACGATTTCGCGGGGGGTGAGGTCGGTCATGGGTCAGTCCTCTGGGTGGTGGCGCATCAGCAGGCTGTCGCCGGTGCGGCCCTCAAGTTCCGGGATCGGGCGGAAGCCCGCCTTGGTATAGGCCCGGACGGCGCGCAGATTGGCCGGGTCCGGTTCGATGATGATGTAGTCATGGCCACGCGCCCGCAGCATCGCCACAAAGGCGCGCAGGACCGCCGATCCGATACCCCGGGACAGATTGGACGGGTCAGCCAGCGACAGATCCACGCCGACGGCCCCGTCCGGCAGATCCATCAGCCATGGGGCGTCGGTCAGCCAGGGTTCGAACCGGTTGTCGGCAATGTGCCAGATCTGGATATACCCCCGCGGGGTGCCGTCGATTTCGAACAGGAAGGGTTCAGTCGTGTCCCGCCCCTCGATCATGTCGCGGATATAGCCGAGTTCGGTTTCCGGGTCGCCCCACCAGTCGCGCCAATGCGGTCGGGCCAGCCAGTCCGCCAGCAGGGGCAGATCGGCTGAAGTGACAGGCCGGAAGGCAGGGGAAGCCAGGGCGTCAGCCACCGATTACCTCGACCGTCAGATTGCCGTTGGTGTAGACGCAGATTTCCGCCGCAATCGCCATGGCGCGGCGGGCAATCTCCTCGGCCGGCATGTCGGTGGTCATCAGGCCGCGCGCCGCTGCCAGCGCATAGTTGCCGCCCGACCCGATGGCGGCCACGTCATGTTCGGGTTCCAGCACATCGCCCGCCCCGGTGATGACGTAAAGATCCGCGCCATCGGTGACGATCAGCATGGCCTCCAGATTGCGCAGGTATTTGTCCATGCGCCAGTCTTTCGCCAGCTCGACGCAGGCGCGCGCCAGTTGGCCGGGCGAGGCTTCAAGCTTCTTCTCCAGACGTTCCAGCAGGGTGAAGGCATCCGCAGTCGATCCGGCAAAGCCCGCCACCACATCGCGCCCGCCTGGCGACAGGCGGCGCACCTTGCGGGCCGATCCCTTGATGACGGTCTGGCCAAGGCTCACCTGCCCGTCGCCCGCGACCACGACCTGCCCGCCGCGCCGCACCGCAAGGATCGTCGTGCCATGCCAGCCGGGAAATCTGTCATCCGCCATTGTCGCCCTCCGCCGATACCGGAGCCTTATATGGCGGGGGAACGGGGGCTTCACAAGTGACGGGGGCTTTCCAGCCCTCCCCCGACACGGCAGAATCGCGGCGAAAGAGGCAAACCCATGACCACAACCGATCTGCATTTCTACCTGCCCAGCCCGCTGCGCGAGGACAGCGCGGCAGGCGAGGTCAATATCGCCACCCGCATCGCGGCGGCGGTCGCACCCTTGGGCTGGTGCGCGGTCTGGCATGGCGACAGCGCCGAGGAGAGGGCCCTTGCGGCAGGCCCCGGCTATCACCTTTTCCACATGCAAGACCCGATTGGCCCGCGCTGCCTCAACCTGCGCCGCGCCTATGCCTATCCGTTCTGGCAGATCGAGGCGACGAATGACCGCCGGGAATTTGACGTGGCCCAAGCCTCTTTCGACCCCGAATCGGTGGATATGGACTCCGCCCGCCCCTTCTTCCGCCGCATGGGCAGCAAATTGCTGGGAGAGGGCGAGACCACCCCGGAATCCTTCGTGTTCATGCCGCTGCAAGGCAAGCTGCGCGAACATCGGTCCTTTCAGGCGATGAGCCCGCAGGCGATGATCGAAACCACGCTGGACCACCTGCCGGGGCGGCAGATCCGCGCGACGCTGCACCCCCGGGAAGGCTATGATGCCGACGATCTGGCCATGCTGGCGGGGATCGAGGCGCGGTTTCCCCGGTTCCGCCTGATCCGGGCCGATGCGGGGCCGCTGGTGCGGGCCTGCGATCTGGTGGTGACGCAGAATTCGTCTGTCGCGCTGTCGGGGGTTTTTGCGCGTCGGCCTGCGGTGCTGTTTGCAGGCGTCGACTTCCACCATATCGCCGGATCGGTGCCGCAGGGCGGGGTGGAGGCGGCCTTTGCGAAGGCTCGTCGGCGCGCGCCTTTCGTAGCCTATGGCTATTGGTTCTTCCGATCCTGCGTCAATGCGGGTGCGCCCGATGTGTCGGACCAGATAATTGCCCGGTTCCGCCGCCATGGCTGGCCTGTCTGATCGCCGTTGAGGGCGGGCTTTCTTCCTTCCCCCGACGCGCCTATAAGCGGCGCAAGATGCAAAGCGGGGCAGCGCCATGACGATCCACTTCTATCGCAACGATCTGCCCGACGGGCTGGACCTTGGCTGCGTTGTTGCAATCGACACCGAAACCATGGGCCTTGACCCGCGCCGCGACCGGTTGTGCCTTGTGCAGCTTTCAAGCGGGGACGGACACGCGCATCTGGTGCAGATCGACCGGGGCCAGACCGCCGCCCCCAACCTGCAACGGCTGCTGGCCGATCCTGACACACTGAAACTGTTTCACTTTGGCCGTTTCGACATCGCGGCCATGCAGAACGCCTTTGGCACCGTGACCGCCCCCGTCTGGTGCACCAAGATCGCCTCGCGCCTGATCCGCACCTTCACCGACCGGCATGGGCTGAAATACCTCTTGGCCGAACTGGTCGGCGTCGATGTGTCCAAGCAGCAGCAGACCTCGGACTGGGGGGCTGCCGACCTGACCGATGCGCAGAAGGAATATGCGGCCTCGGATGTGCTTTACCTGCACAAGCTGAAGGATGAGCTGGAACAGCGGCTGATCCGCGAGGGGCGGATGGATCTTGCGCAGCGTCTGTTCGATTTCCTGCCGACGCGGGCAGAGCTTGACCTTCTGGGCTGGGATGAGCCGCTGGACATCTACCATCACTAGGGGCTGCTGGCGGAACCTTGCCGCAGGGGAGGTCAGCCACTTGGCGCAATGGGTGCGGCGGCATAGTTTAAGGGTTGACCGGTTCGGTCGGGGGCCGCAGGGTCAAGGGACAGTCGCATGACGAGCCATGACAATTTCCATTCGGTTCTGGTGTCCTGGCTGAAAATCGTCCTGCCATTGCTGGCACTTGTGATCCTTTCCACCCTGTTTCTGGTTGCCCGCACGGTGGACCCGTCCGACGCCATCCCCTTCGCGCAGGTCGATATCGAGGACCGGGTCCGCGAACCGCGTCTGACCCTGCCGACATGGGCGGGTGTCACCGACGACGGAGCCGCCCTGACCGTTTCCGCCGACGAGGCCCGCCCCGGCGCGGAACAGGCCAGTGCCCAGCAGCTTGTGGCCCGACTGGAAATGCCGGATGGCGGCACGGCGGATCTGGTATCGGCCAGCGGCACGATGGACCCGGCGACCCGGCGGCTGACCATCTCGGGCGGGGTCACGCTGTCCACCTCGACCGGCTACCGGGTGGAAACCGAAGAGATGGTCGCGGCACTGGATCGCACAAGCCTTGTCGCCGATCAGGCCGTCGTGGCAACGGGTCCGGCAGGGCGGATCGACGCACTGTCGATGGCCTTGACCGAGAAGCCCGACGCGCAGGGCGAGTATGTTCTGGTTTTCAAGGGCGCGGTGAAGCTGCTATACCTGCCCGCAGATTGATCGAATTTGAGGATTGACATGTTTTTCGGCCTCCGCCTGCCCGCTGTTGTCCTTGTCGTCGCGGGTCTTGTCCTGACCGCCGCCCCATCTGCCGATGCGCAGGGTGCCCGGATCGACTTCGGCGGGATGCGGCAGGATACCTCGCTTCCGGTCGAGGTGTCCGCCGATCAGCTTTCGGTCGATCAGACCAACGGCAATGCCGTATTCTCCGGCAATGTGGTCGTGGGGCAGGGCGAGATGCGGATGTCTGCCGCGGAGGTTCGGATTGAGTATACCCAGGGTGGCGGCGGGATCGACCGGCTGCATGCCACGGGCGGCGTGACGCTGGCCAATGCGACCGATGCCGCCGAAGCGCGCGAGGCGGTCTATACCATCGCCAGCGGCGAGGTGGTGATGACCGGCGATGTGCTGTTGACCCAGGGCCAAAGCGCCATTTCGGGGCAAAGACTTGTTCTCAACCTGACCTCCGGAACGGGTGTGATGGAGGGGCGCGTGCAGACCGTGTTCCAGCCGGGATCGGCGCGGAACTGATGGCCGGGCCCGATCTGAGCGTGACGAAGGGCGATGCGGGTCTCGTGATCCGCAACCTGCGCAAAAGCTACAAACGGCGCCCTGTGATCCGGGACGTGTCGATACATCTCAACCGGGGCGAGGTTGTCGCGCTTCTGGGCCCCAACGGGTCGGGCAAGACGACCTGCTTCTATGCCATTGCGGGGCTGGTATCGCCCGAGGGTGGGCAGGTTCTGATCGACGGGCGCGACGTGACGGCCCTGCCGATGTATCGCCGTGCGCGGCTCGGCATCGGGTATCTGCCGCAGGAAGTGTCGATCTTCCGGGGGCTGAGCGTCGAGGACAACATCCTCGCCGTTCTGGAGATCGCGCTGTCAGACCGCCACAAGCGGCGGGAGCGGCTTGAGGAACTGTTGTCGGAGTTTTCCATCACCCATCTGCGCCGCGCCCCGGCGCTGGCGCTGTCGGGCGGCGAGCGTCGGCGGGTGGAGATTGCGCGTTGTCTGGCGGCGGATCCGAAATATCTGCTGCTTGATGAACCCTTTGCCGGGGTGGACCCGATCGCCGTCGGCGAGATCCGGCATCTGGTGTCGGACCTGAAACGTCGAGGCATCGGCGTGCTGATTACCGACCACAATGTGCGCGAAACACTGGAGATCGTGGACCGCGCCTATATCCTGCATGACGGCACGGTTCTGATGTCCGGCACCACCGATGAGGTCGTGCGTGACGAGAATGTGCGCCGCGTCTATCTGGGCCAGAATTTCCGCGTCAGCTGATCCCCGCCGTGCATCGACCCCATGCGCTCCCTTCTCGTCCGGTCTGGCCAGCGAGAGCCCCGTCATGGCTGAGGAGCGGCGCGCCTGCGGCCAAGACCCCATTGACAACCGCCCCGCCCCTGTCGCCAAATGACCTTGATGCTTGCGGTTTCCGTCCAGGCCCCGGTGCCACCGGACGGTTCCTGAAACCCATCGGCGCGCTCTTTCGCAAGGTGCGATTGGCGAATGTCCGAACCAAGAAGGAGGGATCATGCGGTATCAGATCAGCGGGAGGCAGATCGACATCGGCGAGGCACTGACGACCCATGTGAAGGCCGAACTGGGCGAAACGGTCGAGAAATACGCGCAGCGCCCGACCGATGCCGTCGTCATCTTTTCCCGCAGCGGGCACGAGCTTATCTGTGAGGCCACGATCCACCTGTCTACCGGCCTCAATGCACAGGCCAAGGGCCATGCGAGCGAGATCTATGCCGCGTTCGAGTCCTGCCGCGAGAAGATGGACAAGCAGTTGCGTCGCTACAAGCGCCGGTTGCGCGATCATCACCGTGACCGAACGGCACCTGTTGAGTTCGACGGAGGTTCCTCCTATATCCTCGCCGCCGAGGAACAGGAGGATGCCGAGCCCGACACGCTCACGCCCATGATCATCGCCGAGATGGAGACGAAGGTTCCGTCAATCACCGTGGGCGAGGCGGTCATGCAGCTTGAACTGGCCGGGCAGCGCATGCTCGTGTTCCGCAACGAGGGACATGGCGGGGTGAATGTGGTCTATCGCCGTGATGACGGCAACATAGGCTGGATCGACCCGCGCAACAGCAAATGACGCCCCTGCCGTGGGGCGCAGGACAAAAGTAGCCCATGGAACTTTCCAAACTGCTGAATCCCGCCGGGGTTCGGATCATAGGTCACTCGACCAGCAAGAAACGCCTTTTCCAGGATATCGGGGAGGCGGTCGCGGCAGCCCACGGGGTCAACGCCTCGGTCGCGCTGGAAGGGTTGCAGGAGCGCGAAAGTCTGGGGCCGACCGGCGTGGGGCATGGCATTGCCCTGCCCCATGCCCGGCTCCAGTCGCTGGACCGGATCGTCGGCGTCTTCCTGCGACTGGAGAAGCCGCTGGATTATGACTCGGTGGACCGCCTGCCGGTGGATCTGGTCTTTGCGCTGTTCGCGCCCAAGGATTCTGGCGTCGATCACCTGAAGGCGCTGGCATTGGTCAGCCGCACGATGCGCGACGAATCGATCTGCACCAAGCTGCGCGCCAACAACGATCCGGCGAAACTCTACGCCATCCTGATCGAGGCGCGCGCGCCGCAAGCGGCCTGACCCGGTGACTGTCGATCCTGCCGTGCTGACCCGCGCCCTGCGTGACCGGGCAGGGCAGGAGGGGTTTGCGGCACTGGGCATCTGTGCGCCCGATGCCACCCCGCAGACCGCCGCGCGGCTGGCGGGATTCGTGGGCGAGGGGCGGCACGGCCAGATGGGCTGGATGGCCGAGCGGATGGAATGGCGGGGCTCCGCCGCAGCACTCTGGCCCGAGGCGCGGTCGGTCATCATGCTGGCCGAGCCCTATACGCCCGAGGCCGACCCCCTGCCGCTGCTGGAATTGCGGGACCGGGGGGTCATTTCGGTCTATGCGCAGGGGCGCGACTATCACGATCTGGTCAAGAAGCGCCTGAAACGTCTGGGCCGTTGGCTGCTGGAGCAGGCCCCGGGGGAATCGATCAAGGTCTTTGTCGATACCGCCCCAGTGATGGAAAAGCCGCTGGCCGAGGCGGCGGGCCTTGGCTGGCAGGGCAAGCACACCAACCTTCTGAGCCGCGATCTGGGCAACTGGTTCTTTCTGGGGGCGATCTTCACCACGCTGGATCTGCCCAGGGATGCCGCGGAGATCAGTCATTGCGGCAGTTGCACCGCCTGTCTCGACATCTGCCCGACCCGCGCCTTTCCCGCGCCCTACCAACTGGATGCGCGGCGCTGCATTTCCTATCTGACGATCGAACATAAGGGTCCGGTGGACCCGGATCTGCGTGCGGCGCTGGGCAACCGCATCTATGGCTGCGATGATTGTCTCGCGGTCTGTCCCTGGAACAAGTTCGCGAAAGCGGCGCAGGAAATGGGCTATGCCCAACGCCATGGTGCGCCACCTCTGGCCGAACTGGCTGCGCTGGACGATGCGGCTTTTCGCGCCAGGTTCTCCGGCAGCCCGATCAAGCGGATCGGGCGGGACAGGTTCCTGCGCAATGTGCTGTATGCCATTGGAAATTCCGGCGATCCGGCCTTGCGTCCGGCCGCATCGGCGCATTTTTCGGACCCTGACGAGGCGGTTGCCGATGCCGCGCGCTGGGCCTGTGCGCGACTGCCATCCTCCTGACATCGCGCATCCCGTTCACTGAATCTTCGGGCTGATATGGAACCACTCTCGCCTTGGGGCGTTTCCAGTTCGATCCGTCCGACGCGCCGCCCCGGTGGGGCCGCGTGGGACAAGACGGCTCGTTACCGTGACCAGAGTTGATGAACAGGAGAGTTCCCATGCCCAATTCCGACGTGCGCAATCTGCGCTCCGACGCCGAGAAGCTTGCCAGAACCGCCAAGGATGGCGCCAGCACCGCGGCCAGCGAGGTCGAAGCCCATGCCCGTCGCGCCGCCGGGGACATCGGCGAGACGGCCGAACTGACCTTCGAGCAGATGAAGGAACAGTTTGCCATTCTCAAGGCTGATCTGGAAGTGCTGGGCGACAAGATGGCCGATGCAGGACGCGAAGGCGCCCGCGACGTCTACCGCCGCGCGCGGCGCACCGGCCGCAAGGCTGTCGCCGCTGCCGAGGACGGGTTCGACTATATGGGCGAGCAGTTCGACGACACGCTGACCCGCGCCGAGACCTTCACCCGCGAACGCCCCGGCACTGCGCTGGGTCTGGCTGCCGGGGCAGGCTTCCTGCTGGCGATGTTCCTGTCGCGCCGGTGATGCCCTTGGCGTTGCAACAGATGATGTATGGAGTGCGGATGCAGGCCCGGAACGTAGTTCTGGGCCTCGTCGGCGCGGTTCTGGTGACTGTCGGGGCCGCGTTTCTGATCACCGCCCTCTGGACGCTGCTGGCGGAACGGTTCGATGCCAAGGTCGCCTCGCTGGTGATCGGCGGCATCTTTCTGGGCTTTGGCCTGATCGTGCTGGCCCTGCGGGGCGGCAATCGTCCGATGCCGGTGGCCGCGATGACCGATGCGCAGCGCGCCGCCGCTGCGGCGGGTCGCCCGTTCGGACCGCGCGGCGCCTATCCGGCGCTGATGGAGGCGTTCATGCTGGGCGTCACGACCTATCTGCAGATCCGAGCGGCCAGACGCCGCCGCTAGGCCGGGCGGGCCTGTCCCGCCCGGCCCATGCCTCTGCGCCCTTTTCTTCGGTTCGGGCAAGCTGTTAGGATCATTCGGTAGTTTACAGGATCAGGATGGGCGCCCCGCAGAGTGCAGCGCCGACTGTGTGGGGCGTGGTGAATGACGGGCGAGCAGATCCTCCTCCTTTGCGTTTTCGCGGCGGTCATGCTGTTGATGATGTGGGGCCGTTTCCGCCATGACCTCGTGGCCTTTGCCGGATTGCTGGCGGCGGTGGTCTTTGGCCTCGTGCCTGTGCAGGAGGCGTTCTCGGGCTTTTCCCATCCCGCCGTGATGACCGTTGCGCTTGTGCTGATCGTCTCTGCCGGGCTGATCCGCACGGGGGCGGTGCAGTTGCTGGGCGCGTTCCTGTCGCGGCCCGATGCGCCGCTCACCCTTCATATCTCCCGGATCGGTGGCGTCGGGATGGTGCTTTCGGCCTTCATGAACAATGTGACAGCGCTGGCGATCCTCATGCCCATCGACATGATGACCGCGCGCAAGGCGGGCCGGGCTGTCGCCCGCAGCCTCATGCCCCTGGCCTTTGCCACCATTCTGGGCGGCATGCTGACGCTGATCGGCACGCCGCCGAACCTGATCGTCTCGGGTTTCCGGCAGGAGGCCATGGGGGCGCCTTTCGCGATGTTCGATTTCATCTATGTCGGCGGCATCGTTGCGGTCGCGGGGCTGGTCTTTATCGCGCTGGTCGGCTGGCGGCTGATTCCGGTCCGGCAAGAGGAGGAAGCCGCCGACGAGGATGCCGCAGACCTGATGCGCGACTATGTGGCCGAACTGGTCGTGCCGGACAGCTCGCGCAGCGTCGGCCTGACCCGCCGCGAAATCGACGAGATCGCCGACAAGGCCGATGCGATCCTGATCGCGGTGCAGCGCAAAGGCAGGCGCGTCTATGGGCGCGCAGGTTTGTGGCAGATCGAGATTGGCGACATCATTCTGGTCGAGGCGACCCCGGCGGCACTGGAGGAGTTGCGGCTCGACCTGCAACTTGCCTATCCCGACGGGCTGAGCGCGGATGCTCCGCGCGTGGCGGGCGAAGGCGAATCCCTGATCGAGGTGGTGGTCACCGACGCCTCACGCATCAACGGCCGCACCGCCCGGCAGATGCATCTCTCGCGCAACCATGACAGCGTTCTGCTGGGCATCCTGCGGCAGGGCCGGACCATCCGTGACCGGCTTCGCGATACCAAGGTGCTGCCCGGCGACATCCTGCTGATGCTGGTTCCCGAAGCGCGCGAAGAACAATTCCTGTCCTGGATGCGGGTTCTGCCGCTGGACCGGCGCGAGGTCGTGCTGAAGGAAAACCGCGTCATGCTCGCGGTGGGGCTGTTTGCGCTGGCCATCGCACTGGTCAGTTTCGGCCTGCTTGACATGCCTGTGGCGCTGGGTCTGGTTCTGATCGGCTATGTGCTGGGCAAGGTGCTGAGCATCGAGGAAATCTATGACCATGTGGATTGGCCGGTGATCGTGCTGCTGGCCTCGATGATCCCGCTGGGTCTTGCCATGGATGCGACCGGAACCTCGGGTGTCATCGCCGGGGGTCTGATCCGGCTGACCGAAGGCCAGCCCGCCTGGGTCGCGCTGTTCGCGCTGATGGTCGCGACCATGTTCCTGTCGGATGTGCTGAACAACAACGCGACCACGATTCTGGCCGTGCCGGTCGGATTGCGGCTGGCCGAGGCGACGGGGACCAATCCCGACAGCTATCTCATGGCCATCGCCGTGGCCGCCTCCTGCGCCTTTCTCACCCCGATCGGGCATCAGAACAACACGATCATTCTTGGGCCGGGGCGGTATCGGTTCGGGGATTACTGGCGGCTTGGTCTGCCGCTGGAGGCGATCGTTCTGGCGGTGGGGGTGCCTGCCATCCTGATGTTCTGGCCGCTGTGATCCGTCAAGGCCGCCGGGGAACCGGCCGGCAACTTCTGCGTTGGAATGTCACATATCGGTGAAGAGACCCCCCGTGGGGCCATCAATCAGGAGCTTTTTGCAATGTCTGTTCAATATTCCGGCCTTCTGGGCCTTATCCACCTCGCCCTTGTTGTCTGGGCGGCGGTGTCGATCATGGGGTCGGGGGCCACCACCGGGTCCAAGGTTCTCTGGATCCTTCTGGTTCTGATTTTCCCGGTGGTTGGGCTCATCATCTGGTTTCTGGCAGGACCGAAGAAAACCTGACGGCCTGAGGACTGCAAAGGATCGGAACGGGGCTGCCGCAAGGCGGCCCCTTTTGTTTCAGCCAGAACCTGCCCGTGCCACGGACCCGGGATCGGTCAGGCGGAAATCTGCCGCCCTGCAGGTGGGGGCCGGAACCGGAAAGCACCCTTCAGGTTGTCTCCCCGCCATCACAGGCCGGAAGCCCATTCCGGGCCAACACCATTCGCAAGACTGGTCGTGCGACCGTCCCCGACACCGCTCCGGCGTGTTGGAGGCATCGCTGTGAATTTTATAAATCATTGATAATAAAATATTTTTTTTGATCTGTCCGGAACCTTTCGCGCCTCGCCGCGTTTTCATCCCATAGCGTCCAACGCAGGATGCAACTTCCAGAACAGGAGACCACGATGAAACATCTCATGCTCAGTTCCGCCCTTGTCGCTGCCATGTCCTTTGGCGCGATGGCACAAACCACCCCTGAAACCAGCGTGCCCGGCGCACCTGCCGCCGCCGCCGAAGCCATGGCTGCCGCGTCGGTTCCGGCCTTCAAGGCCTCGGACTTCATTGGCAAGTCGGTTCATGCACTTGACGCAGAGGCGCTTCCCGCTGTTGAATCCTCGGCCACCCCGACAAACGACCGTTCCCTGCGCTGGAGCAGCACCGACCGCTTCACCGCCGAACGTGACCGTTGGGATGACATCGGCAATGTCGGCGATGTCGTGATGACCCAGGACGGTGCCATCCGTGGCATCTTGGTCGATGTGGGCGGCTTCCTCGGGATCGGTGCCCGCACCGTGATGGTCGATATCGACAGCCTCTTCTTCGTCGCCAATGACAGCACGCCCGAAGACCTGAGCGATTTCTACGTCGTGGCGAGCTACAGCCGCGAGCAGCTTGAGGCGCTGCCGGAGTTCGACCCGGCTTTGCTGAACGCAGGCTATCCGGCGCGTGACTGGTCCATGAATGCCGGTGGCGCGATGACCAGGCCTGCTGGTGCGATGACCACCGATCAGGCTGCAGTCACCAACGATGCTGCCGCAACCAACAATGATGCGGCCTTCACCATGGTCAATGCCACCGATCTGACCGCCGAACAGATGCTTGGTGCCTCGGTCGAGGATGCCGAGGGCAATTCGGCCGGGTCGGTCGAGGATCTGGTCCTGAATGAAAGCCAGGGCGTGTCAGAGGTCATCGTCGATGTTGGCGGCTTCCTCGGGATAGGCGCACACCGCGTGGCCCTGCCCATCGACGCCGCCACCATCCTGTGGAACGCCGAAACGGATGAGCTGCGCATCCAGACCACGATGACGCGCGAGCAACTGGAAAGCCTGCCGGCCTATCAGGGCTGACACGCCGAGACGAAAAACGACCAGAGGCCCGCGCCCGGCGCGGGCCTTCTTCATTGGGGGATTGCCGGTCGGGAGACAGCACGGTCAGACCCAGCCCCGCCATCACCGCCACGGTTGTGCCGAGTTCGAACCGCACGACGGGCGAAACGCCCGCAGCGACGAAATGGGTTTCCGCCGCCCGTCGCGTGAAGGAAAAAGGCGTCGCGACCGAGATCGTGGTGGTGTGATCGGCGCCAAGCGGTCTCGGGAAACCCTGCGCGCGGCTTTGGCCATGGGCGCGGATCGCGCCATCCTGATCGAGGCGACCGACAATGTGCAGACCGACCTCGAGTCGCTGGCCGTGGCCAAGCTGCTGGCGGCTGTGGTCAAGGAAGAAGCGCCCGGTCTGGCGTTTTGCGGCAAGCAGACGATCGACAATGACATGAACGCCACCGGGCAGATGCTGTCGGCGCTGTTGGGCTGGTCGCAGGCGACTTTTCCCAGCGAACTGGTGATTGACGGGCACACGGCGAAAGTGACGCGTGAGGTTGATTGCTGTCCTCCTTCTGACCGATGTGAATGACGGGCAGCCCGCCACCGATGCGGTTGCCAGAACCGTAACGGCGGTGAAATCGCTGGGTGATGTGCATATTCTGGTCGCGGATCAGAGACGCCGGTCTTTCAGGTGGCCGATTGCGGACTGGTGCGCGCTCTGTTCCAGACCGTGCCGGAACCCATCGAGAAACTTTGAAACCGGCGTCATTCTGTCTGTGATCCCTTCACAAGCGACCGAAAGCCGAATGGAATATGAGACATGCACCCTGCATCGTCTTTGTGGCCATCACCGGATCGTTGCCGCGCGGGGCAGACAACCCGACGTTGCCGGTCACGATTGCAGAACAGATCGAATCTACCCGGGTCACGTTCAAGGCTGGTGCGCGCCGTGGTGCGCGGCAGGGATCGGGCCGAACACGGTTGGTAGACTAGGCACGCCTCGACAAAGGCACTCTTGCTCCTTCCTGCGCGACGCTGGTGCGTCCTGTGCTGGAACCGTTCGACAAATATGAACGGCCCATCGCGTTTCGCCCACATGCCTGAGCAGCTTTGGACCTGTCGCGGTTCTTCGCGTGGTGATTGGGGGCGAGAGTCTGCCGGTGAAGAAGTCCGACCCTGCACCCTTGCGCGCGGCCTGTGACGCACTGCCCGGTCCGGCCTTCCTCCATATCGGGGACAGCGAGGTGGATGCCGAAACCGCCCGCATCATGGGCCTGCCCTTTGGCCTTTTCACCGAAGGTTGTCGCAAGGTGCCGGTGGCCGATCTGCCCCATGCCTTTGCCTTTGACGACTTTGCCCTGCTGCCGGGCCCGGCCCGCATGGGTTGGACGGTTGCCGCGGTCTGATGGATCCCCGGCAAGACGTGTGGCCTTGCCGGGGGCATTGTTCAGCGGTTCAGGGCGCCGACGCCCGAGAAGCGGAAGGCTTCCTGTTCCAGCGCGTCGATCTCGGCATTTTCCATGCCATCATGTGCGATCAGGATACGGCCCAGAAAGACGAAGGGCAGTTCGGAGGCGCGGCCTTCGAGATGATACTTGATCGCCTCGGCGGTCGCCGCGCCCACGTCATCGCCCATCCGCATCGGGGTTGCGTCCAGTTCCTTGCGGCGGATGGCCTCAAGCTCCAGCCCGGTGCCGCCCCAGCCGGTCGAGACGATCTCCGACGCCTTTCCGGCGGCAATCAGCGCCTCCATCCCGCCCATGGCCATGGCGGTGTTGGCATTGTGGATCAGCGTCACTTCCGGATAGGCCTGAAGGATCAGGTTGGTCCCGTCATAACCGCCTTCGCGCGTGTATTCGCCGTAATGTTCATAGACCATGGTCCAGTTGCCGCGTTCCTTGACGCAATCGGCAAATTCGCCCGAGCGCTGGTTGTCGGTGATGCCGGGGATACCCCGGATCAGCGCATAGGTGATGTCGTTGCCATAGGTTTCCAGCGCGAAATCGCACATCCGCGCCGCCCCGAAGGAGGACGAGAAGTCAAACCAGTTCGCAGGCTGGGTCTTGATCTCTTTCAGTGGCGTGTGGAAGGCCCAGACGAAGGTCTTGAAGGCGTCGTTTTCGGCCAGCCTCTCGATATTGTCGGCCTGGGTCGCCAGTTCCGACGGGCCGAAGATCACGAAGTCATAGAGGTCGCCATCCTGATTGACCTGCGTGGCATAGGTGCTTTGCAGTTCATGCTCGATCTGGCGCGAGGCGAATTCGGTCGTCTCATAGGGGATGCCGAGCTGGTCGAGCCGCTTGGTCAGCGCCAGAAAGGCGCGTGCCCAGAAATCCGACACATCGGCCGAAGGATAGATCAGGCCGATCTTGACCGGGCTGTCCACCGGCACGGAAACCGGCACCGCATCCGCGCCGACGACCGCCTGAATGGCAGCGACCGTGCCTTCGACATTGACCTCTTCAGGCAGCCAGTAATCGCGGTCCGCGATGCCCGGAAGTTCCCGCAGCGGCAGGGTCTGGGCGGCCCCGGCCCCCGCCAACAAGGCCAGTGCTGCGGCACCTGTCAGTATTCTCTTCATCATATCTCCTCCCTGAGATGTTGGTGATGAAAGGCTTGTCGTCATGCAGCGGGCAGGATCTGCCCAAGTCCGAAGATTGCAGCCAGAACCAGCGCAATGATGGCGACGAAGCGCAGCATCCGGCGGTTCTCCGGGGTTGCGAGCGTGGCGAACAAGCCGCCTTGTCCGTCCCGGTCCTTGCGTTGCAGCCAGGTGTAGAAGGCCACCGACAGGATGATGACGACCCCGGAGGCGACCGACTGCCAGAAGAATTCGATCCGCAGCGTGACCAGCGCGTTGATCATCATGGACAGAAGCAGAACCCCCGCCAGCGACCCCAGCATCGACCCGCGCCCGCCAAAGAGCGAGGTGCCGCCCACGACCACCGCCGCGATGACATGCAGGTTGAAGAAGGGCGCGGATGTTGCTTGAATAGCGTTCAGCTTGCCCGCCAGCATCACACCTGCCAGTCCCGCCATGGCCCCCATCAGCACATAGACATAGACGCGGTAGGTATCGACCGGCACGCCCGTCAGTTCCGCCGCTTCGGGGTTCGATCCGATCGCCTGCGCATAGCGGCCCAGATGGGTGCGGGTATAGATGAACCAGCCCAGCCCCAGTGTCACCAGCCCGATCACAACAGGAAGTGGCAGGAAACCCGGAATTTCACCGCGTCCTATGGCGACGATCTCGTCAGGAAAGCGCGACAGGACGATCCCCTTGACCGCGATCAGACAGAATCCGCGATAGACCAGATCCATCGCCAGAGTGCCAATCAGGTCCGGCACCTTCAGCCGCGTGATGACCATGCCGTTGATGAAGCCGCAGAGCGCCCCGAGCGTGATCGCTGCCGACACGGCCAGCCACCAGGGATAACCCCAGCTTTTGACCATGTAGCCCATGATGATCGCTGTCAGCGCCGCCACCGACCCGATGGACAGGTCGATACCCCGCGTCACGATCACCAGCGTCATGGCCATGGCCATGGGCATGTAGAGGGCGGCTTCTTTCAGGATGATGTCGAAGTTGGACACACGGAAATAGCGCGCCGGTTCCAGCACCAGCATCACCAGGATGATGGCGAGGATCATCATCATCGGCCCGAGCAGCGACATGTAGCTGTCGGCGCGTTCGCGCAGTGTCAGTCCGGTTGGGGGTGCGGCGCTCATGCGGCGGCTCCTTCTGCGTCATTGGCACCGATGATCATGCCCAGCACATCCTTGGTCGTGCTGTCTGCGGTTTTCACCACGCCCACACGCCGGCCCCGGCGCATGACCTGCACGCGGTCCGAGATCGCGAAAACGTCGTCGAGTGAGTGGGAAATCACCACGACGCCGATCCCCTGATCGCGCACCGCCTCGATCAGTTTCAGCGTGCGCGCGGTTTCCTGCGGCCCAAGGGCGGCGGTCGGTTCATCCATGACCAGAACCTTGAGATTGGTGGAATAGACGGCCCGGGCGATGGCAACCGCCTGCCGCTGGCCGCCCGACAGGCTGTCGGTCGGCACATCCATGCTGCGCAGGATCACACCGAGCCGTTCCTTCAGCACCCGCTCGGCTTCGGTCCGCATCCGGGCATTGTCGAGATAGCGGAATCCGAGGATGGATTTCGTCAGCTCATTGCCCAGAAACATGTTGGCCGCAGGTGTCAGGTGATCGGCCAGCGCGAGCGTCTGATAGACCGCGTCAATGCCTTTCTCGATGGCGTCGGCATGGCTGGCCATGACAAGTGGCGCGCCATTCATTGTCATCTCCCCTGCCGTCGGCTGGTAGACCCCGGTCAGAATCTTGATGAGCGTGGACTTCCCTGCGCCATTGTCGCCGACAATGGCCAGAACCTCCCCCGCGCGAACGTCCAGGTCCACGTCCTGCAAGGCCGTGACGCCGCCGAATCGCTTTGAAATCCCACGCATCGAAATGATGGGTTCACCGTTGTCATCCATCCTGCCCTCCCTCTGCAAGACCGAGTCCATACATGTCTGTTAACGATAACTACGGTGGTGACATTCCATGTTTCTGTCAACTGGATTTTTCGGGATACGGCCGCCCCGGCGACCGCCGCTCGCGCAGCGATCTGAAGGTGCATGGCCTTTGGGAAAGTGTCCCCGTTCAACGAAAAAATCCGAGGGTCAGGCGAACCGAAGTTCCGCCCTAGAACCCGGTGCGGATCATGTGGCCGGGTCGATGATAGAGATGCAGGAGCCCGATTGAACGCTGCCGCGCCCAACTGACCCGTCGCACCAGCAAAACAGGAACATCCGGACCGGTTTCCAACAGGCTGGCGGCCTCCGGTCCCGCGGGAACAGCCGAGATTTCGATAGTGACCCGTTCCAGCGGGCGATTGCGCAGCAACCACTCGTCGATCGGCATGGCCGACAGGTCGGCTCGGGCCAGTTCAGGTGCGGTCTCCAGATTGATGGTCCGGGATTCGTATTGAAAGGGCATTCCATCTGCCAGATGCAGCGCATGATAGCGAAACACCGCCGCACCCTTCCGGATCGACAGGGCGACGGCCTCGGTCTCTGTGGCTTGCGACGGTTCGGCCCGCAGAATCCGGAAATCATGGACGAACCCTGCCTTGCGGATTGCCTCGCCGATGATCGGAACCTCCAGCGGCGCCTTGCGGACCGGATTGGCCGCAACCATGGTTCCGCCCCGGCGACGCCGGTCCAGAAACCCGGCCTGCGCCAGATCGCGCAGCGCCCGCCCGACTGTCGATCTGGTGCAGCCGTAATGCGCAGAGAGATCGGCCTCTTTCGGAACGGCATGGCCGGGCGGCCAGATGCCGCTCTGGATCCGTTCCAGAACATCCGCGCGGATGGATTTCCAGTTCACTCGGGGCGGGGGGCTCGTCACGTCGCTTCCTGTTGCAGGGTCGGGCCGTTCCGGTTTGGCAGATCACCGCGCGAGTCCTGCCCGGAACCGGGAACCCCTGCCAACCTGACCCGAAGCCTAGCCGATTTTCCGGTTGACGCAACAAATAAGCGTAAGCATATTCAGGTCAGTCAAACCGCCGGACCCGGCCGATCTTTGTCGGGCTGGCGGATCCAACGACGCCGCGAAGAAGGGCAACCGAAACGCCCCTGTTGCGGACCAACCGATCCAGCAAGGAGAAGACCATGATCCAGACTCCGAAATCCCTCTTCGCACTGGCCGTCTCGGCGGCCATGCTCGCGCTGCCCGCAGCGGCGCAGGAACGTGTGTTCGTCGGCATCGCCACCGGCGGCACGGGCGGCACCTATTATCCGTTGGGCGGGATGCTCGCACAGCTCATCTCCAACACGGCGGAGTTGGAGGGCAAGCGCATCTCGGCCACCGCTGAAACCGGCAATGCCTCGGTCGCCAATGCGGGCCTGCTGGCCAAGGCGGAGATCGAGACAGCCTTTGTCGCCGCCGATATTCTGGATGCCGCCTACAAGGGCGTGAACCAGTTTGACGGCAATGCCTCGACCAACCTGCGTGCGCTGGGCTCGCTTTATCCCGAAACCGTGCAGCTTGTGGCGCGCAAGGGTGCCAATATCGGCAGCTTCGCCGATATGAAGGGCAAATCGGTTTCCTCGGGTTCCCCGGGTTCGGGCCAGTGGCAGCTTCTGGGTGATCTGCTGGAAGCGTATGGCATGGCACGCGAGGATGTCAGCGAGGATTATTCCTCCTTCGCGCAGTCGGCCGACAAGATCAAGGATGGCAACCTCGACAGCTCTCTCATCACCGCGGGCATTCCCACCGCCTCGATCACCGAACTGGCCAATGGCCATGACATTGTCGTGGTTCCGCTGACCGGGCCGGAGATTGCGAAACTGCAAGAGGTGCAGCCCTACTATGCCTCGGCCACACTGCCTGCCGGCAGCTATCGCGGAATCGATACCGATGTGCCGACGCTGGCTGTGCGCGCGATCTGGGCGACGCATGACGGGCTGGATGACGATCTGGCCTATGCCATGGTCAAGGCGCTTTACGAAAACACCGCGACGCTGGCGCAGGTGCATGTGATGGGCTCGCAGATCTCGCTCGATACGGCGCTGGAATCGATCTCCATTCCGCTGCATCCGGGGGCAGAGCGCTACTACCGCGAAAAGGGTCTGATCCAGTGACCCAATGGGGCCGGTGCAGCATTGCTGCACTGGCCCTGTCGGCCTGCCTCGACAGGGCCGCCGCCTGTGATCTGCCCCTGCTCCGGCTGGAACGGGTGACGGACGGCGCGCTGCTGATGCAGGTCCACACCGACAGTTTCGCCCTCCGTTACCGTCATTCCGTCACGCAGACGCCGGTGGACGCCCTCTATTCCATCGCGCCGGATGGCCGGATCACCCAGACCGAGGAACGCTTTTCTACCCATGGTCCGGGGCTTGCCCATGACGGAGCTGGCTGGCGGCAGGACGGCGCGGAAATGGTGCTGCCGCTGGATCGTCCGATCCCCCGACTGGTGCTGCGGACAGCGCCCGAACATGAAAACCGCCTGATCGTGGGCGGCACTGAAACAGATCTGACCCTCTGGCCCGGCCAGCCGCTGGAACTCGGCGCCCTGCCTTGCAAGGACACTGCCCCATGACCAATGCCGCCCCGAAGGATAGCGACCTCTCGCCCGAGGAAATGGAGGCGCTGGTCCGCAAATATGACAACGAGACGAATTTCCGGCGTCTGGGCGGCATTACCGGGCTGATCGTGGCGACCGCCAGCATCGTGCTGAGCCTGTTCCACATCTATACCTCGGGCTTCGGCCTGCTGAACGAGGTGATGCACCGCTCTGTGCATATGACCTTCATCATGCCGCTGGTATTCCTGCTGTTTCCGCGCCCTGTTCCCGCGCGGATCGGTCGCGCCTGGGGTTTCGGTCTGGCATTTGCGGCCTTCTATGTCTTTCTGGGCTGGACCTTGGCCGAGGCGCTGGCCGGACAGATTCCGGAAATCGCCCGTCTGGGTCTGATCGCGGTGACACTGGTGCTGGCGCTGACCGCGCTGCCTGTCACCCGGCTTGGCGGGCAGGGTAACAAGCTCTCCCTGCTCGACTGGCCGCTTGCCATCGCGGCGGGGGCATCTTCGCTTTACCTCATCGTGTTCTTCGACAGCATCTTCATCCGCAATGTCGGCTTTCCCCAGCCGCTCGACTACATCATGGGGCTTTTCGCCATCATCATGGTGCTGGAGGCCGCGCGTCGCACCATGGGGGAAACCCTGCCGGTGATCGGCACGCTGGCACTGCTCTATGCAATTTTCGGCCCCTATCTGCCGGGGGATCTGGCGCATCGCGGCTACAACATCATCCGGCTGGTGAACCATCTCTATCTCGGCACCGAAGGCATCTACGGCATCGCCATCGGGGTGGTTGCAACCTTCGTGTTCCATTTCGTGCTGTTCGGGGTGCTGGCGCAGAAGTCCGGGCTGGGGCAGTTGTTCATCGACCTCGCCTCCATCGTGGCGGGGCGCTATTCGGGCGGGCCTGCCAAGGTGGCGGTTGTCTCTTCGGGCTTCTTCGGCATGATTTCCGGCTCCCCCATCGCCAACACGGTCACCACCGGCGCCTTCACCATTCCGATGATGAAGGCCAAGGGATTCTCCGGCCGCTTCGCTGCGGCGGTGGAGGCCTCGGCCAGTTGCGGCGGGCAGGTGACACCGCCGATCATGGGGGCGGCGGCCTTCGTGATGACCGAAATGCTGGGCGTGCCCTATAACGAGCTGATCCTGATCGCGATCATCCCGGCGGCGTTCCACTACCTTTCTACCCTCTTCATGGTGCATTTGGAGGCGAAACGTCTGGGTCTTTCCGGCATCGACAAGGACAAGCTGCCGCAATTCATGGATGTGCTGGCTCGGTCCTGGCATCTGTTCATCCCGCTCATCGTCATGGTGACGATGCTTTTGATGAAATACACACCCTTCCTTGCGGCCTTCTGGGGCATCATCCTGACGATTGTCTGTTCCTACATCCCGCTGCTGATGCAGATGGTGGGTCTGGGGCGGCGGATGGATGCGTCAAGCGCGCTGACACCGTGGAAGCTGAAGGACGCGCTCGAAAACGGCGCGCAGCAGTCCATTTCCATCACGGCGGCCTGTGCCTGTGTCGGCTTCATCCTCGGGGTCACCACGCTGACGGGCATGGGCTTCAAGTTTTCGGGCGCGGTGATCGACGGGGCGGCATGGCTGGGCGCTGCGCTGACCACGCTCGACCCTTTCGACCTGCTGGTGCAGAATGACGTGACGCTGTTCTTCGCGCTCATCATGGTGGCGGTGGCCTGTATCATCATGGGCGCGGGCATCCCCACGACGCCGACCTATATCATCCTTGCCGCCATCGCGGCGCCCGCGCTCCAGAACCTCGGCGTGCCGCTGCTGGCAACACATTTCTTCGTGTTCTACTACGGGGTGCTGGCGGACATCACGCCACCCGTGGCGCTGGCCGCCTATGCGGGGGCGGGCATCGCGAAATCCGATCCGATGAAAACCGGAATGACCGCGTTCCGCCTGTCGATGGGCAAGGCGCTGGTGCCGATGATGTTCATCTATGCACCGTCGCTTCTGTTCATCGACTGGGAGTTCTGGGATTTCGCCATGGCGATGGGCTCGGGCATCCTGTCCATCATCGCGCTGTCAGTAGCCTATATCGGCTTCTTCCAGACCGAGGTGGCACGCTGGGAAAAGGTCGTCCTCACCATTGCCGGGCTGGCGCTGGTTCTGCATGATGTGACGCTGATCGCGGTCGGCACCGTGGTCGTGCTGGCAATCCTCTGGCGCAACCACGTCAAGGCGCGGCTGCGACATCCCAGACCGGGGGGCGCCTCAGCCTGACCGCCCGGCTTTTTCCGCCTCCGCCACAAGGGCCGTGAGGCGGAAAAAGCCGTGGACCATCTTGGAAAACGGCATCAGCAGGAACAGCACCAGCACCGTTGCCAGATGCACCGCCAGCAGGGGGGCGACCGCCGCCGTGCCGGTCACCGCATAGAGCCCCAGCCCCGTTGCCGCCACAGCACCCAGCAGCAGGACAAAGGCCATTTCCCCGCCCCAGACCCGCACATCGCCAAGGCTCCGGTCCGCGCGCAACTTCAGCCATGCCAGCCCCGCCGCCCCCACAACCATCAGCACTCCGCCCGGCAGCCCCAGCAGCTTTGGCAAGGACCACAGCGGATAGGGTGCGGGCCAGTCCAGCGCATAGTGCATCACCGTTCCCGCCGAAGTCGCCGCAAAGCACAGAAGAAACCCATACATCATCGCCTGATGGAACCAGCGGCGGCGGTCGGAATAGCGGTCGCCCGCCTCGAAATTGCAGCCCTGCCCCTGCCCGCCCGACAGGTTGCGCAGCCGTGCGGCGTCGTTCAGCGCGGTCAACACATGCACCACGCGCAACCGTCCGCCGCCCGTCTCGCGCCAGTAATCGCGCAGCCCCAGCCCGATCAGCGCCAAAGGTGCCACGAAGGCCGGCAGGAAGATCGCCACCATCACCCCATGCGCCATGAAGGCATAAAAGCCGTCCCCCGCCTCGGGTCGCCACGCCGCCAGCACCCAGAAGAATGCGGCAAGCGCTACAACCAGCAGCCCCGCCATAGCCACGCCCTGCCGCTGGAACATCCGCGCCAGCCCCTGCGGCCGGATCAGCCGTTCCCAACTGTCCACCCGCACCTCGGCCAGGGCCGCTGGCAGGTTCAGCGCGAATTCATGCGGTTCGGTATATTGGCAGGCATAGTAACAGCCCCGGCAGTTGTGGCAGAGGTTCGCCAGATGCGTCAGATCCCCATCGACAAAGGCCTTTTGCCGCGTCATCGCCGGGAAAACCGAGCAATAACCCTCGCAATAGCGGCAGGCATTGCAGATCTCGATCTGGCGGCGGGCCTCCGCGTGATGATCGGGCAAGCGCAGGCTGGCGGGGGAAACATCAAGCGACATGGGCTGCGGCCTCCTTGCCAGCAATGCGTCCGAATACCGTGCCGATGGTCATGCCGAACCCGGCCAGATAGCCCTGGCCAAGGATGGACCCTGCCATGATTTCCCCCGCCGCCCACAGATTGCGGATCGGGCCATCGGGGGTGTGGACCTGTGCGGTGCCATCCACCTTCAGCCCCAGATAGGTGAAGGTCACACCGGGGCGAAGCTGGTAGCCATAGAAGGGTGGAGTGTCGATGGGCCGCGCCCAGTTGGTTTTCGGCACGTTCAGCCCTGTGGTGCGCAGCCCGTCCAGCTCAGTCGGATGGAAGGTGCCCGGCTGACAGGCGGCGTTGAACCCGTCCACCGTGCGGCGCAGCGCCACCGGGTCCAGCCCCATCTGGCTTGCCAGCCCCTCCAACGTGTCGGCCTGCACCGGGCGAAAGACCGAGGGCATGAAAAGGTCGATGGATTTCGCGTCGATGATCGCATAGCCCACCTGATCGGGCTGGCCCGCCACCAGTCGCCCCCAGATCGCATAGCGTTTGGGCCAGACATCCTCGCCCTCATCATGGAAACGGTCGCCATCCTTGTTCACGACAATGGAAAACGGCACGCAATCCAGCCGTGTCACGATGCCCCCGTCGAATTTCGGGGCGCGCCCGTCAATGGCAACGGCATGGCATTGCGTCGGGTCGCCCACGGAATCTGCCCCCTGATCCAGCATGTCGCGCAGAACCACGCCCCGATTGTAAGGCGTGCCCCGGATCAGGAAGTTCCGCGCCGCAGGCCCCCAGGCCCGCGCCAGCCAATCGAGATCGGCCTGAAACCCGCCCGAGGCCAGCACGAAGGCGCGCGCCTTCACATCCACCGGAACGCCCGCGATTTCCGCCTCCAGATGGGTGATGCGGTCACCCTCCAGATGCACATGGCTCACCTGCGCCTCATAGGCGACCCGGACGCCCAGATCGGCGGCAGTGTTGTAATAGGCGTTCACCAGCGCCTTGCCGCCGCCAAGGAAAAACGCATTGGTGCGGCTCAGCGACAGCGTGCCGGAAAGCGAGGGCTGGAACCGCACGCCATGCGCCTCCATCCAGGGCAGGCACTCCTCTGACGCGCGGATGGCCATGCGGGCCAGCGCCTCGTCGGTCTTGCCTTTGGTGACCAGCATCAGGTCGTCGAAATATTCCGCTTCCTCGTAACTGCCGGTCAGCACCGACAGGGGACCATGATGCATACAGCGGAAATTGCGGGTGTGGCGCGAATTGCCGCCGCGATAGGGGATCGGCGCGCCTTCAAGGATCAGCACGCTGACGCCCGCCTCGGCCGCTGTGATCGCGGCACAAAGGGCGGCATTGCCGCCGCCGACCACGGCCAGGTCGAACACCTCCGGCCAATCCTTTGTCACCTGCGCAGTCATGCCTCATCCTCCAGCGGAATCTCGCGTCCGCGCATGCCCCTGATCCGCATCGACAGCGCCGCCTCGACATGGGCGCGCATCGCGGCCTCGGCCGCCCCTGCGTCGCGCGCCACCAGGGCCGCCAGCACCGCGCCATGTTCGGCCACAGCCCCCGCCGCCCGTTCCGGGTCCGCCAGCGTGGACGGCCCGAGGATCAGCAGGGTTTTCTGCAAGGCACTCATGGATTTCACCAGAAACCGGTTGCGCGCGGCATCCAAGAGCGTGCGGTGGAACTGCCGGTTCACCTCCTGCGCGCGGGGGCCTGAGGGGGCGGCGGCCAGATCGGCGTTCAGCGCCGCCAGTTCGTCCAGCTCCACCTCGGACGCGCCGCGTGCTGCCAGCCGTGCCGCCGTGCCTTCCAGCACCATGCGCATTTCGTAAAGCTCGATCACCTCGGCATAGTCGAGCCTGCGCACGGTGGCCCCCTGACGGGGCAGATGCGTCACCAGCCCGTCCGCCTCCAACTGCCGGATCGCCTCGCGCACGGGCGTCCGGCTGAGGCCGAGCCGTTCGGCCAGTTCCGTCTCGCGCAGCCGCGAGCCGGGCGGCAGGTCGCCACTGCGGATGCTTTCCAGGATCCGCCGATAGGCAGACTGGCCGGAGGGCAGTTCGGTTTCCTCGGACATGAACGACTCGCTTGCATATTGTGTCCAAATGTATACAAGTGGATACAACACCTGTCAAGGAGCCCGAATCCCATGGCCAAACCGATGACCCGACGCATGGGAACACTGGCGCTTGCACTCGCCGGGGCGGGGCTGTTCTGGCTGGCGGGCCTGCCGCTGCCGTTTCTGTTCGGGCCGATGGCGGCCTGCCTGATCGCCGCGCTGGCGGGTGCGCCGCTCAAGGGCATGGGGCAGGTGTCCATCGCCGCCCGCGCGGTGCTGGGGGTGGCGGTCGGCGCCTCGATCACGCCAGATGTCGTGGCGCGCGTCCCGCAGATGCTGGGCAGCGTGGCGCTGATCCCGCTTTATGTCATCGTGATCGGGCTGATCGGAGTGCCCTTCTTCCGCCGCCTCGGGTTCGATCCGGTCACCTCCTGGTATGCCGCCATGCCGGGCGGGTTGCAGGATATGGTTGCCTTCGGGCAGGAGGCGGGCGGCGATGCGCGCGCGCTGTCCCTGATCCACGCAACGCGGGTTCTGGTGATCGTGGCGGTCGCTCCGGTGATCCTGACCGGGCTTTATGGCGCTTCGCTTTCAGGGGCCATCGGGGCGCCTGCGCGCGACCTTCCCCTGGGGGAAATGGCGCTGATGGTGGTTGCCGCCTGGATCGGCTGGAAGGGGGGGGAGCGGATCGGCCTGTTCGGCGCTGCCATCCTCGGACCCTTGATCGTGACGGCGATCCTGTCGATGGCGGACCTCATCCACACCCGCCCACCCGCCGAGGCGATCTTGGCAGCACAACTGTTCATCGGCATCGGGATCGGGGTGCAATATGTCGGCGTCACCCTGCGCGAATTGCGGTCTTTCGTGCTGTCGGGCCTCGCCTTCGTGCTGATCCTCGCCGCCCTCGCCGCCGCTTTCACCGAATTTGTCACGCTGACCGGGCTTGCTCAGCCGGTGGAGGGGTTTCTGGCTTTCGCCCCCGGGGGTCAGGCGGAAATGACGGTGTTGGCGATCATCGTGGGGGCGGATCTGGGGTTTGTGATCCTGCACCATCTGGCACGGATTCTGATCGTGATCCTTGGCGCGCCCATTGCCGCGCGGCTCATGGGGGCGCGAAAGCCTCCGGGTTGACCATGTGGATGGGCTTGCCTTCGGCAAAGGCGTTCACCTGATCGTAGATGTCGGCAAATTGCAGGTCGAATTCATCCTCGGTCACGAAGCCGATATGCGGTGTGGCGATCACGCGCGGATGGGACAGGATCGGGTCGGTGGCATCCGTGACGGGCTCGGCATCAAACACATCCAGTGCCGCAATGCCAGGCCGCCCCGCCTCCAGCCCCGCCAGCAACGCCCCCGGCGCGATCAGCCCCGCGCGGGAAGTGTTGACCAGCACCGACCGGGGCCGCATCTGCGCCAGATCCTGCGCCGTCACGATACCTGTCGTCTCTGCCGTCAGGCGCAGATGCAGGCTGATGACATCCGCTCCGCTGAAAAAGGCCGCACGGCTTTCCGCGACCTCTTCGCCCGCCGCTGTGGCCCGCGCGCGGCCCGCCTCGGACCCCCACCAGATCACCCGGCAGCCAAAGGCGCGCGCATAATGCGCGACCAGCCGCCCGATCCGGCCATGGCCGTAAATCCCGATGGTCCGCCCCGCCAGCGTGCGCCCGACGCCTGATTGCCAGCGGCCCGCCTTGGCGCTTGCCATCTGCCCCGGCAGGTCGCGCATCGCGGCCAGCACCAGCGCCCATGTCAACTCAGCCGCGGCGTGGTTCGGTGCCTCTGCGGGCTTTTTCGAACAGAACACCACGCCGCGGCCCGTGCAGGCCGCCACATCCACATGCGGCCAGACCCCGCGCCCCGAGATCATCCGCAACCCCGGCAGCGCCGCCAGCAGATCTGCTGATACGCGGGTGCGTTCGCGGAACAGGCAGATCGCCTCGGCCCCCTGCAAGCGTTCGGCCAAGGCCGCACCCTCGGCCCGGTCGGTCCAGACCGTCACCTCATGCCCTGCCAGCCGCGCATGACTCGGCAGATCGCGCAAGGTATCGGCCCAGTCGTCAAGGATATGGACCCTCACTTACCGTCCCAGACCGAAACAGGCACCATCACCTCGCCGCGTGCCAGCAGCCGCGACGTGCGCAGCAATCCGGCGGAATTGAGCGTGAAGCCGTCGGGGCCGTTTTCATAATCCACCGTCACGTCGATCACGCCCCCCGGATGTTCGATCAGCACCAGCGCGGGCGTGCCTTCAGGCGGGGTGAACAACCCCTCGGCCACCGTGCCGGGGGTCAGCACGCAGGAGGCAAGGCATTGCGCGCCTGTCACCGCCATGGTCGGATGGCAGTTCCACGGCATGAAATAGCGCGCGGTGATCGTGCCCCCGTCGCGCGGCGGGGCCAGCAGAGCGAATTTTGGAGTGACCGATTTCGACACATCGCCGAGCCCCATGCGGCGGCCTGCCTCCAGCCGGATCGGCTCCATCCGGGCGTAGAAATCGCGGTTCTCGTCCAGTTCCGCCGCTGTTTCATACCCGGTCAGCCCGAAATCGGCGGCGCGGGCGATGCAGATGGGCATGGCGACGTCCATGCAGGTTACTTCGATGCCGTCAATCACATCGCGCAGTAATCCGGTGGCCAAGAGCGAGCCGGTAACCGACCCCACCACATCCATGAAATTGAGATAGATGGGGGCTGCTGTCCCCGGCACGCCATCAATTGCCGCCGCCCCGTCATAGGCCACGCGCCCACCCGGCGTCTGCACCACGGCCTCGACCCTGGCCCCGGTGTTGACCGACCGGATGCGCACCCGCGTCACATCCCCTTGCGGCGCGATCAGCCCCATTTCCAGCGCGGCGGGGCCGACGCCCGACAGGATGTTGCCGCAGGTCGGCTTGTAGTCCACCAGCCGGTCCTCGACGCTGACCTGCGCAAAGAAGTAGTCGATGTCGCAGCCCTCTGTTTCCGACCGCGACAGCATCGCCACCTTGGTCGTCACCGCAGCCCCACCGCCGATCCCGTCGATGTTCAACGGATGCCCCGACCCGACCGCCGCGATCAGCACCTGCGACAGAAGCTCCCGATCCTCGGGCAGGTCATTGCGGTTGAAATAGGGACCGCGCGACGTGCCCCCCCGCAGAAAGTGAAACGGAATGGCGGTCTGTGTCATGTCGGTCCCCGGACTGTTTGGCGTGGTGTCACCGGAAAGGCCAGGGCAGGTCAACCATGTCCTGCACCTGACCGCTGGGGAAGTTCAGCGCCAGCGCCCATGCCAGGAGCAGGATGAACCCCGCCGCGCAGGCGGTCATCACCACGGTCGCGATCCAGCCCATGCCCGCACGCAGCTTCAGGAACACCGGCAGGAAGACCAGCATCCCGGCATAGAAGCCGATCACCGCCGTCAGTGCCACCAGCCCCGCAAACCATGCAAGCCCGCCCCACAGATGGCCGATGCCCTCCTGCCCGACATGTTCGCCGGTCAGTTCGGCATCATGGTGTGAATGGTGCCCGGTCTTGCCGAAGGCCAGTTGAGGGATCAGGATCGCCGACATCGCCAGCCCGATCACGGCCACCGCCAGCGGGAACACCTGCCCGAGGAAGGTATGTTCCAGCGCATCCCTCAGCGTCACGACGAACACCACCGCCATGGCGCTGGCAAACAGCACCTGCGGCACATGGCGGATCATCCCGCGACGGTCGGGCGCGTCATCGGTCTTGGACACGACATGCCCCGTCTCATCCACCCGGTTGCGCAGCCCGAAATAGACCGAGGCTAGCGTCAGAACACCCAGGATGATGACCCCTGGTCGGCTGAGGAACCCCCAGCTGTAGAACTGCATCGCCTGATAGAAATAGGTCTCTGCCTGCGGGGCCAGAACATAGCCGATCAGCAGCGCCGGGCGCGGCCAGCCGAAGCGTTTCATCAAGACACCCAGCACCCCCAGCACCAGCAGCGCCACAAGGTCCGCCAGCGACCGCGTTGCCTGAAAGGCCGCAAAACAGATCAGCACCACCATGAAGGGCGCCAGCCGCGGGAAAGGGATCTGCGTCAGCCGCGAAATCGGCAGCGCCAGCATCAAACAGATGCCCGCCCCCATGATATTGGCAATCGCCAGCGACCAGATCACCGAATAGGTGATGTTCAGATCCGCCCCCACCATCGACGGCCCGGGCTGGATGCCCAGCAAAACCATGCCCCCCAGAAACACCGCCATCGACCCCGACCCGGGGATGCCGAACAGCATCGTGGGCAGCAGCGCACCGCCCTGCATCGCGTTGTTGGCACTTTCGGGCGCGATCACGCCCCGGATGTCGCCATTGCCGAAATTGGGGTCTTTTTTCGATGTCTGCACCGCATGGCCATAGGCCAGCCAGTCCACCACCGACCCGCCCAGCCCGGGGATCGCCCCGATCATGCAGCCGAACCCGGAGGTGCGCAGCGAGAGCCCGATATTGGCCCACCAGTCGCGCATCCCCTGAAACCAGCCCGACCCGAGCGGGGCGCCCTGGCTGATGGACGAATTGCGCCGCAGAAGGTCCGCGATTTCGGGGATCGCAAAGAACCCCAGCGCCACGATCACCAGCGGAATCCCGTCATAGAGGTAGTCGAAGCCAAAGATCATGCGGAACTCGCCCGTCGCGGGCGCGCCCCCGATGGACCCGATCACAAGGCCCACACAGGCCGCCGCCAGCCCTTTTGCAAGGCTGCGCCCCGCCAGAACGGCGACCATCGACAGCCCGAAAAGCGCAAGCATGAACAATTCCGCCGACCCGAAGGCAAGGATCAGAGGCCGCGCGATGACAACGAAACCGGTCAGGATGATCGCCCCGAAAATCCCGCCCGCCATGGAGGAAATGAACGCCGCCGAAAGCGCCCGCGCCGCCTGCCCCTGCTTTGCCAGCGGAAAGCCGTCCAGCACAGTCGCCTGACTGGCCGATGACCCGGGTATGCCCATCAGCACCGATGAAAACGTGTCGGATGTGGGAATGACTGCAACCAGTCCGATCAGCATGGCCAGCGCGGTGATCTGGTCCATTCCGTAAAGGAAGGGGATGAGCAGCGACAGACCCGCAATCCCGCCAAGTCCGGGGATCACCCCGATTACAAGGCCAAGGCAGACGCCGAGCAGCATGTAGGCGAGGTGCTGAAAAGTCATCAGCGCGGACAGGGCAGACAGAAGGGCGTCGATCACGGCTGGGCCTCCCGCGTGCGCCGCGTCAGGCTGCGGCGTTTACGATACAAGAAAAATGGCGCGGACAGCGCCCATGGCGAAAAACCGGCCCCCCGTCATGACGGGGGGCCGGTCGGAGGCTGTTATTCTTCGCCCAGCTTCACGCCGTAGTCGGCAGCCAGCATCTCGGCCACCTGCTTGCGCAACTCGGGCGAGATCGTGGTGCCCTTTTCGAACAAGGCATCGGCCAGCGCGCCGGTCACCTGACCGTAGTCACCGAGAACCGCCTCGGCATTGGCCTGATAGTCCGGGTCGGCCTTCATGTCCTCGAAAGCCTTTTGATAGGCGTCCACGATGGCATCCGGCGTGCCTTTGGGCAGGAACACCATCTTCTGTGCCGGGAACCCGGCGGTGAAGAAGGCGAAATAGGCGTCATATTCCGGGCCCGACGGTGCTGCCCCGGTCAGCGTTTCATAGGCTTCGACGAAAGACGGAATATCCGGGAAGGTCGGGTCGCGCACGACATTGCCCGCCTCGTCCAGAACGCCCCAGCTGAACAGCGGCACGGCCTGCCCGGCCTCGACCAGCGGAACCACGTTTTTCAGATAGGCCGAGGAGGTTTGGTAGTCGATATTCGTCTCGCCGCGTTCAAAGGCCAGGCGGCCATCACCGCGCCCCTTGAAGCCGAACACATGCTGCACGTTCAGCCCCATCAGCTTGAACCCCAGCAAGGGAACCAGATCAAGCGAGGTCGCCCCTTGGCTGGCATAGACCAGATCCTTGTCCTTCAGCATCGAGATGTCATCGGGCGATGTCAGTCCGAGGCTCGGCGACGTATAGGCCACGCCGCCCGTGGGGGCCGCCATGGCGATCCGCCAATCCTTGTATTCATAGCGCACACGCGGATCGCCCAGAAGGTAGGGGAACTGCGTCGACCCCGAGGTGCCGAGGATCATCAGCCCGTCCGGCCGCCCGCGTGCCGCGAACAGGTTGGTGCCCTTGGTGGACCCGCCGCCCGCTTCGTTCACGACGACAACCGTCGGATTGCCCGGCATGTATTTCGACAGCAAGGGTGCGTTGAACCGCGCCCAGGTATCCGAACCGCCCCCGGCAGAGAAGGGGATGATCCATTCGATCGTCTTGCCCGCAAAGCTGACCTCGGCCGAGGACGGTGCTGCGAGTGTCATTGCAATCGTGCCGAAAACGGCACCAAGCGCGCCACGGCGCGTCCAGTTCATCAGTGTCATTCTGTCGTCCTCCCTGAATTTCAGCATGACCCACATCTTCCGGATTCTATCCGCTGCGAGGATACGGGCTGCCACCGGACTTGATTTCTCCTCCAAGGCCCGGCTTGATGCGCACCCTAGGATATAATCCTGTCTGAAACCTGTCATGCAAGGAAAAGGTCGGCCAGATGCGGGTGATCCTTGTCGAAGATAACGCAAGTCTTGCCCAAGCCATTGAAAATGCACTTCAGGATCAAGGGCATGCGGTGGATCGTCTGGACGATGGCCAGATGGCCGAGGCCTTCCTGAAAACCGAACGCGCCGATGTGATTATCCTTGATGTCAACCTGCCGGGACTCACCGGTATCGAGATTCTGCGCGGCCTGAGGGCGCGGGGCGATGCTACGCCGGTGCTTTTGCTGACCGCCATGGGCAAGACCTCGGACCGCGTGGCGGGGCTGGATGCAGGGGCTGACGACTACCTTGTCAAGCCCTTCGAGATGGACGAGCTTTTCGCCCGCCTGCGCGCACTTTCCCGGCGCGCGCCCGATGTGGCCCCGAGCCGGATCACCATCGGGCGGCTGACCTATGACCGCGACCAGCGCGCGGTCTTTGTGGAGGACCGCAATCTTGACCTGCCCCGACGCGAGCTGATGCTGTTCGAGGTGCTGCTGGCGCAGAAGGGGCGGCTGATGGACAAGGACCGCCTGTCGGATTCGCTCTACGGTGTGGGGGCAGAGGTGGACGCTAACGCGGTGGAACTGCTGATTTCACGCCTGCGGCGGAAACTCGACGGAACAGGCCTCGCGATCCGCACTGCCCGCGGTCTCGGCTATATGCTGGATGATGCCTCGTGACGCGCCGCCTGTCGCTGCGGTCGCGCTTGTTCCTGCTGCTCATCGTGCCGGTGGTGATCGTGGCTGCCGCCGCCGCCTTTGCCCGCTTCGTGGCCGCCGAACGTCTGTCGGAACGGCTTTACGACAACACCCTGCTTGCCGTCGCCCTGACGATCTCGCGCGATGTGGTGCTGTCGGAGGGCGACATGCTGACAGAGCGCCTGCTTGAAGACCTGACCATGGCGCTGGGCGATCCGGTCTATTATCGCGTCACCGGGCCGGGTGGGCGATTTGTCACCGGCTATTCCGAGGCGCCGGATTGGCCTGATGGCACCGACCTGCAAGGCGGTGAGCCGTTCTTTTTCAACGCCCTATCGCTGGGTCGCCCGGTGCGCGCCGTCATCCTGAGAGAGTTCATCAGCGAGCCGCAATTCGGCGGCTGGGTCACGGTGGAGGTCTGGCAGACCGTGTTCCAGCGCGCAGCACTCAGCCGTGAATTGCTCACACAGTCCCTGTTGCTTCTGGGGTCCATCATTGCCACGGCGGCGCTGATCCTGTGGTTCGGTATCCAGCTCGGGCTGAAACCGCTGCTGGACTTGCGCGAGGCCATCGCCACCCGCAGCCCGGACGACCTGCGCCCGATCCGCCGCTGGGTGCCGCCGGAGCTTCGGGCGCTGGTCGATGCGGCCAATTCATTGTTCGACCGTCTGGCCGGGGCGTTTTCCATCCGGGATGCCTTCCTGTCGGATGCAGCCCATCAGATGCGCAACCCCATTGCGTCGATCCAGTCGCAGGCCGAGGCGGCGCTGACCGCACCCAACGAGGCCGCGCTGCGCGAAAGAGTGGCGGCGCTGGCGGTTTCGGCCCGGTCGGCCGGTCGGCTGACCAATCAGCTTTTGTCGATGGAACGGGTGCGGGGTCGCAGCCTGCGGGTGCCCTATCATCCGGTCGATCTGGTCGAACTGGTGGCGGGCCGCGTGCGGGTAATGGCCGAAGCGCAGATCCGGCGCGATGTCGCCGTCTCGCTGGAGGTGGAGGGCACGCCCCGCCCGGTGACCTGCGATCCGGTGATGATCGAGGAAATGCTGGGCAACCTCCTGGACAACGCCGCGCGCTATGCCCTGCGCCCGGGCGGGACTCTGGCCGTAACGCTGCGCTTTGGTCCCGATGCCGTGCGGCTGGTTGTCTGCGATGACGGGCCGGGGATCGACCCCGCGCAGCGTGACCGGGTTTTCGACCGGTTCTTCCGGATCGACACCGATCACGCGCAGGGCTGTGGTCTGGGTCTTGCCATCGTTGCCGATGTTGCCGCGGCCCATGGGGGACGCGCCTTTTGCGACGATGCGGAACGGGGCGCGGTTTTCGTGGTGGACCTCCCCGGAGAGATGCCGGACCCAGCCGTGCCGGCAAGCGGCTGATCCCGACACCCGCCGCAATACCCCCGACAATGGGGGAGGCTGTCCGACAAGGGTTCCGGCTGCAAATCTTCCGCGGCCGCTTGCCCCGGGTCTGCCGGATCGTGCCGCGCCGCTAAGCTCCGATGAACCTTACCAGTTTGCCAAGGGTCTGCTGCCCCAGTTCGACCGCCCCAAACCCCTTTGCATCCCGGAACTCTGCCTCGGTTGCGAAGATCATGCCCAGGGTGACGCTGGTCGCACCATCCATTTCCTCGAACATCGCCCAGGCATCGGCATGTTTCGGGCCATTCTCGCCCCAGTGCAGCGAGTAGGCGATCCGGTCTTGGGCGCTGACTTCGCCATAGAGGTGATGATTGGGAAAGACCGTTCCATCCGGCGCGATCATGTCGAACACCCATTCGCCACCTGCCCGCAGATCAATCCGTTTCGTCCGGCAGGAAAAGCCGTCCGGCCCCCACCATTTCGGCAGGCTCTCGGCGTTCATCCACGCGTCCCAGACCAGATTTCGCGGTGCCTTGATGACACGTTGCAGCACCATGGTCCGCTCGGCCACCTCCGTCAGATTGTCAAGCCCGGCGTCGAAGCCCTGCCGGTATCCAGCCGCCATTCCGTCGGTCAGCGATGAAAGCTGCACTGTGACAATCACCCGGCTGCCGTCACCCTGTTCGGAAAAATCAGCGGTCACCAGCGCCACCGAGCGGATTGCACCGCCCGAGGAGATCACCTCATAATTTACCGTGCATCGACCGGCCTGCACTTCGAGCCAGCCGCATTCGCAACGGATGTCGGGCTCTCCCGCCACCTTGCAGAGCGAGACTTCGCGCCCGCCTTTCCGGGTGTCGGCTTCGAGAAACTCGACCGTGACCGAAGGTGATGGTGCCGCCCAGACAGCGCGGGCGGCTGGCGCGGTCCAGGCCTGCCAAAGTGTTGCAACCGGGGCGGCCACCTGCCGCTCGAACGTCAGCGTGGTGAAACGATCCGTCATTCCTTCAATCCTCTTGCATAGGCTTCAAGCTGGGTCGCGGCTGTGCCCCAGCCGTCGAAGAACCCCATATCCGCGTGGGATTTGCGGCTGTCGGAATTGCGGTGCCGGGCGATTGCCGTGTAGGTCGTGCCGCCGTCGGGCGCGTCGGCAAAAAACAGGATCGCGGTCATGAAAGGCTCCGGCGCAGGTTTCCAGCCTTCGGTATATGTATCTGTGAAAAAAAGCTTTTCCTGTGGAACGATCTCCAGATAGACACCCTGGTTTTCAATCACCGCGCCATCCACATCAAAGGTCGTGTCGAACCGTCCGCCCACCCGCAGGTCGATCTCCACCGCCGTCACCCGGTGCGGCACGGGAACGAAGAAATGCGGAATATGGCGCGGGTCGGTCCAGCAGTCCCAGATCAGCGTGCGGGGTGCGGCAAGCGTCCGGGTGAAGCTCAGATCAACTGCCGGATCAAGGGCGGGCATCATTCTTCGCGCTCCTTCACAAGCGACATCACATAATCCTCCAGCCGGTCCAGCCGGTCCTCCCAGATGGTCCGCTGGTCATCGAGCCATGTCTGAACCGGGACCATGGCCTCGGGGACGAGCGCGCAGGTGCGCACCCGTCCGTCTTTTGCCGTGGCGATCAATCCAGCCTCTTCCAGCACCGTAAGGTGCCGCATCACCGTGGGCAGACGGAGCCCGGTGGGTTTGGCAAGATCGGTCACCGCCGCGGGCCCTTCGGCCAGACGGGTCAGAATCGCCCGCCGGGTCGGATCGGCGAGGGCGTGAAAGACGAGCGAGAGGGTCGAATCATACTTAGCCATATGACTAAGTATCAATCCGGCTCATGTCCGACAAGGAAAAAATGTGCCAGACCCCGCGATGGGGGACGCGCGTCGCGCCAGCGGTATCTGATGGCTAACCGCCATCCAGACAGGGAAAAGGATCCGGCTGCGTCACAGGACAGCCAAGATGTTGATCGTCAGAAGTGGAGCCTTGCGCCTCAGCGCCCGGTCCTGTCGCGCCAGGCGGCATATCGGGTCAGGTTTTCTTCATCGGTCGGGGGATAGAGGCCGATGACGCCGGCCCCAGCCTTCACCTCCTCCAGCACGAAATCCTCATAGCTCTCCATGCCGCTGCATTCCTCGGCAATCTCCTCGGCCAGATGGGCGGGGATCACCATCACACCATCGCCATCGCCCAGCATGACATCGCCGGGAAACACCGCCACATCGCCGCAGGCAATGGGTCCGTTGATCTCGATGGCCTCGTGCAGGGTCAGGTTTGTGGGGGCGGAGGGCCGGGCGAAATAGGCGGGCATGTCCAGGGCCGCAATTCCGGCGGCGTCGCGCATGCCACCATCCGACACCACACCGGCGGCCCCGCGCAGCGCCAGACGGGTAATCAGGATCGACCCCGCCGTAGCCGCCCGCGCGTTCTGGCGTGCGTCCATCACCAGAACGGCCCCGGGGGGGCAGGTTTCCACCGCCACGCGCTGCTTGTGGTCAGGGTCGCGGAACACGGTGATCGGGTTGCGGTCCTCCCGCGCGGGGATGTAGCGCAGGGTGAAGGCCGGGCCGACCATGGTTTCGCCCTTGACCGCAGCGGGCAGCACGCCCTGCACATACTGGTTGCGCAAGCCCCGCTTGAACAAGGCGGTGGCGACAGAGGCGGTGGACACCTTCTTCAGCTTTGCGCGGGTGGCGTCGGACAGGGGAAAATCGGTCATGGCTGATCCTTGGGCAAGGCCACGGGCGGCCTGGGGTTTTTCGATCTGACGGGCTGTGCAGCGGTCGGGGCGATGTCAGTAGATGTCCGGCTCCCCGGCGGCGGGGCCGAATCCCCGTTCCAGAAAGTCGAAGTCACAGCCCTTGTCGGCCTGGGTCACATGACGGGCGAACATCCAGCCCCAACCACGATGATAGGGCGGTTCGGGCGCAACCCATGCCGCGCGCCGGCGTGCGATCTCCTCCTCCGGCACCAGCATGTCGAGCCTGCGCGCAGGCAGGTCGAGCCGCACGGTATCGCCGGTGCGCAGCAAGGCCAGAGGCCCGCCGATATGGCTTTCGGGGGCGACATGCAGCACGCAGGCACCGTAACTCGTGCCCGACATCCGCGCATCCGAAATCCGCAGCATGTCGCGATGCCCCTGTTTTATCAGAGCCTTGGGGATCGGCAGCATCCCCCATTCGGGAAAGCCCGGCCCCCCCAGCGGCCCGGCATTGCGCAGGACCAGAACGTGATCGGGTGTCACCTCCAGCGTTTCGTCCTCCACGGCGGCCTTCATCGCGGGATAGTTGTCGAACACCTGCGCCGGTCCTTCATGCACATGGAATTTCGGGTCGCAGGCCGCAGGCTTGATGACCGCACCATCGGGGCAGAGATTGCCGCGCAGCACCGCGAGCGAGCCTTCGGCATAGACCGGGTTGGACAGGGGTCGGATCACATCGTCATTCCAGACCTTCGCGCCCTCCAGATTCTCGCCCATCGTGCGGCCCGTCACCGTCAGGCAGGTGAGGTCCAGCCGGTCGCGCATCTGCGCCATCAGCGCGCGCAGACCACCGGCATAGAAGAAATCCTCCATCAGATAGTCCTTGCCCGAGGGCCGGACATTCGCAATCAGCGGCGTCACCCGACCCAGCGCGTCCAGATCGTCCAGCGTCAGGTCCACCCCCGCCCGCCGCGCCATGGCGATCAGATGCACCACGGCATTGGTCGAACAGCCGGTGGCCATGGCCACGATGGCTGCGTTGCGGCAGGCGGCATCGGTCACGATGCGGTCCGGCGTCAGATCCTCCCAGACCATGTCCACGATCCGCCGCCCGCAATCGGCCGACATGCGCGGGTGGCCCGAATCCACCGCCGGGATGGAACTAGCCCCCGGCAGGGTCAGCCCCATCGCATCGGCAATCGCCGTCATGGTCGATGCGGTGCCCATCGTCATGCAGACCCCCGCCGACCGCGCAATACCCCCTTGCACGCCCTGCCATTCTTGCGTGCCGATGTTGCCCGCGCGGCGTTCATCCCAGTATTTCCACGCATCCGACCCGGACCCGAGCCGTTGCCCGGCGTAGTGACCGCTCAGCATCGGCCCCGCGGGCAGATAGATCATCGGCACCCCCGCCGTGATCGCCCCCATCACCAGCCCCGGCGTGGACTTGTCACAGCCCCCCATCAGCACCACACCGTCAAGCGGGTGACAGCGGATCTGTTCCTCCGTCTCCATCGCCAGGAGGTTGCGGTAAAGCATCGAGGTCGGCTTGGTGAAGCTTTCATCCACCGAGATCGAGGGCAGTTCCACCGGAAAGCCGCCCGCCTGCAACACGCCGCGCTTCACATCCTGCGCGCGTTCACGGAAATGCGAATGGCAGGAATTCAGTTCCGACCAGGTGTTGAGAATGCCGATGATCGGCTTTCCCATGAAATCGGCCTCGGAATAGCCAAGCTGCATCAGGCGCGAGCGGTGGCCAAAGCTGCGCAGGTCGTCGGGTGCAAACCAGCGGGCGGATCGAAGAGTGTCGGGGGTCTTGGTCATGGAAGGCTCCGCTAGGGTCTAGTTGCCGGACGCGGCCAGAGCGCGGGCTTTCGGGGCGCGCAGGCTGGCCCAGAGGGTCAGGGCGATGGACAGGGCGGCCAGCCCGAGAAAGGTGGCCGAGATCGGGTTGCTGAGGAAACCGGTAAAATCGCCACGCGACAGTTGCAACCCACGCCGCAGGTTGGTTTCGGCCATCGGCCCGAGGATGAAGCCGATGATGAAGGGCGCCGCCGGTATCCCCGCCTTGACGAAGGCATAGCCCAGCATCCCGAAGGCGAGGATCGTCCAGATGTCGAACACGCGACTCGCCAGCCCGAAGGCCCCGACCGCGCATAGCACAAGGATGATCGGCAGCAGGATATGCTTGGGGATCGCCAGCAGCTTCACGAACAGCCGCAGCCCCCAGAATTCCAGCACCAGCATCATCGCCGCCGCGACCAGAAGGGCGGCAAAGATCGTGTAGACCAGCGGCCCCTGCGTGATGAACAGCATCGGCCCCGGCTGGATGCCGTGGATCATCAACCCGCCCAGAAGGATCGCCGTCACCGCATCCCCCGGAATCCCCAGCGTCAGCAGCGGGATCATCGCGCCGCCGATCCCGGCATTATTGGCGGATTCCGAAGCGACCACGCCATCGAGCTTGCCCTTGCCGAATTCCTCGGGCGTTTTCGACATCTTGCGTGCTGCGATCCAGGCGAGGATGTTCGACGTTCCCGCCCCGATCCCCGGCAGGATGCCGATGCCGATGCCGATGGCCGAGGAGCGCAGCGTGTTGGGGATCTGCCCGACAAATTCGGCCAGAGAAAAGCCGAAGCCCTTGATGCGCATCATCGGGGGTGGCACCGCGCCGGGGTCAGTGGGCGCGCGCGCGCTTTCTGCGGTCTTGATGACCTCGGCTACGGCAAACATGCCGACCAGCACGGTCAGGATCGAAAAGCCTGCGTTCAATTCGCGCATCCCCATGGTGAACCTTGCCGATCCGTCCACCGGGGCGATCCCCACGGTGGAAACGGCAAAGCCCAGCACGCCCGCAAAGATGCCCTTGACCATGGACCCCGAGGACAGCGTGGCAATCAGCGTCAGCGAAAACACCGCGATGGCGAAATATTCATGCGGGCCAAAGGACAGCGCGAACCGCGCCAGCGACGGGGCAATGAACATCAGCGCCCCGATGGACAGGACCGTGCCGATGAAGGAAAACACGATCCCCGCCCCCAGCGCCTTGGCCCCCTCGCCCTTTTCCATCATGGGCGCGCCGTCGAAGGTGGTGGCAATCGAGGCCGGCGTGCCGGGGATTTTCAAGAGGATGGCCGAGATCAGTCCGCCCGAGGTTGCCCCCACAAAAAGCGCGATCAGCAGCGAGATCCCCGCCGCCGGACCCAGCCCGTAGGTCAGCGGCAGACACAGCGCGATGGCCATCACCGCCGTCAGGCCCGGCACCGCGCCGAACACGATGCCGACCGCCACCCCCAGGGTGATGAGCAGGAAGATCTGCGGCGACAGGACATTGCCGAAACCCAGGATCAGCAGGTCGAACATGGCAGCGCCCTTTTCACGGCAGGAAGGGGGTCAGCGGTCCGGCGGGCAGCAAGAGGTTGAACCCGTAGCGGAAGGCGACAAAGATCACGGCAGCGGCGGTCACCGCCAGCGCGGCATAAAGGCCCGGACGCGGGGTGCGGTCTGCGGGTGTCAGCAGCCAGAACTGCGCGAAGAGGAACAGGCTGGCGGCAACCGGAAAACCCAGAGGCCGCATCAGCGCGATGAAGCCCGCAATCAGCGCAAGGCTGATCCCGACCACGGCATAGGCGCGCCCGGTTGTGGCCTGATCCGCCCCCCCTGCAACCGCACGCCGCGCCGCGAAAAGCTGCATCGCGCCGAGGCCGATCATCATCCACGCCAGGATGCGGGGCACGAAACTCGCATCCACCGCCCCCCGGCGCGGAATGTCGCCGGTCAGGGCCAGATAGCCGACCCCGACACCCATCATGCCGACGCCCACAGCAAATTCCTTTGCCTTGCCCATCGCCTTTCCCCCCATGGTGAAACGCCGGGCGGGGACCAACGGCCCCGCCCGGCTTCCGGTGATGCGCTCAGCGTGCGGCGCGCAGCGTGTCGGCGTATTGCATATAGGTGTCGCGCACCGCGTTCAGCCGGTCCATCGCCTCGGCATGCGGATAGTAGCTGACGGGCTGCTTGAACCCCTGTTCCAGATCGGCGGCATATTCGGGGATCTGCACGATCTGGGCGGCAACCTCGTCCATCTTCGCCAGAATGGCCGCGTCGGTGCCCTTCGGGAACGCGATGATATAGGGGTTGTTCATCACGAAATCGATGCCATGGCTCTTGAACGTCGGGATGTCGCCCAGCAGCGGGTTCGGCGTGTCGTTCGGCTGGCCCAGCACGACCATGTCGCCCGAGGCGACGTAATCCTGCACCGCGCCAAAGGCGATGCCGCCAATCTCGATCCGCCCGCCCAAGAGGGAGGCGATCTTTTCCGCCGCCGATCCGGTATCGACCACCAGCATTTCGGCCCCGGTCTCCTTGGTGAAGATCAGGCTTTGCAGATGCGAATAGCCACCGAATTCGGTGCCGAAGATCACGCTTTCGGGCTTTGCCTTGGTGCGTTCCACCACATCGGCAACCGTTTTCAGGCCCGATTGCTTGCTGGCGACGAACACCGCGCCCTGATCGACGCCGGGGATGCAGCAGATCTCGAAATCGGCGATGCCATAATCGGCAAGGCCCGACACTTCGGTCACGATCAGATGGCCGGTATGGCCGAACAGCATCGTGTATCCGTCCGGGTCCGCCTCGCGCACCGCCGAGGTGGCGATGGTCGCCCCGCCGCCGGGCATGTTGGTGATGACCATGGAGCCACCCGTTACCTGTTCGAAATAGCGCGCGAAGGTGCGGGCGTTGAAATCGGTGTCGCCTCCGGGGCTGGCACCGATGATGACATTGATCGTGCGCGACGGCCAATTGGCATCGGCAAGGGCGGCGGTGGACATCAGCGCGATGGCGCTGGCGGCAATCATGGTGGTGATGGGGCGGGTCATGGGTCTGGTCTCCTCCTCGGGCCGGAAATGGCGTGCCCCTGCCCTTTAGTAATATATTAGTGATCCGCAATCAACTCCTCATGGATTCTTTGCGGTCGCTGGTCCAGTATGGCTCCGACATCCCGCAGGCGTGAGGCTTTGCTGGATTATCAAGAACAAGGGCAGCCAGATGCAGGAGCCGAAGCGCAAGCGATCCCGCGCCGATGAAATATATGACGACCTCCGCCGGATGATTGTCAGCCTGGAGTTTCCGCCCCGTGCCGCCCTGGTCGAAAAAGACCTCTGCGCGCGATTCGGCACCAGCCGGACCCCGGTGCGCGAGGCGATCCTGCGTCTCGCCGATCAGGGCCTGGTCGAGGTTGCGCCGCAGCATGGCACCTTTGTCGCCGGGATCGACCCGCGTGCGGTGCGTCAGGCGCATTTTCTGCGCGAAACGCTTGAAATCCGGGTCATTTCCCGGCTGTGCGAACTGGATGCGCCCGATCTGTCAGGCCCTGCCGCAGCCATCGAGGCGCAGCGCCAGATCAGCAACAGCAATGACTATGGCGCCTTTCTGCCGCTGGACGATGCCTTTCACGCGGCGCTTTTCGCTCTGGTCGACATGGCCGAGATATGGGGGGTGATCCATGGCCGCAAGGCACATCTGGACAGGATCCGCTTTCTTCAGGCTGCCCCGAGACCGGCGCGCCTGAACGAGCTGGTCCGTCACCACGAGGCCATCCTGGATGCAATCCGCCAGAGGGCCGCCGTTGCCGCCGAGGAAATGCTGCGACTGCATGTTTCCGGCGCGGTCGGTTTCATGGAACGGATGCTGGTGGAGCAGCCGGAGCTGTTCCACCCGTCCCATGACCGTCCTGCACTGCCTGTGTGATATATCAGGCTGGATCCTTGTCGGTGCCGCAACATTTACACATCATGCGGAACGCGGTGTCAGAGCTTGTCAGCCTCGGTCGCGAAAATGCGTTTCCAGTTGCCTTCGCCCTTTGAAATGACCCCGGCGGTATCCTTGAGGAACAGCCCTTCATGTGCTGCGGTGGAGCTGTTGAGATACAGTTGGCCGTCCACGATCGCAAAAAGTTCGGGTTTTGTGGGAACCTTCTTTCCCTTGCTCGCACCGGCAGAACACCACCCACCGTAGGCCGGTGCATATTTTGCGGGGTCGGCGGCGAAAAGATCGCGGTTCGCTGCAGTGGCGAAACGCCATTCCACCCCCTGATATATCGACGTGAATTCGGTGGATCCGGCGGCAGGGGCGTTTTGAAGATGATAGGCCACGACATCGAAGCCGCCGACTGCCGCTCCATCGGCAAGGAAATGCTCATCGGCAGCATGGGCAGCAGGTGCTGCCAGTGCGAGGATCACGCCAAGCGCAAGCCGTGGTGCTTTGAAAAATGTCATAATGTCTCTCCTGTTGAGTTTCCGACGGTGGCGCTTTTGGCCCCGCATCGGTCTATTCGTCAGGAAAGCCGGTTCTGTTACGGGATCGACAGGGCGATTACGCAAGCGTGATCTGGTGCGGATACTGAGAACGCCCGGAAACAACCGGCGGCGGAGACAGTCTCCATCCGACAAACCGGCGCGCACCCCGGCGGGATGCGCGCCGCGTCATTCACTCCGCTGCGTCGTCCCAGCCGGAGATTGCCTTCACTTCAAGGAATTCCTCGATGCCCCAGATGCCGCCCTCGCGTGCCCGGCCCGAGGATTTGACGCCCCCGAACGGCGCGCCCTGACCGCGGGATTTGCCGTTGGTTTCCACCATCCCCGCCTTCAACGCCCTCGCCAGGCGGTTGCGGCGCTTGCCATCCTGCGTCTGGACATAGTTGGTCAAGCCATAGGGCGTGTCATTGGCGATGCGCAG
>JBKBNP010000032.1:0-55816 GCA_046295215.1 Pseudorhodobacter sp. | reverse complement strand
CCCAGGGCACCACCGCATCCATCTCGGCCAGAAACAATTCCCGCCGCGTCTGCTTCTTCTTCATCGCATCGCGAAGACCGGGAAAGGCGGGCTGTTTCGGCATCGGCAGGGCTCCTTGCAGCAATGCCCAAATCCTACCAGATCACGCTGACAGTGGGAGGTTTTTCAGACGTTCCTTGACTACACCAAAATTATTCCCGATTCCTGAAGAAGCACAACGCAGACCGGCAACAGCGCATTGCCACAGCGGAAACCTCGCCGCTGATCTCCTCCCCGGCCTTTCCCTTCACGCCCTGATGCGCTAAGCGAAAGCCGCATGTTTCATCAGGGAAATCGCCATGAAATTCACGCTCTCCTGGCTGAAGGATCATCTCGACACCGAGGCCACGCTGGATGCGGTGCTTTATGCGCTGACCGATCTGGGGCTGGAAGTCGAGGAAGTGACCGACCCCGCCGCGACGCTTGGCGCGTTCCGGATCTGTCGCGTGATCGAGGCGACCCAGCACCCCAATGCCGACCGGCTGCGCCTGTGCCGGGTGGAAACCTGGCCCGAGGGGCCGGACGGGCCGTCGCAAGAGGTGCAGGTGGTCTGCGGGGCGCCCAATGCGCGCACCGGGCTGGTGGGGGTGTTCGCGCCGGTGGGAACCCATGTGCCGGGCACCGGTGTTGACCTGAAACCCGGCGTGATCCGGGGGGTGGAATCGAACGGAATGCTCTGTTCGGAACGCGAGTTGATGCTTTCGGATGACCATGACGGCATCATCGACCTGCCTGCCGATGCGCCGATGGGCGTGCGGTTCATCGACTGGCGCGGCCTGAATGACCCGATGATCCATGTGAAGATCACGCCAAACCGTCCCGATGCGCTGGGCGTGCGGGGGATCGCGCGCGATCTGGCGGCGCGGGGTCTGGGCGTCATGAAGCCGCTCGCCGCCCCGCAGATCGAGGCCGGGTTCCCGTCACCGATAGCCGTGCGGATCGAGGATGGGTTGAAGACCAAAGGCTGCCCTCTGTTCGCGGGCCGTGCGATCCGGGGCGTGACAAATGGCCCCTCGCCGGACTGGCTGGCTGCACGGCTCAGGGCCATCGGGCTGCGGCCGATTTCAGCGCTGGTGGACATCACCAACTATTTCACCTTCGGGCTGAACCGCCCCCTGCATGTGTTCGACATGGCCCGTGTGAAGGGCGATCTGCGGATCCATGCCGCCAAAGGGGGGGAGGAATTGCTGGCGCTGGATGGCAAGACCTATGTTTTGCGCCCCGGGATGATGGTCATCTCCGACGATCAGGGACCGGAAAGCCTCGCCGGGATCATGGGCGGCGAGTCGTCGGGCTGCACGGAAACGACTACGGACGTGTTCCTCGAAAGCGCCTATTGGGATCCGATCACCATCGCGACCACGGGGCGCGCGCTGCGCATCAATTCCGATGCGCGCTATCGGTTCGAACGCGGTGTCGATCCGGCCTTCACCCTGCCGGGCTTGGACCTCGCGACGCGGATGATCCTTGATCTCTGTGGCGGCGAGGCGTCGGAGGTTACGGTGGATGGTGCGGTGCCCGAGACAACCCGCAGCTACCGCTTCGATCCGGCCCGCACAACGCGGCTTGTCGGCATGGACATTCCCGAGGCGGTTCAGCGCGCCACGCTGGAGGCCCTCGGCTTTGTGCTGGAGGGCGACCGCGCCATCCCGCCAAGCTGGCGTCCCGATGTGCTGGGCGAGGCTGATCTGGTGGAGGAGGTCGCGCGCATTGCCTCGCTGACCAAGCTGGAAGGCAAGCCCCTGCCGCGCGCGCAGGTTGGCGTGCCGCGCCCGATCCTGACGCAGGCGCAACTGCGCGAACGCAGCGCGCGGCGGGTGATTGCGGCGCTTGGCTACAACGAATGTGTGACCTACAGCTTCATCGACCATCAGGCAGCCACGCTGTTCGGTGGCGGGCAGGATGCGGTGCGGGTGGACAATCCTATTTCGTCCGAAATGTCGCATTTGCGGCCTGACCTTTTGCCCGGTCTGTTGCGTGCGGCGGCCCGCAATCAGGCGCGCGGCTTCATGGATCTGGCCCTGGCCGAGATCGGCCCCGTCTTCACCGGGGGCGAGCCGGGCGATCAGCATCTGCAGGCGACGGGCCTGCTGGTGGGCCAGTCGTCCGCGCGCGACCCGCATGGCTCGCGGCGCGCCGTGGATGTGTTCGACGCCAAGGCCGATGCCGAGGCGGTTCTGGCAGCACTCGGGGCGCCTGCGCGCGCGCAGATCAGCCGCAAACTGCCCGACTGGTTCCATCCGGGCCGGGCGGGGGTGATCGGGCTGGGGCCGAATACTCTGGCGGTGTTCGGGGAGGTTCATCCCCGGATCCTCGCAGCGATGGATGTGAAAGGGCCTGCGATGGCCTTCACGATCTATCCGGCCAACGTGCCGGTTCCAAAGGCGAAAACGACCACCCGGCCTGCGCTGGCGCTGAACAACCTGCAAGCGGTGGAACGCGATTTCGCCTTTGTCGTCGATGCGCGGGTCGAGGCGCTGGTGGCGGTCAATGCCGCACAGGGGGCCGACAAGGTGCTGATCGAATCGGTGCGGCTCTTCGACCAGTTCGCGGGCGAGAAGGCCGAGGCGCAGATGGGGGCGGGCAAGAAATCCATCGCGCTGACGGTGCGGTTGCAACCGACCGAGGCCACGCTGACCGACAAGGAGATCGAGGCGGTCAGTGCGAAAGTGGTGGAAAAGGTGACGAAGGCCACCGGCGGCATGCTGCGCGCCTGACCCTTCAGGACATAAAAAGGCCGGACGAGGGGACACCCAGTCCGGCCTCTTTTCGTTTCGGCGGGGTCAGGCGTGGATCGCGCCGTCGCCGCAGGCGAGTGCGGCCTCGCGCACAGCTTCGCTATAGGTGGGGTGGGCGTGGCAGGTCAGCGCCAGATCTTGCGCTGCAGCACCGAACTCCATCGCCACACAGACCTCGTGGATCAGATCGCCCGCCATCGGGCCGATGATGTGGCAGCCAAGGATCCGGTCGGTTTCCTTGTCGGCAAGCAGTTTCACAAAGCCCTCGCCCTGAAACACCGCCTTGGCGCGACCATTGCCCATGAAGGAGAATTTGCCGACCTTGTAGGCACGGCCTTCCTCTTTCAACTGTTCCTCGGTCTTGCCGACATTGGCGACCTCCGGAGTGGTGTAGATCACGCCGGGGATCACGCCATAATTCACATGGCCATGTTTTCCGGCAAGGATTTCGGCCAGAGCCATGCCTTCATCTTCGGCCTTGTGGGCCAGCATCGGGCCGGTGATCGCGTCACCGATGGCATAGAGGCCCTTGATATTCGTGGCAAAATGCCCGTCAGTCGTGACCTGGCCCCGCTTTTCAATCGCCACGCCCAAAGCCTCCAGCCCCAGCCCGTCGAGATAGGGTTTGCGACCCGTGGCGACCAGCACGGTCTCGGCCTCCAGCATGTGCTCACTGTCATCCTTGCGCAGCTTGTAGCTGACCGTGGCGCCTTTTTTCGTGGCCTCGGCGCCCTGCACGGCAGCCCCGAGGATGAATTTAAGACCCTGTTTTGTCAGAATTTTCTGGAAGGTCTTGGCGACTTCCGCATCCATGCCGGGGGTGATGGCGTCAAGATATTCCACCACCGTCACCTCGGCCCCCAGACGGGCATAGACCGACCCCATTTCCAGCCCGATCACGCCGGCGCCGATCACCACCATGGATTTCGGCACCTTGCCCAGTGTCAGCGCGCCGGTGGAGGTAACGATTGTCTTTTCGTCCACCGTCACGCCGGGCAGGCTGGATGGCTCGGAACCTGTCGCGATCACGATGTTTTTCGCGGAATGAACCTCGTCACCCACCTTGACCTTGCCCGCCTCGGGGATCGAGCCCCAGCCTTTCAGCCAGGTGATCTTGTTTTTCTTGAACAGGAACTCGATGCCCTTGGTGTTCTGGCCGATCACATCGTCCTTGTAGCCCAGCATTTTCGCCCAATCGACCTTGGGCTTGGCCCCCATCAGGCCCATTTTCTCAAAGTTTTCATGGGTTTCATGCAGCAGATGCGTGGCGTGCAGCAAAGCCTTTGACGGGATGCAGCCGACATTGAGGCAGGTTCCGCCCAGCGTCTCGCGCCCTTCGACAACGGCCACCTTCAGCCCCAGTTGCGCGCAGCGGATGGCGCAGACATAGCCGCCGGGGCCCGCGCCGATGATGATGACGTCAAACTCTGCCATAACTCACTTCCTTCGATTTCAGGCGGTCTGCAATGGATGCACTTTCCGTGCATCGCTCGTGCATAGGCCGTTTCAGATAAGGGATGCCACGATCATCGCGACCGTGGCAAGAAATCCTGCCGCCCAGATGACGGACCGCCAGGGCCGCAACCCCAGTGCATAGGCCGGAACATAGGCGACCCGCGCGGCCAGATAGACCCAGGCGCAGGCGGCGGTGAACCCCCCCGCCTTGCCGCCCAGCGTGACGACCACCACGGCAAGGGTAAAAAGGATCAGCCCTTCGAAATGGTTGTTCATCGCCCGTTGCAACCGGCCGGTGCGGTCCGACAACTGGCGCGAGGGCGGGCGGTCGCGGGCCGAGGAGGTGTAGCCGGTGCCAAGCTCCAGATTGGCCGGAACCGCGAACAGGAAATACTGCGCGATCTGCACAAGTCCGGCGAGCGCGAGGGCAGTCAGTTCGGGGGTCATGCGGCTTTTCCTTTTGTCCATTGACGGATGCGGTCGGGGGTCAGAACCCGCGCCTTGCGGGCGGTGAAATCTGCAGTGCAGGCGGCTTCTGCCCCGGCCACACCGGGCAGGGCGCGCAGGCGGGCCATTTCGGTCTGCGTGTCGGGCCAGTGGCGCAGGATCGACCGGTCCTGCACGTCATTGCGGTTGGCAATGCGGTGCCAGCGGGAGCCGAGATGGTATTTGTCGGTCAGCTTGCCTTGCCCGTCGCCCCTGTCATTCTTCATCAGGAAGATGTAACGCGAACGGGTGGCGTAGTGGTTCACGCAGGCCCCGGGCCGGATGGCGAGGTCGAGCGGCCGGTATTTTGATCGGGGCGGGCCATGCAGCACGGCGGCGTCCAGTTCCTTGCCCGCCACCGAAAACACGCGCGGAGCTTTGACGCGGGGCCGCGTCGGCATGTGGTCAGAGGCATGGGCAAAGGCGCGGTGGCGGAACAGGGATTTGAATTTGACCGTCTCAGCGTTGATGGCGGGTTCACAGGCGGTGAAGGCGGGCAGGGTGTCGCCCGGCCAATCAGCGTGCCCGTTGTCGCCAAAGGCCCGCCACGGCAGGGCGATAACCTCGCCCCCGCCCGCGACCGCCAGCAGGTCGGCCACCATGCCCGACCCGTGCGCGATGTTGAGAAACTCATCGCTGTCGAGATGGGCGAGCCAGTCCGGCCCCCGATCCGCCAGCAGGGGTAGCACGCGCGCCATTCCCGCATCTTGCGGGGCTTCGCCGGTGTCCACCGGGTTCGGCAGATGCACCACCGCGCCGCCTGCGGCCAGCGCGTCCAAGAGCAGGTCCGACCCGTCGGTGCAATCGTTCGTCGCCACGATCACCGGATCAAAGCCAATGACCCGGTGATAGGCCAGCCATTCGACCAGCAAGAGGCCCTCGTTCCGCATGCAGGAGAAAAGGGCGGCGGCGGTCATGGCGTCAGGCGGTTTGCAGGAAAAGCGCAGAATAGCTGTGGCCAAGGCCGGATTGGCGCTTCAACCAATCCTCGGCCCGCTTGCGGTCGGCGAGTTTCAGAAGAACCGCCGCGCCGATGTCGGTTTTCCAGATCTGGAGCGTGGACAGGCCCGCATCGGACATGGCCTCGGATGCGGCGTCAAACTCCGGTTTCCATGCGTCATAGGCTGTGTCTGTCTGGATCAGAAGCTGGTTCATCTTGTCCTCCTGTGGGCAATGGGTTGCCCAAGGAAAAGCGGGCGGAACCGGGATCGGTTCCGCCCGGGGTGTTCAGAGGTCCATCAACAACCGGCGCGGATCCTCCAGCGCCTCCTTGACCCGCACGAGGAAGGTCACGGCACCCTTGCCGTCCACGATGCGGTGATCGTAGCTCAGCGCCAGATACATCATCGGGCGGATCACGATCTGCCCGCCGACGACCACGGGCCGGTCCTGGATCTTGTGCATGCCCAGGATCCCCGATTGCGGCGGGTTCAGGATGGGCGAGGACATGAGGCTGCCATAGACGCCGCCGTTGGAGATGGTGAACGAGCCGCCCTGCATTTCGGCCATGGAGAGCTTGCCGTCGCGGGCGCGCAGGCCCAACTCACCGATCTTCTTTTCAATCGCGGCAAAGCCCATCTGATCGGCATCGCGCACCACCGGGACGACGAGGCCCGAGGGGGTGCCGACGGCGACGCCCATATGGACATAGTTCTTGTAGACGACATCGGTGCCGTCAATCTCGGCATTGACCTCGGGCACTTCTCTCAGCGCGTGGCAGCAGGCCTTGACGAAGAAGGACATGAAGCCAAGCTTCACCTTGTGCTTTTTCTCGAACACATCCTTGTATTCGTTGCGCAAATCCATGATCGCCTTCATGTCCACCTCGTTATAGGTGGTCAGCATGGCGGCGGAGTTCTGCGCGTCCTTCAGGCGGCGGGCGATGGTCTGGCGCAGGCGGGTCATCTTCACCCGTTCCTCGCGCCCGGCATCATCGGCAGAGACCGGGCCGCGCGGCATGGGCGCGGGGGCGGGGGATGCTGCTGCGCGGGCAGGGGAAGCGGTGGACTTGGCCACGTCTTCCTTCATCACCCGGCCATCCTTGCCGGAGCCTTTGACCTGATCGCGGGAAACGCCTGCCTCGGCCATGGCCCTTTTGGCCGAGGGCGCGTCCTCGACATCTTTGCGAAGTTTCGTTTCCTCGGGCCCCGCGCCGGGGGATCCGACGGCATCGGATGCCTTTTCGGCCTTCGACGCGGTTTTTGCCTCAGCCTTGGCAGAGGTCTTGCCTTCGCCGCCTTCGGAAATCACGGCGAGGCGTGCATTGGCGGCGACCGTCGTGCCCTCGGGCGCGATGATTTCGGCCAGCACACCGGCGACGGGACTGGGAACCTCGACCGAGACCTTGTCGGTTTCCAGTTCGCATAGCATCTCATCCTGCGCCACCGTGTCGCCCGGCTTCTTGAACCAGGTGGACACCGTGGCCTCGGACACGCTTTCACCCAGCGTCGGCACATTCACGTCAATCATTTTACCCTCTCTCGCGCCGGGCTGTGCCTCGGCGTCTGCAACCTTCGGACCCTTCGCATCGCCTTCCCCGATCAGCGCAAGCAGGGCGTTGACGCCCACGCTCACACCTTCGGCGGCGACAATTTCCAGCAGCGTTCCGGCGACCGGGCTGGGGACTTCGACCGTCACCTTGTCCGTTTCCAGTTCGCAGAGCATTTCATCCACGGCGACCCGGTCGCCCGGTTTCTTGAACCATGTGGCAACCGTGGCCTCCGACACGCTTTCTCCCAGCGTGGGAACCTTGACCTCTACCGCCATGCGCTCAACTTCCTGTCAGCGCGTCCCGCACCAGCGCCTCCTGTTCGGCCTTGTGGCGCGAGGCAAGCCCCGTCGCGGGTGAGGCGGAGGCCGACCGGCCGACATAGCGCGGGCGGGTCTGGCGCGCGCCGATCCGGGTCAGCACCCATTCGATATTCGGCTCCACGAAGGACCAGTAGCCCTGGTTCTTGGGCTCTTCCTGGCACCAGACAATCTCTGCCTGCTTGAAACGTTCCAGTTCCTTGACCATCGATAGCGCGGGGAAGGGATAGAACTGTTCGAGCCGCAGGATATAGGTGTCGGTCAGCTCCTGCTTGTCGCGTTCGGCGAGCAGGTCGAAATAGACCTTGCCGGAACAGATCACCACGCGCTTGATCTTTGCATCTGGTTTCAGGGTCAGGTCGGAATGGCCCTTTTGCGCATCGTCCCACAGCACGCGGTGGAAGGTGGCGCCGGTGGTGAAATCCTCGGCATCCGAGACGCACATCGGGTGACGCAGCAGCGATTTCGGGGTCATCAGCACCAGAGGCTTGCGGAAGGTGCGGTGCAACTGGCGGCGCAGAATGTGGAAATAGTTGGCCGGGGTGGAGCAGTTCGCCACGATCCAGTTGTCATTGGCCGACATCTGCAAGAACCGTTCGGGCCGGGCAGAGGAATGTTCCGGTCCTTGCCCCTCATAGCCATGCGGCAAGAGCATCACGAGGCCCGACATGCGCAGCCATTTGCTTTCGCCCGAGTTGATGAACTGGTCGAACATGATCTGCGCGCCATTGGCGAAATCGCCGAACTGTGCCTCCCACATCACCAGCGCGTTCGGTTCGGACAGCGAATAACCATATTCAAAGCCCAGCACCGCATATTCCGACAGCATCGAGTCGATCACCTCATACCGCGCCTGACCGTTGCGGATGTGGTTGAGCGGATAGTGCCGGTCCTCGGTGGATTGGTCGATGAAGGCCGAATGGCGTTGGCTGAACGTGCCGCGCGTGCAGTCCTGACCGGAGAGTCGGACCGGAAAACCCTCGACGGCGAGGCTGCCGAAGGCCAGTGCCTCGGCCGTGGCCCAGTCGAAGCCCTTGCCGGTTTCGAACATTTTTGCCTTCGACTCGAGCTGACGCCCCACAGTCTTGTGCAAATCGAACCCTTCGGGCACGCGGGTCAGGGCGGCGCCGATCTCGGCCAGGGTCTCGGGCGAGATGGAGGTGGTGCCGGCCTGATAGTCCTCACCCTCGCGGGACATGTGTTTCCAGCGGCCATCGAGCCAGTCGGCCTTGTTGGGTTTGAAGTCCTTGCCGGCCTCGAATTCCTCGTTCAGCCGGGCCTGGAAGGCCGCCTTCATGTCCTCGATCTCGCCCTCGGGGATCAGACCGTCGCGGACCAGACGCTCGGTGTAAAGCTGGAGCGTCGTCTTGTGCTGGCGGATCTGCTTGTACATCGCCGGGTTGGTGAACATCGGCTCGTCGCCTTCGTTGTGACCAAAGCGGCGATAACAGAAGATGTCGAGAACCGCGTCCTTGTGGAACTTCTGGCGGAACTCGGTCGCGACGCGGGCGGCATGAACCACGGCCTCGGGGTCGTCGCCATTCACATGGAAGATCGGTGCCTCCACCATCAGCGCGATGTCGGTGGGATAGGGCGAGGACCGGCTGAAATGCGGCGCCGTGGTGAACCCGATCTGGTTGTTCACGACGATATGGATGGTCCCGCCGGTGCGATGGCCGCGCAGGCCCGAAAGCCCGAAACATTCCGCCACCACGCCTTGCCCGGCAAAGGCCGCATCGCCATGCAGCAGGATTGGCAGAACCTTTTCCCGGTTGGGGTCGTTCAACTGGTCCTGCTTGGCGCGGACCTTGCCGAGGACAACCGGATTGACCGCCTCCAGATGGCTCGGGTTCGCGGTCAGCGAGAGATGGACGACATTGCCATCAAATTCCCGGTCCGACGAGGCGCCGAGATGGTATTTCACATCGCCCGATCCGTCCACATCCTCGGGCTTGAAGCTGCCGCCCTGGAATTCGTTGAAGATCGCACGGTAAGGCTTGCCCATCACATTGGCCAGAACCGACAGACGGCCCCGGTGCGGCATGCCGATCACGATGTCCTTCACACCCAGCGCGCCCCCACGCTTGATGATCTGTTCCATCGCTGGGATCAGGGTTTCGCCGCCATCAAGCCCAAACCGCTTGGTCCCCATGTACTTGACATGGAGGAACTTCTCGAAACCTTCAGCCTCCACCAGCTTGTTGAGGATGGCGCGGCGGCCGTTCTTGGTGAACTGGATTTCCTTGCCGAAACCTTCGATCCGTTCTTTGAGCCAGGCGGCCTGTTCGGGGTCGGAGATATGCATGTATTGCAGCGCGAAAGTGCCGCAATAGGTGCGTTTCACGATCTCGACGATCTGGCGCATGGAGGCGAGTTGCAGCCCCAGCACATTGTCGATGAAGATCGGGCGGTCCATGTCGGATTCGGTGAACCCATAGGATTTCGGGTCAAGCTCCGGGTGGTTGGAGGTTTCGCGCATCCCCAGCGGGTCCAGATCGGCAGCCAGATGCCCCCGGATCCGGTAGGCGCGGATGATCATCAGGGCGCGGATGCTGTCCAGCACCGCGCGCTGCACCTGCGCGTCTGAAAGACTGACGCCCGCCTCGGCGGCCTTGGCCACGATCTTGTCGCCTGCGGCGCGGGCCTCCTTGACCGGGGCGAGCGGCCAATCGCCGGTCAGCGCGGCGGTCAGGTCGTCCACCGGCTGCGGCGGCCAGTCGGCGCGCGCCCAGCTTGGGCCTGCGGCGGCGGCGGTGGCGACGCGGTCTGCCTCGCCCAACTCGCGGAAATAGGCGGCCCAGCTTGCATCGACCGAGGCCGGGTCATCGGCGTGGCGTGCGGCCATCTGGTCGATGTAATCGGCATTCGCCCCGTCCAGAAAGGAGGAGGCGCGGAACTGGCTGTTGGGGGAGTGTTCGGTCATGGGGTAACCTCGGGGGATTGTGGACCGGAAAGGGTAACTGCGCCGCGCGATGGCAGCATCGCAAGCAAAAGGCACAGAATGGCAAGGATGCGCGCGGTCCATGGCAGCACATCATTGCGCAGCGCCCGAAGAGCGTGGTGCAGTTCATAGCCCGTGAGCGGAAGGGTGACACCGTCACGTTCGGCCTGAAACGACATGGCGTAGAAATCGCCGATGGACGGCATCGTGACCCAATAGAAGGCCTGTTGCGCGGTGCCCAGCAGAACGGTCAGCACGAAAAGCAAGCGCCAGACGCCTGCATCGGCATGGCGACGGGTGCCGACAGCCACCATCGGCACAGCGACGGCACAGAGCAACACCGTCAGAATGCCATCTGCGCGCGCGCCTGTGATCGGCAGGCCGCGATACAGCAGCAGGATCGTCGCGAGGATATAGAGCAGGGTCCAGGACCACCAGAATTCGGACCTTGAGGCGCGCCCGGAAAACCGGAACGCGCCTGTCAGACTGGACTGGAGGGCAGCCATCGGACCCATGTTACTTGCCGATCGCCTCCATCACGGCCTGACCCAGATGGGCCGGGCTTTCGGCGACGACGATGCCGGCGGCTTTCATCGCCTCGATCTTGGATTCCGCGTCGCCCTTGCCGCCTGCCACGATGGCACCGGCATGGCCCATGCGGCGGCCGGGGGGGGCGGTGCGGCCCGCGATGAAGCCTGCGGTAGGCTTCCAGCGGCCTTTTTTGCGTTCATCGGCGAGGAATTGCGCAGCTTCCTCTTCGGCTGACCCACCGATTTCCCCGATCATGATGATCGAGGTGGTTTCGGGGTCAGCGAGGAACATTTCCAGCACGTCGATATGTTCGGTGCCCTTGATCGGGTCACCGCCAATGCCGACGGCGGAGGATTGGCCGAGGCCGAGGTCCGAGGTCTGTTTCACAGCCTCATAGGTAAGCGTGCCCGAGCGTGACACAACCCCGACCGACCCGCGACGGTGGATATGGCCCGGCATGATGCCGATCTTGCAGGCGTCGGGCGTGATGACACCGGGGCAGTTCGGCCCGATCAGGCGGGATTTCGACCCTTCCAGCGCGCGTTTGACGCGCATCATGTCCAAGACCGGGATGCCTTCGGTGATGCAGACGATCAGTTCCATTTCGGCGTCGATCGCCTCAAGGATGCTGTCGGCGGCGAAGGGCGGCGGGACGTAGATCACCGAGGCATTGGCCCCGGTCACGGCGCGCGCCTCATGCACGGAGTTGAAAACCGGCAGGTCGAGATGGGTCGTCCCGCCCTTGCCCGGCGTCACCCCGCCGACCATTTTCGTGCCATAGGCAATCGCCTGTTCGGAATGGAATGTGCCCTGCGAGCCGGTGAAGCCCTGACAGATGACTTTGGTATGTTCGTTGATAAGGACGGCCATGGAAAGGTACTTTCGTTCTGGGTCTGGGTCTGGGTCTGGGGAGCAGGCTGCGGTCAGTTGCCGAAGGTGAAGCGGACGTTGCTGGTGGCGTCGTCGTAGCAATCAGGATCGTTGCCCGACGAGGTGACCTCGGCCAGCACACCACCAAGGCGCATTGCGGTGCATTCGGCATCGACGTTCTCGAACCCCGTCATGCCGCCAAGGACGACCAGCGACATCAGCGCCTCGTCCGTACCGTTGGTTTCGGAGGTCACGTCGCAGATCGCGCCGTCCTGGTAGAGGGCGACGGAATAGGGCGCGTCGGGGGCGGCAAGATAGGTCACGCCCATTTCGGTGTCATCCTCGCGCTGAAAGTCCATTTCGGCCAGCCGTTCGGCCACCGGGTCGATCCGTCCCGCACCCAGAAGGCAGATGGCATAGGCGCGGGTCAGCGGCCGGTCGGCACCGACCATGCCGCTGGCGATGACGTTCAGCATGGCGTTGTCGGCCAGGGCGGGGGTGGCGGCGGGGGTGGCGAAAAGGGTGGCCGACAGAGCGGCGGCGAGATGCGGTCTGGTCATGGTCGGTCCTTTCAGTTTTCCTCAGCCCTTCACCGCCTTCACGATCTTCTGTGCGGCATCGGCGAGGTTGTCGCCCGAAATGACGTTGAGCCCGGAATTGTTGATGATTTCCTTGCCTTTTTCGACATTCGTGCCTTCCAGACGCACGACCAGCGGCACCTGAAGGCCGACTTCCTTGACCGCCGCGATCACGCCTTCCGCGATCACGTCGCAGCGCATGATGCCGCCGAAGATGTTGACGAGGATGCCCTTCACATTCGGGTCCGAGGTGATGATCTTGAACGCCTCAGTGACCTTTTCCTTGGTCGCCCCGCCCCCCACATCGAGGAAGTTGGCAGGTTCGGCGCCGTAAAGCTTGATGATGTCCATGGTAGCCATCGCCAGACCCGCGCCATTGACCATGCAGCCGATCTCGCCATCCAGCGCGATATAGTTCAGGTCGAATTTCGAGGCGGCGAGTTCCTTGCTGTCCTCTTCGGATTCGTCGCGCAGCGCCATGATGTCGGCATGACGATACATGGCGTTGCCGTCAAAGCCCATCTTGGCGTCGAGGCATTTGAGGTTGCCGTCGGGCGTGACGATCAGGGGGTTGATCTCCAGCATCTCCATGTCCTTTTCGAGGAACATCTTGTAGAGAGTGCGGATCAGCGCCACGCATTGCTTGACCTGCCCGCCTTCGAGCCCGAGCGCGAAGGCGACGCGGCGGCCGTGGAAATCCGAAAGGCCCGAGGCCGGATCGACCGAAAAGGACACGATCTTTTCAGGCGTGTTGGCGGCGACCTGTTCGATGTCCATGCCGCCCTCGGTGGAGGCGACGAAGGACACGCGCGAGGATTGCCGGTCCACCAGCAGCGCGAGGTAAAGTTCGCGCGCAATGTCGGACCCATCCTCGATATAGATGCGGTTGACCTGCTTGCCCGCAGGGCCGGTCTGATGCGTGACCAGCGTCCGGCCCAGCATCTGACGGGCAAGCTCAGCGGCCTCGCCCACGGATTTCGCCAGCCGCACGCCGCCTTTTTCGCCGGCCTCGGCCTCCTTGAAGCTGCCCTTGCCGCGACCGCCGGCGTGGATCTGCGCCTTCACCACCCAGAGCGGGCCGTCAAGCTCGCCTGCCGCAGTCTTGGCCTCTTCGGCGCGCAGCACGACGCGGCCATCGGAAACCGGCGCACCATAGCTGCGCAGAAGCGCCTTGGCCTGATACTCATGGATGTTCATAGCCCGTCCTTCACTGTCCAATTTTCCGCCTGATGCCATATAAAATTGCCGATTCAAACGGGATTTCGTGCAATCGGCGGGGGATCACGCAGAAATGCGACATTTGTGATCACAGGTTGAAAAGCTGTGATCACAAGTTGTGGGATTGCCCGCCATCCGGTGATTCGACCGGGGAACGCCGAGGGTCAGCCGGGATGTGATGCAACAAAAAGCACCTGCCCGCGTGGCAGCCGCAGATCGCGGCGCGTGGCCTGCAACCCCGCCGCACGAACAAGGCGCAGCACATCGGCCTCGCGGAAATGAAAGGGCGTGCGGTCCGGGTGGGTCACCACCCCGTCGGGCTGGCGAAAAGGGGTGGCGAAGGCGTCATCGGGGGCCAGAAACACGGTGAACAGCAGTTTCTCGAACCGCCGGAACCGCGCGGCGATGGCGGCAAGCCCGGTTTCCAGACTGTTCAGCGGCAGATGCGTGAACAGCGCAAAGCAGAACAGTATCTCGAAATGATCCGGGATGCCGGGAAAGGCAAAGCTGCCATCCTCGACCAGTTGGCTGCGCGGCAGGCGGATGCGCGCCGATTCGGAAAGCTCGCGCCGCCAACCCTCAAGCATCAGATCGCCCGAGAGGTCCGTGCCCCAGTAATGGCCGGGGTTGAGGTAGGGCACGAGCCGACACCCCGTCCGCAGCGGCCCGCAGCCGATGTCGAGCAGGCGGTGGCGCGGCAAGAGACCCTCGGCAATCAAAAGCCGCATCTGGATCAGCCCGGTTTCATCCCACCGCCCGCCGATGATGTCGCGGTGCCGCCCGCGCGCAATCGCGTCGGCATAAAAACCTTCGGCCAGATAGGGGGAGAGGGCGCGTGTCATGGCAGGGTGCTAGCATTTCCCGCCCGCCGGGGAAAAGGGGGTGAGGACGGGCGGTGCCTCTGGCAATCGCCGGGAAATGCGATAGCTCTGTGCCATGCTTCTGGAAATCAGTGACCTTTCGAAATCCTATCCCGGCCCGGACGGGGCGGTGCCGGTCTTGCGGGGTGTGTCGCTGGGCCTTGAGGCCGGGCAGACTCTGGCGCTGACCGGGGAATCGGGGTCGGGCAAAAGCACACTCCTGCATCTGGTGGCGGGGCTGGACCATGCCGATGGCGGGCGGATCCTGCTGGCGGGGCAGGAGGTGACGGCGCTGGAGGATGCCGGGCGCGCGGCCTTGCGGCGCGGCACGGTGGCGGTGATCTTCCAGCAGTTCAACCTGATCCCCTCGCTGGATGTGGCGGGCAATATCGGGTTTCAGGCGCGGCTGGCAGGGCGGGCGGATGCGGCGCGGGTGGCGGCGCTGGCCGAGGCGCTGGGCCTTGCGCCGCATATCCACAAGTTCCCCGAGCAGTTGTCGGGCGGCCAGCAGCAGCGCGTGGCGATCGCGCGGGCGCTGGCGGCGCGGCCCGCGCTGATCCTCGCCGATGAGCCGACCGGCAATCTGGACGAGGCGACCGCCGCCGAGGTGATGGCGCAGCTTCTGGCGCTGGTCGCGCAAGAAGGGGCGGCGCTGATGATGGTGACCCATTCCGACCGGCTGGCTGGGCAGTTGTCGGCCCGCGTGCATCTGCGGCAGGGTCGGCTGGAGCCGGGCGCATGAACCGGGCGGTTCTGGTGGCCCTTGGCGCGCATTGGCGGCGCAATCCGCTGCAACTGGTGACGCTGGTGCTGGGTCTGGCCTTTGCCACCGCACTCTGGTCCGGGGTGCAGGCGATCAATGCGGAGGCGCGCGCGAGCTATGATCGCGCGGCGGCGAGCCTTGGTGACGGGCGGTTCGACCAGTTGGTGCCACGGGGCGGCGGCTGGGCGGAGGAGGCGCTGTTCGTGGCCCTGCGCCGGGCCGGGTGGCTGGTGAGCCCGCTGGTCGAGGGGCGCATCGCGCTGGCGGACGGGGGCAGCCTGCGGCTGGTGGGGATCGAGCCGCTGACCGCGCCCGCGGGCATGGCGGCGGCGGGCGTGGCGCGGGGTGATCTGGGGGGATTCACGCGGGGCACGGTCCTTCTGGCCGATGCCGAGGCCGCGCGCCGTCTGGTCGGTGATCCGGTTCTGGCGGGGGGCAGGGTGTTGGCTGATCCTGCCATCGCCCCCGGCACGGTGCTGGCCGACATCGCCACCGCGCAGCGCCTTCTGGGGCGCGAGGGCCAGATGAGCCGGTTCCTGCTGTTGCCTTCGCAGCCCCTGGGGAGGCCTGCGCTGGAAACCGTCGCACCCGGTCTGGTCCGTCAGGCGGCGGAATCGGCCCCCGACCCGGCGGCGCTGACGGGGAGTTTTCATCTGAACCTCACGGCCTTTGGCGCGCTGAGCTTCGTGGTCGGGCTCTTCATCGTGCATGGCGCGGTGGGGCTGGCCTTCGAACAGCGGCGCGGTCTGGTGCGCACCCTGCGCGCGCTGGGTGTGCCGTTGCGGCGGCTGGTCTGGCTGATGCTGGCCGAACTTCTGGCGCTGGCGCTGCTGGCCGGAGCGCTGGGTGTGGCGCTGGGCTATCTGGTCGCGGCGGCCCTGTTGCCGGATGTGGCGGCGACGATCCGGGGGCTTTACGGCGCCAGCCTGTCGGGCACGCTGGAACTGCGCCCGGTGTGGTGGCTCTCGGGCCTTGCGATGGCGGTGGCGGGGACGGGCATTGCGGCGGCGGGCGCGCTCTGGCGGATCGCGCGGATGCCGCCTCTGGCGAGCGCGGGCGGGCGGGCCTGGGCGATGGCGGCCACGCGCGGGCGGGCGGTGATGGCGGCGGCGGGGCTGGGGTTGCTGGCGATTGCCGGGCTGATCGTGGTCTTCGGCGCGGGGGGCGGGATCTGGGCCGGCTTTGCACTGCTGGGGGCGCTTTTGCTGGGCGGGGTGCTGATCCTGCCGCCCGTGCTGGCGGCGGGGCTGGCACTGGCGCAGCGCCGGGTGCGGAGCGTGGTGGCCGAATGGTTTCTGGCCGATACGCGCCAGCAACTGCCGGGCCTCGGCCTTGCGCTGATGGCGCTGATGCTGGCGATGGCGGCGAATGTGGGCGTGTCGACGATGGTGTCGAGCTTCCGTCTGACCTTTACCGGGTTTCTGGACCAGCGGCTGTCGGCGGCGCTGTTCATCAATGCCGAGGCTGCCCGCGACATGCCCGCGCTGGAGGCGTTTCTGGAACGCGAGGCGACCGAATTGCTGCCGATCCTCGTGACCGAGGGCCGCGTGGCAGGCTGGCCCGCGCAGATCTACGGCGCGCGGGGCGGGGCCACCTATCGGCAGAACTGGCGGTTTCTGGAGGGCGGGGCGGGGGCCTGGGACGATCTGGTGGCAGGGCGCGGGGTGATCGTGAACGAACAATTGTCGCGCCGTGCGGGACTGGGCGTCGGCGCTGCGGTAGAGGTCTTGCCGGGCCTCGTGCTGCCGGTGGCCGCCGTGGTGGGCGATTACGGCAATCCGGTGGGGCAGGTCATTCTGGGCGAGGCGCTGTTCCGCAACAGCTTTCCCGAGGCGAGCCCGCGCCGGTTCGCGGTGCAGACCGATGCGCCCGACACTCTGCGCGCGGCCTTGGTTGACGTGCATGGCCTGCCCTCCGCTGCGATCACGGATCAGGCGGCGGCCAAGGCGGTGGCGCTGGCGGTGTTCGAGCGGACCTTTGCCGTGACGGGGGCTCTCAACCTGCTGACGCTGGCCGTGGCGGGCTTTGCCATGCTGATGAGCCTTCTGACGCTGGCCGCGCTGCGCCTGCCGCAGCTTGCGCCGGTCTGGGCTCTGGGGCTGACGCAGCGGCGGCTGGCGGCGCTGGAACTGTTGCGCAGTGTGTTGCTGGCGGTGCTGACGGCGGCGCTGGCCTTGCCGCTGGGGCTGGCGCTGGCCTGGGCCCTGCTGGCGGTGGTGAATGTGGAGGCCTTTGGCTGGCGATTGCCGATGTTCCTGTTCCCGGCGGATTATGCCCGGCTGGGGGCGGCGGCGCTGCTCGCGGCGGTGTTGGCGGCGGTCTGGCCCGCCTGGCGGCTGGCGCGGCGGCCGCCGGCCGAATTGCTGAAGGTCTTTGCGCATGAGCGGTGAGCGCGCCCTGGCCTTTGCACTTTGGCTTTTGGCCGCACCGGCCCTTGCACAGGGCTTCGCGGGGCTTGGCGCAGATGCCGAAGGCTTTGCCCTGCCACAGCCTGACCGGGCGCTGGCCTTTCCCGCCGATCATGGGGCGCATCCTGATTACCGCATCGAATGGTGGTATCTGACCGCCAATCTGACCGGCCCGGACGGGGCGGAGTATGGGGTGCAGTGGACGCTGTTCCGCACCGCCCTTGCGCCGGAAACCGGCCCGCCCGTGACCGGGTGGGACAGCCCGCAGGTCTGGTTCGGCCATGCGGCGGTTACGTCCGCGACGTTCCACGCGGCGACGGAGCGGTTCGCGCGGGGTGGCACCGGGCAGGCGGGGGTCGAGGCCGCACCCTTCGCCGCATGGATCGACGACTGGCGGATGGCGGGGGAGAGTTTCGATGCGCTGCGTCTGACCGCCTCTGCCCCCGACTTCGCCTATGATCTGACCCTTGCGGCAGAAGGGCCGCTGGTCCTGCATGGCGACGCCGGATATTCGGTCAAATCGGCGGAAGGGCAGGCGAGCCATTACTATTCGCAACCCTTCTACCGGGTCGCGGGGCAGTTGACCCTGCCGGAAGGGGAGGTTCCGGTGACGGGGGCGGCCTGGCTCGATCGGGAATGGTCGTCGCAGCCGCTCGCGGCGGATCAGACGGGGTGGGACTGGTTCTCGCTGTCCTTCGACAGTGGCGAAAAGCTGATGGCCTTCCGGCTGCGCGGCGGGGCAGGGGCATTCACCTCGGGCACATGGATCGCGGCGGATGGCACGCCTGCGCCCTTCGGTGACGGGGTCTTGCAGGCCGAACCGCTGGCGCGCAGCGCGGTTGCAGGGTTTTCGGTGCCGACCCGCTGGCGGCTGGTTCTGCCCGAGCGGGGACTGGAGGTGGAAGTGGACGCGCTGCACCCCGCCGCCTGGATGGACCTTTCGATTGCCTATTGGGAAGGCCCAGTCCGCGTGACCGGCAGCCATGAGGGTCGCGGCTATCTGGAGATGACCGGACATGACCGACCCTGAGCATCTGGGTGCCTTTCTGGACGAGGCCTGGATGCGGCTGGCGCGCGGCGTGACCAACCGGCGCAGCCCGTCGCGCCACCCCACCTTTGTCACCGTATCGCCCGAGGGTTGGCCCGAGGCGCGGACGGTGGTGCTGCGCGGCGCTGACCGGGGCGCGGCCCGGCTGGAGGTCCATACCGACCTTGCCACCGCCAAGGTCGCCGCGCTGCGCGCCAATCCCCGCGCCGCCCTGCACATCTGGGAACCGCGCGCCGATCTGCAGATCCGCGCTGCCCTGCGGGTGGAGATCGTGCCGCAGGCAGAAGGGCGATGGGACCGCATCCCCGAGGCCTCCCGCGCGGCCTATGGCACGATACCCGCACCGGGCACGGAAATCGCATCAGCGTTCGATTATGAAAAGCCTGTCGATTCAGTGCGGTTTGCTGCCCTGATTTGCACGGTCGAAATGTTCGATCTGGTGCATCTGGGCCCCCGGCACCGCCGCGCGCGGTTTGCGGCGGCGGATGGTTGGCAGGGTCAGTGGCTGGCCCCCTGACGCACCCGCGCCAGCAGCGAATCAAGATCGACCCGCGCGCCGAGCCTCGCCGCCAGCAGGTAAAGCCCGCCGAGCTTGCGATGCAGGAACAGCACCTCCGTCGGGGGAAGATGTGCCGTTGAACGGTCGCGCGACAGCGCTGCGCCCCGGTCGAGGATTCGGCGTGGCAGGTCGTTCTGCGCGGTGTCGAACAGGCCGCCTGCGCGCAAAGGCCCCATCGCCATGTCAATCAAGGCAGTCAGGGCCGCCTGATGGTCCGGGGGGGTGGCGGGGCTGAAATAGCCCACGCCGATGGCAGCCTCGCGCAGGGCGGTGCGGTCATCGGCAAGCCCCGCTTCCAGCAGGGCCAACAGGGCGGGGGCAAGCCCCGGGCCAAAGCTGCGCGTCGCGCCGAAATCCAGCAGCACGATCCGGCCCGTTTCCGCCTGCCAGCGGAAATTCGCGAAATTCGGGTCGGTCTGCATCAGGTTGAAATCGAAAAGCTCCCTCAGCGTCAGGTGGATCAGCGCCGCCACCACGTGATCGCGGGTGGTCTGGTCAGCCCCGGCCAGTGTCTCGATGGGGCGGGCCTCGATATAGTCCATTGCCAGAACCTCCATCCCTGAAAACTCGGCATCGGGGCGGGGCAGGGCGAAGGCTGGATCATCGGCCAAAAGATCGGCAAAGCGCGTCATCTGCGCCACCTCGCGGGCATAATCCGCCTCCTCGTGCAGTTGGGCGCGCGCATCGGCCAGAAGGGGCGCCATGTTGAGGCTCGGCGGCACCATGCCCGACATCCGCATCAGCGCACCCAGATTGGCGATGTCGCTGTCGATGCTGGCCCGGATGCCGGGATACTGCACCTTGATTGCCAGATCGCGCCCGTCTTTCGTGACCGCCCGATGCACCTGTCCGATGGAGGCCGCTGCAATCGGGCGCACGTCGAACCGCCGGAACCGGGAAATCCAGCCCTTGCCCCAATGCCGGTCCAGCACATCTCGCAGTTGCGCAGGCGGCATCGGGTCGGCCTCGGCCCGCAGACGCGACAGGATCGCGGTCATTTCGGGCGGCAGGAAATCCCCCGCCTCCATCGACAGGAGCTGCCCCGCCTTCATCGCCGCCCCCCGCATCCGCGCCAGATGGCGGGCGAGGTCCGCCGCATTTGCCGGTGTCAGCATCAGCCCGGGAAGCGAGGGGCGGCGCCCCGAGGCCAGATCGCGCAAGCCGCCCGCCAGAACCCGCCCCCCGATGCCGCCGACCAGCCCGCCAAAGTGCAAGAGCCGCGCCGCCCGCCCCTCGGGCACCGCCCGCCCGCTGTCCTGCCAGTCTGTCTTGTCGGTCATTGCATCCCGCCTGCTGCCCTGCCTTGGTCTTAGCCCGCCATCGCCAAAGGTCACGCCCTCCAATCGGCTTGCGCCCGGCGCAGGGCGCGCTACCATACCAGTTGCGCGGCGCGGACGTTCGGGGAGAACGGCGCAGGCAGCGGGGAGGCGGGCGACATGAAACAGGCGGTCATCATCGGCGGCACGCGCGGCATCGGCGCAGGGATTGCGGGCGTTCTGCGCGACAAGGGCTGGCAGATCACCGCAACCGGCGTGGCGCAGGCCGAGGTTGACGCCCATGCCGCCACCCATCCGGGGGATGCGACCGCCGTGCTGGACGTGCGCGACACCGCAGCCGTAAACGGGTTTTTCGCCGGAATTGACCGGCTCGACGGGCTGGTGAACTGCGCGGGCATCCTCGCACGCGGGGCGGAATATGACATGGAAACCTTCGAAAAGGTCATCGACATCAATCTGACCGGCACGATGCGCACCTGCCTTGCCGCGCATCCGCTGCTTGAGAAGTCAAAGGGTGCGATCGTCAACACCGCCTCGATGCTGACCTTTTTCGGTGGCCCGCTGGTGCCGGCCTATTCCGCCTCCAAGGGCGGGGTCGGGCAACTCACAAAGGCGCTGGCGGGCCGCTGGGCGCCCGATGGCATCCGCGTCAACGCCGTGGCCCCGGGCTGGATCGAAACCGAAATGACCGAGGCCCTGCGCGCCGATCCCGCCCGCAACGCGCCCATTCTGGGCCGCACGCCGCTGGCCCGCTGGGGCAAGCCCGCCGAGGTGGGCGCATTGGTGGCCTGGCTCTTGTCCGATGATGCGTCATTCGTGACCGGCGCGATTTACCCGGTTGATGGCGGCTATGCCGCAATGTGAAGGAGACCCCGATGCCCCCCGAGACCAAGGAAGCCGCCGATATTGCCCGCATGCCCTATCAACTGCCCTTCCCCAAGGATGCGCAGGAGGAGATCGTCATCCCCGATGCGGTTGCCGAGGATGAACGCCTTTGGGTGCCGCAGGCGGAAAACGTGTCCTTCCGCCCGCTCTGCCTCAACCGCTCGCAGGGCTACTGGATGAACCTCTTGCGCGTGCGCAAATCCGGCGTGCTGTCGCGCCACCGCCATCCGCAGCCGGTGCATGGTTTCGTGCTGAAAGGCCGCTGGCATTATCTGGAACATGATTGGGAAGCACGCGAGGGGTCTTATGTGTTCGAGCCGCCGGGCGAGACACATACGCTGGTCGTGCCCGAGGATGTGCCGGAAATGATTACCTATTTTCAGGTGAACGGCGTGATGCTCTATGTCGATCCTTGGGGCAGGACAATGGGCTATGAGGACGTGTTCACCAAGATCGAGATGTGCTGCAAGCATTTCGAGGCGGTGGGGCTGGGGGCCGATTATGTGGACCGCTTCATCCGCTGAGCGTCAGTCCTTCAGCAGCATCCACAGCGCCAGCACGGTCAGCACCACACCCCCCAGCACGACGGGCGGCGGGGCACCGCGCAACAGGGCGATTTCCCACAGGATCACCCAGGCGGGGGTGAGGTAGGTATAGGCCATCACCTTGCTCGCGGGCAGGCGCAGGGCGGCGTATTGCAGCAGCACGAAACTCGCCGCACTGGCTGCGACCGCGATATAGACCAGCGTGATCCAGACAATCGCGGGCAGCCCCGCCCAATCGGTCGCGCGGATCGCGGCCCAGGCCCAGAGCGTCAGCATCGCACAGCCCGCCACCATCATCCCGAAACTGAGCGACAGTGCAGGCTCCCCCCGGTTCAGTTTCCGCACCAGCGGCGCATAGAAGGCATGGGCGACGCAGCCGACGAAAAAGACCGCCTCGCCGCGCCCGACCTCGAAAGCGGCCAGTGCTGCCGGATCGCCGCGAAAGATCACCCAGACCGCGCCCAAGGCCCCGATGGACAGTGCGAGCGCCATCCGCCCCGTCAGTCCCTGCCGCAGCAAGACCCAGCCGAACCCCGCCGCCATCAGGGGGGTCAGGGTGAACACGGCAGCGGTGGAAACGGCGGTGGCGGTTTTCAGCCCCTCGAACATCAGCACGAAATAGAGCGCCATCAGAAAGCCCAGCACGACATGCCGCCAGGGCGCGCGGAACTGTTCGGCCCGCAGCCCGGGACCAAGGGCCGCCACCAGCCCGACCACGGCGGCGGCAAGGGCAAAGCGCAAGGCCGTCAGGGCGGCCGGGTCGACCAGCGGTGCCACCATCGCCCCCAGCGAGAACGACCCCGCCACCAGCGCCGAAAAGGCCAGCATCGCAAGATGCCCGCGCCGGGCCTCGGCGCTCAGGGGCGCCTGTTTGCGCGGACCCGCTTGCATGTCCATTCCGTTTGCCTCTGCTTTGCTCAACCTGCGGCCCCGGGCCGGGGGGAGCTGCCTGCGCCATGCGGGCGGCCCCGCGTCGCCCCGGGCGCGTATCCGGGCATCACGGGCGCGCCGCTATGCCCGTTCCTCTGCCCCGCAGGCCCGTCACAGATCGGGCCAGTCCTGCGCCGCCTCCTTCAGATGGGCGAGGAAGCTCTGCACCTTCAGCGTGCGGTGCAGGTCCACATGTGTCACCAGCCAGAGCGGGGCCTCCCATTCCGGGCGGGGCGGCATGATCTCCACCAGATCCGGGTCGCTCCCGGCCTCATGCGCGGCCATGAACCCCAGCCCTGCCCCCTGCCGCAACGCCTCGTTCAGCGCATCCGCCTCGGTGGAGCGGTAGCCGATCGCCTCTGCCGGAAGCCGCTCGCGCAACCATTGGTAAAAAGGCGCGCGGCTGTCGGCATCATCCGCTGCGATGAACCGGTGCCCGGCAAACTCCGCCTCGCCCGAGGGCTGGCCGTGCCGCTCGACATAAGACCGCGCGGCATAGAGGCCGTGGCGAACCTTCAGAAAGGGCTGCACCACATTGTCCGGCTCTGACGGCGCGGCCCCCGCCCGGATCGCCACATGCGCCTCGCCAAAATCAAGGCGGAACAGTCGCACCCCGGTCAGGAACCGCACGATCAGCCCCGGATGCGCCTCCTGAAACGAGGTCAGCACCGGCGTCAGCAGCCCCGCCATCCCGGTGATCGCGGTCACCACCAACTCGCCGCTCACCGTCTCGCCCTGTCCCTTGATGCGGCTGGCAAGCTGGGCGAACTGTTCCTCGGTCACCTGCGCCACGGCCAGAAGGTCGCGCCCGGCCTCGGTCGGTGTATAGCCGCGCGGATGACGCTGGAACAGCTTCTCCCCCAGCCGTTTTTCCAGCGCGTCGATATGGCGGATCACGGTGGCATGATGCACGCCCAGAACCTCTGCCGCGCCTGACACCGTGCCCAGACGGGCCACCTGATAGGCGGTGCGGATCTCGTCCCAGTTGTCCATCGCCGTCTCCCTGACTTTGCCCGATGTGACACCCGGATCCGCCCGGATTGCAAGACCCCTCCCGATGCCCCTGTTTTCATCCTGGCGGAAAATACCTCACGGGGGCGCGGGGGTGTGAAACCCCCGCTCCTGTCGCTTGCCCGCTCCTGTCGCTTGCCCGCTCCTGTCGCTTGCCCGCTCCTGTCGCTTGACAGCCCGCCCCCGCCCGCGTATTCGACGCCCAATCCCCGGAAGGCAATCCTTCCGGTCCCATGGCATTGGCCGGGATCGCCATCCGTCAGCGCGTTGCGCTCACGGGTGCCCCTGGTCTTTGGCAAATGCCTTTGAAACGATCCGCCGCCGGTCCCATATCCGGTGAAACCGAAACGGCCAAGGAGGGCCCGCGATGTTCGAGAACCTGTCAGAACGCCTTGGCGGCGTCTTTGACCGCCTCACCCGGGCCGGTGCGCTGTCCGAGGCCGATGTGACCACCGCGCTGCGCGAGGTGCGCGTGGCGCTCCTGGAGGCGGATGTGTCGCTGCCCGTGGCGCGCGATTTCATCAAGGCGGTGACGGTCAAGGCGACGGGGCAGGCGGTCACCAAATCGGTGACGCCGGGCCAGCAGGTCGTCAAGATCGTGCATGACGAACTGATCCGCGTGCTTGCGGGCGATGACGCGCCCGAGGCGCTGAAGATCGACAACCCCCCAGCCGCGATCCTGATGGTGGGTCTGCAAGGGTCGGGGAAAACCACGACCACGGCGAAACTCGCCAAGCGATTGAAGGAAAAGAACGGCAAGCGCGTGCTGCTCGCCTCGCTCGACACCAACCGCCCGGCGGCAATGGAACAACTCGCCATCCTCGGCACGCAGATCGGCGTGGACAGCCTGCCCATCGTCAAGGGCGAAACGGCGGTCCAGATCGCCAGACGCGCGAAAACGCAGGCCGCGATGGGCGGCTATGACGTGCTGTTCCTCGACACCGCAGGCCGCCTGCATATCGACGAAGTGCTGATGGGCGAGGTGCAGGCGGTGCGTGACATCACCCAGCCGCGCGAGACGCTCTTGGTGGTCGATGGCCTGACCGGGCAGGACGCGGTCAATGTGGCGTCCGAATTCGACGGCAAGGTGGGCATTTCCGGTGTCGTGCTGACCCGGATGGATGGTGACGGGCGCGGCGGCGCGGCCTTGTCGATGCGGGCCGTCACCGGCAAGCCGATCCGCTTTGTCGGCCTTGGCGAGAAGATGGACGCCATCGAGGCATTCGAGCCTGAACGTGTGGCGGGCCGCATCCTCGGGATGGGCGATATTGTCGCCCTCGTCGAAAAGGCGCGTGAAACCTTCGAGGCCGAACAGGCCGAACGCATGATGAAACGGTTCCAGAAGGGCCTTTTCAACATGAACGACCTCAAATCCCAGCTTGAACAGATGATGAAGATGGGCGGCATGCAGGGCCTGATGGGCATGATGCCCGGCATGGGAAAGATGGCCAAACAGGCCGAGGATGCGGGCTTTGACGACCGGATGCTGCGCCGTCAGGTGGCGCTCATCAATTCCATGACCAAACGCGAACGCGCCAATCCCGACATGCTGCAGGCCAGCCGCAAGAAACGCATCGCGGCGGGTGCCGGGCTGGAGGTGCAGGAACTCAACCGCCTGCTGAAACAGCACAAGCAGATGGCCGATGTGATGAAGAAGATGGGCAAGGGCGGCGGCATGAAGGCGATGATCCGCCAGATGATGGGCAAGGGCGGGATGCCCGACCCGTCGAAAATGACGCCCGACCAGTTGGAAGAGGCCGCGCGTGGCATGAAACAGGGGCTGAACATGCCCGGGCTTGGCGGCATGGGCGGTATGGGGCGGGGCATGACCCTGCCTGCGGGCCTGTCGGGGCTGATGAAAAAGAAATGATGCAAGGCGTGCTGCCCCATCTGGCCGAAACGCCCGTTCTGGAAACGGAACGGCTGATCCTGCGCGCGCCGTTGGCGGCGGATCTCGCGCCCTTTGCCACATATTACGCCTCGCCCCGGTCGCGGTTCACCAGCGGGCCGGGCGATGCGGCGGCGGCGTTTCGGGTATTCGCCATGGTTTGCGGGCATTGGGTGGCGCGGGGCTATGGGCTGTTCACGATCACGCGGCGCGACAACGGGCAGGCCATCGGCTTTGCGGGCCTCTTGAACCCGCCGTCCTGGCCCGAGGGGGAGCTTGCCTGGAACCTCTGGTCCGCCGAGGCCGAAGGGCAGGGCTATGCTTTCGAGGCGGTGACGGCTCTGCGCGGTTTCGCTTTTGGTGCCGTGGGCTGGACTACCGCCGTTTCCTATGTCGCGCCGGAAAACCTGCGCTCGGCCGCTCTTGCCCGCCGTCTGGGCGCGGTGCTGGACCCGGCCGCCGCCACCCCGGACGATGCGCCCTGCCTTGTGTTCCGCCACCCTGCGTCGGGGTGCGCCGCATGAAACCGTCACGACCGCAGAGCCGGAGGACCATATGACCGCTGACGCCACCCGCGCGCAGGCCTTGCTGAAAGACCACCGCGACAGCATCGACCGGCTGGATGCGATCCTTGTCTATACGCTGGCCGAGCGGTTCAAGCAGACGCAGGCCGTGGGGCGGCTCAAGGCCGCGCATGACCTGCCGCCCTCGGACCCCGCGCGTGAGGCGCGCCAGATCGCGCGGCTGGAGCGCATGGCCGAGGAAGCCGACCTCGACCCGGAGTTTGCCAAGGAATTCCTGAACTTCATCATTTCCGAAGTCATCAGGCATCACGAGAAACTGAAAGAATGACCGGGGTAGTTCACCCCGTCCAAGCCATCCAAAAGGAGATATGACATGGCCACAAAAATCCGTCTCGCCCGTGGGGGTTCCAAGAAGCGCCCGCATTATTCCATCGTTCTGGCCGACAGCCGGATGCCCCGCGACGGGCGTTTTCTGGAAAAGCTGGGCGTCTATGACCCGATGCTGCCGAAAGACAGCGAGGACCGCGTGAAGATGAACATCGAGCGCGTCAAGGAATTGCTGGCGCTGGGCGCACAGCCGACCGACCGCGTGGCGCGCTTCCTCGAATCCGCCGGTGTGCTGGCCAAGAAAGCCCGCAGCAACCCGAATGCCGCCAAGCCGGGCAAGGCGATGGCCGAACGTGCCGCCAAGAAGGCCGCCCGGGCCGAAGCCCCCGCCGAGGCGGAATAATCGCGACGGAGGAACCGGCGTGCAAGGCAGCTATGACGCGGCCTTCCGGGCCGGACTGCGCGATCTGATGGAATGGCGGCGTGACGTGCGCCGCTTTCTGACCGATCCTGTCGAGGCGGCGGTTCTGGACCGCTGCCTCGATGCGTTCCGGCTGGCGCCTTCGGTGGGGCTGTCGGAACCCTGGCGCGTGGTCATGGTCGAAAGCGCGGCTGCGCGTGCGGCGGCACTGGCCAATTTTGAATCCGCCAATGCGGAAGCCTTGCAAGTCTACAGCGATGAAAAGGCGGCGCTTTACGCGCGGCTTAAACTGTCAGGGATGCGCGAGGCCCCGGTGCATCTGGCGGTGTTCTGCGACGATGGCACCGATCAGGGCTCCGGCCTTGGGGCCGCCACCATGCCCGAAACCCGCGCCTATTCCGTGGTGGGGGCGATCACGCATTTCTGGCTGGCGGCACGGGCCGAGGGCTTGGGCGTGGGCTGGGTGTCGATCCTTGACCCCGCGCGGCTGGCCATCGATCTGGACGTGCCAGCCGACTGGCGGCTGATCGGCTATCTTTGTGTCGGCTGGCCCGAGGCCGTGGCCGATACCCCCGAACTCGAACGTGCCGGATGGGAGGCCCGCCAGCCCGCCCTGCGGCTGGAGCGGCGATGACATGACCAAACCTGCCCCCGAAAGCCTGATCTGCGTCGGTGCGATTGCCGGATCCTTCGGGGTCCAGGGCGAGGTGCGGATCAAGTCCTTCTGCAGCCAGCCCGAGGCGATCGCGGCCTACAGCCCGCTTTTCACCGAGGATGGCGCGCGCAGCTTCACCCTGCGGCTGACGCGCCCGGTGGCAGGCGGTTTCGGTGCGCGGCTGTCAGGCGTGGCCACCAAGGAACAGGCGGATGCGCTGAAGGGCACCAGCCTTTTCGCGCTGCGGGACAAGTTGCCGAGCCTGCCAGACAATGAATTCTACCATGCCGACCTGATCGGGCTGGAGGCTTTTGATACTGGCGGTGTGGCATTGGGGCGGGTTGCTGCGGTTCACAACCACGGCGCCGGGGATTTGCTTGAAATCACCGGGCCGGGTGTCAAGGGTTCGCTGCTGCTGCCCTTCACCCTGCTTGCGGTGCCGACCGTGGATCTGGCCGCTGGCCGGGTTGTGGTGGATCCTCCTGCGGAGGACTGAGCGTTACCCTCGTGCAACCTTTCGCTGCAGGATGCGGGGCCTTGCACAGTTTTGCCCTGAAACGGCCACGTTCCCCGGAGCAACTGTCATCGTGGCGGAGACAGTCCGCGTCGGCAGTTGACCATTCCTCGGAACCTGCGGGACCGGGGCAAGAAACCGGGGTGAAGGCATGAAGGATCGAGCGCAGCGTTTGATGGGGGCGATGGCCCTGATGTATTTCGGGCCGCTTCTGGCGGGGCTGGACAATCACGGTTTCGCGGTCGTGCCGGCCTTCGCCGCAATTTTCGTGGTCTGGCTGATCGTGCTGGAACCGCGCCGGTTTCCCCGGAACCTGAAGGACTGGAAGATCCGCCAGACGCAACTGACCGTGGTTTCGCGGTCGGCCTTGCAGGTGCTGCTGGTGCTGGTGCTGTTCGGCATCGGGCGCGGCATCGGGGGCGCTGCGGGCGTGGTGGTGGATATTCCTGTGGCGCTGCCCCTGGCGATGTCCTTCCTTGCGATCCCGCTGGCGCGGTTGATCCATGATTCTTTTGCAAAAAGCGAGTTGCCGCTGTCTGCCGAAGCGCGGCGCGGCTTTGCGATCGGCATGTTGAAACCTCTGGAAAACCTGCCCGAGGATGTGGCGGACCGGGAACTGGCCGATCATCTGGAGGTTCTGGGCCAGCATGTCGAGCGCCCGCTGATCGAGGAGATCCTTGCCGAAAAGGCAGAGGAGGGCACCGCCTCTGCCGTTGCGCGGCGGGCGTTGGCGCTGTTGCAGTCGGGTGCCGCTGCGGGCGGGCAGACAAGCGCCGCCTGAACCCTTCCGTTGAAGGACAATTAGGGATAGAGGGCGGGGCATGACAGACCATGCGCCGCCCGATCCCGTTCCCCCCAAACCCCGTTCCCACGGGCGCCTTGCCATTTCCGCAAGTGCGAAACCGCGCGACCTGATGGCGGATGTCTCGGTCGTGGGGGCTTGGCGCGCGCGGATCGTCACGCTGTTTCCCGATGCCTTTCCCGGCACGCTGGGGCTTTCGCTGACCGGCAAGGCACTGGATCAGGGGCTTTGGGCGCTGGAAACCATCGACCTGCGCACATTCGGGCAGGGACGGCACCGCAATGTCGATGACACGCCCGCAGGGGGCGGGGCGGGGCTGGTGTTGCGGCCCGATGTGGTGGCCGCCGCGCTGGAACAGGCGGCCCTTGGCACGTCCGGCGACCGCAGTCTTTGGCCGGTTGTCTATCTTTCCCCGCGCGGTCGGCCCTTCACGCAGGCCATGGCGCGGGACTGGGCGCAGGGGCAGGGGATCACCCTTCTGTGCGGTCGTTTTGAAGGCGTGGACGAACGGGTGTTGCAGCACTGCGGGGTCGAGGAGGTTTCCTTGGGTGATTTCGTCCTGACCGGGGGCGAGATTGCAGCGCAGGCCTTGATCGACGCGACAGTGCGGCTTATACCGCGCGTGCTTGGGAATCATCTGTCCACCGAAGAGGAAAGCTTTTCGGGGGATCTTTTGGAGTTTGCCCAGTATACGAAACCCGCCGACTGGAACGGCCTCGCGATACCGGACGTTCTTCTGTCCGGCAATCACGGGAAAATCGCCACCTGGCGGCGGGACATGGCCGAAAGGCTGACAAAAGAACGCAGGCCTGATCTCTGGCGGGCTTACTGTGCGGCGCATGGTAGGGACCCGGATGAAGACCGAGAGCGCTGAGGCGGCATCATTTCGCGGAAAAAACCGCGAGCATCGAAAGGACCAGGCATGAACCTGATCGCACAGATCGAGGCGGAACAGATCGCCGCCCTCGGCAAGACCATCCCGGATTTCAAGGCCGGTGACACGATCCGTGTCGGCTACAAGGTGACCGAGGGCACCCGCTCGCGCGTTCAGAACTACGAGGGCGTCTGCATCAGCCGCCGCGGTGGGTCCACGCTCGCGGCCTCCTTCACCGTGCGCAAGATTTCGTTCGGCGAAGGTGTGGAACGGATGTTCCCGCTCTATTCGACCAATATCGACGGGATCGAGGTTGTGCGCCGGGGCCGTGTGCGCCGCGCCAAGCTCTATTACCTGCGCGCGCGCCGTGGCAAATCGGCCCGGATCGCCGAGGACACCACCTACAAGGCGCTCGACGCCGCCAAGTCCTGAGGAGCGGAAAGATGAAAGACGGTATCCACCCCGATTACCACATGATCGACGTCAAGATGACGGACGGTTCCGTGTTCCAGATCCGCACGACCTGGGGCAAGGAAGGCGAGATGATGTCGCTGGACATCGACCCGCTGGCACATCCGGCCTGGACCGGCGGCAATGCCAAGCTGATGGACACTGGCGGCCGCGTGTCGAAGTTCAAGAACAAATACGCAGGCCTCGGGTTCTGAGTCCTGTCGGAAATCTGCGGAAAGCGGCCCCCTTTGCGGGGCCGTTTTTCGTTTCCGGCATGTCCCTGCCGATGCCTGCCCCTGTGATAAGCGGTTGCCCGCCTGCGGGCCGCGCGGTAAAGCCCGAAGTCAGATCAGGGAGCGGCCAATGGCGCATATCATCGTAGTCGGCAACGAAAAGGGCGGCTCGGGGAAATCCACCACCTGCATGCATATCGCAACCGCCCTGGCGCGCATGGGCCGCCGGGTGGGCGCGCTGGATCTGGACCTGCGGCAACGCAGTTTCGGGCGCTATGTGGAAAACCGCCGCGCCTTTCTGGCGCGCAGCGGGCTGGACCTGCCGACGCCCGACTACCGCGACCTGCCCGAGGTGGACCCCGCCACGCTGGCGCCGGGGGAAAACCCCTATGACGCGCGGCTGTCGGCGGCGGTGTCCACGATGGAGCCTGCGGTGGATTTCATCGTGATCGACTGCCCCGGGTCGCACACGCGGCTCAGTCAGGTGGCGCACAGCCTTGCTGATACGCTGGTGACGCCGATGAATGACAGTTTCATCGATTTCGACCTGCTGGCACGGATCGACCCGGAAACCGGCAAGGTGAAGGGGCCGTCGATCTATTCCGAAATGGTTTGGCAGGCGCGGCAGTTGCGCGCGCAGGCGGGGTTGAAGCCGATCGACTGGCTGGTGGTGCGCAACCGACTGGGCATCCAGCAGATGCACAACAAGAAGAAGGTGGGGGCGGCGCTGGAAGATCTGTCGCGCCGCATCGGATTCCGCATCGCCCCGGGATTTTCGGAGCGGGTGATCTTTCGCGAGCTTTTCCCGCGCGGCCTGACGCTGCTGGACCTCAAGGATACCGGCGTGGACCAGTTGAACATGTCGAACATCGCGGCAAGGCAGGAATTGCGCGATCTGGTGACTGAACTCAGGCTGCCCGGCGTGACGCCAGATTTCTGAAGATCAGGAAGCGCGGCACGAGGTTCTCGCGGCTGCGCCCGATCTGGCCGAGGCGGCGGCCGAAACCGTCGTCGGCGGGTGTTTCCGGGCTGCGTCGCAGGTAGCCGATCAGGATTTTGGCGAGGGACATGGCGGCATCCTTTCCGATTTGACTGAAATCAGATTTGTTCCGAACCGGGGCAGAAGTGTGGCACTTCCGGGTTGAGTTGGTGCAACCTTGTGGCGAGTTGGAAACGGATTGTTTCCGGAGGCAGGGCAAAGCGCCGATCAGCCAGAGGGCGAAGGTTCGGCCATATCCTGCAATTCCTGATGCAGGAACCGTTCGAACGCATCGAGATTGACGGGTTCGAACTGCCCGAAGCCCTGCATCCAGACCGAAGCCTCGCGCAGCGCATCGGGTTCCAGCTTGCACCATTTCACGCGGCCGCGCTTTTCCTGACTGATGAGCCCGGCCTCGGCCAGCACATGAAGATGCTTGGAAATCGCCGCGAGCGAAGTGGCGAAGGGGGCGGCCACATCGGTCACCGCCATGTCATCCTCCAGCAGCATGGCGAGGATCGCCCGACGGGTCGGGTCGGACAGGGCGGCAAAGATCGTGTCGAGCGGGTCGGCCATGGGTGCAACCTGCGGCAAGGCCGGCAGATCGTCAACCGGATGGTTGAATATGGGCCGGGAGGCCAATCCGGCCGGATCTGGCGCGCGCGGGGTCTGCGCGTTCTGACGCAGACGGATAAACATGTTTTATATCATATACTTGATCCGCTCGCTGCGGGGCAGAACCGCGCTTGACTCACGCGCCCCCCCTGCGTACGTTCCGCCCGACTGATCGAGGGGCGTCTTGCCATGGTGGATGAACTCGACCCGGAGCGATTGCGTGCCCTTGAGGCCCGTCTTGCCAAGGTCAGGGTGAAGCCGGAACGGACGCAATCCGCGAAAGGCAAGGCATTCTCGCAAGGCGAGATGGCCTGGAGAATGGTGATCGAACTGGTGACGGGCATGTTGATCGGCCTGTCCATCGGTTTCGGGCTGGACCATGTGTTCGGCACCCGCCCCATCTTCTTGGCTGTCTTTGCGTTGCTGGGCTTCGCCGCCGGGGTGCGGACCATGATGGGGACCGCGAAGGCCATGGCGGCGCGGCACGACGAAACAACGGCCGCGAGCGCGGCGCGCACGGCGGAAAAGGACGAGGGCGGCAATGGCTGACGACGCGACCGGCGGTTTCCAGATTCACCCGATGGACCAGTTCATCGTGAAGCCGCTGTTCGGCGGCGACCAGATTGCCTGGTATACGGTGACGAATGTGACGCTGTGGATGGCCGTGGCGGTCGTGGCGATTGCGGCGCTGCTGATCCTCGGCACCCGCCGCCGGGCCATCGTGCCCTCGCGCAGCCAGTCGGTCGCCGAAATGATCTATGGTTTCATCTACAACATGGTCGAGGATGTGACTGGCCATGAAGGGGTGAAATACTTCCCCTATGTGATGACGCTGTTTCTCTTCATCCTGCTGTCGAACCTGCTGGGCCTTCTGCCGATGGCCTTCACCACGACGAGCCATGTGGCTGTGACCGTGGTGCTGGCGCTTCTGGTGTTCCTCGGCGTCACGATCCTTGGCTTCATCAAGAATGGCGTGGGCTTCCTCGGCATGTTCTGGGTCTCCTCCGCGCCGCTGGCGATCCGCCCGGTTCTGGCGGTGATCGAGATCATCTCCTACTTCGTGCGGCCTGTGTCGCATTCCATCCGTCTTGCGGGCAACATGATGGCGGGCCATGCCGTCGTGAAGGTGATCGCGGGCTTTGCCTCGATGGCCATCGTCTCGCCGGTCGTGATCGGCGCTGTGACGGCCCTTTACGGGCTGGAACTGCTGGTCGCGGTCGTGCAGGCCTATGTTTTCACAATTCTGACCTGTGTGTATCTGCGGGACGCCGTCGGCGGCGCGCATCACTGAGGTCCGGACACCAAACCAACCAATCCACATTCCATAAGGAGCATAAGCTATGGAAGGCGATATCGCAGAAATGGGCAAGTTCATCGGCGCCGGTCTGGCAACGATCGGTCTCGGTGGCGCTGGCATCGGCGTGGGCCATGTCGCGGGGAACTTCCTTGCCGGCGCGCTGCGCAACCCCTCGGCGGCCCCCGGCCAGATGGCGACGCTCTTCGTCGGCATCGCCTTTGCCGAAGCTCTGGGCATCTTCTCGTTCCTGATCGCTCTGCTGCTGATGTTCGCAGTCTGATCTGTCGGTCTTTTGAGTTTGCTGGGCCGGGGGTGCGCCTCCGGTCCGGGCCTTGAAAAGCTGGAGAACAGACATGGCGACTGAAGCACAGGGGGCTGGGGGCGAGGCCGTAGGCATGCCGCAGCTTGATTTCTCGACCTGGCCGAACCAGATTTTCTGGCTCGCGGTCACTCTGGTCGCGATCTACATGATCCTGACCCGCGTGGCGCTTCCCCGGATCGGGGCGGTTCTGGCGGAACGTCGGGGCACGATCACCAATGATCTGGCCGCGGCGGAAGAACTGAAGCTGAAGGCCGTCGAGGCCGAGGCCGCCTATAACGAGGCGCTGGCGACGGCGCGCGCCGAAGCGGCCAAGATCGTGGCGCAGGCCAAGGCAGAGATCGAGGCCGATCTGGCCAAGGCAACCGCCAAGGCCGATGCCCAGATCGACGCGAAGGCCGCTGTTTCCGAAGCGCGGATTGCCGAGATCAGGGCGGGCGCAATCGAAAGCGTCACGGAAGTCGCCAAGGACACCGCCAAGGAACTGGTGGCCGTGCTGGGTGGCAAGGCCGATGCCCGCGCGGTCACCGCTGCGGTCACCGCACGGCTGAAAGGGTGAGGGCGATGAAAAAGCTGATCGTTGCCGGAGTTCTGGTTGCCGCACCGGCGCATGCCGCGTCCGGGCCGTTCTTCTCGCTCGGGAATACCGATTTCATCGTCCTGATCTCGTTCCTGATCTTTGTCGGCGTGCTGGTGAAGCTGGGGGTTCCGGGCAAGCTCGGCTCCATGCTCGATGCGCGTGCGGTGCAGATCAAGGCCGATCTGGACGAGGCGCGCGCGCTGCGCGAGGAGGCCAAGGCGCTGCTCGCGAGCTATGAGCGCAAGCGCAAGGATGTGCAGGAGCAGGCCGACCGGATCGTGGCTTCGGCCCGTGACGAGGCCAAGGCCGCCGCCGAAGAAGGCAAGGCGGAACTGCAACGGTCCATCGCGCGGCGGCTTGCCGCGGCGGAGGAGCGGATCGCCTCGGCAGAGGCTGGTGCCGTGCGGGCCGTGCGCGAGCAGGCCGTGGCGGTCGCCATTGCGGCGGCGGGCGATGTGCTGGCCAAGCAGATGACGGCGGAAGCTGCGACGGCCTCCATCGACGAGGCCATCAAGACGGTGGACGCGCGCCTGCACTGAAGGCAGCGGCCGGCCGGCAATCGGAATGAACCCGGTCCATTGCGGCCGGGTTTTTCCATTCCGGGGTGCCGATACGCGCCTGCGGGCGGGCGGGGGGGTCAGGAGCGGCCGTTCTCATGGTCAAGCCGCTGGCGGGCGATGCCTTCATGGCGTTCGGCGCGGAAATTGTCCTGCAGGGCCTGCGCCACGAAATCGAGATGGGTGTTCACCGCCCCCCGCGCCGCCTCCGGATCGCGGGCCATCAGCGCATCGTGAATGGCGCGGTGCTGGTCCAGCAGAGCATCGCGGGTGACGCGATTGCGGAACATCATCTGCCGGTTGTAGAAAACGCCCTGTTTCAGCAGGTCATACATCGACCGCATCATGTGCAGCATGATGACATTGTGGCTCGCCTCGATAATCGACATATGGAAGGCGGCATCCAGCGCCGCCTCGTCAGTGGGGTCGCGCTTGGCATGTGCGGTTTCCATCTTGGTGAAAACCGCGCCGATCACCTTCAGGTCGGTGTCGGAGGCCAGCCGGGCGGCGCGTTCGGCGGCCAGCCCCTCCATGTCGCGGCGAAAGGAGAGATAGTCGAACACCGCCTCGTCATCGGAGGAAAAGAGCCGCACCAGCCCCTCGGAAAAGGCCGATCCCAGCACATCGGCCACATAAATGCCCGCGCCGGGGCGGCTTTCCAGCAGGCCCCTGTCCTGCAGGTCGGCCACGGCATCGCGCAGGCTGGGGCGGGACACGCCCATCCGCTCGGCCAGTTCACGCTCGGCGGGCAGGCGTTCGCCGGGGCGCAGGATACCGCGCAGGATCAGTTTCTCGATCTGCCGCGTGACCGTGGTCGAGAGCTTTTCGGGCTGGACCTTTTCGAAGGGCATGGTTTCCTCGTGCAATTGGTCAGAATCTATGACCGCTTGCGCGATTGCTCAATCCGGAATCGGCGGCTGCCGGGGGGCGCAATTGAAAAAGGGGCGCCGGAGCGCCCCTTTTGCGTCATCCTGCAAGGACGGTATCAGTTCGGACGGATGATGATTTCCACCCGGCGGTTCTGCGCGCGGCCCTGGACCGTCGCGTTGGAGGCGATCGGGCGGTCGAAGCCCTGGCCAAAGGTCTGGATGCGCCCGCCCGGAACGCCGTTGTTGCGCAGAACGCCCGCAACGGAATTGGCGCGGCGCAGCGACAGGTCGCGGTTGTAGGCCGCCGATCCGGTGTTGTCGGTGTGACCGACGACCTGAACGGTGGAGTTGGGGTAGTTCATCAGGCTGCGCGCCACCGCTGCGAGATCGGAGGTCAGGTCCGGGCGCAAATTCGCGCTGTCCACCGCGAACAGGATGTCCTGCGGCAGGTTGACGATGAGTTCCGACCCGGTGTTGGTGATCGACACGCGGTCATTGCCGATGGTGCGGCGCAATTCGGCCGCCTGCGCGTCGAGCGAGGCACCGATGGCACCGCCGACCAGCGCACCCACGGCGGCTCCGGCAGCCACATTGCCCAGCGTGCTGCCGCGATTGCGGGTCGTGCCGAGGGCCGCACCCACCAGTGCGCCGGTCGCCATGCCGGCCTGCGTGCGGCGGTTGTCTTCGGTGGTCGGGCCAAGGGGCTGGTTGTTGACGCAGCCCGCAAGGGCAACGGCGCCAAGAACGCCCACGATAAAGGTTTTTTTCAGGATCATTTCTGCAGCCTCGTTTAGCTTTGGCGCGTCACATTGCGCGCCCATGGTATATAACGCTCACGATGCTAAAACAGTTCCCTCAAAGCCGGGCATCGGCGGAAATCGGCGCATCAGGAGGCAAGCGGCAGGTCGGTCTCGGTCCGTGCGGCCTCCCAGGCCAGCATTGCGCGCTTTACGGGAAGGCCCCAGTGATAGCCGCCCAGCCCGCCGGATTTGCGCAGCGCGCGGTGACAGGGGATGAGCCAGCTGACCGGATTGCGCCCGACCGCCGTGCCCACGGCCCGCATGGCGCGTGCATGCCCCACCGCACCCGCAATCTCGGCATAGGTGGTCACATGGCCGGTGGGAATGCGCAACAGCGCCTCCCAGACCTTGATCTGGAACGGTGCCCCGATGAGGTAGAGCGGCAGCGGTTCCGCCGTCCGCGCGCCGAAGGCGACAGCAACCCAGGGGCGCAGCATCGCGCTGTCCTCGACAAAATCGGCCTTTGGCCAGCGCGCCTGCAGGTCGGCCATCGTGGCCTCCGGCCCTGCTTCGGCGGAGAAGCCGAGGCCGCAGATGCCCCTTGCGGTTCCCATGGCGAGTGCCGGACCGAAGGGGCTGTCGAACCATCCCCAGCCGATGCGCAGGCCCGCCCCGCCCCGGGCATAGTCGCCGGGGCTCATCGCCTCCCACCGCAGGAAGAGGTCATGCAGCCGCCCACCCCCCGAAAGCCCGGTGGAGATCGAGGTTTCCAGCACGGTGAAGCGATCCGCCAGCAGGCGGCGTGCGTGGTCCAGCGTCAGATATTGCTGGTAGCGTTTGGGGGACACGCCGACCCATTGCGAAAAGACCCGCTGGAAATGCGCGGGGCTCATGCCCATGCGCGCGGCCAGATCGTCGAGGGAAAGGCCCGGTGGGGCCGCGTCGATGATCGAGAGCGCCCGCCCGATCACCCCGTAGTGATAGGCGGCCTCGGCAGGGTCGGTTCGGTCGGTCAGAGTCATGGGCTTCTCCTTTGGGCCCCAGAATAGGCGCGGGGCTGCATCACCGCGACCCGAATTTTGCGCATTGGCCTGCTGCGGCTTGCCCCGGTGGCAATGCTGCGCCATGTGCAGGGGCATGATGCGGCAACTCGATTATCATCAGATGCGGGCGGTGTTCGCGCGGTTCCGGGAGGTGGAGCCCGAGCCGCAGGGCGAATTGCACCATGTCAACGCCTATACGCTGCTGGTCGCGGTGGCGCTGTCGGCGCAGGCGACGGATGCGGGGGTGAACCGGGCGACGAGGCCGCTGTTTGCCATGGTCGATACGCCGCAGAAGATGCTGGATCTGGGCGAGGAAGCCCTGACCGAGGCAATCCGCACCATTGGCCTTTTCCGCAACAAGGCAAAGAACGTGATGAAGCTGAGCCGTATTCTGGTGGAGGAGTATGGCGGCGAGGTGCCGTCGAGTCGGGCAGCGCTTCAATCGCTGCCCGGTGTCGGGCGCAAGACCGCGAATGTGGTGCTGAACATGTGGTTCCGACAGCCCGCGCAGGCGGTGGACACGCATATCTTCCGGATCGGAAACCGCACCGGCATCGCGCCCGGCCGGGATGTCGATGCCGTGGAACGCGCCATCGAGGACAATGTGCCTGCCGAGTTCCAGCTTCACGCCCATCACTGGCTTATCCTGCATGGCCGGTATATCTGCGTCGCGCGCAAACCCAAATGCGGCATCTGCCCGATTTCCGGATGGTGCCAATACGAGGACAAGACCCCATGAAAACCTACAAGGTCGTCGGCATCGGCAATGCCATCGTCGATGTGATTTCCGCCGCCGATGACAGTTTCCTGGAACTGATGGGCATTGAAAAGGGCATCATGCAACTGGTGGAGCGGGAGCGGGGCGAACTGCTCTATGCCGCGATGAGAGAGCGCACGCAGGCACCCGGTGGATCGGTCGCCAATACATTGGCCGGGATCGGCAATCTGGGGCTGTCGACGGCGTTCATCGGGCGGGTGCATGACGACGCACTGGGGCGGTTCTATGCGCAATCCATGGAGGATGGCAGTACCGCCTTTGTCAATGCGCCGGTGCCGGGGGGGGAGTTGCCGACCTCGCGCTCGATGATCTTCGTCTCGCCGGACGGGGAGCGGTCGATGAACACCTATCTCGGCATCTCGTCGGAACTTGGCCCCGGAGATGTAGCCGACGATGTGGCGGGCGAGGCGGAGATCCTGTTTCTCGAAGGCTATCTCTATGACAAACCCAAGGGGAAACAGGCCTTCGAGCGGGCCGCGCGGCTCTGTCGCCAGAAGGGCGGGAAGGCGGGGATTGCGCTGTCGGACCCGTTCTGCGTGGACCGGCACCGCGACGATTTCCGCCGTCTGGTGCGAGATCTCGACTATGTCATCGGCAATGAGCATGAATGGTGCGCGCTCTATCAGACCGATCTGTCAGCGGCGCTGGAACAGGCGGCGGCGGATGCGGGGCTGGTGGTCTGCACGAGGTCGGGACATGACGTGATCGTGCAGCGCGGCGAGGAACAGGCAGTGGTTGCGGTGACGCGCGTCACCCCGGTCGATGCGACAGGGGCGGGCGACCAGTTCGCGGCGGGCTTCATCTACGGGCTGGCGACGGGCCGCAGCCTCGATGTGGCGGGCCGGATGGGCTGCGTTGCTGCTGCCGAGGTCATCGGCCATGTGGGCGCGCGCCCCGAGGCGGATCTGCAGGTTTTGTTCCGGCAGGCGGGGTTGATCTGACCGGAAGCCGGGGGCTTCGCGCCCCCGGACCGCCGCGAGGTATTTTCGCCAAGATGAAAGGGGCGCTGCCCTTTCCGGCTTTCACCTTGGAAAAATAACTCCGGGGGTGAGCGCGCCCTGGCGCGCGAGGGGGCGGGCAGCCCCCTTTTTTCAGCCCGGCAGAGGCGGTTCAGTCGCCCAGCTTGGCGTGAACTTCGTCAAGGTCGACCTCGCCCAGCGGCATCTTGTTCGCAGGATTGTCGAAATCGTAGCGGAAGAGCTGGAAATCCCGTTTGTAGATTTCCCACATCAGATGCATCGACAGGTCGTCGAAATAATCCTCCACGGGGTGTTCGCGTTTCGGGCCATGGCCCTCGCTTTCGTTGAAACGGGGGATTTTTTTCAGGTCGACCTTGTGGCGCGTCTTGATGCTGCCCAGAACATCCTTCATCCCGTCGTTGAAATCTTCGGTGAAAAAGACCCGGTCATAGCGCCCGCCATTGACGATGAAGGTGGAGACATGGCCCGCCATGGCGGACCAGTGGATGTCGGGCTCCATCGGTTTGCGCCAGCGGATCGAGTCGCGGGCGAAGAGCAGGAAGCGGCGGAAGCTCTTGATCTGGTCGAACTCCTGCTTGCCGTCCTCGCCGCCGACATCGATCCCGTATTTCTGCACCAGAAGCGGCACGAGATTGCCGCGATAGCGTTTGCCGTTGCGCTGGATGCCGCAGATCTTGTCGAAGAACGACGAGAGGATCCGCGTGTAGGGATTGCGCACGCAGGTGAAGGCATAGGTTCTCTGCGCCTTGACCGAGCGTTCGATCAGCGGCTGGCTGGCCTCCTGCGCCCATTTGTGCAGGCCCGAGGTGCTGTCATGGATGTCGCCGTCGAAAAACCGGCCATGATCGGAATAGAACATGATCTGTCCGATGGTCGAGCAGGCGCATTTCGGAACGACGCGGTAGATGACGCTTTCGCTTTCCGTCATCCAGGTGCCGGGAAAACCCATGAAGTCTAGCCTCCGTGCCCGCGGATCGCCCCATGCGTCCACCAGGTCAATGATGAGCGGCAAAAAAGCAAAGAAACTCTGTTTTTTCAATCACCGATCAATGTATTGAAGGAAACTATGTGCCGATCATGGCCAGAGAGTTCCGATAATGGCAAAGATCGCCTACATTTTGCTGTGCCACAAGGACCCGGAAGGCATCATCGCGCAGGCCGAGCGTCTGACCGCTGCGGGCGACTATGTGGCAATCCATTTCGACGCCCGGGCGCGTCGGGCCGATTTCGACCGCATCCGCGAGCGGCTTTTGCCGAATCCGGCCGTGGTCTTTGCAAAGCGGCGTCTGAAATGTGGCTGGGGGGAGTGGAGCCTTGTCGATGCCACGCTTCAGGCGGTGCGCGCGGCAGTGGAGGCCTTTCCGCGGGCCACGCATTTCTACATGTTGTCGGGCGACTGCATGCCGATCAAATCGGCGGAATATGCCCATCGGCTTCTGGACCGCGAAGAGGTCGATTTCATCGAGAGCTTCGACTTCCTCAAGTCCGACTGGATCAAGACCGGCATCAAGGAAGAACGTCTGATCTACCGGCACTGGTTCAACGAGCGCAACAGGAAGCGGCTGTTCTACGCCTCGATGCGGGTGCAGCAGCGGCTGGGGCTGGCGCGCAAGGTTCCGGCGGATCTGCAGATCCAGATCGGCAGCCAGTGGTGGTGCCTGCGGCGGCGCACGGTGGAGGCGGTGTTGGCCTTTTGCGACCGCAGGCGCGATGTGATGCGGTTTTTCCGCACCACCTGGATTCCGGACGAGACGTTCTTCCAGACGCTCGTGCGCCATCTGGTGCCCGAACACGAGATCCGCACGCGCACGCTGACCTTTCTGTTGTTCACCGATTACGGGATGCCCGTCACCTTCTACAACGATCATTATGACCTTCTGCTCAGCCAGGATTTCCTGTTCGCGCGCAAGATCTCGCCGGATGCGCAGGATCTGAAGCAGAGGCTGGGTCAGCTCTATGCCGCGCAGGGAGAGCGTTTCGCGATTTCGAACGAGGGGCGCAGTCTCTTTCAGTTCCTGACCGGGCGAGGCCGGATCGGCCGGCGCTTTGCCCCGCGGTTCTGGGAGACCGAGAGCAGTCTGGGACGGGAGCGCACTCTGCTGATGGTGATCTGCAAGAAATGGCATGTCGCCAAGCGGCTGGTGGAGCGGGTCCGGCAGGAAACCGGGCTTCCTGCGGTGGATTACCTGTTCAACGAGGCCGGCACGCCCCTGCCCGATCTGGGAGGCATCCAGTCCACGCTGGAAAAGCGCACCCGCCACCGGCGCGCGCTCATGCGGATGCTTTTCGATTACTGGAACAGCGATACGCTGGTCGTCTGCATCGACCCGGCCAATGTCGACCTGATGCAGGATTTCGCCTCGGACAAATCGACCCTGCGCCTGCTGGAAGTGGCATGCGATTTCAGTGACGATTATCTGATCGGCCATGCCCGCCGGGTCGGTCTGGCCGGCGATGGCACACCGCAGGAGGTGATAGACCGGCTGCTGCCGACGATCCGCTATGACGTCAAGTTCGAGAGCGACCGGATCCGGGACGCGGATTTCCAGGGGCTGCACCGCATCCGCCAATCGGCAAGTGTGGAGGAAAATGCCGTGGCGCTGTCAACTTTTCTTGGTATTCCAGCCGAGCGCGCCTATGAAATCGCCCAGACCCCCCACCTCTTTTCGGATTGAGAAATGGCCCATATCTATGACCCGACCAACATCTTTGCCCGGATCCTGCGCGGGGAGATCCCCAACAGGACGGTTCTGGAAACCGCGCATACGCTGGCCTTCCATGACATCCAGCCGCAGGCGCCGGTGCATGTGCTTGTGATCCCGAAAGGGCCCTATGTCTGCTTCGACCATTTCTGTGCCAAGGCGACGGAGGCGGAGATTGTCGATTTCCACCGCACGGCGGCGACGGTCTGCACCATGATGGCGGTGACGCCTGATACCGATGGCGGCTACCGCACCATTTCCAATGCCGGAGAGGCCGGGGTGCAGGAGGTGCCACATTACCACCTGCATATCCTTGGCGGGCGTCCTTTAGGGCGGATGCTGGCAAGGGCGGAGTAAGGCCCGGGCCGCGCCCCCCGCTGCGGGGGGCGGCCCGGGGGGTCAGCGGGCCTTCTGCATCTTCTCCATCCGCTTTTCGGCCTCTTCGATCACGGCGGTTTCAAAGGCGTTGGTGAAGGAGCTGTCCTTTTCCAGACCCTTGAGCGCATAGCGGATGAAATCATCTGCTGTGCTTTCCTCGCCCTTCATCTTCTTCACGACTTCCTCGATTCCCTTGCCGGTAATGACATCGGTCATCTTCTTGGCCGTCTCCGTGATGATCTTGCCACCTTCCTGCTTGAGGATCTCATCGACCGTGCCCCTCGGGTATCGGGCGACCAGTTGCATCGTCATCTTCTTGTTCAGAATCGGTGTGAAATGCGTGGTTGCAAGATCCACCGACCGGCCAGCCCAGTTCTTGTCGAATTTTTCGAGGGATTTGAACGGGGCAGAGCCGATCAGGCTGCCTGACAGGATCTTGACGATCTTTGCGATCACATCGGCTTCGCTCAGCTTCTTGCCGCCAGCCACTTCCTTCGACGTGTTGCCGATCTCATTGATGGCGTTCTTGATGAGGTTCTCCCCGACGCCGGAGGTGAAGATCTTGACGATCACATCGTAGGTATATTGCTGAAGCCGCGTGTTGAACTGTTTCTTGGCAAGCGGAACGATCTGCTTGGTAACCTTGGTCATCGCGCCCGCGGAAAGCTTTGTGCCGAGGGCACTGGCCACCCCTGTCACCAGCATGGAGCCGCCGACTTTCATGGCCGAAGCCGTAGGGTCGAATTTGTCATTCGCCGCGTATTCGCCAATCTCCTCGGCTGAAACCTTCAGCCCTTCCACCCCCATGGCGGCCATGACCTGTGCTTTCTTGGGGCTCATGCCGCGGGTGGTGACCAGATAGCCGGTTGCAAGAACCTCCAGCGTGCCGAAGGCACCATCCGACACGACCTGCGCCCCGAAGGCGCCCCATTCAGCGCGCTTGGTGTATTTCTTGTTGTAGGTCGTCCATTCCTTGACCGCCTTGTCATGGAGCTTGTTGCAATTGGTGCAAAGCGTCTTGACCTTCTTCCAGTCGACCTTGCTGCGGTCGGTCGCGGAAATCACCGCCCCTGCGGCGGCGCGCGCGGCAAGGGCCGCATTCTTGCCGGGCGGCGGGGACAGGCCAAAGCCCGACATGCCAAGCGACACCATCGCGTTTAGATAGCCCTGCTGCCCGGCCTGGGTGTCAAGCAGCCCCTGGATCAGCTTGATGATGACATCACATTCCGACTGGACCGCTGCGGCGTTCTTCAGGATCGTGTTGCGCGATTCGATTTCAAGCTGGATGTATTCCTCGACGGGGACCGGGCGCTCCTTGCCCTTTTCGACCACCATATAAGCCTCATAATTCTCGATCTCCTCGCGGTAGCGGTGAAAATTGGAGGCTCCCGCGTTCCAGGTCTTGTCCCCCGGTTCGATCACGCCGTTGGGGTTTTTCTCGCGCCCCTTGGACCCCTGATAGGCGCGGATCCACTTGATGAGCTGCGGGTTCATCTTGCCCTGCAACTTGTAGGATGCACCCTGGGCGATGACCCAGATTTCGAGTGTTTCAATATCGCGGGCAGAATTCTTGGGTTTCGGGTTGGTGCAGGAAGGGTCGCCAACGGACCCGCTGAGTTTCGTTTCCAATTGCAATCTCCAATTAAATCAATGCCCCGGATCGTGCCGTCCATCCTCGGTTCGATCAAGAATAATCTTCGGTTCGCAAAAGGAAAATCGGTCAGGCAGAAATGGAGGGGCCCGTCACGCGCTGTCCAGCACGCGGTGCAGCGCCCCGATCGGAGGCGGGACGGGATGCCCTTCATCGAGGAAGAGGCAAGTGCGGCCTCGGCCACCCGGGCGTGGAGCGCAGGGGAAAGCCCCTGCGCGCGCAGGTCCGGCAGACCCTGATCGCGCGCCCAGAGGCAGAGCCGGTCCGGCGCGGTGTCGGCGGTGCCGCCGAAAATTTCGGCGATGGTCGCACAGACATGGTCCACGCGGGCCCGTGCCATGCCGTCGGTCAGGTTGCGGTTCATCGCAAGGACCGGGCCAAGCAGCGCGCCGCAGATCGCGCCATGGGCGGCGGGAACCATGCCGCCGATCACGCCGGCCAGCCCATGCACCGCCCCAAGGCCCGAATTTGCCAGCGCCAGCCCGCCCGACAGCGAAACCCAGGCCAGCGCGTCGCGGGCGTCTGCGTCCTCCGCCGCCATCAGCCGTTTCAGGGCCATCAGGCCGGGGCGGATCGCGACCCCTGCGATGGCATCGGAATAGGGCGTCGCCTTCGCGCCGATCCAGGGTTCGATCACCTGCGTCACCGCGTCCAGTCCCGAGGCCAGCGTGACCGCGCGGGGGCAAAGGTCCGTCAGCGCGGGGTCGATGATGGCCAGGCGCGCAATCATGCGGTCATCGCGCAGTGACACCTTGCGGCCATGGCCGGGCAGGCCGATCACGGCGTTCCTCGTGACCTCCGCGCCGGTTCCCGCCGTGGTGGGGAGTGCGAGGAAGGGCAGGGGGGCTGCCGCAAGCGGCAGGCCGCGCCCGACGACCTCCAGATGGTCCATCGCATCGCCCGGGGTCGGGACCATCGCAGCCAGCGCCTTGCCAAGGTCGATGGCAGCACCGCCGCCCAGGGACATCACCCAATCCGGGGCATGTGGGCGCGCGGTTTCGGTCGCTGCGGTCAGGTCATGCAGGGCCGGCTCGCCCGTCGCGGCAAGGGTCTGCACCTGCGCCCCACCCGCGCGCAGCGCCGCCACCAGCCAATCGGCACGCGCCGCGCTTGCGCCATGCACGACGATGCCGCGTGCCCCGAAGGCCAGCGCCTCCGCCACTGCCAGCCCCGCCGTGCCGCGCCCGAACAGGATGCGCGGCGGCGTGAGGATCGAGAAATTCATACCGACATCGTTGCCGCAACCGCGCGCGCCCAGCGGGCGTATTTCGCATCGCGCAGATCTGCCGCCATTGCCGGGTCGAAGCGGCGCTCCAGCGCCCAGCCTTTCGCAAACTCTTCCGGAGGCGGGCAGATCCCGGCCTGCAGGCCCGCCAGATAGGCCGCGCCAAGGGCTGTCGTCTCGGTCACCACCGGCCGGTCCACCGGCGCCCCCAGAATGTCCGACAGGAACTGCATCGCCCAGTCGCTTGCAGTCATGCCGCCATCGACGCGCAGCACACCCTCCGTCGCCGTGCCCCAGTCGGCGCGCATCGCCTCCAGAAGGTCGCGGGTCTGGTAGCCCACGCTTTCCAGCGCCGCCCGCGCGAGTTCCGCAGGGCCCGAATTGCGGGTGAGGCCGTAAACCGCGCCCCGGCAATCGGGCCGCCAATAGGGCGCGCCCAGCCCGGTGAAGGCGGGGACCAGAACCACATCCTGCGCCGGGTCGGCGGCCTCCGCCAGCGGTTGGGTTTCCTTTGCCTCGCGGATGATCTTCAACCCGTCGCGCAGCCATTGCACCACCGCCCCCGCGATGAAGATGGACCCTTCCAGCGCATAGGTCGTGCGTCCGTCCAGCCGGTAGGCGATGGTGGTAAGCAGACGGTTGGTCGAGGGCACCATGTCGCCGCCTGTGTTCAGAAGCGCGAAACAGCCCGTGCCATAGGTCGATTTCATCATGCCGGGCGAGAAACAGGCCTGCCCGACCGTCGCCGCCTGCTGGTCGCCCGCCACGCCCAGAATGGGGATCTCGCGCCCGAAAAGATCGGCGCGGGTGGTGCCGAAATCGGCGGCGCAATCCTTCACCTCCGGCAACAGCGCCACAGGCACGCCCAGAAGCGCGCAGATCTCCGCATCCCAGTCATTCGTGGCGATGTTGAACAGCATGGTGCGCGCGGCATTGGTGGCGTCGGTCGCATGCACGCGCCCCCCTGTCAGCCGCCAGATCAGGAAGCTGTCGACAGTGCCGAAGGCCAGTTCCCCCGCTTCCGCCCGCACCCGCGCGCCCGGCACATGGTCCAGCAGCCATTTGACCTTGGTGGCCGAAAAATAGGGATCGAGCAGCAGCCCGGTGCGCCCTGTTATCATCGGCTCATGGCCCGCGCCCTTCAACGCCTCGCAAATATCCGCCGTGCGCCGGTCCTGCCAGACAATCGCGTTATGGATCGGCTCCCCGGTCGCGCGGTCCCAGATCAGCGTCGTCTCGCGCTGGTTTGTGATGCCGATGGCGGCGATGTCGCGCGCGTCGATCCCGGCCTTTTCAACCGCGCCGCGCGCCGTGGCGGCGACCGTGGACCACAGGTCCGAGGGGTCATGTTCCACCCATCCCGGCGCGGGGTAATGCTGGGCAAATTCCTCCTGCGCGACCGACACAACATTGAGCCCCGCGTCAAACAGGATCGCGCGGGAGGAGGTTGTGCCCTGGTCGATGGCAAGGATATGGGTCATGGCGCACGCCTCCCTTGGAAACTCGGGTCTTTTTCTGTCTGAAAATATCCCCGCCGGAGGCTCCCCCGGCGGGCCGCGTATGCCTCCGGCGGGTATATTTCAAGACAGAAAAAGGGGGCGAGGCAAGCCGCCCCGCCCCCCTTCCAACGATTTATTCCTGCCAACGCTTGATCAGGTCTTCATAGGCGACCGTGACCGGGGTCGGCTTTTCGTTGTCCAGCTTCGGCTTGGGCGAGCCGGGCTGGGCGAGCCACCATTCCGGGTCTTTCGGCTCGTTCATCTTCGGCCCCAGATCACCCTGCACGCCGGACCGCTCCAGGCGTTCCATCACCGCCTCCTGCTGTTCGCAGAGTGCGTCGAGGGCTTCCTGGGCGGTTTTCGCACCCGAGGAGGCATCCCCGATATTCTGCCACCAGAGCTGTGCCAGACGCGGATAATCCGGCACGTTAAGCCCAGTGTCGGACCAGCGCACCCGGTCGGGGGAGCGGTAGAATTCCACCAGCCCGCCGAGATTCGGCGCGCGTTCGGTGAAACTGTCATGCCGCACCGTGCTGTCGCGGATGAAGGTCAGCCCGACATGGGATTTCTTCACATCCACGGTCTTGGAGGCGATGAACTGCGCGTAGAGCCAGGCGGCCTGCGCGCGGTCCACGGGCGTCGATGTCATCAGCGTAGCCGAGCCCACATCCTGATAGCCGACCTTCATGCCTTCCTGCCAATAGGCGCCATAGGGCGAAGGGGCCATGCGCCATCTCGGCGTGCCATCGTCGTTCATCACCGGCAGGCCTTCCTTGACCATGTCGGCGGTGAAGGCGGTATACCAGAACATCTGCTGGGCGATATTGCCCTGCGCTGGCACCGGGCCTGCCTCGCCGAAGGTCATGCCGGCGGCGGTGGGGGGCGTGAAGTTCTTCAGCCAGTGGATGTATTTCTCGATGGCATAGACGGCGGCCGGGCTGTTAGTGGCCCCGCCGCGTGCGACGCAAGACCCCACCGGCTGATAGTTCTCATTGACGCGGATGCCCCATTCATCGACCGGAAAGCCGTTGGGTTCGCCCACATCGCCCATGCCCGCCATGGACATCCAGGCATCGGTGAAGCGCCAGCCGAGGCTCGGATCCTTCTTGCCGTAATCCATGTTGCCATAGATCTGGCCCGTCACGCCGAGATGCGTGAGATCGCGCCCGGTGAAGAACTCGGCAATGTCCTCATAGGCCGACCAGTTGACCGGCACGCCGAGGTCATAGCCGTATTTCGCCTTGAAATCGGTCTTGTTCTTGTCGTCGTTGAACCAGTCATGCCGGAACCAGTAGAGGTTGGCGAATTGCTGGACGGGAAGCTGGTAGATCTTGTCATCCGGCCCGGTGGTGGAGGCGAGGCCGATGAAATCCTCCAGATCGAGGTTGGGGTTGGTGACGGAAGCCCCTTCACCCACCATCCAGTCAGAGATGTTGCGGACCTGCTGATATCTCCAATGTGTCCCGATCAGGTCGGCATCGTTGATATACAGGTCATAGACATTCTCGCCGGTCTGCATCTGCGTTTGCAGTTTCTCGACCACATCGCCCTCGCCGATCAGGTCATGGGTGACGCGGATGCCGGTGATGGCGGTGAAGGCCGGGGCCAGCACCTTCGCCTCGTATTCATGGGTGGTGATGGTTTCCGACACCACCTTGATGTCCATGCCTGAAAAGGGTTTGGCGGCATCGACGAACCATTGCAGTTCCGCCTCCTGGTCGGCGCGGCTGAGGGTGGACAGATCCCCGATTTCGGCGTCGAGGAACGCGCGCGCGGCGTCCATGTCGGCCCAGGCCGGGGCCGACCCGGTGGCCATCAGCGCCAGCGCCATGGCGGTTGTCGTGTGGCGTAGTCTCATGTTTTCATCCTCCCAGATTGTGAGACAGTGGTTGGTCGTTGCACCGGGGCGCGCTGCGATGCGCCCCGGTGGTTGCATGTCCCGTCTAGACCCAGCGGAACACCGCCGCGGCATAGACAAGGCAGAGCGCAAGCGCCCCCCAGAGGGGCGCGCCCGCAAAGAACAGCCAGATCAGGCACAGAAAGGCCGATCCCAGCAAAGAAATGAACAGCCGGTCGCCGCGTGTCGTTTCGATCATCAGCACGCCCACGCGCGGGGTTTCGGGAAAGCGCGCGGCGAGGATGGTGAAGGTCACCAAGAGGCTCGCGATGCACCAGAAGAACAGCGCCACCGGCAGCGTCCAGGCCATCCAGCCGCCCTGAACCATCGGCGCGAACCAGTCCAGCGCGCCGTCCTTTTTCGGGGCGATCAGGAACAGGGTGGCAAGGGCCGTGCCCATGATGGCGATGGCGGCGATGTAGATGGCCGTCCAGTTGGTCCGCCCTGCCTTCGGGGTTGCCATGGTCATCATACCCTCCCCAGGGCAAAGCCCTTGGCTATGTAGTTGCGCACGAACCAGATCACCAAGGCCCCCGGCACGATGGTCAGCACCCCCGCCGCCGCCAGCACCCCCCAGTCCATGCCACTCGCCGACACCGTGCGGGTCATCGTCGCGGCAATCGGCTTGGCATTGACCGAGGTCAGCGTGCGCGACAGCAGTAATTCCACCCAGGAGAACATGAAGCAGAAGAAGGCCGCGACCCCGATCCCCGGCGCGATCAGCGGCATGAAGATCTTCACGAAGAAGCGCGGGAAGGAATAGCCGTCGATATAGGCGGTCTCGTCAATCTCCTTGGGCACGCCGCGCATGAAGCCTTCGAGGATCCAGACCGCGAGCGGCACGTTGAAGAGGCAATGCGCCAGCGCCACCGCGATATGCGTGTCAAAGAGGCCCACGCTGGAATAGAGCTGGAAGAAGGGCAGCGCGAAAACGGCAGGCGGGGCCATCCGGTTGGTGAGCAGCCAGAAGAACAGATGCTTGTCGCCCATGAAGTGATAGCGCGAGAAAGCATAAGCCGCAGGCAGCGCCACCGTCAGCGAGATCACCACATTCATCGTCACATAGATGATCGAATTGACATAGCCCATATACCAGGAGGGGTCCGTCAGGATCACCCGGTAGTTGCGGAATGTCAGGTCATGCGGCCAGAGCGTGAAGGCGGCGGTGATCTCGGTATTGGTCTTGAGGCTCATGTTCACAAGCCAGTAGATCGGCAGCATCAGGAAGATCAGGTAGACCGCCATGACGATGGCCGAGGGTTTGATCCGCATCATTTCGCGTCCTCCCGGTCAAGATTGGTCATCACCGTGTAGAACACCCAACTGACCAGCAGGATCACGAGGAAATACATGAGGCTGAAGGCGGCGGCGGGGCCGAGGTCGAACTGCCCGATGGCCATTTTCACAAGGTCGATGGACAGGAAGGTGGTCGAGTTGCCCGGCCCGCCCCCGGTGACGACAAAGGGTTCGGTATAGATCATGAAACTGTCCATGAAGCGCAGCAGCACCGCGATCAGCAGGACGCCCTTCATCTTCGGCAGTTCGATATAGCGGAACACGGCCCAGCGGCTTGCCTGGTCGATGCGCGCGGCCTGATAATAGGCCTGCGGGATGGAATTGAGGCCCGCATAGCACAAGAGCGCCACAAGCGAGGTCCAGTGCCAGACATCCATCACGATCACCGTGGCCCAGGCGTCAAACGCCTTGCTGGTGTAGTTGTAGTCGATGCCGAGCTTGTTGAGCGTATGGCCCAGCAGCCCGATGTCGACGCGGCCGAAAATCTGCCAGATCGTGCCCACCACGTTGAACGGGATCAGCAAGGGCAGCGCCATCGTCACAAGGCAGAACGAGGCCCAGAAGCCGCGTTTGGGCATGTTGAGCGCGATGAAGATGCCCAGCGGCACCTCGATGGCGAGGATGATCGCCGAGAACATGATCTGGCGGCCAAGCGCGTCATGCAGGCGGCTCGATGTCACCATCTGTTCGAACCATTCCAGCCCCGCCCAGAAGAAACGGTTGCTGCCGAACGTGTCGTTGAAGGCGTAGTTGACCACCGTCATCAGCGGCAGGACGGCGGAAAACGCCACCAGCACCAGCACGGGCAGCACAAGGAACCACGCCTTGTTGTTCTGGGTCTTGTCCATCAGGCGGCCCTCCCTTCGGGCGCCACGCGCCAGTCATCGGCATAGACATTGATCTTTTCGGGCAGGAAGCGGACATGGGTCAGGTCCGTGCCGATGGCCATGCCCTCGGGTGCGACGATATTGATCTCGCCCCCCGCAACCGAGCCCCGCACGAGCCGGTGGCGGCCCACATCCTCCACCCGGCGGATTGTGAAGGGCAGGCCATCGCCCGCCGTCAGCACGGCATGTTCGGGGCGGATGCCGATCTGGACGCGGCCCGATTGTGGCCCATAGGCCGCGCCCAGATCGACCACCGCATCGCCCAGCCGGGCGCGGGTTCCGGTGACTTCGGCTTCAAGGAAATTCATCCCCGGCGAGCCGATGAAATAACCGACGAAGGTATGGGCCGGGGTCTCGAACAATTCCTCGGGCGTGCCCATCTGCACCACGCGGCCGTCATACATCACCACCACCTTGTCCGCGAAGGTCAGCGCCTCGGTCTGGTCATGGGTGACATAGATCATCGTATGGCCGAACTGGTGGTGCAACTGCTTGAGCTGCGTGCGCAATTCCCATTTCATATGGGGGTCGATCACGGTCAGCGGTTCATCGAACAGGATCGCGTTGACATCCTCACGCACCATGCCGCGGCCAAGGCTGATCTTCTGTTTGGCATCGGCCGTCAGGCCCTTGGCCTTGCGGTGCAGCACCTCTTCCATCCCGATCATGCCGGCGATGGATTGCACGCGCGCCGCGATATAGGCCGCATCCATGCCGCGATTGCGCAAGGGGAAGGCGAGGTTGTCGCGCACCGTCATCGTGTCGTAGACGACCGGGAACTGGAACACCTGCGCGATGTTGCGTTCGGCGGTTTCGGCATCGGTCACGTCGCGGTCGCCGAACAGAACCCGGCCCTGGCTGGGCCGCAACAATCCCGAGATGATGTTGAGAAGCGTGGTCTTGCCACAGCCCGATGATCCGAGGAGCGCATAGGCGCCGCCATCCTGCCAGATATGGTCCATTTCCTTGAGCGCGAAATCGGCTTCGGATTTCGGGTGGGGCAAGTAGCTGTGCGCCAGATTGCTGAGTGTGATCTGTGCCATCAGGCGGCCCCCCGCAGGGCTTGCGTCGCATAGGGGGCAGCGGCGGCGAGCCTGCCGTCGGACCCGAACAGATAGACATGCGCCGGATCGAGCCAGAGCGTCAGCGCCATGCCCGGCGCGAGATCATGCACGCCATGCACGAGTGCGACCCATTTTTCCGTGCCATGGCGGGCGTGGAGGAAGGTTTCGGACCCGGTGATCTCGGTCACCTCCAGCCTGCAGGCAAATTCGACGGAGGACGCGCCGGTGCGGCCAAGCGACAGATGGTTGGCCCGGAAACCCGCCTGAAAGGCGCCATCGCGCAGGCTGGCAAAGGGGCCGGTCGCGGGCACCGCTGCGGCATCACCCAGTCGGATCGTATCGCCCTGTTTCCGGGCCGGGATGAAATTCATCGGCGGGTCGGAAAACACCCGCGCGGTCGCCATGTCGGCGGGCTGGCGGTAGACATCGGCTGTCGGGCCGAATTGCGTGACGCGGCCTTCCCAGAGCGTTGCGGTGTTCCCGCCCAGGAGCAACGCTTCTTCGGGTTCGGTGGTGGCATAGACGAAGATCGCGCCGGATGCCTCGAAAATCCGGGGGATTTCGACGCGCAATTCCTCGCGCAGCTTGTAGTCGAGATTGGCGAGCGGTTCGTCCAGCAGGACAAGCCCCGCGCCCTTGACCAGCGCCCGCGCCAGGGCGCAGCGTTGTTGCTGACCGCCCGACAGTTCCAGCGGGCGGCGGTCCAGCATCGGCGTCAGGCGCATCATCTCGGCGGTTTCATGCACGGCCTTGTCGATTTCGGCCCTGCCCTTGCCCATCAGCCGCAGCGGCGAGGCGATGTTGTCATAGACCGTGAGGCCCGGGTAATTGATGAATTGCTGGTAAACCATGGCAATCTGGCGATCCTGCACGCGCATGCCCGTCACGTCCTGCCCGTCCCAGAGGATGCGCCCCTCGGTCGGCCGGTCCAGCCCCGCCATCACCCGCATCAGCGAGGTTTTCCCCGCCGATGTCGGCCCGAGCAGCACATTCATCGTGCCTTTTTTCAGCGTCAGCGTCGTGGGGTGGATATGAATCCGACCCTCCACGATGCGCGTGACGCCCTGCATTTCCAGAGCCATTGCTCCCCCCTTTTATTCGGCGGCCGGACTGACAGCCCGTTCCTCCGACATGAAATTGTCCAGCGCCACGGCCTCCTCCGCCGACATGCGCAGTCCGAGTTTCGTGCGCCGCCAGAGGATGTCCTCGGGCTTGCGCGCATATTCGTGGGTCATCAGCCAGCGGACCTCGGCCTCGGTCAGCGTTGCGCCGAAATCGTAGCCCAGATCGGCGGCGGTTTTCGCCCCGTTCAGCAGGGCAAAGGCATCGGTGCCATAGGCCCGGATCAGGCGGCCCGCGTGAAAATCCGACAGAAAAGGAAATTCCGCTTTCAGCCGCGCGGTCAGATCCGCCACCCTGTCATGCGGGAAATCGCCCCCCGGCAGCGGCTTGCGGGCCGTCCAGGCCGGGCGCAGGCCCGGGAAATGCGGGGCGAGTTTGGCCAGTGCGCTTTCCGCGAGCCGCCGATAGGTGGTGATCTTGCCGCCGAACACATTCAGCAGCGGCGCGCCGCCCGCATCGAGGCTGAGAACATAGTCCCGCGTCGCCGCCGTCGCCGATTTCGCACCATCATTATAGAGCGGGCGGACGCCGGAATAGGTCCAGACCACGTCCTTGACCGTCACCGGTTTTGCGAAATAGCGCGAGGCGAAGGCGAGCAGGTAGTCTCGTTCCTCATCGGTGCATCTGGCGGTGCCGGGGGCGCCCTGATGGTCCTTGTCGGTGGTGCCGATCAGGGTGAAATCCTGCTCATAGGGAATGGCGAAGATGATCCGCCCGTCCTCGCCCTGAAAGAAATAGCAGCGGTCGTGATCGTAGAGCTTGCGCGTCACGATATGGCTGCCGCGCACCAGCCGCACGCCTTCGGAGGAATTGATGCGGGCCACATTGCGGATCACATCCTCGACCCAGGGCCCGCCCGCATTGACCAGCGCACGCGCCTTGTGGGTCTGCCGCCCGGCCTCGCCTTCGGTGGTGATGTCCCAGTGATCGCCCGCGCGGGTGGCGCTGACGACGCGGGCGCCGACCATGATATGCGCCCCAAGCCGCGCCGCATCGCGGGCGTTGAGCGCCACCAGTCGCGAATCCTCGACCCAGCAATCGGAATATTCATAGGCCTGACGGAATTTCGGGTTCAGAGGCTTGCCTGCCGGATCGCTCGAAAGGTCGAGCGTGCGGGTCGCGGGCAGGATTTTGCGGCCGCCGAGCCTGTCATAAAGGAACAACCCCAGCCGGATCAGCCAGGCCGGGCGGCGGCCCTTCATCCAGGGCATGAACAGCCCCAGAAGGCGCGAGGTGGGTGTGTCGCTGTCAAAGCGCATGTCACGGTGGAAGGGCAGCACGAAGCGCATGGGCCAGCTGATATGCGGCATGGCGACCAGCAGCGTCTCGCGTTCCTCCAGCGCCTCGCGCACCAGCCGGAACTCGAAAAATTCGAGATAGCGCAAGCCACCATGAAAGAGCTTGGTCGAGGCCGAGGAGGTTGCCTGCGCCAGATCGCCCTGTTCGGCCAGCACGACCTTGAGGCCGCGCCCTGCCGCATCCCGCGCGATTCCGCATCCGTTGATGCCGCCGCCGATGATGAACAGGTCAGCCAGTTCAGGCCGCTGGTCGCTGGACACGTTGCTCTCCCCCCAGGAGGTTTTCCTCTGTGCAAAGGGTCTGCGCAAATCGTCGCAGGGTCAAGTGGAAATGTTCGCTTTATTTTCGTTTCAGCAAAAATCGAACAAGATGCGAAGAAATTTCTTGCTGCATTGCAGCAATTCACTGATTTGCGAAGAAAAAAGAAATCCGCGCAATGGTTTCTCTGCCGACTTGTCTCGGTTTGGTTGATGCGGCATCCTGCTTTTCGAAAGCGAGGCTCCCGTGGCGATGAACATCCGTCAGACCGAAATTCTGGAAATCGCGCGCAGCGAGGGCCGTGTGCTGGTCGAGGAACTGGCGCAGCGATTCGATGTGACGCTGCAGACCATCCGCCGCGATCTGGGCGATCTGGCCGGGGCGGGGTTTCTGGACCGGGTGCATGGCGGGGCAGTGCCGCGCACGGGTGTCGTCAACATCGGCTATGACGAACGTCGGCGGATGAATTCGGCGGCCAAGACCGCGATCGGCAAGGCCTGTGCGGCGGCGATCCCGGACAATTGCTCGCTCATCCTGAACCTCGGCACCACGACCGAGGCGGTGGCGCGCGAGTTGCTGGCCCACAGCAACATCACGGTCGTCACCAACAACATCAATGTCGCCAATATCCTGCTGGCCAATCCGGGCTGCGAGATCATGGTGGCGGGTGGGGCGCTGCGGCGGGTCGATGGCGGGCTGGTGGGGGATCTGACCACCGATTTCATCGCGCAGTTCAAGGTGGATTTCGCGATCATCGGCACCTCGGCGCTGGATGAGGATGGCGATCTCCTGGATTTCGACCTCGCGGAGGTGCGGGTCAGCCGGGCCATTCTGCGGCAGGCGCGGCAGAGCTTTCTGGTCGCGGACCATTCGAAACTGGGCCGGTCGGCGCCTGCGCGCATCGCCTCGATCCGCGAGCTGGACAAGGTGTTCACCGATGCAGACCTGCCGGACCGGTTGATGCAATCCTGCGCCGATTGGGGGACCGAGGTGATCGTTGCCGCCGAGCAGGGTCAGAGGGCCTAGTGTTCCGAGTCTGACACGTCCTGCCTGTTCTGTTTCCCCTGATTTCATCCAACGCGTCGAGGGCGCGTCGTTCGCGGGTAGGGATTTCCTCTGCGGTTTTGGTCCAGCTGAAGGGCT
>JBKBNP010000031.1:0-56200 GCA_046295215.1 Pseudorhodobacter sp. | reverse complement strand
TTCTTCATCGCATCGCGAAGACCGGGAAAGGCGGGCTGTTTCGGCATCGGCAGGGCTCCTTGCAGGGATGCCAAATTCTACCAGATCACGCTGACAGTGGGAGGTTTTTCAGACGCTCCATTTGATGGCCGAGCTCCGCCTTTCTCTGGGCAGAACTATCCCACGGCTTCAGTGAGGCCAGCGCCGACAAATGCTCGCCGCTCCATCCCGCAGTTTGGCCCCCCTCAAACCACCTTCCCCGGATTAAGCACCCCCCTCGGGTCAAACGCCGCCTTCACCGCCCGCATCTGCGCAATCTCGGCCGCACTCCGCGTATGCCCCAGCCAGTCGCGTTTCAGAACCCCGATCCCATGTTCCGCCGAAACCGACCCGCCCCTCTCTCGTACAAGGCCATAAGCGATGCGGTCCACCTCATGCGCGGCCTCCCCGGATGGCTCGGCCAGCCCCACCGCCACATGCAGGTTCATATCCCCCACATGGCCGAAGAAGGATACATGCGCGCCCGGAAACCGCGCCCGGATCGCCGCCCCGCAGGCCACCGCGTAGTCGTCCAGCAGGTCCACTGGCAGGCTGATGTCCAGATTGATGAGGCCGGGGAACATCCGGTCAAAGGCATGGCCTTCGCGCACCGCCCAGAACCGCGTCGCCTCCGCCTGTGACTGCGCGATCAGCGCATCCGCGATGATCCCCGCCTCGAAGGCCTCGGCCAGCACGGCCTCGAACGCTTCCGCCAGCCCCTCCGGCGCAAGGCTTTCGGCCTCAAGGATCACGGCAAAGGGCGGGGCCTCGGGCCAGAGCCGCAGGCCCGCGCCCTCGGAACTCGTCTCGAAATACGACCGCCACATCGCCTCGAACGCCGACAGCCCCGGCAGCCGCCGCCGCACCAGCCCGAGCAGCGCCAGCACGGCGGCAAAATCGGGCAGCGCGCACAGCGCTGTCGCCCGCGCGGCGGGCAGGGGCCGCAGCCGCATCACCGCGCGGGTAATCACCGCCAGCGTGCCCTCGGACCCGCAAATGAGATGGCGCAGGTCATAGCCGGTGTTGTTCTTCACCATCTTGCCAAGGCCGGGCAGCAGCGTGCCATCGGCCAGCACGGCCTCCACCCCTGCCAGATTGTCGCGCGTCATTCCGTGGCGGATCACCCTGATCCCGCCCGCATTGGTGGCCACGATCCCGCCGATCTGGCACGACCCGCGCGACCCCAGATCAATCGGCAAAAGGAACCCCGCCGCCTCTGCCGCCTCCTGTGCGGTTTGCAGCGTGGTGCCCGCGCGCAGGGTGATGGTCTGGGACGCCGCGTCGATCTCTTCCACCCCTGCAAAGCGCGCGAGCGACAGTGCCACATCGCCCGGGGCAGGGTTGGCCCCGCCCGCAAGCCCCGTCATGCCCCCCTGCGGCACGACCGTCTGCCCGTGCCGGTGACAGATCTCCAGCGCCGCCACGACCTCGGCGACCGAGGCAGGGCGCAGCAGTGCCAGCGGGGCCGTTCGCCCCGTCCCGCTGGCGTCACTTGTCACCCCTGCCCCGATGGCCGCGCCGGTCAGGCAGCCCGCTGGCCCCAATGCGGCAGCAAGTTCGGCCAGCAGGTTCACGGCCAGAGTCACGGCTGGCGGCGCAGCGCCTGAGCCATGCAATGGATGCCGCCGCCGGTTTTGGAAATTTCCGACATATCGACCGCCGCCACCTCGAACCCGCGTGCGCGGAGTTGCCCGATCAGGGCTTGCGAGGATGTCGGCGCGATCACCCGGTCCCCCCCCAGCGACATGAAGTTGCAGCCCAGTGCCATCGTGTCCTGAAACGGCACGTCGATGATTTCATGGCCCTTTGCTTTCAACCAGTCCACGATTGCGGGGTCGGTGCAGGTCAGGCAGACGGCGGTCAGCTTGGGTGCGATCGGCACCACCATCAGATCGATATGGACGTAATATTCGTCGATGAAGGCCAGCCGCACCTCCCAGCCTTCGGCTTCGAACCAGCTTGCCACCTGCCGCGCGCCCTCTTCCTGCGTGCGCGCACCGCCGCAGCCGATCAGCACACAGCCCTCTTCGATCACGTTGAAATCGCCGCCTTCAAAGGTTCCGGCTGTCACCATGTCAAAGATCGGAATGCCGAGTTTTTCGTAAGTGCGGATGGCTGCGTAATTCTCCCCCCGCCGCCACCATTGGGCCATGGCCGTGATGACCGCGCCGTAAGGCGTCATCACCGAACTGTCCCGCGCATAGACCTGCATCGGCAGTTCCGGCTCGGGCGCGTGGAGATGCACCTTCACCCCGAAATGTTCATAGGCCGCAACCATTTCCGCATGTTGGGCCTGTGCGACCTGCACGTTGCAGGGTGCCTCGCGCAGATGCTTGCGCGACAGGCTGGAGGTGGACAGGTGCCGCAGATGCGCGGGGCTGCCCAGCAGCACATCGGTCAAGGGGTCGGTTTCATTGGCAAAGCCCCAACCGGCGAGCGGGGCGGTGCCCCCCCCGCGCTTGCGGCGTTGCAGGCAGAAGGGCTCGGGTTTGGTCTGGATGTTCATTGCTTCTCTCCAAGGATCAGGCGCCGGGCAGGGTGGAGGGGATCCACCAGTCCCTCCCGCGCGCTGTGGTTACATATTCAGGCCAGCGGAAATGGATGGGCGGGTCATAATCGCATTGCGGGGGCAGCCAGCGGTCGCCCCCCACACCGCCCCCGGTGCGGTCGCGGAACTCGGCCCAGGCCGCCTCGCGCATCCGCCCGTCCTCCAGCACGCGCAGGGCCGACAGGGCCAGCACCTCCGCCGCGCGGATCACCATGGGGTCGATGGTGGCGGGAATACCCCCCAGCGCGTTCATCACCCAGGCGGGGTAGGCAAAACCATCCGGCGCGCGCAGCGCGGGCCGCGCGATGTAGAACCGGGCCGTGGGCGCGTGCCAGCACATGTCGGTGTAGTCGTCGGAGGTGGAATGGGTCTGCGAGGGCGGCAGATCGCGTCGCAGGATCGCCTCGGCAGCCTCGGGGGCCACAAGCCGCGTCATCTCGGGGATGAACGGGTCATCCATCGGGTCAAGGCCAAGCTCTGCCTGCATTTCTCGCGCGACGGCCTTTGCGTCTTCATCCCAGACCGGCGCACCGCGCGATTGCAGCGCGTCCCAGACCACGCGGGCCATGGCGGTATTGGCCAGACCGGGCCGCGATTTGCACACCCAATGGCGTTCCCAGCGGCAGCCCGTCATCGCCGCCGCCGCCGCCGCGTTGCGGTCCAGTGCTGCCGTCACCGTCTCGGCCATGGCAATCGTCGGCACCCGCAGCATGAACTGGATTTCCGCCAGCCCGGCAGGCAGATTGTCCGCCGTCGCCTGCCCGGCGGTCAGGATTGCCTCCGACATCGACCAGCCACCCTTATGCTGCAGCATGGATTCGCGCAAGGTCTTGCTGGCCGTATACATAAGGTGCAGCGCGTCATTGGCACCCGGCGCGCGCACCGCACTGTGCGATTGCGGGATCGGCGCGCCATCGCCCGCCCCCCAGCCCTCGGGTGCGTCGCACAGGAATCGGTAGACCATCGACCAGCCCGCGCCGCAATGCGTTTCCCAGCGCACGGTATTGCACATCGGCAGCATGTAGAACGGATGGAAGGACAGCATCGCCGCCAACCCGTTATAATAACCCCTTGCGGCATGGATCGGTTTCGACCCGCGCACCTTTTCCGCAGGCTCGCCCAGAAAACGGATGCCGCCCTTGATGTCATGGGCCTGCATCGCGGCTTTCAGCGCGAGCGCGCCGCCCAGCCCCGCGATGCCCAGCCCCGAATGGGGGTCGGTATGCCCGCCCGCCTGAAACCCCAACCCCGCGCGCGGCTCGCGCCGGGCAGAGGCCGCCTGACAATTGCCGGGAATGCCGTCATATTCGGCATACATGCCAATGACTGGCCCCGACCCGTTATGCCATTCCGCGCAGAAGGCCGTGGGCATCCCGCCCGAACCTTCCTCGACCGTGAAGCCCTCGGCGCGCAGCCGTGTCACATACCATTCCGCCGACCGGTATTCCCGCCACGCGGTTTCCCCGAAATCGAAGATCGTGGCGCACCAGTCCGACAGATCACCGCGCCGCGCGGCGATGGCGGCAAGGGCGGTTTCTTGGGCGGCGCTCGGCTGGGTCAACTCTCGCTCCACAGGGCTGCGGGGCGTCTGCACGGGGGGTGCATGGAAGATGCACGGAGCGCAGACGGCCCTTTTCATGGCTACACGCGGGGTGCGGCCCCAAGCTAGTGAAACCTTCTTTCGCAAATGACAAATCATATTCACCAAAGCCGCAACGCGCGCTAGGCTGGCATGAAACGGAGTCACCAATGTCTCGCGTCCCCTCCACCCAGGCCCTGCGCGCGCTGGAAAGTTTCGCCCGCCACGGCACCGTCTGGCAGGCGGCGGATGAACTGTGCCTGACCCGCAGCGCCGTCAGCCATCAGTTGCGTCTGCTGGAACGGGATCTGGGATTCCGGCTGATGAACCGCGTCGGCACGCGGGTGGAACTGACGCCGCAGGGGCTGGCCTATGCGCTGGACATCCGGTCGGCGCTGGCGCTGATTTCGGGGTCGGCCACCCGCAACGCGGCGCGCGGGATTTCGGGCGCGCTGACCGTCTCCTGCCCGCCGGGCTTTGCCTCAAGCTGGCTCTGCTCCCGGATCGCAGGATTTTGCGGGGCTTTTCCAGATGTTCTGCTATCGCTTGTCACCCCCCGCAGGCTGGATGACACCAGCAATCCGGACGTCGATCTGTTCATTACCTTCGGCTATGGCAACGCGCCGGGGATGGAGGTGGAACTTTTGAAAGAGGTAGAGTTCACGCCTTTGTGCAGCCCCGCCCTCCTGAACCGGCTGGACCTCGACGACCCGGCAAAACTGCTCGGCGCCCCACTTTTGCATCTGGGCACGACCGAGGATTGGGAAACATGGTTCCGCCTCTCTGCCCTGCCCGAAGAGGTGGCGCAGGGCGGCATCCGGTTTTCCGACATGAACCTTGTCTATTCGGCGGCGCTGGCCTCGCAGGGCGTGGCGATGGGGGATGAATTCATCTGTCAGCAGGCCATGGCAAGCGGTCAACTGGTGCGGCCCTTCGATCTGACGCTGCTGTCGCCCCGGTCCTATTTCATGGTGCAGCCGCCTGAAAAATCCGGCAATCCCGCCAGTGCTGCCTTTCGCGGCTGGTTGCGGGGCGAGTTGCCCGAGGGCTAGGCAGAGGGCAAATCGGCAAATCCTGTTTCACAAGCGCGCGAAAAACTTTCGGTTGCCATGCGCGCGCCTGTGCTTAGGCTTTTCGAAACGTTCCCTTGATAATGTCAGGATCACCGTGACCCAGGCCGCAGAAATCGGCGCGCATCAGATCGGCAAGACCTTCGGCAACTTCGTTGCCCTCGAAGGCATTTCCATGACCATCGGCCGCGGTGAGTTCCTGACGCTGCTCGGGCCGTCCGGGTCAGGCAAGACCACCTTCCTGATGATCCTTTCCGGGTTCGAGGCCCCGACCTCGGGCAACCTGACCCTCGACGGGCAGGAGATGACGACGATCCCGGCAGAAAAACGCGGCTTTGGCATGGTGTTTCAGGGCTATGCGCTGTTTCCGCATATGACGGTGGCCGAAAACATCGCCTTCCCGTTGAAAGTGCAACGGAAATCGGCGGCTCAGGTCAAGGCCCGCGTGGACGATATGGTGGAAATGACCGGCCTTTCCGGCCATGCGCACAAGCGGCCCTCGGGCCTCTCGGGCGGGCAGCAACAGCGTGTGGCGCTGGCGCGCGCGCTGGCCTGTGAACCGCCTGTCCTGTTGCTGGACGAACCCTTTTCCGCGCTGGACAAGAACCTGCGCGGCCAGATGCAGGATGAAATGCGCCGCATCCACCGCGACACCGGCACCACCTTTGTCTTTGTCACGCATGACCAGTCCGAGGCCTTGGCGCTGTCGTCGCGCGTGGCGATCTTCGAAAAGGGCCGCCTGCAACAACTCGCCCCCCCGCGCGAGGTCTATGAACGCCCCGCCAACCGATTCGTCGCGGAATTTCTGGGTGACATCAACATCCTGCCCGTTGTCGCGGGCCAGATCGAAGGCCGCGCGGTCGATGCCCCCGGCCCGCAGGGTGACCTTGCCATCCGGCCCGAATATATGGGCCTTTCGCTGACCGATCCCGCACCCGGCCCCGCATCGGAAAATGCCGTCGCGGCCCGCCTGACCGACCTGACCTATCTGGGGGCGGAAACCCGGATCTCGCTTGTCACCGCGGGCGGCACCGCCCTGATCCTGCACCGACCGACCGCCGACCTGCCCGAGGGCCTCGCCCCCGGCGCTGCCGTCTGGGCCACATGGGCCCCGGCGCGCGGCTTTCTGCTCTGACCCGTTCCAACCATAAAAACAGGGAGACTTCACATGCACGGACCTTTCCAGAAAGACTGCATCGACATCCTGCAAACCCGTGTGGCACAAGGCAAAATCAGCCGCCGCGATTTCGCCATGGGGATTGCGGCGCTTTTGGGCAGCACGGCCCTTGGGCTGCGCGCGACACCCGCACAGGCACAGAGCGGCGATCTTGTTTTCGTCAACTGGGGTGGGGATGCGGGCACCGCCTATGACGCGGCCTACGGTCAGGCCTTCCTTGCCGATACCGGCATCACGGTGCGGCAGGACGGCTCGGGCCCGACCGAGGGCGCGATTGCCGCACAGTTTGAAAGCGGACGGCCAAGCTGGGACATTGTCGATGCCGACCCGTTCTCGGCCGAGGCGCTTGGCAAGAAGGGCATGATGGAACCGATCGACTATTCGGTGGTGGACCGGGGCAAGATGCGCGAAGGGTTCGGCTGGGACCATTCGGCATCGAGCTATTTCTACAGCTACATCATCGCCTACGACAAGAAACGCTTTGGCGACAACCCGCCGACCAGCATGGCCGATTTCTTCGATGTCGAGAAATTCCCTGGCAAGCGGTCGCTCTACAAATGGGGCGTGGGCATGTGGGAGGCTGCCTTGCTGGCCGATGGCGTGGCGCCTGCCGACCTCTACCCGCTCGACGTGGCCCGCGCCCATGCCAAGATCGAGGCGTTCAAGGGCAATGTAGTGGCCTATTGGGGCGGCGGGTCCGAAAGCCAGTCGATCCTGTTGAATGGCGAGGCGTCTATGGCGCTGGTGTGGTCCACCCGCGCCAAGCTGATCGAGGAGGATTCGGGCGGCGATATCGGCTTCATCTGGGATCAGGGGCTGATCGCGCCGGGGTCCATGGCCGTCATCAAGGGCAATCCGGGCGGGGCAGAGGCCGCGATGAAATTCATCGCCTCGGCGCAGGATCCCGAAAGGCAACTTGTGATGTTCCGCATGTTGGGCCAAGGGCCTGCCAACCCCGCCGCCGATGCGCTGCTGCCTGCGGAAGAGGCGCGGTTCAACCCGGTGGACCCGGCGAATTTCGCGCTGCAAATCCCGCTCGACATGCCATGGTATGAAGAAAACTACGGGCCTGTGCTGGACGAATATCTCGCCATCATCTCCTCCTGACATCTTCCGGCCCCGGCGATTGCTGCCGGGGCCGATTTTTCGCTGAAAGGCCCCGATGCCCGCCCTTCCCCGCGCCCTTTTGCTGATCGGCCCGCTGCTGCTGTTCCTGGCGGTGGTCTATGTGCTGCCGTTCCTCGGCATCCTGCGGTGGAGCGTGACCTTGCCAGAGCCGGGCCTCGGCCAATACCGGACCGCGCTCACCGACCCGCTGGTGCAGGCGGTGCTGTGGCGCACCCTGCGGATCTGCGCGATTGTCACGGCGTTTTCGGTGGCCTTTGCCTATGTCATCGCGCTGTTGTGGGTGCGGGGCAGCCCGGTGCAGCGGCTGGTGGTGGAATTGTGCATCCTCATCCCCTTCTGGATTTCGGTGCTGACGCGGGCCTTTGGCTGGCTGGCACTTTTGTCCAACCGCGGCATCATCAATGGCTGGTTGCAGGCGACGGGGATCACGAATGATCCGCTGACCATGGTGCGCAATGAATTCGGCGTGGTGGTCGGCATGGTGCATTTCCTGATCCCCTTCGCGGTATTCCCGCTCGCCTCGGCCATGCGGTCGGTGGATGAACGGGTGCTGATGGCCGCGCGCGGCATGGGGGCGAGCCGGGCGCGGGTGTTCTGGCAGATCTTCGTGCCGATGACACGGGCGGGGGTATTGGGGGCGGCGCTGGTGGTGTTCGTCTTTGCGCTCGGGTTCTTCGTGACGCCTGCGATCCTTGGCGGTGGGCGCAGCGTGATGGTGGCGGAACTGATCTATCTGCGGATTTTCCAAAGCCCGAACTGGGGATTGGGCGCGGCGATTTCGGTGCTGTTGATGCTCGCGGTGGGCGCATTGCTGGCGGCAATGCTGCGGCAGGTGCGGCCGGGGGGGGGGCCATGACGATGCTGCGCCCCGGACTTCTGGCCGCCACGCTGGCCGCTTTGGTTGCGGTGTTCCTGCTGATGCCGCTGGTGGCGGTGATCCCGGTGTCCTTCACGCCGAACCGCTATTTGTCCTTGCCCGATGGCGAGTGGTCGTTGCGGCATTACCAGACGCTGTTGAACAATCCAGCCTGGGCGAACGGGGCATGGCTGTCGATCCGCATCGGGCTGCTGAGTTCGGTGATCGCGACGGGGCTGGCGCTTCTGTTCAGCCTTGGCATCTGGATGGTGCAGCCGCGATTCGCGGGGCTTTACATGGGGCTCGCGCTGCTGCCGATGGTGGCGCCTCCGGTGGTGTCGGCGCTGACGCTCTATTTCTTTCTCATCACGCTCAGCCAGTTCAACACCGTGGTCGCCTATGACACATGGATGGGCGTGGCACTGGCCCATGCGGTGATGATCGCGCCCTTTGCCGTGGTTCTGATCACCGTGTCGCTGTCACAGGTGGACCGGCGCATTGATCTGGCCGCGCGCAGCATGGGGGCGGGGCTGACAACGCGCATTCTGCGGGTGATTCTGCCCAACATCCGCTTTGGTGTGCTGACCGCGCTGTTCCTGACCTTCGTGCTGAGCTGGGAGGAGATCGGCGTGACGCTGTTCATCACCTCGGTCAATGCCGTGACCCTGCCGCGCCTGATGTGGATGGGCCTGCGCGACAATATCGACCCGGCGATTGCCGCCGTGTCGGTGGTGCTGATCGCGATTGTCGTGACGGTGGTTCTGGGCAAATACATTGCCCAGAGACTGCTTGCTGACAGAACCTGACAAGATCAGCTGTCGGCTTCGACCGTGGAAAAAGTCACCAATTCGCGGGTTTCCACGAATTCGGGTGCCACAGCCCCCATCGCGAGGAAATGCGGCGTTTGCTTGTGTGCGGCAAAGGCCTCGGCATCGTCATAAAGTTCATACAGAAAAACTTCATCCGGGCGGTTGGGGTCGGTGCAGATGTCGAACCGGCGGCAGCCGGGTTCGGTGCGCAGGGCACCGCCTGCATTCTTGCGCATATGGGTCAGGAAGTCGGACATCTTGCCCGGTTTGATCCGGAAACGGACGGTCACGGCGAACATTGCATATCCTTTCGGGGGAACGTGCCCGGGCGGTTGATCCGCCCGGGTGGTGTCAGGTCAGGCCAGATCGGCGGGCAGGATCGCGTCGGGCAGGTTCTGAAATGACACCGGACGCAGGAAGCGCCGGATCGCCATGGTGCCGACCGAGGTTGCCCCGAAATTGGTCGAGGCCGGGTAGGGTCCGCCATGCACCATCGCGTCACAGACCTCGACGCCCGTGGAAAAGCCGTTGGCCAGAACCCGGCCCGCCTTGCGTTCCAGCACCGGCAGCAGCTTGCGCGCCAGATCCGCGTCGCCGTCATCCATGTGCAGGGTTGCGGTCAACTGCCCCTCGAACCCCTTGGCCAGCGTCAGCATCTCTGCCGGGTCCGACACGCGGACCACGAGGCCAAGCGGGCCGAACACCTCTTCACCAAGCGCATGATCCTGAAGATAGGCCGTGGCGGTGGTTTCATAGAGGTTGGGATTGGCGGTGCGGTCCGGGCTTTCGGTTTCCAGAACGGGCGTCACCGCATTGCGGCCCTGAAAACGCGCCTGGCCGTCGCGGTAGGCCTTGGCGATGCCATCGGTCAGCATGGTCTGGGGGGCGGTCTTTTCCAATGCGGCCTTGGTGGTGGCGACAAAGGCATCGGCGGCAGGTCCGTCTTGCAGCACCATGATACCGGGATTGGTGCAGAACTGCCCCGCCCCCATCGTCAGCGAGCCGGCCCAGCCGGTTGCAATCGCCTCGCCCCGGTTGGCCAGCGCCTCTGGCAGCAGGAAGTTCGGGTTGACCGATCCGAGTTCCCCGAAGAAGGGAATCGGCTCGGGCCGCTGTGCGCACAGATCGAACAGCGCGCGCCCCCCGCCCAGCGATCCGGTAAAGCCGACGGCCTTGATCAGCGGATGCTGCACCAGCGCAGTGCCGACATCGCGCCGCCCGCCCTGAATGAGGCTGAACACGCCCGGATGCAGGCCACAGGCCGCAACCGCGGCATGGATCGCCTCGGCCACAATTTCCGCCGTGCCGGGATGGGCCGAATGGCCCTTCACCACCACCGGGCAACCGGCGGCGAGTGCCGAGGCCGTGTCGCCCCCGGCCGTCGAAAACGCCAGCGGGAAGTTTGACGCCCCGAATACCGCGACCGGCCCGATGGGCCGCTGGATCATGCGGATTTCCGGGCGGGGCAGCGGCTGGCGGTCGGGCAGCGCCTTGTCATGGCGGCGGTCCAGATAGTCGCCCGACCGGATATGCGATGCAAAGAGGCGCAACTGGCCCGTGGTGCGGCCCCGTTCCCCTTGCAGCCGACCCGTGGGCAGGCCGGTTTCCTCGGTCCCGACCTGCGTGATGGCATCCGCGCGGGCCTCGATTTCATCCGCGATGGCTTCAAGGAATTTCGCCCGTTCCTCGCGGCTGGAATAGCCGTAGGACCAGAAGGCTTCCTCAGCGGCCTCGCAGGCGCGGTTGACCAGATCGACCGTGCCGACCGAATAGTCATGCGCCTCGCCACTGGCAGGTTCGGACCGGAAGGTTGCGCCGCCCCCGACCCATTCGCCCGCGATCAGATGTTTGCCATGGGGTTTGAACGTCATGCGTCTGTCCTCCTGAACCGAATTCGGCCTTGGTATACCAACCGGGGAGGATCAGGGGAAGCCCGCAAGCGGCTTGAAGTCACCCGACAGGGGATTCAGCGGACCCCGGCATCCGGGGTGACAGGCAGGGCGGTGCGGCCATCGGGACCGAGCGTCCAGACATCCCGCCCCTCGATGACCGCGACCGTCAACGGGCGGCCATAACCGGCCCCGGAATCCAGATTGACCCGGTTACCGTAATGCACCGGCGCGTCAATGGCGGTATGTCCATGCACCACCAGCGCGCCATGGTCCCGCCGGTCCGACAGAAACGGCTCGCGGATCCAGACAAGATCGTCCTCGATCTGCCACTCAAGGGACACACCCGGAAAGAGACCCGCATGGACAAAAATACCGTCGCCATGCCGGAAATACAGCGGCAGGCCCGCCAGAAAGTCCAGATGCGCCTGCGGCACGCGCAGCAGCGCCTCGTCATGCACCTTGGCAATGGGGCGGTCCTGAGCATTCGGCACACCGTAGGAGGCAAGTGTCGCCTGCCCGCCGATCCTTGGATTGAGATAGCTCAGAGGGGCCTTCAGGCCGGGGTCGCTGGCCATCGGGTCGTCCATGAAAAGGCCGAACATCCGGTCATGGTTGCCCTTGATGACGACCCATGGCTCCCCCGCCGAAATCCCGTCCAGAATCATGTCGATCACGCCGCGCACATCCGGGCCACGGTCCGTCAGGTCGCCCAGATGGATCACCGGCGCCGTTGCGTCGCCGGTCCGGTCCCGATCCTGCCGGATCAGGTCATGGGCCTCGCGCAGCGCGTGAAGCTGTCCGTGAATGTCGCCGATTGCGTAGCTGCGTGTCATTTTGTCCGGGGCCTGAAAGGGGTCGCGAAACCTGTTCGCGAGCCGGAAAACGAGGTCGCGCCTTGTGTTTCATAGCCACCCCGGCGGGTCAACCGCGGATCCGCCGGTCTGATACGGAGAGGGGCGAGGGCTGGTTGACCGCTGCCCCCCAACATTTCCCTTGCGCCTTCGCCTTTGCAGGAGTAGCGCTCTCGGCGGGCTACCTCTCCCCAACGAGAGGCATTTATCTGGAAGGATACCATGTCTGACCTTCAGACCCCGGCCGCGCGCCCGGCAAATCCGCGCTTCTCCTCTGGCCCCTGTGCCAAGATCCCCGGCTATTCCCTCGACATGCTGTCCGACGCGCCCCTTGGGCGCTCGCACCGTGCCGCTGTCGGCAAATCGAAACTGGCCGAGGCCATCGACCTGACGCGCGACGTTCTGGGCGTTCCCGCAGATTACCATATCGGCATCGTGCCGGGCTCCGACACCGGCGCCGTGGAAATGGCGATGTGGTCGCTGCTGGGGGCCCGCCCGGTTGAAATGCTGGCCTGGGAAAGCTTTGGCGAAGGCTGGGTGACCGATGCGGTCAAGCAGTTGAAACTCGACGCGACCGTGCGCAAGGCGCCTTATGGCGAGATCGTGGATTTCACACAGGTCGATTTCGACAAGGATGTGGTGTTCACCTGGAACGGCACGACCTCGGGCGTGCGTCTGCCCAATGGGGATGCGATCCCGGCAGACCGGGCGGGCCTTACGATCTGCGACGCCACCTCGGCGGCCTTTGCGATGGACCTGCCCTTTGACAAGCTCGATGTCGTGACCTTTTCCTGGCAAAAGGTGCTGGGGGGCGAAGGGGCGCATGGCGTGCTGATCCTGTCCCCCCGCGCGGTGGAGCGATTGGAAAGCCACACCCCCGCCTGGCCGATGCCCAAGATCTTCCGCATGACAAAGGGCGGCAAGCTGATCGACGGCATCTTCAAGGGCGAGACGATCAACACGCCATCCATGCTTTGCGTCGAGGATTACCTTGTGGCGCTGAAATGGGCGCAGTCCATCGGCGGGCTTTCGGGCCTGATCGCGCGGTCCGAGGCCAATGCCAGGGCAATCGCGGATTTCATCGCGGACAAGGACTGGATCGCCAATCTGGCGGTGGACCCGGCAACGGCCTCCTGCACCAGCGTTTGCCTGAAATTCACCGATCCGCGCATCACCGATGGCGCCGGTTTTGCCAAGGCCGTGGCCAAGCGGCTGGAGAAAGCGGGCGTGGCGCTGGATGCGGGGGCTTACCGCGATGCACCTCCGGGCCTCAGGATCTGGTGCGGGGCGACGGTGGAGGCATCCGATGTGGCCGCCCTGATGCCCTGGATCGAATGGGCCTTCGCCTCCGAGATTGCCGCAGTCTCGCAAGCGGCCTGACCTTTCCGCGCATCGGCGCTGACCGGCCTTCCTGCAAGTGGCGCAGGGGGGCCGGCAACGCCGGTGGGCCTTCCCGAAATTCCAATGAAGGAGCCCAGACATGGCCCCCCGCGTTCTCGTTTCCGACGAACTCTCCGAAACCGCTGTCCAGATCTTCCGCGACCGCGGGATTGACGTGGATTTCATGCCGAAACTCGGCAAGGACAAGGAAAAACTGGCCGAGATCATCGGCAATTACGATGGCCTTGCCATCCGGTCCGCCACCAAGGTCACGGCGAAACTGCTGGAAAACACCGACCGTCTGCGTGTGATCGCGCGGGCCGGGATCGGTGTGGACAATGTGGACATTCCGGCCGCGTCTAAAAAGGGCGTGATCGTGATGAACACGCCCTTCGGCAATTCCATCACCACCGCCGAACATGCCATCGCGATGATGTTTGCCGTGGCCCGCCAACTGCCCGAGGCCAACGCCTCCACCCATGCCGGAAAGTGGGAAAAATCCCGCTTCATGGGGGTGGAACTGTTCAACAAGACGCTGGGTGTGATCGGCGCGGGCAATATCGGTGGCATCGTCTGTGACCGCGCGCTTGGCCTTCACATGAAGGTCATCGCCTATGATCCGTTCCTGAGCGACGAACGCGCCAAATCCATGGGTGTCACCAAGGTCGAGCTGGACGAACTGCTGGCGCGCGCCGATTTCATCACGCTGCATGTGCCGCTGACCGACAAGACCCGCAACATCCTGTCAGCCGAAAGCATCGCGAAATGCAAGCCCGGCGTGCGCATCGTGAACTGCGCGCGGGGTGGTCTGGTGGATGAGGCGGCGCTGGCCGAGGCGCTGAAATCGGGTCATGTCGCGGGCGCCGCCTTTGATGTGTTCGAGGTGGAACCGGCCACGGAAAGCCCGCTTTTTGGCCTGCCGAATGTGGTGGTGACGCCGCATCTTGGGGCCTCCACCTCGGAGGCGCAGGAAAATGTGGCGCTTCAGGTGGCCGAACAGATGTCGGATTACCTGCTGACGGGCGCGGTGCAGAACGCGCTGAACATGCCGTCAGTTACCGCCGAGGAAGCCGCCGTCATGGGGCCGTGGGTGAAACTCGCCGGGCATCTGGGGGCTTTCGTCGGCCAGATGACGGATGAACCGATCAAGGCGATCAACGTGCTTTACGATGGCACGGTGGCCGACATGAACCTCGCGGCGCTGAACTGCGCCACCATCGCAGGGATCATGAAGGCGACAAACCCGGATGTGAACATGGTTTCCGCCCCGGTGATCGCCAAGGAACGCGGCATCCAGATCTCCACCACGCGGCAGGAAAAGTCGGGTGTGTTCGATGCCTATGTCAAGCTGACCGTGGTGACGGACAAGCGCGAACGCTCCATCGCGGGCACGGTGTTCTCGGATGGCAAGCCCCGGTTCATCCAGATCAAGGGCATCAATATCGACGCCGAGATCGGGCGGCACATGCTCTACACCACGAATGAGGACGTGCCGGGGATCATCGGCCTTCTGGGCATGACCATGGGCAAGAACGGCGTGAACATCGCGAACTTCACCCTTGGTCGGTCGGGCGCGGGTCAAGAGGCCATCGCGATCCTCTATCTCGATCAGGCCATCGACCCGAAGGTGGTGGACACGCTGAATTCCACCGGCATGTTCCAGCAGGTCAAGCCTCTGGAATTCGACGTGGCCTGACCGGGCATCCATGCCGCAGGCGTGACAAGGCGAAAGGGCCGGAGGCGAAACCTCCGGCCTTTTTTCAATCTGCGGTCCGTGGGCGTTTCAGCCCTTGGCGGGTTTCGGCGGCACGAAGCGTTTGCTTGTGTCCTTGGCGTCGGCCTTCGGTTTGGCGGGCTTCACGAAGGGCTTTGCCGCGAACTTTCCGGCTGGCTTGCCGGGGCCTTTGCCGGGGCCGGCGGATTTGAACCCGCCGGCGCGTGACGGGCGCGAATCGGGGCCGTCACCGGGCTTGGCGAAGGGCCGGGGTTTCGGGCCAGCCTCGCCGTCGCGCGGTTTGGCCCAGGGCTTGGCACCTTCGGGGCGCGCGGCCCAGGGTTTAGCGCCATCAGCTGCGGCCGGTCGCGGGCCCGGCTTTCCGGCATGGGATTTGAAGCCCGTGGATTTTGCCGGACGGTCGCCATCTGCCGCCCCGCCATGCGATTTGAACCCGGCAGAGCGGGGAGCGGGTTTTGCGTCGCCTGATCTGGCCGCATAGGGCTTGGCCCCCTCGCCGCGCGGATAGCCGGATTTCGCGGCGGGCCTCGCGTCGGACCTTGCATCGGGGCGGTCGTCCTTTTTCCAGCGGGCCTTGCGGTCGGCGGCATCCTTCGGCGCCTCTGCGGGGCGCGCGGCGGCGGCGGGTTTGCCAAGCGGGGTCCAACTGGCGTCGCCTTCGGACCTGACGGGACGGGCGGCTGCCTCGACCGGGGCCTTGCGCGGGGCCGTCTTGCGCACCGGTTCGCGGGGGGCTGCCTCGGCGGCGACGGGCCGTGCCGGGGCGTCATCCTCGACGAACCGGGCCGGTTTGGGCTTGTAGGCGGGTTTTTCGGTGGCGCGGGGCGGGCGAGGGGCCGCATCGGCATCCCGGACGGGCCGGGGGCTGCGTGGGGCAGCAGGGGCGCGTTCGGGCCGGGCGAGGTTGGGCTCGCCGGGCAGGCGGCGCATCGTCACATCGGTGTCGATCAGCATTTCCGCCCCGAATTTCGCGGCCTCGCTTTCCGCGATCTGCACGAAGGTTTCGGTCTGCTGCACACGGATCGCCCCGATGGAATCGCGCGTGATCGCGCCCGCATCGCAGATCTTGGGCAAGAGCCAGCGCGCCTCGGCCCGGGCGGTATGGCCGACCGAGACGGAGAACCAGACCGAGGGGCCAAATTCGCTGCGCTCGCGCGCAGGTTTGGCCGCACCGGGGGCCGCAACCTCGGACAGCACTTCCGGTGCCGACCGGCCTTCGCGCCAGAGTGTCACAAAGGCCTGCGCCACATGCTCGGCCCCGAACCGGTCCAGCAGGGTCTGCGCCATCTCCAGATCCTCGCCTTCATTCGGGCCAAGGGCGGGATGTTCCAGAATCCGCTGGTCGTCGCGTTCCTGCACTTCCTCGGCAGACGGTGCTGTGCCCCATTCGGCCACGACCTTGGCGCCTTGCAGGATGCGGCTGGCCTTGCGGTAATCCGATGGTGTGACGATCAGCGCCGAAACCCCCTTGGACCCGGCGCGCCCGGTGCGGCCCGATCGGTGCAGCAACGTGTCGGAATTGGTCGGCAGATCGGCATGGATCACCAGTTCCAGCCCCGGCAGGTCGATCCCGCGCGCGGCCACATCCGTGGCGATACAGACCCGGGCGCGGCCCGACCGCAGCGAGGACAGCGCATTGGTGCGTTCCTGCTGGCTCAACTCACCCGACAGCGCCACGACCTGAAAGCCGCGATTGCCCATCCGGGCCATCAGGTGATTCACATTGGCCCGCGTCTTGCAGAACACGATGGAGGTGCGCGCCTCGTAATAGCGCAAGAGGTTGAAGATCGCATGTTCGCGGTCGCGCACCTGCACGTTGAGCGCACGGTATTCGATGTCGGCGTGCTGGCTGGCCTCGCCGACCGTCTGGATGCGCAGCGCGTCGCGCTGGAAGGTCTTGGCCAGTTCCGCAATCGCCTTGGGCACGGTGGCCGAAAACATCAGGGTGCGGCGATCCTCGGGGGCGGCGGCAAGGATGAATTCCAGATCTTCGGAGAACCCGAGATCCAGCATCTCGTCGGCTTCATCCAGCACCACGGCCTTGAGGGCGGAGAGGTCGAGCGACTTGCGCTCGATATGGTCGCGCAGACGGCCCGGCGTGCCGACAACGATATGCGCGCCGCGTTCCAGCGCACGCTTTTCGGTGCGGTAATCCATGCCGCCGACGCAGGTGGCGATCTGCGCCTGTGCGCCCGCGAACAGCCACGACAATTCGCGCGCGACCTGCAAGGCGAGTTCCCGGGTGGGGGCGATCACAAGCGCGGCTGGAACATCGGCAAACAGGAACTTGTCTGCCCCGGCCAGCAGTTCCGGCGCGATGGCGAGGCCAAAGGCCACGGTCTTGCCCGACCCGGTCTGGGCCGAAACCAGAAGGTCGCGGCCCGCGACACCTTCGGCCAGAACGGCCTCCTGGACGGGGGTGAGGGTCTCATAGCCCTTGGCGGTCAGCGCCGTGGCCAAAGGCCCGGCGATCATGGTGTTGTCGATCATTTTCTTTACCTGACAGGGGGCGCTTCATGGCCCGATGGGCGGCGCCTTTGATCCCTGTCCGGCGGGGTATGCCATCCCGCCGGCCCGCGGGGCAATACGGTGCCGAAGGCGGGGACATACACGCAAAGGCGCGCTCTGTATACAGCCAAAGCTGCAGTGCAGCGAAAACCGGCTGCTGCCTTTACCCTCGCCCGCTCAGGCGTTACCGTCGCGGCCATCAAACCATGGAAGGATCCCCAATGACGCAACGGTTGCATCTGGTTTTCGGCGGTGAACTTGTCAGCCCCTCGGGGACCGTTTTCAAGAACCCTGACGCGATCCATATCGTCGGCATGTTCCCTGATTACGCCTCGGCGCACCGGGCCTGGAAGGCCGAAGCGCAGCGCACGGTGGACGATGCGCATATGCGGTATTTCATTGCCCATATCCACCGCTTGCGCGACGAGGCGCAGCCCGCATCCCCGACCGAGGAACTGGGGGCCTGACCCCGCATCATGGCCTATTCGCTCGGGCTGACGCTCTACAATCTGTCCGGCCGGGGCCTCGGGGTCGGAACCCGGGCAGACCGTCCGGCGCGGCCGCCCGGGCCTCTGGTCTGGCTGCACGCGCCTTCGAGCGAAAGTCTGACGCAGGTCGCGTGGATCGCACGACAACTGGCGGAAGGGGACGGGCTGGGCGTCTTGCTGACCACGACCGGCGGTGCGGTTCCTTCTGCAAGTGACACTATTCCCGTCGAAGGGATCCCGCCGGATATGCCCGTCGAAGTGCGGGCCTTTCTGGACCATTGGAAGCCCGATCTGGCCGTGCTGGCAGAGGGCGAACTGCGCCCCGCCCTGCTGCATGAGGCCGAGGAACGCGGCATCCCGATGGTGATGATCGAGGCGCGTGCGCCAGCCTTTCCCAGGGACAGGGATGGGTGGTGGCCGGGGCTGATGCGGGCTGTGCTGTCGGCCTTCCGCGCCGTTCATGCGGTCGATGATAGTGCAGCGCGGGCCTTTCGCAGGGCAGGCGCGCCACCGCAAGCGGTGCAAACCGTCGGACGGCTGGAATACCCTTCCGTTGCGCTGAACTGCACCGAGGCGGAACGGGCGGCACTGGCGCGGCTGCTGACCACGCGGCCGGTCTGGTTTGCCGCGGATCTGCCCGAGGCAGAGGAGGACCGCATCATCACCGCGCATCGCTCCGCCCTGAAGCTGGCGCATCGCCTGTTGCTGATCCTTGCCCCCCAATCCCCCGGACGGCTGATCGCGCTGGCCGAACGGTTGCAGGAGCGCGAGGGCTGGGTCGTGGCACGGCGATCAGCCGAAGAGGAACCGGATGCCGATTGTCAGGTCTACCTCGTCGATCCGGGCGCGGAATTCGGGCTCTGGTATCGGCTGGCGCCGGTCACCTATCTGGGCGGCAGCCTGTCCAGCGCAGGGGCGGGGCGCGACCCGATGGAGGCAGCGGCGCTGGGTTCGGCGTTGATCCACGGTCCGCGTGTGGGGGCCTATGGCCTGACGCTTGGTCGTCTTGCGGCGGCACAGGCCACTTCGCTGGTCGGTTCGGCGAACGATCTGGGCGAAGCGGTGGCCGACCTTTTGTCGCCGGACCGGTCCGCCCGGCAGGCACGGGCCGCCTGGGAGGTCGCGTCGGACGGGCGCGCGGCGACCGAGGCCGCGCTGGACCTGATCCGGGGCCTTGTTGCGCCCGGGTTGCGCTGATGCGGGCGCCCGGCCATTGGTTCAACCCGCCCGACCGGCCCGGCTTGCTGGCGCGGGCCTTGTCGCCGCTCGGGGCGCTCTATGCCGCTGCCACCGAGCGGCGCCTGCGCGGGACCGGCTGGAGGGCGGGCATCCCGGTGATCTGCGTCGGCAACCTCAATGCGGGGGGCACGGGCAAGACGCCGACGGTCATCGCCCTGGCCGAGCGTCTGATCGCGCGGGGGCGGGCGGTTCATGTCGTGTCCCGCGGGCATGGCGGGCGGCTTGCGGGGCCGGTCCGGGTCGATCCGCACCGGCACAGGGCAGGGGATGTGGGGGATGAACCCCTGCTGCTATCGGCCTTCGCGCCGGTCTGGGTGTCGCGGGACAGGGCAGAGGGTGTCAGGTCCGCCGAGGCCGCGGGCGCTGAGGTTGTCCTGCTGGATGACGGGTTCCAGAATCCTGCCGTGACCAAGGACATGTCGGTGATCGTGGTCGATGCGGCACAGGGTTTTGGCAATGGCCGCTGCATCCCGGCCGGCCCCTTGCGCGAACCCGTTGCCACGGGGCTTGCGCGGGCCGATCTGTTGTTGTCGATCGGGGACGAGGACGCACAGGCCGGGTTTTGGATGCGGTGGTCGGGGTCGGTCAGCCTGCCGCATCTGAAAGGGCGGCTCGAGGTCTTGCAGATGGGCATGGGCTGGCAGGGTGAAAGGGTGCTTGCCTTCGCGGGGATCGGCAATCCGGAGAAATTCTTTGCGACCCTGCGGGCCGAAGGCGCGGAAATCCTGCGCGCGGTGGCACTGGACGACCATCAGGCCCTTTCGGAGGCCCTGTTGCGGCGGCTGGAGAATGAGGCGGCCCTTCTGGGGGCGCAAATGGTGACGACCGAAAAGGATGCTGTGCGCCTGCCCCCTGCCTTTCGCCGCAAGGTTCTCACGGTTCCGGTCCGGCTGCGGCTGGAGGACTGGGGGGCGCTGGACACGCATCTGGACAGGTTGGGCCTCTGAACGGCGGACCCGCCCATTTGCCGCTGTGGAAGCCTCCGGCGGAGGTATTTTCGCCAAGATGAAAGCGGCAGGATCAGGCGCGTTCCGGCAGGGCGGCGAGAATTTCCGTGACGATGGCGTCGAGCGTCTTGTCGATATCCACCGTGATGGCGGCTTCGTCCTGCGCAGGCGGCTCCAGGGTGGCGAACTGGCTGTCGAGCAGGGTCGTCGGCATGTAATGTCCGGTCCGTGCGCCCATGCGCCCGGCAATGACCTCGCGGCTGCCGCTGAGATGGACGAATCGGACCGGCGCGCCGGCGATGTCGCGGATCCGGTCGCGGTAGATCCGGCGCAGGGCGGAACAGCCGATGATGGTGTCGCCGCCTTGCAGCGCCTCACCGATGCGGGCGAGCCAGGGCCAGCGGTCGTCATCCGTCAGCGGCGTGCCCGAGCGCATCTTTTCGACATTCTGCGGCGAATGGAGATCGTCACCGTCGATATAGGCGGCGCCAAGATGGGGGGCCAAGGCCTCCCCCACCGAGGATTTGCCGCAGCCCGCCACCCCCATCAGGACGATCCGCACCCTCACAGCGAGGCCGTGATTCCGCCATCGACATAGAGCGTATGGCCGTTGACGAAGCTGGAGGCGGGCGAGGCGAGGAAGATGCAGGCGCCGACCAGTTCCTCGACCTTGCCCCAGCGACCCGCAGGCGTGCGCTTGGCGAGCCATTCTGAGAAGGCCGGATCAGCCACGAGGGCGGCGTTCAGCGGTGTCTCGAAATAGCCCGGGGCGATGGCATTGCATTGCAGCCCGTATTTCGCCCAGTCGGTCGCCATGCCCTTGGTCAGGTTGCCGACAGCACCTTTGGTGGCGGTGTAGGGGGCGATGCCGGGCCGGGCGAGCGAGGTCTGGACGCTCGCAATATTGATGATCTTGCCCGCGCCGCGCCCGATCATGTGGCGCGCGACCGCCTGGCCCACATGGAACACCGAGGCCACGTTGGTTTGCAGGAGTTTCTCGAAGGCATCGGCAGGAAACTCCTCCAGCGGGCCGCGATGCTGCATCCCGGCATTGTTCACCAGAATGTCGATCGGCCCGGAGGCGGATTCGAACCCGTCCACCGCCTTGCGGACGCCATCATGGTCGGTGGCGTCAAAGACGAGCTGTTGCGCGCCCTCGATCCCGGCGGCGGCTTCGGCCAGTTTTTCGGCATTGCGCCCGTTGAGAACGACACGCGCCCCCGCAGCGGTCAGCCCCACGGCCAGCGCCAGACCGATGCCCTGCGAGGAGCCGGTGACGAGGGCGGTTTTGCCCGTCAGATCGAAAAGTTGCATGTCTTGTTCCTCCAAATATTGCAGACCCTCTTGTTCCAGAGGTATGTTAACGGTAACAGTCTCGTCAAGACCATAGTCCTGCGGGACTCACCCGAAAGGGTGGCTTGTGTTGAGCATAGCGCTGCGGAACACTATGGTATACCGGATTTGTCCATCCCCCGGCCAGGTATCGTCTGGCCCCGAACCGGAGCCCAGAGATGAAAGCCATCGTGATCCATGCCGCCCATGACCTGAGGATCGAGGACCGCCCGGTCGAAAGCCCCGGGCCGGGGCAGGTTCGCCTGCGGCTTGCGACGGGCGGGGTCTGCGGGTCCGACCTCCATTATTTCCACAATGGCGGCTTTGGCGCGGTGCGGCTGAAGGAGCCGATGATCCTGGGGCATGAGGTTTCCGCCCATGTCGCGGAACTGGGGGCCGGGGTGAGCGGGCTGGAGGTCGGGCAACTGGTGGCCATCTCGCCTTCGCGCCCCTGCGGAACCTGCCGGTTCTGTCAGGAGGGGCTGCGCAACCAGTGCCTCAACATGCGGTTCTACGGGTCTGCCATGCCCTTTCCGCATATTCAGGGGGCGTTCCGCGAGGAAATCGTTGCCGAGGCCTGGCAATGCGTTGCGGCAGACGGGCTGTCGGCGGGCGAGGCGGCGATGGCCGAACCGCTGGCCGTGGTGCTGCATTCGGCGCGTCGGGCGGGCGATCTGATGGGCAAGCGGGTGCTGGTGACGGGCTGCGGGCCGATCGGGGTTCTGGCGGTGCTGGTGGCACGGCGCGCAGGCGCGGCCGAGATCGTGGCGACGGATCTGTCGGATTTCACCCTTGCCATGGCGCGGCGCTGCGGCGCGGACCGCACGATCAACATGGCAACGAACGCCGCCGATCTGGCGGATTACAACGCCGACAAGGGCACGTTCGATGTGCTGTTCGAATGTTCGGGTGCGGCGCCTGCGCTGGCTGCGGGCATTGCCGCCATGCGCCCCCGGGGCATCATCATGCAGCTTGGCATGGGCGGCGACATGAGCCTGCCGATGCTGGCGATCACGGCCAAGGAGTTGGATCTGCGCGGATCTTTCCGGTTCCACGAGGAATTCGCAACGGGCGTGCATTTCATGCAGCAGGGCCTGATCGACGTGAAGCCGCTGATTACCCACACCATGCCGCTTGACCGTGCGCTGGACGCCTTCAAGATTGCATCGGACCGCACACAAGCCATGAAGGCGCAGATCGCATTTGCCTGACAGGGCGGTTCCGGGGAGGGGACGATGAGTTTTTTCCAGAGTTTCGATGCGCGTTTCGGCGCGTTCGTCATGGGCAACGCGCCCGTCAAGCAGCTTGCCACCGGGTTCGATTGGGTCGAAGGCCCGGTCTGGTTCGGCGATGCGGGATGTCTGTTGTTTTCCGACATCCCGAACAACCGCATCCTGCGCTGGACGCCAGGGGCCGGGATTTCCACCTTCCGCGCACCGTCGAACTATGCCAACGGCCATACCCGCGACCGCGAGGGACGGCTGGTCAGTTGCGAACATGGCACAAGGCGGGTGACGCGGACGGAACTGGACGGGTCCGTCACCGTCATCGCCGACCGCTATGAGGGCAAGCGGCTCAACAGTCCGAATGACGTGGTGGTGGCCTCGGACGGGGCAATCTGGTTCAGCGATCCGCATTACGGGATCATGACAGATTACGAGGGCTTCAGGGCCGAACAGGAACTGCCCTGCAATGTCTACCGGGTGGATCCCGATGGCGGCATTGACGCCGTGCTGACCGATTTCAACTGCCCCAATGGCCTCGCCTTCTCGCCCGATGAGTCGCGGCTCTATGTGGCGGATACCGGGCGGATGTTCGGCAGTGACCCGCAGCATATCCGGGTGTTCGACATGGCCGGAGGGCGGCCTTCGGGGGGCAGGGTGTTCCATACCATCGCGCCCGGCTGCGCCGACGGGTTCCGGCTGGACAGCGACGGCAATCTCTGGTCCTCGGCGGCCGACGGGGTGCATTGCATCAGCCCCGAAGGGGATCTCCTGGGCAAGATCCTCGTGCCGGAAGTGGTGTCCAACCTCTGTTTCGGCGGGCGGGCCAAGCATCAGCTTTTCATCACCGCGACAACGAGTCTCTATTCGATCACATTGAACCGGCAGGGAGTGCAAAGACCGTGAGCCAATCCGAAATCGGCCTGATCGGGCTGGGAACCATGGGGGCAATGCTGGCCCTGAACATCGTCGAAAAGGGCTTTGCCATTTCCGTCTGGAACCGCACGACCGAGGTGACGCAGCGCTTTGCCGCCGAGGCGGGGGATCTTGCGGCGCGCATCACGCCGACCGGAACGCTGGAGGACCTGGTTGCCTCGATCCGCAGTCCGCGGGCCATCATCCTGATGGTGCCTGCGGGACAGGCGGTGGATGACCAGATCGCCGCCTTGCGACCGCTCCTGGACCCGCAAGACCTTATCATCGACGCGGGCAATGCCAATTTCCGCGACACCAACCGCAGGTCGGAGGCCGCCGAGGGCTACCGGTTCCTCGGGATCGGTGTTTCGGGCGGCGAGGAGGGCGCGCGTCACGGACCCGCCATCATGGGCGGGGGTGCGGCCGAGGACTGGGATCGTGTCGCCCCGGTCCTGAACGCCATTGCCGCCAAATACGAAGGCGAACCCTGCGCCGGCCGGATGGGCGAGGCCGGGGCGGGCCATTTCGTCAAGACCGTCCACAATGGCATCGAATATGCCGACATGCAGATGATCGCCGAGGTTTACGGCGTGATGCGCGATGGCATGGGGATGCAGGCGCCCGCAATTTCTGCGGTGCTGGCGGATTGGAACAAGGGGCCGCTGCAATCCTATCTGATCGAGATTTCGGCCTCCGTTGCCGGTGTGATCGATGAACGGGCGCGAAAGCCCATTCTGGATGTCATTCTTGACCGGGCCGGGCAGAAGGGCACAGGTCGCTGGACGGTGATCGAGGCGCAGCATCTGGCCGCACCCATTCCGGTGATCGATGCGGCGGTGACGGCGCGCAACACCTCCGCCCGGCTGGACGAACGCCGCGCGGGCGAGGCCCTGTTCGGCGCGGCCCCCCGCGCGCTGCCGGTCGGCGCGCTGACGCTTGCGGATCTGGAACAGGCGATGATCGCGGGCAAGATCCTGTGCTACGCCCAAGGCTTCGCGCTGATCTCGGCGGCGTCCGGAGAGTTTGGCTGGTCACTGCCCCTGCCCGAGATTGCGCGGGTCTGGCGGGAAGGCTGCATCATCCGGTCCTCGATGCTCAATGACATGGCAACCGCACTGGCCGAGGATGCCGGGCGCAACCTGATGCTCGCGCCGTTCTTTGCCGATCATCTGACGCGATGCCACGGCGCGTTGCGCAAGGTGGTGGCAACGGCGGCGCTCAACGGTCTGCCGGTTCCTGCGCTGGCGGCGGGACTTGCCTGGTTCGACATGATGCGCACGGCGCGGTCAACGGCCAACATGATCCAGGGCCAGCGCGACTTTTTCGGCGCGCATGGGTTTGAACGCCTGGACGGCGGGTCAGGCCATCATGGCCCCGGGGCGATGCGCGGCTGAAACCTCGGCCCGAATCCCTCCCGCGCCGCCCGGATCACGGGCGGCGCGAGTCATTTCCGCCGTAAATTTAACCACAAGTCTATTTTTTGCGCGGTAACGCGGCAATCTTGCCCTCAGCGTGAAAACTCCGTGACAGCCGCCTTGCTGCAACGCGGCATGCGTCGTCATCTGGCTTCGCCACGGGTGGAGACCTGTTGGGGAATAGGTGTGCGGTGGCGGCCGACCTGGAAAACCCGCCACCACCGCACGGGGTGCAACCAAGGGCTGCCTGCCTGATATAGCCGCATTCTGCGGTGATGGAAGGTCTGGCGCCCGATCAGAGGGCAACAGATGAACCGGATTACGAAATTCATTGCCGGGGCGGGCCTTGGCCTTGCCATGGCGGGCGCCGCAAGTGCGGAGACGATCAAGGTGGGTGTTCTTCATTCGCTGTCGGGAACGATGGCGATTTCGGAAACCACGCTCAAAGACACGATGGAAATGATGATTGCCGAGCAGAATGCCGCAGGCGGCCTGCTGGGCAAGCAGCTTGAGGCGGTCGTGGTCGATCCGGCCTCTGACTGGCCGATGTTCGCCGAAAAGGCGCGCGAACTGCTGACAGTGTCGAATGTCGATGTGATCTTCTGCTGCTGGACCTCCGTCAGCCGAAAATCCGTGCTGCCGGTGGTCGAGGAACTCAATGGCCTCGTGTTCTACCCGGTGCAGTATGAGGGCGAGGAATCGTCGAAAAACGTGTTCTACACGGGCGCCGCGCCGAACCAGCAGGCAATCCCGGCGACGGATTACTTCCTTGAGGAACTGGGCGTCGAGAAATTCGCGCTTCTCGGCACGGATTACGTCTATCCGCGCACCACGAACAACATTCTGGAATCCTACCTGAAATCCAAGGGGATCGCCGAAGGCGACATCTTCGTGAACTACACGCCCTTCGGCCATTCCGACTGGTCGCGCATCGTGGCGGATGTCGTGGCGCTGGGCGCAGATGGCAAGAAGGTGGGCGTCATCTCCACCATCAACGGCGATGCCAATATCGGCTTCTACAAGGAACTGGCCGCTGCGGGCATTTCCGCCGATGACATCCCGGTTGTCGCCTTCTCGGTCGGAGAGGAGGAGCTTTCGGGCCTCGACACCTCGAACCTCGTCGGCCATCTGGCGGCCTGGAATTACTTCATGTCTGCCGACACCCCGGAAAACGCTGAATTCATTGCAAAATGGAAGGCATTTGCAGGTGAGAGCCGCGTGACCAACGACCCGATGGAAGCCCATGTGATCGGCTTCAAGATGTGGGTGCAGGCCGTCGAGGCGGCAGGAACCACCGAGGTCGATGCCGTGCGCACGGCCATGTATGGCCTTGAGGTGCCGAACCTGACCGGTGGCATGGCCAAGATGCTGCCGAATCATCACCTGACCAAGCCGGTGCTGATCGGCGAAATCCGCGCCGATGGCCAGTTCGACATCATCAGCCAGACCGAGCCCGTTGCGGGCGATGCCTGGACCGATTTCCTCCCCGAATCGGCAGTGCTGGAGGCCGACTGGCCGGGTCTGGGCTGCGGGATGTATAACACTGTCACCAAGACCTGCGTCCAGATCAAGTCGAACTACTGACAGAGGGCGGGCGGCGGCCTGACCGCCGCCCCTCCTTCGACAAGGCGCTGAACCGGGGGCAGGGATGCACAGGATTTTCGTTTTCGTTCTGGCAGCCTGCCTCTTGGTGCTGCCGGGCCTTGCGCGGGCGCAAGAGGTGCCCGACCTGACCGATCTGGCCTCCGTGATCGCGCTGCATGCCGACCGGATCGCCAAACCCTCCCGCCAGACCATCGGGCCAGTGATCGAGGCGCTGGCCGCCACGGATGATCCGGCGCTGTCCTCCTTTCTTGCGGCCTGGGCCGACCGGGGCCTTGGCCAGCGCAATTCCGATGGCGCGATCCTGCGCGTCACGGTGTCGGGGGATGGCTATGCCATTGCCGACCCGGTGACCGGTGCTGCTGCCGGAACCGCGCCGAAAGCCGACATTTCCGAGATCCGGCCCAATTCGGGGGTGCGCGGGCTGATCGCCTCGGCGCTCGTTTCCTTCCAGCTTGAAGACCCCGACCCCGCGCAGCGCGCCGCCGCCCTGACCGCAATCGCCCGGAGCCCGGATGCGTCGCATCTCGATCCGCTGCGCCTTGCCCTCGAAGATCCCGACCCTGCACTGGCGGCGCAAAAGGCCCGGATCGAACGGCTGCTGACCCTCCGCTTCGATCCCGACAGCGCTGCGCGCGTGGCGGCCATTGAAAGTTTCGGCGGTGATCTCGGGCTCGACCTGCGCGGTGCGCTCAACCCCCTTGTCGTCACGCGGCGCATCGCCACGGAAATCCCGCCGCAGGGCGTGAACATTGCCCGCGAATTGCGCGTCAACCGCGACATTCCCTCAGCCGAGGCCTTTGCCCTGCTGGTGGCCGACGGCAAGGCCCCGGCACCGCTGACGGTCGCCGAACAGCGCGCGGCCCTGATCGCCAATATCTCCAGCGGGATCGTGGGCGGGGTTCCGGTGCATCAACTGGACAGTCAGGCCGCCCGCGACCGCGCCTATACCGCATTGGAGGAGGCAGGCCTTGTCCCCGTCGCCGCCACCAGCGATGAGATTGCGGCCACTGTCGGCCAGTACCGCTATTACGACCTTTACGCCGAACCCGACCCCGCCGTGACGACCGCCGCCCGCGAGGCCTTGCAGTCGATCAACCTCAAGGTCGGCGCGATGACCGCCTTCGATCTGGGTCTCGACGCGCTGTCGCTGGCCTCGATCTTCTTTCTGGCGGCCATCGGACTTGCCCTCACCTTCGGGGTGATGCGCGTCATCAACATGGCGCATGGCGAATTCATCATGATGGGCGCCTATACCGGCTATTGCGTGCAACTGGTCATCAGCGATTACACGATCTCGATTCTGGTCGCCCTTCCGCTGGCCTTTGCCGTGACCTTCGCCGCCGGGGTGGTGATGGAGCGGCTGGTGATCCGCCACCTCTACAAGCGTCCGCTGGAAACGTTGCTGGCCACCTTCGGCATCTCCATCGCGCTGCAACAACTGGCCAAGAATATCTTCGGCACGCAGGCCCGGCCGCTGACCGCACCCGGCTGGCTCGACGGGGCATGGGTGATGAACGATGTGGTGGCGATCAGCTATATTCGCATCGCGATCTTCGTCATGGCGCTGATCCTGATGGCGGTGTTCCTCTACATCATGAAGCGCACAAGGCTGGGGCTGGAGGTGCGCGCGGTGACGCAGAACCCTTCCATGGCCGCCTCCATGGGCATCAACCCCGACCGCATCAACATGATGACCTTCGGGCTCGGCTCCGGCATTGCAGGGCTGGCAGGTGTCGCCATCGGCCTCTTCGCCAAGGTCACATCAGAGCTTGGCAACGACTATATCGTGCAAAGCTTCATGACCGTGGTGGTCGGCGGGGTCGGGAATATATGGGGCACGCTGGCGGGGGCAGCGCTGATCGGCGGGCTGCAAAAGGGCATCGAATGGCTGAACCCGTCCAACACGCTGGCGGCACAGACCTGGATGATCCTCTTCATCATCATCTTCATCCAGTTCCGCCCCCGGGGCATCATCGCCCTCAAGGGCCGCGCGGCAGGAGACTGACATGACCCGCTCCTTTCTCGCCAGGAATCCCTCGGTGCTGATCTTCCTTTCGATCCTCGCGCTGTTCACGCTCGTCGCCACGGTGCTGGCCGAAGGCACCGGGACGGGCATGATCTCCACCTCCTTCGTCAAGACGCTGGGCAAGACGCTGTGCCTGTGCCTGATTGCCTTGGCGATGGACCTGATCTGGGGCTATGCGGGCGTGCTGTCACTTGGCCATTTCGCCTTCTTTGCGCTGGGCGGCTACATGATCGGCATGTGGCTGATGTATGCCCGGACCGAAGGCATCGTGATCGCCGCGCTGTCGGGCTCCGAGCTTCCCCCCACGCCCGAGGAAATCGCCGCTGGCATCGGCAACCAGATCTTTGGGGTGGTTGGTGGGTCCGAGATCCCGGCGATCTGGTATTTCGCAGGCTCGCTTCCGGCGCAACTGGCGCTGGTCGTGCTGGTGCCGGGGGTGTTGGCGGGGGTGTTCGGATGGCTGGCCTTCCGCAGCCGCGTGACGGGGGTTTACCTGTCGATCCTGACACAGGCGATGACGCTGGCACTTGCCCTTTACCTGTTCCAGAATGACACCGGCCTGCGCGGCAATAACGGGCTGTCGGGCCTGCAGAACATCCCCGGCCTCGGCCATGTGCCGCAATCGCTGATCTCGGTCTGGTTTCTCTGGGCCTCGGCGGCGGCCCTTGGCATGGCCTACCTCTTGGCCGCCTGGGTCGTCTCGGGCAAGTTCGGGTCTGCCCTGCGCGCAATCCGAGACGACGAGGCGCGGGTGCGCTTCCTCGGCTATTCGGTCGAAAGCTACAAACTCTTCATCTTCACCCTGACGGCGGTGATCGCGGCCATCGCGGGGGCGCTCTACTACCCGCAGGCGGGCATCATCAACCCGGCCGAGCTTGCCCCCATCGCCTCGATCTACCTCGCCGTCTGGGTTGCCATCGGCGGGCGTGGCAGGCTTTACGGGGCGGTGATCGGGGCGGCTTTCGTCTCGCTTCTGTCCAGCTGGTTTACGGGGGGGCGCGCGCCCGACATCCCGCTTGGCTTTTACACCGTGAAATGGGTGGACTGGTGGTCCATCGCGCTCGGCCTCTCCTTCGTGCTGGTCACACTCTTCGCGCCCAAAGGCATCGGCGGGCTGTTTGATCTGCTGCAAGGCCGCCTGTCCCCGAACCGGGGCGGCGCCGATCTCGGCCCCGACGACTCCGCCCTTCAGGAACGCGAGGCGCTGAAATGACCACGCTTCTGGAAGTGTCCGGCATCTCCGTCACCTTCGACGGCTTCCGCGCCATCAACAACCTGTCGTTCCAGATCGGCCCCGCCGAATTGCGGGCCATCATCGGCCCGAACGGCGCAGGCAAGACCACCTTCATGGACATCGTCACCGGCAAGACACGGCCCGACGAGGGCCGCGTGATCTGGGGGGAGCGCAGTATCTCGCTTCTGAAACTGTCCGAGGCCGAGATTGCCCGCGCAGGCATCGGCCGCAAGTTCCAGCGCCCCACCGTGTTCGAGGATCAGACCGTCACCGAAAACTTCCTGCTCGCGCTCAAGGCCAATCGCAACCCCTTCGCCACCCTCCTGTGGAAGCCCAAAGCCCCCGACATGGACCGGGTGACTGCACTCGCCACGCAGGTCGGGCTGCTCGATGCCCTGCGGCGCAAGGCAGGCGAACTCAGCCACGGGCAGAAGCAATGGCTGGAAATCGGAATGCTTCTGGCACAGGAACCCCGCCTCTTGCTGGTCGATGAACCCGCAGCCGGCATGACCCTTGCCGAACGCGAACAGACCACCGCCCTCCTCGTCGATCTGGCAAAGACCCGCGCCGTGGTTGTTGTCGAGCATGACATGGAATTTGTCCGCCGCCTCAATTGCAAGGTGACGGTCCTGCACGAAGGCGCGGTCCTCGCCGAAGGCAGCCTCGACCATGTGACCAAGAATCAGGACGTCATCGACGTCTATCTCGGCCGATGACCCCGCCCCTTTCATTTTGGCTGAAATACCTCGGGGGTGCGGGGCTGGCCCCCGCTCCGACGCGCAATCCAAAGGATGACCCATGATCCGCACCGACACCCTCACCCTGCATTACGGCGGCGCGCAGATCCTGCATGGCATCTCGATGGAGGCCCGCCCCGGCGAGGTGACCTGCATCATGGGCACCAATGGCGTCGGCAAGACCTCGCTCCTGAAGGCGCTGGCGGGCACGCATCCGCGTTCGGGCGGGGAGATCGAATTTGACGGCGAAAAGCTCGGGAAACTGCCACCGCAGGCCATGGCGCGGCGGGGCCTCGCAAATGTCCCGCAAGGGCGGATGATCTTCCCCCTTCTGACCGTGACCGAGAACCTCGAAACCGGCTTTGCCGTCCTGCCCCGGTCCGATCACCGCATCCCGCCCGACATCTACGACCTCTTTCCGGTGCTGAAGGATATGGCCCATCGGCGCGGAGGCGATCTTTCGGGGGGCCAACAACAGCAACTGGCCATTGCGCGCGCCATGATCATGCGGCCCAAGGTGTTGCTGCTGGATGAACCGACCGAGGGCATCCAGCCCAATATCATCCAGCAGATCGGCCGCGTGATCGAACATCTGCGGGCCAGGGGCGACATGGCGATCATCCTGGTCGAACAGTATTTCGAATTCGCCTATGGCCTCGGCGACCGCTTCTATGTGCTGAAACGCGGGGCTGTGGCGATGGAGGGCACGAAGGCCGCGCTTGGCTATGACACCCTGCGCGCCACGGTCTCGGTCTGACCCATCAGGTCACGCCCGCCTGCAACAGCACGGTCATCGCACTGTCGAAATGTTCCGACATCGCGGCCTCGGCGCGGGCGGGATCCTGCACGGCGATGGCCGTGGCGATGCGTTCATGGCAGCGGATATTCTCGCGCCGGTTTTCCGCCGTGGCCCGGCTGCGCCAGCCGATTGCCCAGGTCTGCCGCGTGATGACCCGGAAGGAACTGACGATCAGCCCGTAAAGCGGATTGCCCGAGGCGCGCGCAATCGCCTCGTGAAAGGCGATGTCCAGTTCCATCAACTGATCCGGCGCGTCAATGGCCCCGAACATCTCCGCCACAATCTCTTGCAAGGCGCGGGCCTCGGCATCCGACCGGCGCAACGCCGCCAGACTTGCCGCGCGCAATTCCAGCGTGCGGCGCACATCGAGGATCTGCTGGATCGACACTTCCTTCATCTGCACAGTATGGTCCAGCACAACCGACAAGGGCCCCGCATCCGGATGCGCCACCCTTGCCCGCCGCCCGTTGCCGATCTCCAGCACATGCAGGGCGGCGAGCGCGCGGAACGCCTCGCGCACCACCGGGCGTGAGACGGCCAGCGCCTCGGAAATCGTCGTCTCTGACGGCAGCGCCTGTCCCGGCATCAGCCCCCGATCCTGGATCAGCGCCCGGATATCGGCGATGGCGCGTTCCACCAGCCCGCCGGTTTCGACAAATTGTATGACAGGTTCATTCATTTCAGTTGCCAATGTGACTCCTATTGCGATACAGATCCTAGCAGAGGCGCATGCCTGCGCCAATCCGCAAGGGGCAAGTCAGTATGAAAATCACCGCCATCCGCACCTTCCGGGTCGAGGAATTCGCCAATGTCCTCTGGCTCCATATCGAAACTGACGCCGGAATTACCGGGCTTGGCGAAACCTTCTATGGGGCCGAGGCGGTGGAGGCGCATATCCACAACACCCTTTCCATCCGCCTCTTGGGCCAGGATCCGCTGCGGATCGAGCATCTGAACCGCGAGATGGTGAACCTGCCCATGGCGCAAAGCTCGACCGGGGTGGAATACCGTGCGGCCTCGGCCATCGACATCGCGCTGTGGGATATTTTTGGCAAGGCCTCGGGGCAGCCGGTCTGGCAGATGCTGGGTGGTCTCTGCTGGGACAAGATGCGCCTCTACAACACCTGTGCGGGCACCCGCTATGTGCGCACCAATGTCATCAAGCCCGTGGACACCTGGAACCTCGGCACGGTGGAAAGCCCCTATGAGGATCTCGACGGATTCATGAACCGCCCCGCGGAACTTGCCGAGAACCTGCTGGAAAACGGCATCACGGCGATGAAGATCTGGCCCTTCGACCCGGCCGCCACCGAATTCCGTGGCCAATATATCACCGCCGATGCGATGAAAGCGGGCCTCAAACCCTTCGAGGAGATCCGCCGCGCCGTGGGTGACAGGATGGACATCATGCTGGAAATGCACTGCCTGTGGAACCTGCCCACGGCCATGCAGATCGCCCGCGAGGTGGCCAACTACAACCCCCTTTGGTTCGAGGATCCGATCCGCATGAACAACGCACAGGCGCTGGCGGAATTCGCCCGGGCGACCCCGGTGATGACCTGCGCCTCCGAAACGCTGGGCTCGCGCTATTCCTACAAGGAGTATCTGGACCGCGACGCCTGCCATGTCGTGATGGCCGATCTGTGCTGGACCGGGGGCCTGACCGAAGGCCGCAAGATCGCCGCCATGGCCGACACCTATCACCGCCCCTTCGCGGCGCATGACTGCATCGGCCCCATCGGCTTTGTCGCAGGCATCCACATGAGCTTCAGCCAGCCCAACACGATCATCCAGGAATCGGTGCGCGCCTTCTATCGTGGCTGGTATCTGGAACTTGTCACCGACATGCCCCGCATCGAGGGCGGCCATGTCTACCCGCCCGAAGGCCCCGGCCTCGGGTTGGAGCTTCAACCGGCGTTCTTCGACCGCGCCGACCTCACCACCAGACTATCGGAGCAATGAGCCATGAACCTGTTTGACCTGACCGGAAAAACCGCCCTAATCACCGGATCCTCGCGGGGTCTGGGCCGGGGCATCGCCGAAGGCATGGCCGAGGCCGGCGCACGCATCATCCTCAACGGCGTCAATCCCGACCGGCTGGCCGAGGCCGCCGCCGAGATGAAGGCCAAGGGCCATGACGTGCTGACTGCCTGTTTCGACGTGACGGATGAACCCGCGGTGCTGAAAGCCTTCGAGGGGTTCGACGCCACTGCCACGAATATCGACATTCTGGTGAACAATGCAGGCATCCAGTATCGCAAGCCGATGCTCGAACTCGCCACTGCCGACTGGCAGCGCGTGATCGACACCAACCTGACTGCGGCCTTCATCTGCGGGCGCGAGGCCGCGCGGCGCATGGTCGAACGCAAGGCGGGCAAGATCATCAATATCGGCTCGCTGACCTCCGACCTCGCCCGCGCCACGGTCGCGCCCTACACGGTCGCGAAGGGCGGGATCAAGATGCTGACCAAGGCGATGGCCGCCGAATGGGGCGAACATGGCGTGCAGGCCAATGCCATCGGGCCGGGCTATATGGCGACCGACATGAACGAGGCGCTGATGAGCAATCCCGATTTCGACAAATGGGTGAAGGCCCGCACCCCCGCCCGCCGCTGGGGCCAGCCCGAGGAATTGCAGGGCGCTGCGATCTTCCTCGCCTCGCGCGCTTCCGATTACGTCAACGGCCAGCTCATCTTTGTCGATGGCGGCATGATCTCGGTGCTTTGACCCATGAAAATCGCGTTCCACGGTGCCAATGCTGAAACCTTCCTGCCCGGCTTTGCCGATCTGCTGGAAGCGCCCCATGATCTGGTCCTGCTGTCCGATGGTCTGACCGCACCGGGCGAGGCCGAGGCCCTGGCCACCGCCGATATGGTGATCGGCGTGAAATATGCCGCCGGGATGCCCGCGCTATCGGCGCGGCTCTATCAGGTGCCGGGGGCGGGCTATGACGGCATCGACCTTGCCGCCCTTCCAGCCTCGACCACGCTTTGCAATGTGTTCGGCCATGAGGTCGCGATCGCGGAATATGTGATGGCGGCCCTTCTGTCCTTCCATGTCCCGCTGGCACAGGCGGATGCGCAGCTTCGCCGGGGCAACTGGACCTATTGGGCGGGAAAACCCACGGGCCTGCGCACGGAACTTTCCATGCAAAGCGTGGGCATCGTCGGCTTCGGTCATATCGGCAAGGCGCTCGCTGCGCGCTGTACCGCCTTCGGGATGCGCGTCCATGTCGCGAACCGCTCCGCCGTCAGGGCCCCCGGTATCACGGCGCACAGCCTTGCCGATCTGGCCGGGATGGCGGGGCAGGTGGATTACCTCATCAACACCCTGCCGCTGACGGACACGACACGCGGCCTGATCGGCGCCGCCACCCTTGGCGCCCTGCCCGGCCATGCCATCGTCCTCAATGTCGGGCGCGGCCCGGTGATCGACGAAGAGGCGCTCTACGACATGCTGAAGTCAGGCCGGATCGCCGGTGCCGTGATCGACACCTGGTATGTCTATCCCGGCCCCGAGGCGCCCAACCCCCATCCCGGCACGCTGCCCTTCCAGGATCTGCCCAATGTCACCATGACCCCGCATATGTCGGGCTGGACCCATGGCACGATCACCCGCCGCCGCGCCGCCATGGCCGAAAACGTCAACCGGCTCGCGCGGGGCGCGGATCTTCTGAACCGGGTCCGCTGACCCACGCATCCCCTTTTCTGTCCATAAATATCCCGGGGGGAGTCGCGAACGCAACGGGGGGCAGCGCCCCCCTTTCCCCGTTACCGCCCGAAGCCCCGGCGGATCAGCACCCCCGCCCCGGTCCGCCAGATCAGCACCAGATCGAAACAAAGGCTCCGGTTCTCTTGATAGATCAGGTCAAGCCGCGCCTTCTTCGGGATGCAGCGCCGTGTGTAGACCGCGTCGGTCTCCGCCGCCGTCCGGCAGGCCGCCAAGAGCCGTTCCTCATAGCCATGGATGTTCAGACTGGCGAGCCCGGTGATCCCCGGCCGGCTTTGCAGCACCTGCGCGTATAGCTCGGGAAACCGCTCCACATAATCCCGCAGCGGCGGGCGCGGCCCGACAAAGCTCATGTCGCCGCGAAACACATTCCAGAGCTGTGGGATCTCGTCCAGCCGCGCGCGGCGCAGGAACCGGCCCATCGGTGTGATCCGCGCCACCTTGTCGCCGCCCGAAACCCCGGTCTGGCCTGTTGTGACCGGCATGGTGCGCAGTTTCCACAGCCCAAAGGGCTGACCCGGCGCCTTCATCCGCTCGGCGACATAGAAAAGCGGCCTGCCCTCCACCACCAGCAGGACCAGCAACAGAACGGCAAAGGGCAGCACCAGCAGCATGGACAGGATCACGGCAAGGGCGAGGTCGAGCGCGCGCTTGCCCGGCGTCATGGCATGACCTCGCGCCATTCGGCAACCAGTTCCCCCGCGCTCGCCGTCCGGGCGGGCAGGGGATGCAGAGCCTGCAACCGCCCCGTATCCAGCACCACACGCGGCAGAACCCCCGGGTTCTCCGGCCCATAGCGCCAGTCGATCCCCGCTGCGTCCAGAAGCTCGCCCATCCGCACCGGCGCGGGGGCGGCGATGTTCAGCACCTCGGGCAGGGGCGCCCCCGCCGCCGCCAGTGCCGCCAGACCCGCCAGAACCCGCCCGAGACTTACCGGCCCGATATAGGACCGAACCGGCCCGCCCTGCGCCCCCGGCACCGGGTCCAGCAGCACCAGACGCCCGGGCCGCACCCCGCCCAGAAGCGCGTCGAACCCCGCGACATTGCCAAGCCGCAGCACCGTCAAGCCAAGCGCCGCCGAGTCCGCGAAGCTCTGCGCCGCATGTTCCATCGCCAGCTTCTGCAGGCCATAGGCGGCAAGGGGCGCCGGGGGGGTATCCTCGGCAAGCGGCGCATCGGAGGCGCCATAGACCGCCGATGAGGACATGAGAAACACATGCCGCGCGCCCTGATCGCGGGCCGCCTTCATTGTGGCCAGCGCGAGGTCGGTATTCGCCTCCCCGGCCGCCTTCCCGCCTGCAAGGGCAAGGACCACGCCACTGGCGGCACCTTCAGTGCAGGGCGCTTGCAGGATGTCCCAGGCCAGGAACCCGGGCCGCGCCTCCCGCGCCTGCCAGACCGGGCGAAGGCCCGGATGCCCCTCCGAGGGCCAGCCCACGCGCAGGGCCTGGCCGATCCGGCCCGTCGCCCCGGTCACGAGGAACGGCAGCGCCGCCACCTATTCGTTCCCTTCCAGCCGCGTCCGCAATTCCCGCAGCACCGGCAGCACGGCCCGCACCCGGTCCGCACCCAGATCCTGCACGAAATCGGAAATCAGCGGGGCAATGGATTGCACGGCGGCATCGCGCGCGGCGCGGCCCGAGGGGCTGATCGACACGAATTTCCGGCGCGCATCATCCCAGTCGGGACGGATATGGACATGGCCCGCCCATTCCAGTTTCGCCAGCGTGTTGCTCATCGCGCCCCGCGTGACGTGAAAGGCGCGGGCAAGCTGCGCGGGTGTCCGTTCTTCATTGCCGCGCGCCAGATGGTTCAGCACCCCGAAATGCGACAGTTCCATCCCGCGCGGCAGCGCCTTCGAGATGCGGTTGCGGGCAAGCTGGTCCGCCATGAACAATTCCCCGAACAGCGCGACCGCAATATCCTCATGCTGCTCCGCCATCATCCGGCCCCGAACGGGCGGTCATGCGACAGGGACGGGATACGCGCGCGGGCCCGGTCCACTTCGGCAAGGTCCAGTTCGGCAAAGGTCAGGCCCGGCTCGGTTCCCGCATCGGCCAGAACCTCCCCCCAGGGGGCAACGACCAGACTGTGCCCATAGGTGCGCCGCCCCTTCCCGCCCGAGGTTTCCGGGTGAAAACCGGTCTGGGCCGGGGCCAGCACGAAACAGCCCGTCTCGATCGCGCGCGCGCGCAGCAGCACATGCCAATGCGCTGCCCCGGTGATGTGGTTGAAGGCCGCAGGCACGGTCAGGATCTGTGCCCCTGCCTGCGCCAGATACCGGTGCAGAGCGGGAAACCGCAGGTCATAGCACACGGTCATCCCGATCCGCGCAAAGGGCGTTTCCGCCACCACGGCCTGCGTCCCGGGCCGGTAGCCTGCCGATTCGCGATAGACCACGGCTTCCGAGACATTCACGTCGAACATGTGGATCTTGTCATATCGCGCGGCGATGCCCCCGTCTGGCGCGATCAGGAAACTGCGATTGGCAAACCGTCCGTCCGCATCCCGCGTCAGCAGGCCAAGCGAGCCGATCAGCAGCCAGATCCCGGCCCGGGCCGCCTCCTCCCGCAGGGCGGCAAGTGTCGGGTCGTCCTCCTCATGGTGGAAATGCGCGCGCTGGAAGGCGCGGTCCGAGGACAGCGCATTGCTGCATTCCGGCGTCAGCACGAATTGCGCGCCCTCCGCCGCCGCCTGCCGCACCAGCGCCACCGTTCCGGGCAGGTTCAGGGCCGGATCATCCCTGACATTCAACTGGGCGAGGGCAAGGCGCATCCGTCACCCCGCCAGCAGCGCGTCGAGTCTGCGGGCCCGATCAAGCGCGTGAAGGTCGTCGGACCCGCCGACATGCTCTCCACCGATGAAGATTTGCGGCACCGTCCGGCCGCCATTGGCGCGGCGCGTCATCTCGGCCCGCCGTGCCGGGTCCGACATCACGTCGATTTCCGTGTAGGCCACGCCTTTCGACGCCAGCAGCCGCTTGGCCGCATGGCAATAGCCGCAAAAGGGGGAGGTATAGATCTCGACGGTTTTCATGATGCCAATCCCGGGGGTCGTGGTGACTATAGGGATTTAGCCGTCCTTCGCAACGCGCGCCATCACCACGGTCGCCACATCCGACGCCCCGGCGGCAAGGCAGGCCTCGGCACAGGCTGTCAGTGTCGCGCCCGAGGTCATCACATCATCCACCAGCACCACCGCCCGCCCTTCCATCCGCGCCTTGCGGCGGGGATGGGCGCGGATCGCCTCGGCCAGATTGCCGAATCGCGCCTCGCGGCCACGGCCTTCCTGCGATCCGGTCCTGCGGGCACGCAGCAGCAGATCGGGGCAATGGTCCAGCCCCGCCAACCGCGCCAGCGCCGCCGACAGCAGCGCCGACTGGTTGAACCGCCGCCGCAACAGCCGCGTCCAGTGCAGCGGCACCGGGGCCACGATCATGCCCGGTTTCAAAAGCGGCTCCGCCGCCCGGTGCATCCACACCGCCGCCGGCCGGACGATGTCGTGCCGGTCCCCGTGTTTCAGCCGCAGCACCAGTTTGCGCCCCATATCCCTGTAGATCAGCGCGGCCCTGCCCTGCGACCACGGTCGCGCGATGCTCAGGCAATCGTCGCAATGCACCGCATGGCCCGGCTCCTCCCCCGGCAAGGGGGTGCCGCAGGTGTCGCAGACCAGCCCGTTGATGAAGGAGGTCTGCCGCCAGCAGGTCCCGCAGAGCCCGAAATCGGAGGTGACGATTTCCCCGCAGCCAAGGCATTGCGGCGGGTAGATCATCCGCAGCACCGCTTGCAATCCCACCGTTCCCTCCTATGGTCCGCGCCATGCAGATGCCCAGACTGGTCGACCGCCCCGCCCTTGACCGCCAGCGCCGCCGGGCCTGTGCCATGGCAGAGCCTGCGCTTTTCCTGCAGGAAGCCGTGGCCGACGAGATCGAGGAAAGACTGACCGAGGTTAACAGAACCTTTACGGATGCCGCCGTGGTGACAGGTTTTCCGGATCTGTGGCGCGCGCGGCTGCCAGACGCGCGGATCGTGGCCGATCGCGACCTGCTCGACCTTGGCGACGCCACGCAGGATCTGGTGATCCATGCGCTTTGCCTGCATTGGGCGGATGATCCGGTGGGCCAGCTTGTCCAGTGCCGCCGGGCGCTGCGCCCCGACGGGATGCTGCTGGCGGTGCTGTTCGGTGGCGCGACACTGCATGAATTGCGCGCCGTTCTGGCCGAGGCCGAGGTGGCGCTGACCGGGGGCCTGTCACCCCGGGTTCTGCCCATGGCCGAAATCCGCGATCTGGGGGGCCTCCTGCAACGTGCGGGATTCGCGCTGCCGGTCGCGGACAGCCAGTCGCGGGATGTGCATTACCGCGACATCCTGCATCTGATGCGCGACCTGCGGGCCATGGGCGAGGGCAATGCGCTCGCCTCCCGGTCGCGCAGGCCGTTGAGCCGCGCCCTGATCGCCGATGCCCAGATGCGCTATGCGGCGGCCTTTCCCGCCACCCCGGACCGGCTGCGCGCCCGATTCGAGATGATCTTCCTGACAGGCTGGGCTCCGGCCCCGGGCCAGCAGCAGCCCCTGCGACCCGGGACCGCGACGCAACGGCTTGCCGATGCGCTGCGCGCCGACCCCGACGCGCCGCCTGCGACAAAGAGCGAAGGTTGACCCTGCCCGAGTTCTGGTTAAGTGACAGGAGCAGGCAATGAACAGGACCGAGGACATGCTGGACGCCCCTTCGCCCCGACTGACCCCGGACAGCGGCCTCGTGGCCCCGGGGCAGGCGCGCCTGACCCATGCGCCGCCCGATCATCCGCCCGTGCGCCGCGCGAAGATCGGCGTATTGCTTGCCAATCTCGGAACGCCGGACCATTACGACTACTGGTCGATGCGGCGCTATCTGAATGAATTCCTGTCCGACCGCCGGGTGATCGACTATTCACCCTGGCTCTGGCAGCCGCTGCTGCAACTGGTGATTCTGACCAAACGTCCCTTCACCTCCGGCGCGAATTACAAACTGATCTGGAATCACGACAAGGACGAAAGTCCGTTGATGACGATCACCCGGGATCAGACCGAACGGATTGCCGAACGCCTCTCGGCGATGCATGGCGATGCGGTGATGGTCGATTTCTGCATGCGTTACGGCAACCCCTCCACGGCCTCCAAGGTGCGCGCGCTGGTCGAGGCGGGCTGCGAGAAACTGCTGTTTTTCCCGCTTTACCCGCATTACGCGGGCGCCACATCGGCAACCGCGAATGACGCCTTCTTCCGCGCCCTTGAAAGCGAAAAGCGCCAGCCTGCGGCCCGCACCGTGCCGGAATATTTCGATCACCCGCTCTATATCGATGCGCTCGCCCGGTCGGTCGAACGCGCCTATGACGGGCTGGATCACAGGCCCGACGTTCTGGTCGCCTCCTATCACGGCATGCCGAAGCGTTACCTGATGCAAGGCGATCCCTACCATTGCCAATGCGCCAAGACCTCCCGTCTGCTGCGTGAAAGGCTGGGTTGGGAGCCGGGCACGATCGACACCACCTTCCAGTCGGTGTTCGGCCGCGAGGAATGGCTGCGTCCCTATACCGTGGAACATGTCGCGGAACTGGCGGGGCAGGGCAAGAAGCACATCGCTGTCATGGCACCTGCCTTTTCCGCCGATTGCATCGAAACCCTTGAGGAAATCAACGGCGAGATCCGCGAGGCCTTCGAGCATGCAGGCGGGGAAACATTCACCTATATCCCCTGCCTCAATGACGACGAGGCCCATATCACCGCGCTGACAGCCGTGATCGAGGAAAACCTCTCGGGCTGGTTTCGCTGACCGGACGGATCGGGGTCGGGGGACGAAACCGGATTGCCCTTGACAGTGGCGGGCGCTGATCCGAGTCCCGCCCCGTTTCATTTGGTGCAAATACCTTCCGGGGGTCCGGGGGGCGAAGCGTCCCCTGGCGTCCGGCCGGAGCCAGACCGCGGCCTTCAAGGCAAGAGGGCGGCAGGCAAAGCAAAAGGACGGCAGGTTGCCCTACCGCCCTTTCGATTTTCCGAAGGTCGGAAAATTACTTCGACGCAGCAGCTGCGATCACGAGCAGCAGCAGCAGCGGGATGATGATGCCGCCAGCCGACGACGACGTCGCGGCTTGAACGACAGCAGGCTCCATGACCGGTTCGGCCATGCCGCCGGCGAAGGCGGTGGAAGCGGCGACCGACAGAGCGGCAGCGAGCGCAAGTTTCTTCATAGTAACCTCCAGTTATCGCACGGCGCCGAATTTTTCAGAGGACGACGCCGCACACCCAAGACTATACCTCGTGATTTTTTCTAACCAGCTTGCCGCGCAGAATGCAATCGGGCTTGTGCGTGGTCTTTGCGCTGACGGGCAGTTTCGTCAATTTGGCAACACTTGCGGCGGCTTCCGCCCGGGGATGGGAAAATACAGGGGCAGGTCGCAGCAGGCGGGCAGGGCATCTGTTCAGGGAGCCGCGCGCCCTTCGCTGCAAAAAAAGGCGCCGAAGATTGCTTCGACGCCTCCATCAGCTCGGCCCGGACCCGGAAGGGCCTTGTCAGATCAACAAAACTTGCGTGCCGACCCGGGTCAGTTCGAACAACTGGGAAATATGTTCATTGTAGAGCCCGATACAGCCGTTCGACGATCTCCGCCCGATCTTGCGCGTGTCATGCGTGCCGTGGATCCGGTAATAGGTCCAGGACAGGTGAAGCGCATGTGTCCCCAAGGGATTGTCGGGGCCGGGGCCGACAAAATCGGGCCATTCCGGATTGCGCTCTTTCATGGCGGGCGTGGGGCGCCAGGACGGGCCAACAACCTTCTGGGTGATTTCCGTCCGGCCACGACGGGTCAGATCCTCGGTCAGTGGCACGGAGGTCGGGAAAAGCCGGTAGGTGCGCTGATCCTCTGACCAGAAATGCAGCGCGCGCGATGTCAGGTCCACAAGAACCGCGCCTTTCCGCGTGTCGCTGAAATAGGGACGCCAGTCCAGCATGCGGAAGCTGGAAATGTTGTTGCGAACCGGATCCCGGCTTTCGAATTCGGTCGAATTGTCCAGCGCGAGCGCCGGGAAGGCGGAAGCACCAAGCCCGGCTGCGGCCGTCGCAAGCAGCGACCGACGGTTCAGGAAATTTTTGCGATGGTCGGACATGGAGGCGGTTCCTCAAGTTTATCGCGCAAGCCTTACTGCTTTTGGCCGCGATATTCAATTCACAGCCCTGTCACAGTTCACGCGGCTTCGGCGAGAACACGCGGAGTTGGGTTTGAACAATTCCGGAAGCCGGGATAAAGACGGGGCTTCTCCGTTCTCGGGTGGGTATGAAATGAAAGTATTGTCAGTTGTCGCCCTCTGCGCCGCCGTCGCAGTATCGGCTTGCGCACCGGCCCCGGAGATCCGGGTCGGCAGCGATGGGCGTCCCTTGCCGCAACTCTACCGCATTTCAGCAACCCAGGCCAATCAGATCCCCTTCCGGATGCTCGATTCGGTCAATGCGCTGCGTCAGGCGCAGGGTGCGCCGCAACTTCAGCTCAATGCCCAGCTCAATGCCGCCGCCGCCACCCATGCACGCGACATGTCGGTGCAGAACCGGCCCTGGCATTTCGGGTCGGACGGATCGTCCCCGCTCGACCGGGTGCAGCGCGTCGGCTATGGCGGGCGGCTGTTCGGGGAACTGATCTCTGAAACATTTGAAACGGAACTTGAAACGCTCTCGGCCTGGATGGCGAACGCGGATACGCGCGCGGTTTTGCTGGATGCGCAGGCGCGCGACATGGGCTTTGCCTGGTTTCAGGAACCGGCGGGCAAGATCTGGTGGACGCTGATCGTCGGCGGCTGAGGGGCCGCTGCCCGTGTCCGCCTCTGTCCCGGTCAGGGATTGATGCGGATCGGTGTGCCATCCCGAATCATGGAATAGATGTCTTCCATTTCGCGGTCGGTCACAGCGATGCAGCCCCAGGTCCAGTCGCCCTTGTTGTCCCCGCGATAGCCGGTCTTGCCATGGATGAAAATGTCGCCCCCGGGGCTCTTGCCCTGTGCCCTGGCAAATTCCATGTCGGCGATGTTGGGATAGGAAACGCCCAGCGACAGATGGAACCGGCTGTTGGGATTGCGACGGTCGATCAGGTAGGTGCCTTCGGGCGTCTTGCCGTCGCCTTCGAACTGCTTGTGCCCCTCCGGCGCGAAACCGAGGGCGATTTCATAGGTCTTGAGAACGCGCTGATGGTGGAAAAGCTGCATCTTGCGGTCGGCTTTCGACACGATGACATGCGTCACTTCCGGGCCGCGATAGGTGCGGAATTTCGACGGCGGGCCGCAGGATGCCACAACCAGCATCACGCAAAGCGCCGCCACGACCCTGAACATGCTCATCCGTCCTGCCCCTCGACTGACCGGCCCCTGCTCTTGCGGCAATTCGGACCTTTCGTTTTGTAAAATACGAATCGGTCAGTCTTTGGAAGGTTTTTCTTTCAGCAAACGCTCGATCGCCTCGAGTCTGCCGATAACTTCTTCGCGATATTCGTCGGTCTTCTCCGAGGCTTCCTCGTTATGCGCGTCCTGCATCGAGTTCACGATCAGACCCACCAGCAGGTTCACCACCGCAAAGGTCGTGACCATGATGAAGGGCACGAAGAACGCCCAGGCATAGGGATATTGCTGCATGACCGGCCGCACGATCCCCATGGACCAGCTTTCCAGCGTCATGATCTGGAACAGCGAATAGGCCGAATGGCCGATGGTGCCGAACCACTCGGGGAAGGAGCCGCCGAAGAGTTTCGTGGCCATCACCGCCCCGATGTAGAAGATCACCGCCATCAGCAGAAATACCGATCCCATCCCCGGCACGGCGCGCACGAAGCCCTCGACCACGCGGCGCAGCGAGGGCGCCACCGAGATGATGCGCAGCACCCGCAGGATGCGCAGCGCGCGCAGCACGGAAAACCCCTGTGCCCCCGGCGTGATGGAAATGCCGATGATGATGAAATCGAAGATGCTCCAGCCCGACCGGAAAAACCGCCAGCCGCGCGCAAAGAGCTTGAGCAGGATTTCGATGACAAAAACCGTGAGGCAGGCCGAGTCGAGCGTTCTGACCAGCGGGCCGATCTCTCCCATGATGGTGGGCGAGGTTTCCATGCCCAGAAGGACAGCGTTGAACAGGATCACGGCCGTGATTGCCTGTTGCGTGGAGGGCCGCGTCAGCCAGTCCTCCACCCTATCGCGCAAACCCATGTTGGACCGTTCCCTGCCCCTGAAATGACTTGTCAGCCCATATTCACCAGGCTGAAGCGCGCCGCAAGTTCCACATGTGCCGACCAGCGGAACTGATCGACCGGCCGCACCCAATCCAGCCGGTAGCCGCCCGCCAGCAGGATACGGGCATCGCGGGCAAAGGTCACCGGGTTGCAGGACACGGACGCGATCACCGGCACGCGCGCGGCGGCCAGGGTGCGGGTCTGCGCCTCGGCCCCGGCGCGGGGGGGGTCGATCACCACGGCCCCCGCGCTCTTGAACTCGTCAGGCTCCAGCGGGCGGCGGAACAGATCGCGCACCTCTGCCGTCACGCGCTTCAGCCCCTCGGCCTGCCGCCAGCCCCGGTCCAGTGCCGCGATCATGGCCGCGTCGCCCTCATAGGCGACAACCTCGGCCTGTTCGGCCAGCGGCAGGGTGAAGGTGCCCGACCCCGCGAACAGATCGACGATCCGGGTCGCGGGGCCGACCGCCTCGCGGATATGGTCGATCAGGGCCGACTCGCCATGGTCGGTGGCTTGCAGGAAGGCGCCCGGCGGCGGGGCCACCCGCGCGCGTCCCATCGCCTGCATCGGGGAGGCGCGCAGGGCAACCACCTCACCGTCCCATGTCAGCCGCGCAATGCCATGGGTTTCCGCCACCCGCGCCAGATCCATCCGCGATTCGCCGTCCAGCGGCTTGCCGCCCGTGACCGCCACATCCGGCCCGGCAAGGCTGTGTGTCACGGTCAGCGCCAGTTCCGTCTTGCGCGACCCGCCCGCCATCACCAGCGCCTCCAGCGCCGGAAAGGTGGCCATCAGGTCGGGATGCAGCAAGTGGCAGTCCGGCACCGCGACCAGCGTGCCCGAGGCGCGGCCATGGAACCCCAGAAGCACACCCCCCTTGATGCGCCGCCCGGCAATCGTTGCGCGCCGCCGCGACCGGGGCGGCGAGGTCAGGATGGGCCGGATGTCGGCCTCGATCCCCTGTCCGGCCAGCGCAGATCGCACCACCCCGGTTTTCCAGTCCGCCACGAACCCGTCGCGCGCGTGCTGCAAAAGGCAACCGCCGCAGGTCCGCGCATGGGGGCAGGGCGGTTTCACCCGGTCGGGCGAGGGCGTGACGATGCGCGCCTCCTCCAGCCGGTTGCCCTCCAGCCGTCCCTCGATCACTTCACCCGGCAGGAATGGCCCGCACAGGATCATCCCGTCCGGCCCCTGGGCGACCGCATCTCCCAGATGGCCCAGCCGTTCGATGGTCACGGTCATTCTGCGGCCTCTTCCAACCCGATGAAGCCGCCGCTTTGCCGGTTCCAGTAGCGCGCGTAAAGCCCGCCCTTGGCCAAGAGGTCGTCATGGCTTCCATCCTCGACGATGCGGCCATCGTCCAGCACCACGATCCGGTCCATTTCCGCGATGGTGGACAGACGGTGCGCGATGGCCAGCACGGTCTTTCCTTCCATCACCCGGCCAAGGCTGGACTGGATTGCCGCCTCCACCTCCGAATCAAGCGCGGATGTCGCCTCGTCCAGAACAAGGATCGGCGCATCCTTGAGAAAGGTCCGCGCCAGTGCGATCCGCTGCCGCTGCCCGCCCGAGAGTTTCACGCCCCGTTCGCCCAGAAAGGCGGCATAGCCCTTGCGGCCATTGTGGTCCTCCATGTCGCGGATGAAACGATCCGCCTCGGCAGCCCCGGCCGCGGCCAGCAGGTCGGCCTCCTCGGCATCGGGGCGGCCGTAAAGGATGTTGTCGCGCGCCGACCGGTTGAACATCGCGGTTTCCTGCGTGACCATGCCGATCTGGCGACGCAGGGATTCCTGCGTGACCTCGCGGATGTCGCGCCCGTCGATCAGCACGCGGCCCTTTTCGGTGTCATAGAGCCGCAAGAGCAATGAAACCAAAGTGGATTTCCCGGCCCCCGATGCCCCCACGATGCCCAGTTTCTCGCCAGCGCGCACGGTCAGGGTGATGCCCTCGACCCCGCCCTTGCGCCGGCCATAGGCGAAGGACACATTGTCGAACGTCACTTCGCCCCTGACCCGGGGCAGGTCCGCCGCACCCGGCGCATCGGCCAGCGTATGCGGCACGGCCAGCGTTTTCATCCCGTCCTCGACCTCGCCCACCGAGGTATAGATCGACATCAGCGTGAAACTGACCCAGCCCGACATCTGCGCGATCCGCATGGAAATCGCCCCTGCCGCCGCAATCGCCCCCGCCGTGGCCGCGCCCTGGCCCCAAAGGATCAGCGTGCCCCCGATCAGCAACACAGGCAGCACCCCTGCCAGCGTCATCAGCGAGAACCGGAACAGCGTGGAGATCTTGCCGAATTCCAGCGACCGGTCGCGGAACACCTCCATCGCGCGCAGCGCCACGCGGTCCTCAAAGGCGGCATGGGCGAACAGCTTGACCGTCTTGATATTGGTGATCGTGTCCACCACCTGCCCCGACACCATGGCCCGGGCCGAGGCGCGTGCGGCGGAATTGACCCGCACGCGCGGCATGAAGAACCGGATCAGCAGGAGGTAGGCCACCAGCCAGACCGCAAGCGCCACCGCCACCCGCGCATCGACCAGAAGCAGGAACACCACAGACCCGATGACCGAGGCCAGCGCGAAGGCCACAGTATTGATGACCTCGGTCGCCACATCCGTCACGGCCCGCGCCGCCTGCATCTGTTTCTGCGCGATGCGCCCCGCGAAATCATTGTCGAAGAACGTGACCGCCTGCCCCAAAGTCCAGCGGTGCAGGCGTGACAGCACCAGAGGCAGCACATTCGGCCCCACCACGATAGAGTTTGTCGCCGCCGCCAGCGCAAAGGCCAAGGGGCGCAGCACCAGATAAAACCCGATGAACCCGATCAGCAGCCACAGATGCCGGTCAAAGAACACCTCCGCCCCGGAGTCGAGCGCTGCATCAATCACCCAGCCCAGAAACAGCGCCGAGACAACCTCCATCGCGCCCGCGATGCCGGAAAACACCCCGGCGATCCAGAGCATCGGCCAGCTTCCCTTGAGCGCCCAGCCAAAGAATGCACCCAGTTTTTGCGGCGGCGGGCCATCGGCGGGGCGGAAGGCGTCGATCAGGCCGCCCAGACGTTTCACGAGGTTCATTCTGCGGCCTCATCCCCCAGAAAGCCGCCCGATTGCCGCGACCAGAGCCCGGCATAGATCCCGCCCGCTGCCAGAAGGTCGGCATGGCTGCCCGATTCGACCACATGGCCCTGATCCAGCACCACGATCCGGTCCATCGCCGCAATGGTGGACAGACGATGCGCGATGGCGATGACGGTCTTGCCCTCCATCACGCCGTAGAGCGTCGACAGGATCGCGGCCTCCACTTCCGAATCGAGCGCGCTTGTCGCCTCGTCCAGCACGAGGATCGGCGCATCCTTCAGGATCACCCGCGCCAGCCCGATCCGCTGACGCTGCCCGCCCGACAGTTTCACGCCACGCTCACCCACATGGGCGTCATAGCCGCGCCGCCCCTCGGGGTCTTGCAGATCGAGGATAAAGTCATGCGCTTCGGCCCGCTTTGCGGCGGCGATCATCTCGGCCTCGGTCGCGTCGGGGCGACCGTAAAGGATGTTGTCGCGCACCGACCGATGCAGGAGGCTGCTGTCCTGCTGCACCATGCCGATCTGCGCGCGCAGGCTGTTTTGCGTGACGGCGGTGATGTCCTGCCCGTCAATCAAAATGCGCCCGGCCTCGGGGTCATAAAACCGCAGCATCAGCTTGATGAGCGTGGATTTCCCCGCGCCGGAGCGGCCCACAAGGCCGATCTTTTCGCCCGGGGCAATCTCCAGCGCCACATCTCGCAGCCCGCCGGAGGAGCGCCCGTAATGATGGGTCAGCCCTTCGATGCGGACACGGCCTTCGGTCAGGCGCAAAGGTGCCGCACCTGGGCGGTCCACAAGCGTCACCGGCTGCGCGATGGTTTCCATGCCTTCGGCCACCACCCCCAGCGATTGCACGAGGTTGGTCGTCGCCCACATGATCCAGTAGGTCATGTTGTTCAGCCGCAGGACCAGCGCCACCGTGGCCGCCACCGCCCCCACGCTTGCCTGCCCCTGATACCAGAACAACAGCGCCATCCCCGTCACCGCCACGATCAGGAACCCGTTGAGGATGGTCAGCGTCACATCCATCGTGGTGATGACGCGCATCTCGCGCGCGAAGGTCTGGCGCGCGTTCTCGATCGACTCCTTGGCGTAAAGGATTTCGCGGTCGTGATGGGCGAACATCTTGACCGAATGGATGTTGCTGTAGGCATCCACCACCCGCCCCGTCACCGCCGACCGCGCATCGGAACTCGCCTTGGCCGCAGGCCCCGCCCGCCGCAGCGTCCAGTTGACCAGTGCTGCATAGAACCCGAACCAGATCAGCAGCGGAATGGTCAGCCGCGCATCCGCCTCGGCGAGAATCAGCAGCGCGCCGATCACCGTGACCGAGGCAAAGGCCACTGCATCAAAGGTCTGGAACACCGCCTCGCCCGCCGAAGGCGGCGTCTGCATGATGCGGTTGGCCAGCCTGCCCGCAAAATCGCTCTCGAACCAGCCGACGGGCTGGCGCAGCACATGGGAATGGGCGCGCATCCGGATCAGCGTGCCGAAATTCGGCAGAATCGAATTGTGCAGAAGCGCCGTGTTGGTGCCCGACAGCAAGGGCCGCAGGATCAGGATGGCAAGGCCGACAAGGATGATTTCCGTGCCATGCGATTGCCAGACCTCGGCAGGCGCGCCCGAGGCCAGCACATCGACCATCCGCCCGACATACCAGATCAGCGCCACATCAAAGGACGCCGTCACGATGGAAAACACCGCTGTTACCGCAAAGACCTTGCGGAAGGGCCGGATATAGACCGACAGGAACGGCCACAGCCGCCGGGGCGGTGTGTCGTTTTCGGCATAGGGGGTGTAGGGGTCTACCAGACCCTCGAAGAACCGGAACACGGGGATCGCCGCCTTTTTCCTGCAAGCCCATGGGATATAGACCTTCGGGACGGAAAGGGAAACCTCAGTCCAGGAGTTCGGCGCGCGTCAGCTTGAACCCCGACGCGATCCAGCGCGCTTCACGGTCCTTCAGCGCCGCCCCGAGCGCCGGGCCGATGAAGCGGGGGATCAGATCGGCGGCTTTCAACGGAAACCTGGCCATCGCGCCATGGAAAATCTGATCCGGCCAATCCGGGGGCGGGTCCATATGCAACAGGGCCACGCGCAAATAGACCACTGCCAAGGCCACATCATGGCCGAAGCGATAGGCGAGTTCAGCGACCCCCCGCGCGCTGCCCACTTCCTCGCGCAACAGCGCAAGCCGGGTGGCCTCGGCCCGCGACAGGCGCAAAAGCGTATCGGCCTCCTCCCCACCCAGACAGGCCAGCCGGGTGATCCAGTCTCCGCGAATGCCATATTCCTCATGGATCAGAACGGGCAGCGCCGAGGCATCGGCCCCCGGCAAAACCGCCGCCAGAACGCCCGAGGCCGCCATGGCCGCCACCGCAGGTGCAGGGTCGCGCGCCGACAAAAGCTTGCGCATCTCGGCCCCGATGCGTTCGCGCGACAGATGCGCGATGCCGTCCAGTCCTTGCGCACAGGCGGCCAGGCCCTCGGCGTCGATCCCGCCCTCCGGGTCGCCATACCACGCATGAAACCGGAAAAACCGCAGGATGCGCAGGTAATCCTCGCGGATGCGGGCGGCAGGTTCCCCCACGAACCGCACGCGCCGCGCGGTCAGGTCGGCCAGCCCGCCCAAGGGGTCCGTTACGCGCCCCTCCCGGTCGGCATACAGCGCGTTCATGGTGAAATCGCGCCGTGCCGCATCCTCGGCCACAGAGGCGGTGAAAGCGACGAGCGCATGCCGCCCGTCGGTCTGCACATCGCGGCGGAAGGTCGTGACTTCATGCACCAGCCCGTCCACGATCACGGTGACCGTGCCATGGTCGACCCCGGTCGGAACGGCGCGGAAACCGGCTGCTGTAACCAGTTCAATCACGGTTTCGGGGCGGGCATCGGTGGTCAGGTCCAGATCCGTCACCTTCGCCCCCATCAGGCTGTTGCGCACGCAGCCCCCCACGAACAGCGCCACATGCCCCGCCGCCTCCAGCACCCGGCACAGCGCCTGTGACCGCGGGTCGGACAGCCAGTCTGCGGTGATCCTCATGGCGCGAGCCTGTCGGCAAGCCCCCGCAGGATGCGCGCGGTGGCCCCCCAGATGTAATAGGGGCCGTAGGGCACGGTGTAGTATCGCCGCCATTCGCCCAGCCAGCGCCGCCGCTCCACCCGGAAGTTCGCGGGGTCCGTGACAAAGGACAGCGGAACCGAAAACACCTCATCCACCTCGCCGGGTTCCGCGATGGCATCGAATCCGCCCCGCAGATGCGCCAGAACCGGCGTCACCAGATAGCCCGTCACGGTTTCATGCGGCGGCAGGGTGCCCAGAACCTCGACCAGACCGGGGGGCAGGCCGACCTCCTCGCGCGCCTCGCGCAAAGCCGCGCCAATGGGGCCGTTGTCGCCCGGATCGACCTTGCCGCCGGGAAAGGCGATCTGCCCCGGATGGTGTTTCAGCCGCGAGGACCGCTTGGTCAGGATCACCCGGCCTTCCGTCACCGCGACCAGCACGGCGGCATCGCGCAGGCGGCGGCCTTCCGGCAGGCGCACCTCCGGATTCAGGTCGAAATCCGAAGATGCGCCCGTACGGATATTGAACGCCTGTCGCAGCGCCTCAGGCCCCATCGCCCCCCGCCTTTGCATCCGACCCCAGCGTGGCGGGGTCGAGTTCGTAATGCGCGCCGCAGAACTGGCAATCGGCGGTCAACACACCCTTGTCGGTGATCATGTCGGCCAGATCCTCGGCGGTGTAGATCGACAGCGACTGGCGCACGCGATCCTCCGAACAGGAACAGCCGAATCGCAGGGGCTGCGGGTCATAGACGCGCGGCCCTTCCTCGTGGAACAGCCGGATCAACAGGTCGGTCGGGCCGACCTGCGGGCCGATCAGTTCCAGCGCCTCGACCGTGTCCAGCAGCAGATTGGCCCGCGTCCAGTTTTCGCTCTCGTCCCCGCCCAGGATGTCGGAATGGGTCAGCAGGCCGCCTTCGCCCGACCCACCCTCCCCCGCGACCGAAGGCGAGGCCTTGGGCATGTGCTGGAGCATCACACCCCCCGCCCGCCATTGTTCCGCCTCGCCCGGCAGGGTGCTTTTGCCGAAGCTCAACTCGAACCGCGTCGGCAACTGCTCGGATTGCGCGAAATAGGTTTCCGCGCAGGAGGCGAGCGAACCGCCCGAAATCGGGGTGATGCCCTGATAGGGCACCGTGCCCGCCCCTTGGTCGATCAGGATGGCGAAATAGCCCGGCCCGATCAGCGAGAACGGGTCGGCCTCCGGGTCCAGCGCCTCGGCGTCGAACATGGCATAGGCGCGGATCCGGGCAGGCTCGCCCTCATCGGTCGGGCCGTAATAATCGGTCGCGATCATCCGCACCGCCCCCCCACCCCGGATCTGAAGCGAGAGTTTCCAGCGCAGCTTGATCGTATGGCCGATCAGGGCGGTCAGCAGGGCTGCCTCGGCGACCAGCGCCTCGATCTGCGGCGGATAGTCATGCTGGCGCAGCACGTTTTCCAGAACGCCATCCAGCCGCACGACCCGGCCCCGGATGTCCGAGCGGTCGAGTTGGAAGGGCAGAACGGTATCGTCCCAGGCGATTTTGGTTCCGATGGTCATGGGATTTTCCTTGCGAGCCAATTCTGGCATAGCGCCTGAATATAGGCAGGGCAACCGCAGGACCAAGGGCAAGCGATGATCCGACGCTATGGAGAACCCCCGATAAAGGGACAAAGATACATCCGGCGCGCGGGCGTCTATGCCATCCTGCCGCTGGAAGGCGGCTTGCTGGCCACGCATCAGGCCGATCCGGAGCCGGAGGTGCAGCTTCCCGGTGGCGGGATCGACCGGGGCGAACACCCGGTGGCGGCCCTTCACCGCGAGGTGTTTGAGGAAACCGGCTGGAAAGTGGCGGTGACGCGCCGGCTGGGGGCGTTCCGCCGCTTCACCTACATGCCGGAATACGACCTCTGGGCCGAAAAGCTCTGCACCGTTTATCTGGCGCGGCCCGTGCTGCGTCTGGGGCCGCCGACGGAACCGGGGCATTGTGCGGTCTGGCTGCCGGTGGCAGAGGCGGCGCGCGAACTGGGCAATCCTGGGGACCGCGCCTTCGTCGCGGCCTTCCTGCGGTCGCAGGACGGGGTCAGGGGCGATAGCTGAACAGCGCGCCGGACACATCGTCGGGAAACTCGCCGCCGCCATTGTGGCAGGACAATTCCCAGACCAGCGCCTCCAGAAGGGCCTCGCCCTCCAGCGCGCGGTTGGCGGCGAGGATGGCCTGCAACCCGTCCTCCCCCAGTTCCTCCCCTTCGGCCGAGGGACATTCGGTCACGCCATCCGATACCAGAAACAGCCGGTCCCCCGGGGCAAGCTGCGATTCGATCACCTCGAAACCGGCCTCCTCGATCAACCCGATGGGCAGACCGCCCGCCCCGAGATAGTCGACACGGCCATCGGCACGCAGGATTGCGGGGTGCGGATGGCCCGCCTGCACCAGTGCGACCTGCCCGGTCTGAAGGTCGATCTCGGCATAGGCGAGCGTGAAATACTGTTCCACCCGGATCTCGTCGAACATCATCCGGTTGAGCCGCCGGGCCACCTCGTCGGGCGGCCAGACCCTGCGCAATCCGCGCCCCGCAGGCCGGAAGGCAATGTTCTGATCCGGCGAATTGCCCGACAGCAGCCCCGACAGCCGCGCCGTCATCATGGCCGAGGCGACGCCATGCCCCGACACATCGACCGAATAGAGGCCGAGCCTGTGGTCGTCGATCTGGAAGAACCCCACCAGATCCCCGCCGACATGCCCCGAAGGCCGCAGGAGCAGTGAAACCTGCCCCCGTCCGAAATCGCGCGTGCGTTCGCGCACCAATGTCTGTTGCAGGCGCCGCGCCTCGATCAGATCACGGTCGAGCGAATCGTAAAGGCCCTGCAATTCGCCCAGCGTTGCCGAAATCAGCCGGTTCTTTTCGCGCAATTCCCCCTGCATCCCCAGAATCCGCTCCCCCGCCCGGAGACGGGCGCGCAATTCATCTGGACTGACCGGCTTGGACAGGAAATCATCCGCCCCGCCATCCAGCCCGTCGGCAATCTCGGCCTTCTCGGATTTGGAGGTCAGCAGCAGGAAATAGCCGTAACTGTCGCGCGGCAGGGCGCGGAAGGCACGACAGAAATCGAGCCCTGTCATGCCCGGCATCATCCAGTCGCTCAGCACGAAATCGAAATCCGTCACGCGGCACAGCGCCAGCGCCTCCTCTGCGCTGGCGGCTTCGGTCACCGCATAGCCGCCCCGACGCAAGGACAGCGACAGCACATGCCGCTGGGCCCGGCTGTCATCGACAACCAGAACCATCCGTTGCGCCGGTTCGGCGTCAGGCGGGCCTGATCTGATTCGGGTTGCAACCAGCTGCACTGAAAACTCCGTCACTCTGCACTCCTCTTCTGGGCCGCATCCTTTAACGCGCGGTGAATCCTAAAATGCAGGCTATCGCCCGGGTGGATGGTGACAGGTTGTTAAGCGCGCGGGGTCAGGATCGGGCTGTGGGGTGAGGAATGTGGGGTCAGCATGATTGACTGGGATCGGGTCGCGGAACTGCGCGACGGGATCGGCGAAGCGGATTTCGCCGAAGTCGTGGAACTGTTTCTGGAAGAGGCAGATGAGGTCGTGGCCGGGTTGGCCAGTCTCGACAGCGCCGAAAGCCGGCAGGCGGCCCTGCATTTTCTGAAGGGCAGCGCGCTGAACCTCGGGTTTCAGGATCTTGCGCGGCTGTGCCAGCAGGGTGAAAAGGCCCGCGAAATGCCGCCCGAGGCGCTTTCCGGGCTGATCGACTGCTATCGCCGCTCGCGCGACGGGTTCGTGACGCGGCTCCGTGCCGCCTCCGCCGCCTGAGGTCAGATCAGGAATTCCGCCAGCGCCTCGTCAGCCGTGATGTCGCGATAGGCAAACCCCGCCGCGTCCATATTGCCGAAAAGCCGATCGAAATTCCGTGCATCCTTCGTTTCGATGCCGATCAGAACAGACCCGAAGTTGCGCGCCGATTTCTTCAGATATTCGAACCGCGCGATGTCGTCATCCGGTCCCAGCATCATCAGGAACTCGCGCAGGGCACCGGGGCGCTGGGGCATCCGCAGGATGAAATACTTCTTCAGCCCGGCGTGGCGCTGTGCGCGCTCCTTCACTTCCGGCAGGCGCTCGAAGTCGAAATTCCCGCCCGAGGTGACGCAGACCACCGTCTTGCCCCGGATCACCTCCGCCAGATCGGGCAAGGCATCCACGGCCAGCGCCCCTGCGGGTTCCAGCACGATCCCCTCGACATTCAGCATGTCCAGCATGGTGACGCAGATCCGGTCCTCGGGGGCCAGCAGCACATGGCGCGGGTCAACCCAGTCCAGCATCGCGAAGGTCTGCGTCCCGATCCGCGCCACTGCCGCGCCGTCCACGAAAGAATTGACGCGCGGCAGCGTGACCGGCTCGCCCTTTGCCAAGGCCGCCGAAAGGCTCGCGCCGCCCGAAGGCTCCACGAACCGGAAGTCGGTCACCGGGGCGACATGGCGCAGATAGCCGGTGACGCCCGCCGAGAGCCCGCCGCCGCCGACCGGCAGCACGACCAGATCGGGTGCGCGCCCCAGTTGGGTCAGCATTTCCACCGCCACGCTCGCCTGCCCCTCGATCACATCGGCATCGTCGAAGGGTGACAGGAAATGCGCGCCCTTTTCGGCGCAGAAGGCTTGTGCTGCGGCAAGGGTCTGGTCGAAATAGTCGCCGACCAGCACGATCTCCACCGCGCCATTGCCGAAGATGCGGGTCTTGTCGATCTTCTGCTGCGGTGTCGTCACCGGCATGAAGATGGTGCCCCGCACCCCGAAATGGCGGCAGGCAAAGGCCACGCCCTGCGCATGATTGCCCGCACTGGCACAGACGAACCGGCCCTGCGCGGGGTTGGCCACCCGCACCTTGCGCATCGCATTGACCGCACCCCGGATCTTGTAGGACCGCACCGGCGACAGATCCTCGCGCTTGAGCCAGATCTCGGCCCCAAAGCGGCTGGACAGATGGTCATTGCGCTGCAAGGGCGTCGGATCGAACAGATCGCGCAGGGCAAGCGTGGCGGAACGGGCGGCATCGGGTGCGAAGGTCATGGCGCGTCATAGCGCAGCAGCGGTCATATTGCTACGGACACAATGCCACCCTTGTTCCACAGGCCGAAAGCCAATAAACCCCGGCAAAATTCGCCATAACGGAGGCCCAGAATGTCCGCGCCGAAGAAAGTCGTGCTTGCCTATTCCGGCGGCCTCGATACCTCGATCATCCTCAAATGGCTGCAAACCGAATATGGCTGCGAGGTGGTGACCTTCACCGCCGATCTCGGGCAGGGCGAGGAACTGGAACCCGCACGCGCCAAGGCCGAGATGCTGGGCATCAAACCCGAAAACATCCATATCGTGGATGTGCGCGAGGAATTCGTGCGCGATTTCGTGTTCCCGATGTTCCGGGCCAATGCGCTCTATGAAGGGCTCTATCTGCTGGGCACCTCCATCGCGCGGCCGCTGATCTCGCAACACCTCGTGCGCATCGCCCATGAAACCGGGGCCGATGCCGTGGCGCATGGTGCAACCGGCAAGGGCAACGATCAGGTCCGGTTCGAGCTTTC
>JBKBNP010000030.1:0-58483 GCA_046295215.1 Pseudorhodobacter sp. | reverse complement strand
GGCGGGACCAAAATTGCAGGGGTTTGAAGGAAATCATACAAAACACTGCAGGCCATGGCGAGAAAAACCGCAACGTTTCAGCGCAAAATCAATGGTATGGAGGTTGTTCAGGGCGAACTATTTCCGTGAGTGTCTCAATCAATGGACTCACTTTTTCAGTCAAAGCGGATGCATCAGTAAATATCTCTTGATCTGGAAGATTCCGAATCCGCGTGATAAACTCACGAGCATTGGAGTGCCGATGCGCAATCAGCTTGTTGCGGGCATTAGCATACTTCTTCGTGAATTTTTCGTGTTGCTTATGAAACTCTCGCACCTCCCTCTTCAATCGATCAACCGTCGGTTTTGAAACAGATATTTTCGCCAATGACGCATAGAACGACTTGTCGAAGCTTGTGTTTTTTCCCCATTCGAACGTTGTGAGGATGATTATCCGCAAGGATAATTTTCTTTCCCACTCATCATCGGAAAGGGCTGCTCTCATTTTGACTGTTTCTATGTCTTTTAGTGGAACGAGCATGAATAGGTTGCATTGGAGAACCTTCAATGTGTGAACGTATCCGTTTCGTTCGCATCTATGAATTGCTGTTTCGGTCGCCTTCATAGCTTCGTCGAGGACTTTCCTGCGTTGTCTGTCAGTTCGAAAGTAGAGAATACTGTGCTTGATTCGAATAGCAAATCTTGCGACACGTTCAAGCCGCTTGCCGAAGCGTTTTCGAAGCCATCGCTCAATCACCTCTGGTTTCTTCTCAGCGATTCTAAGGAAAAACATTGGCTATGGCCCCAAATGACATGAAGATATCGTATTCGAGGGATCTGCCAATGCAACTTGTCAGTCGCGAAGCATTTTGTCGACCAGGCAGAGTGCGTTTGAACTTGACGCGCAGCCTCGTTGTCGGTTTTCAGGCCATACTCAGTCACACGTGGATTCAAACCCCATGACCCCCACCGAGATCGAAGCCCATTTCACCCGCGCCGACGGGCAATATCTGTTTGCCCGCTGGGGTCGCCCCATCGTGCCGGTGGTGTTCGGCGTGGAGGAGGAGACGCTGCGTGTGGTCAAGGGCGCGCTGGAGGCGGTGGTGGCATTGGCCGGGCACCGAATGGCGGAAACCGACCCGGAACTGGGGGCCAACCTGATGATCTTCTTCTGCCGGGACTGGGCGGAACTGCCCGAAGTGCCGAACCTTGACCGGATGATCCCCGATCTTGCCCCGCTTTGCGCGCGGCTGGAGGCGGCGGGGGCCAACCAGTATCGCATTTTCCGGTTTGACGAGGCGGGCGCGATCCGCGCGGCCTTTGTCTTTTTGCGGATGGATGCGGATCTTTCGGCGGTTCCGGCAGAGGTTCTGGCGCTCAATCAGGCGGTGCAGGTGATCCTGCTCTGGTCGGACCGGGCCTTCGCCGCTGCCTCGCCGCTTGCGAGGGCGGGGGAGGTTGTGGTGCTGCGCCCCGAGATCGGCGCGCTGATCCGGGCAGGCTATGATCCCGCCCTTCCCGCGATGGACCGCGACGCGACCCACGCGCTGCGACTGGCGGCGCGCGTGGGCCTGATGCAATAGGCGGGTCCGGTCCGGTGTCAGAACATCCCGACCGCAACCATCGCCATCAGCACGACCAGCGCCATCTTCGTGGCGAGGAAGCTGAACCGGGGCAGGCCGGTCAACGGATACTGGCCCAGAAGGTGCAGGGGCACATCGACGGGCCGGGCGGCCACGGTCAGCACCATGGGCAGGGCCGCCAGCGCCAGCATCCAGGGCAGGGCGGCGGAAATGGCCGTCGCGATCTCGGGCGGGGCGGCATGGGCGGCGACGGCAGAGAGGCTCATCACCCCTGCAAGGGAAACAATCATACTTGTCTGCATCGAAACTACCTTTCTCAGAGGGTCCGTATGGGCAATGTGACGGGACAATCAGGTGAAATCAGGGTGCATTCCGGCCTGATCTGTGACCAATTGCGGCAAGATCCGTTTCGAATGGAGAGACAATGACTGCCGATGCCAGCGACGCCGAAGGCCGGTTCACCTGCCGGGTCTATTACGAGGATACCGACCTTGCGGGCATCGTCTATTACGCCAACTACCTGAAATTCATCGAGCGGGCGCGCAGCGAATGGGTGCGCGACCGTGGGGTGGATCAGGTGGCGCTGAAGGCGGGGGCGGGGCTGGTCTTTGCCGTGCGGCGGCTGGAGGCGGACTATCTGGCGCCCGCCCGGTTCGAGGATCTGCTGGAGGTGCGCACAGGGCTTGCTGCGCTGACAGGCGCGCGGATCGTGCTGGATCAGGCGGTCTGGCGGGGGGAAATATTGCTGTTTCAGGCGCGGGTCACGCTGGTTTGCCTGTCGGACCGGGGGGCGGTGCGGGTGCCGACCGGGATCCGCGCGTCTCTGGCCGGCTGACACCCTCGCGGCACGCTGCCGGAATGTAACGCAATGTTTCAGCGCCCCCCCGCCGAACCACGCAGATGTGTTGGCAATCGCCCTTATTTCCAGATAGAATCACTGCTAACAGGCAGGCGACAATCGCCCCATAACAAGAGCAGGCGTAATGGAAACGGAAACCCTGGCGGCGGCGCGGGATATTGATTTCTCGCTAATCGCCCTTTTTGCACGTGCGACACTGACCGTCAAACTGGTCATGTTGCTTTTGCTGGTCATGTCCTTCTGGTCCTGGGCCATCATCATCCGCAAGCATATCGCGTTCCGGCTGGCGCGGCGCGAGTCGGCGGTGTTCGATGCGGCCTTCTGGTCCGGCGAACCGCTGGACGAGTTGTTCGAAAAGATCGGCGCAGAGCCGCGCGGCGCGTCAGAGCGGATCTTCTCGGCCGGCATGACCGAATGGCGGCGCAGCCACCGGCAGGATGGCGGGCTGATCGCGGGGGCGCAGGCACGGATCGACCGCAGCATGGATGTGGCCATCGCCAAGGAGAGCGAGGCGCTCAACCACAGCCTTTCCTTTCTCGCCACGACCGGCTCCACCGCCCCCTTCATCGGGCTTTTCGGGACGGTCTGGGGTATCAAGCACGCTTTCGAACAGATCGCGATTTCGCAGAATACCAATCTCGCCGTCGTGGCCCCGGGCATTGCCGAGGCGTTGCTGGCCACCGGGATCGGCCTTGTCGCGGCCATTCCGGCGGTGGTGTTCTACAACAAGCTCAATGCCGACAGCGAGCGGATCACCGGCGGCTACGAGGCTTTTGCCGACGAATTCGCCACCATCCTGTCGCGCCAGCTGGACTCCTGAACCATGGGGGCAGGGGTCATCCAGAAGTCGGGCGGCGGTGATGGCGGCCGGGGGCGCGGGCGACGCAGGCGCAAGGCCGCCCCGATGAGCGAGATCAACGTCACGCCTTTCGTGGATGTGATGCTGGTGCTGCTCATCATCTTCATGGTGGCAGCCCCCCTGCTGACCGTGGGGGTGCCGATCGAACTGCCCCGCACGGCGGCCTCGGCGCTGCCGACCGAACAGGAGGAACCGCTGGCGATCACCATGGCTGCCGACGGCCGGCTCCTGATCCAGACGCAGGAAGTGGCGGAAGGGGAGTTCATTCCGAAACTGCGCGCAGTGGCGGCGGAACGCACGACCGACAAGATCTTCCTGCGCGCGGACGGCGCGATTCCCTATTCGCGCGTCGCGCAGGTGATGGGCGCGCTCAATGCGGCGGGTTTCCGCAATATCGGGCTGGTCACGGATACGGACGGGCCGAGCTTCGGGGCTTCTGGCGGCTAGGCGCATGATGGACAAGGGTGTCATCATTTCCGGAGCAGGGCATGCGGGCCTGATCCTCTGGGTTCTGATCGGGGGCTTTTTCCAGCGCCCCGATGATGCGCTTGCCGTGCCGATGACCGAAGTGTCGCTTTTGTCCGGGGCGGAGTTCGAGGCGCTTCTGGCGGCCTCGCCCACAGCCCCTCCGCCGGAACCGGCGCAGACCGACGTTGCGGCCCCGGCCCCGGTCGCGCCTGACCCGACCCCCGAACCGATTGCCCCGGTGGTCGAGGCCCCGCCCGAACAGGCTCCGCCGCCCGCCCCGATGCCGGAGCCGGACGCCGCGCCACCCGCCTTGCCCGATCCCGAACCCGCGCCGCCCGCGCCGGTGGCTGAGAATCTGCCACCCGTGGAGACGCCGCTGACCGAACTCCGCCCGCGTCCGCGCCCGGCGGACCGAGTGGCCCCCGAGCCGACGCCCGCCCCGCCGCCCGAGGCGCTGCCCGACCCGGCCCCGCCGACCCCGGCCGTAACGCCCGAACCCGCGCCGGAACCGCGGATCGTGGAGGAGGAGCGCCCGGAATCCGCCCCCGAGGAGGCCGGGACCGAACTTGCGACCGAGGCCAACCGCCCCGAACCGCTGGCCCCCGCCGCCTCGGCCCGACCGCGCCCGCGTCCGGCATTGCCCGCACCGGCGCCCACGCCCGCACCGACGCAGACGGCGCAACCAGCCCAGCCTGCGCGCCCCACGCCGCCTGCAACGCCGTCGGTCAGCCCGGATGCGGTGGCGGATGCCGTGGCGGCGGCGGTCAGCGGGGCTGCCTCCAGAACCCCGGCACCCAGCAGTCCGGCCCCGGCTGGTCCGCCGATGACCGCAGGCGAAAAGGACGCGCTTCGGGTGTCTGTGCAGCAATGCTGGAATGTCGGCTCGCTCTCGACCGAGGCCTTGCAGGTCACGGTAACGGTGGCGGTGGCCGTGGCGCAATCGGGCGTGCCCGAGGCGGGGTCGATCCGGATGATCGGTTTCGAGGGCGGATCGGAAGGGGCCGCGCGTCAGGCCTTCGAGGCCGCGCGCCGCGCGATAATTCGCTGCGGGGCAAACGGTTTTCCGCTTCCCCCCGAAAAATACGACCAGTGGCGTGATATAGAAATGGTGTTCAACCCGGAGAGAATGAGGATCAAATGACCCCAATGAAAGCCCTCCGCCCGCTGCTGATTGCAGCTTTTGCCCTGTTTGGTGCAAGCGCCCCGGCGCTGGCGCAATCCGGCCCGCTGCGGATCGAGATCACCGAAGGCGTGATCGAACCGCTGCCCTTCGCCGTGCCGGATTTCGTGGCCGAGAACGGGGCCGCGACGGATCATGCCCGCAACATCGCGCGTGTGATTGCATCGGACCTGTCAGGAACCGGACTTTTCCGCGAGATCCCGGCCAGCGCCCATATCAGCCGGGTCAGCAGTTTCGACGCCCCCGTCGCCTATGCCGACTGGAAGGCGATCAACGCGCAGGCGCTGATCACCGGCGCGGTAAGTGCAAGTGGCGACCGCATCGTGGTCAAGTTCCGCCTCTTCGACATCTTCTCGGGGCAGCAGATGGGCGAGGGGCTGCAATTCGCGGGCACCCCGCAAAGCTGGCGGCGCATGGCGCATAAGGTGGCGGATGCCGTCTACAGCCGGATCACCGGCGAGGGCGGGTATTTCGACAGTCGTGTGGTCTTCGTCGCCGAGGCAGGCCCAAAGAACGCCCGCCAGAAGCGGTTGGCGGTGATGGATTACGACGGCGCGAATGTGCAGTATCTGACCGACAGTTCCTCCATCGTGCTGGCGCCGCGCTTTTCACCGACAGGGGACCGGATCCTTTACACCTCCTATGTCTCGGGCTTTCCGCGCATCTATGTGATGGACGTGGCTTCTGTTCGGTCGCGCGCGCTGGACGACCAGCCCGGCACGATGACCTTCGCGCCGCGCTTTGGGCCTGACGGGCGGACGGTGGTTTTCAGTCTGGAACAGGGCGGCAATACCGACATTTACACGCTCGACACCAGCACCGGCGCACGCAACCGGCTGACCAATTCGCCCGCCATCGAAACCGCGCCGAGCTTCAGCCCCGATGGCCGCCAGATCGTGTTTGAAAGCGACCGGTCGGGGACGCAGCAGGTCTATGTCATGCCCGCAGGCGGCGGCGAGCCGCGCCGGATTTCGAACGGGGCGGGGCGCTATGGCACCCCGGTCTGGTCGCCACGCGGGGATCTCATTGCCTTCACCAAGCAGCATCAGGGCCGGTTCCATATCGGTGTGATGCGCGCCGATGGCAGCGAGGAGCGTTTGCTGACCTCTTCCTTCCTCGATGAGGGGCCGACCTGGGCACCGAATGGCCGCGTCATCATGTTCACCCGCGAAACGGCGGGCGAGGGTGGACAGCCCGCGCTCTTCTCGGTGGATATTTCGGGGCGCAACCTGCGACGGGTGACAACCGAAGGCTCGGCTTCGGACCCGGCGTGGTCGCCGCTCTTGCCGTAAGATTTCGTGATCCGCGCCCGATTCACAGGGCTCGGCAAAGCTGATACTGTGGCCGAAATCGAGCCATGAAAAAGAAGGGCGAACTGATGGGATATCTGAGCAAGGCGCTGCTGGTGGTGGCGGCTTTCGGGGTGGCGGCCTGTAACAACCCCGACCGGTTCGGGGCGGGCGGTCCGGGCGGGCCCGGGGGGCCGGGCGGCATGGGCGGGATCGATTCCTCCGGCCTTGGCGGGCCGAATGATCCGCGCTCGGTGGCCTATTTCCAGCAGACGCTGGGGGACCGGGTGTTCTTTGCCGTCGATCAAAGCACGCTGTCGGAGGATGCGCGCGCAACGCTCACCGGGCAGTCGCAATGGCTCAACACCAACACGCAATATGCGATCATCGTCGAAGGCCATGCCGATGAGCAGGGCACGCGGGAATACAACCTCGCCCTCGGCGCGCGCCGTGCGTCCGCCGCGCAGAATTTCCTGATCTCGCAGGGTGTGGCCCCGAACCGCGTGCGCACTGTCAGCTATGGCAAGGAACGCCCGGTCGAGGTCTGTTCGACCGAGGCCTGCTATTCACGCAACCGCCGCGCCGTCACGGTGCTGTCGGCCGGCGCGGGGAGCTGAGCGCATGATGCGGCGCTTGACGGTTCTGGGCTGTCTTTTGCTGTGGCCGATGTCGGCCATCGCGCAGGACCGCGCGCAGACGCTGGCCGACATCCGGCAGGAAATGGCGATCCTGAACATTGCGGTGAACGAGTTGCGGCGCGAGCTGTTGACGACAGGGGCGCCGGGCATGATGCTGCAGGGCGGCGATTTCCTGAACCGCGTGGACACGATCGAGGCGGCGATGTCGCAACTGACGGCCAAGGCCGAACAGCTTGAGTTCCGCATCAACCAGATCGTGACGGATGGCACCAACCGTCTGGGCGATATAGACTTCCGGCTGACCGAACTCGAAGGCGGCGATCTGGGGCAGGCCGGGCAGGTGGCACCCCTTGGCGGGGCAGCCCCCGGCACCTCGGCCCCGATGCCGCTGCCCACCCCTTCCCCCAACGCGGGCGGCCCTTCGATGGCCGTTGCCGAACAAGCCGACTTTGACCGGGCCCGGGAGGTGCTCGGTCAAGGTGACTTTCGCACCGCCGCGGAAAAGTTTGCGACCTATGCCGAGACCTATCCGGGTGGCGCCCTGACGCAAGAGGCGCTGTTCCTGCGCGGCGAGGCGCTGGAACAACTGGGTGAAACCAGTTCGGCGGCCCGGTCCTGGCTGGATGCGTTTTCCACCGACATGACGGGCGCGCGTGCGCCCGAGGCGCTGCTGAAGGTCGGGCAGGCCTTGGCAACGCTGGGGCAGGGGCCGGAGGCCTGCGTCACGCTGGCCGAGGTCAGCCTGCGCTATGGTGGCACGCAGGCGGCCAGCGATGCCGCGATGGCGGCACAGTCGCTTGGCTGCCAGTAGCGGCCAGAGCGCGGAGCAGTTGCGGCAGGCTTTGGTCGCAACGCTTGGCCCTGAAACCGTCACGACCCTCGGCGTTGCCGTTTCGGGGGGCGGGGATTCCCTCGCCCTGCTGCATCTGCTGTCGGACATCGCGCCGGGGATGGGCTGGCGTCTGGCGGTGGCCACCGTCGACCACGGCTTGCGCGACGGGTCTGCCGATGAGGCGCGGCAGGTGGCGGAAATCTGTAAGGGTCTTGGTCTTCGGCATCAGGTGCTGTGCTGGCATCACGGTGCAGTCCGGGGCAATCTGATGGAGGCAGCGCGGCATGCGCGCTATGGCCTGCTCGAAACCTGGGCGCAGGGGGAGGGGTTGGGCCATGTGGCGCTTGCCCATACCGCAGACGATCAGGCGGAAACCTTCCTGCTGGGGCTCGGCCGTGCGGCGGGGCTGGATGGATTGACCGGCATGCGCCCGGTCTGGTCGCAGGGCGGGGTCCGGTTTGTCCGCCCGCTGCTGGGCGTGTCGCGCGCCGACCTTCGGGCATTTCTGGTCGCGCAGGGGCAGCAATGGATCGACGATCCGTCCAATGAGGATGCACGCTTCGACCGGATCAAGGCCCGGCGGATGCTGGCGGTGCTGGCGCCGCTGGGGATCGACACCGAAAGTGTCACGGCGAGCATGGCGCATCTGCGTGCGGCGCAGGCGGCCCTGCAAGAGGTGACGCAACAGGCCGCAGCGCGGATCGGGCAGGAGAGTGCCGGGATGGTGGTGATCGACCGCCAGGGCCTCGCCGCCCTGCCTGAGGAGATCCGGCGCAGGGTGATGATCTGGGCGATCCTTCGGGTCTCAGGCGCGGATCACGCGCCGCGCGCGGCATCCGTGGCGCGGGTGCTGGCGGCGGTCGCGGCGGGAAGTGATGCAACGCTTGGCGGGTGCCGGGTCCGGGTGCGGGGGGACGCCGTGCAGGTCTTGCGGGAATGGCGGGCCGTTGCGGACGAGGTCGCCGCGCGCGGATCGCTGTGGGACAGGCGCTGGCGGGTCGAGGGCCCTTTCCTGGCGGATATGTGTGTCGGGCCGCTGGGGGCGGAGGGCCTGCGGCTCTGCCCGGACTGGCGCGAAACGGGGCTGCCGCGCGCGGCGCTGGTCGTGACCCCGGCGGTCTGGCGGGGCGGACGGCTGGTTTCCGCCCCTCTGGCGGGTCTGTCCAATGGATTTTCCGCACGAATTGCCGCGCCGGGCAACCTATTCGCAGTATCGCATTGAACCCGGCCCCTGAATGGCTATCTTGTTGCCAAAGCCCGGCGCCGCGACCTGCGGCGCGGCACCTGAGGGAGACACTTCGTGGGTAATGCACGAAATATCGCGTTCTGGGTCGTTCTGTTCGTCCTGATCCTTGCGCTTTTCAACATGTTCAGCGGCGGGACGAATACCATGTCCTCGCGGTCGATTTCCTATTCCGATTTCCTTCAGCGCGTGGATGCGGGCGAGGTGTCGAGTGTGGTTCTCGATGGCGAACGGGTGATGATCCGCACCAAGGACGGCAATCAGTTCGTGTCGATCAAGCCTGCGGGCGATGACATCACGGAACGGTTGATCACCAAGGATGTCGAGGTCCGCGCCGAGGCGCAGGCACAATCGGGGTTCATGTCCTTGATTTCGTTGTGGCTGCCGTTCCTCGTGCTGATCGGCATCTGGATCTTCTTCATGAACCGGATGCAGGGTGGCGGTAAAGGCGGGGCGATGGGCTTTGGCAAGAGCCGCGCCAAACTGCTGACCGAAAAGCATGGCCGCGTCACCTTTGACGACGTGGCCGGCATCGACGAGGCCAAGGAAGAACTGGAAGAGATCGTCGAATTCCTGCGCAACCCGCAGAAGTTCAGCCGCCTGGGCGGCAAGATCCCCAAGGGCGCGCTGCTGGTCGGCCCGCCCGGCACGGGTAAGACGCTTCTGGCCCGCGCCATCGCCGGCGAGGCGGGGGTGCCGTTCTTCACCATCTCGGGCTCGGACTTCGTGGAAATGTTCGTGGGCGTGGGCGCCTCCCGCGTGCGCGACATGTTCGAGCAGGCCAAGAAGAACGCGCCCTGCATCGTGTTCATCGACGAGATCGACGCCGTGGGCCGGGCGCGTGGCGTGGGCATCGGCGGCGGCAATGACGAACGCGAACAGACGTTGAACCAGTTGCTGGTGGAAATGGACGGGTTCGAGGCCAATGAGGGCGTCATCATCGTGGCCGCCACCAACCGCAAGGACGTGCTGGACCCCGCGCTGCTGCGCCCGGGCCGGTTCGACCGCCAGATCCATGTGCCGAACCCCGACATCAAGGGGCGCGAGAAGATCCTGCATGTCCATGCCCGCAAGATCCCTTTGGGCCCGGATGTGGACCTGCGCATCATTGCGCGCGGCTGCCCCGGATTTTCGGGCGCCGACCTCGCCAACCTTGTGAACGAGGCCGCACTGATGGCGGCGCGGGTGGGCCGCTCCGTCGTCAAGATGGAGGATTTCGAACAGGCCAAGGACAAGGTGATGATGGGGGCGGAACGCCGGTCCATGGTGCTGACCGCCGACCAGAAGGAAAAGACCGCCTATCACGAGGCCGGCCATGCCATTGTCGGCATGACGCTGCCGAAATGCGATCCGGTCTACAAGGCCACGATCATTCCGCGCGGCGGGGCCTTGGGGATGGTCGTGTCGCTGCCGGAAATGGACCGCCTCCAGATGCACAAGGACGAGGCCAAGCAACGTATCGCCATGACCATGGCCGGAAAGGCCGCCGAGATCATCAAATATGGGGAGGAGGGCGTGTCTTCCGGACCGGTCGGCGACATCCAGCAGGCAAGCGGTCTGGCACGCGCGATGGTGATGCGTTGGGGCATGTCCGACAAGATCGGCAATATCGACTATGCCGAGGCGCATGAGGGCTATCAGGGCAACACCGCCGGGTTCAGTGTTTCGGCGGAGACCAAGAAAACCATTGAGGCCGAAGTGAAGGCCCTGATCGACGAAGGCTATGAGGTCGCGCGCAGGATCCTGCTGGAAAAACCCGAAGAGTTCGAGCGTCTGGCCAAGGGCTTGCTGGAATATGAAACCCTGACCGGGGATGAGATCCGCAAGGTGGTGGCAGGTGAGCCGCTGGATGGCGACGACGCGGATGACAGCCCGGCGGGCGGCACGCCGGCCTCGGTCATCGCGATCCCGAAAACCCGGCCCAAGGCACCCAAGGGCGGGATGGAACCCGAACCGACCGCCTGAGCCAACCGCGATTGATGAACATGACCGCCGCGCAAGGATCAGTCCCTGCGCGGCGGTTTGCATTCCGGGGCCGGGCCGGGTCGTTGACGGGGCCGGGCAGGGAAACAGGCCCCGATCGCGGCCTTGGCCGATGCTTGCCGATGATCCCTGCCGTTTTGCCGATAACGGTTGCCAGCCGGTTGGGGCGGACCGATAAGAGGCGGGTGACTTCGCGGAGACAGGTGCGTGACGGCAACGGACTGGAACCCTGACAGCTATGCGCGCTTTGCCGATTTGCGGCTGCGCCCCGTTGGCGATCTTCTGGCGCAGGTGGGCGATCTGCCGGGCGGCGATGTGATCGATCTGGGCTGTGGGGCGGGGGCCGCCGGGTCCGATCTGGCGCGCCGGTTTCCGGCGCGCGCGATCATGGGGCTGGATGCCTCTCCGGCCATGCTCGACCGTGCGCGCGAGGGTGGGGCCTACAGCACGCTGACGCTGGCCGATCTGCGGGACTGGACGCCTGAAGCCGCGCCCGCGTTGATTTTCTCCAATGCCGCGCTGCAATGGATCGAGGATCACGGAACGCTGTTTCCGCGTCTGGCGGGGATGCTGGCACCGGGCGGCACGCTGGCGGTGCAGATGCCGCGGCAATGGGGGGCGCCCTCGCACCGTTTCCTGCGCGACATCGCGGCGGCGCAATATCCCGACCGGTTCGAACCGCAACCCGCTCCCCCGGTGGCCCCTGCGGCCGAATATTGGCGGATGCTGGCCCCTCTGGGCGCGGTGCGGGCCTGGGAAACCGACTATGTGCAATACCTTGCCCCCACGGGCGGGGGCCATCCGGTGCGCCGCTTCACCGAAGCGACGGCCATGCGCCCGATGCTGGAACGACTCACCGCTGAGGAGGCAGAGGTCTTTGTCGCGGCCTATGATGCGGCACTGGCCGCTGCCTATCCGGTCTTGCCGGACGGGGGCGCGCTCTTGCCTTTCCGTCGGGTGTTTGTGGTCTTGAAGGTGTGATCCCATGGCGGCATTGAAGAAAACCGGCGTGACGGGCCGGATCGTCTGGCTGGGGCTGGTGCGGGACCGCGCGGCGGCGCTGCCCTCAACTCCGGTCGACCGGATCGGCGCGCGGTTTTCGGGGCCGGAGGGTGAAGCGCATGGCGGGCTGACGCGGCCGTCCTGCTCGCGCGTTCTGGGGCAATATCCGCGCGGCACCGAGATCCGCAACACGCGCCAGTTCTCGATCCTGTCGGCAGAGGAACTGGCGGAGATCGCGTCCGCGATGGGCCTTGCGACGCTGGACCCGGCCCTGGTCGGCGCGACGATGGTGGTCGAGGGCATTCCCGATCTCACGCATCTTCCGCCGTCCAGCCGGTTGCAGGGTGAAGCGGGCGCCACATTGGTCGTGGACATGGAAAACCGCCCCTGCCATTTGCCCGCGCCCTTCATCGAGGCGCTGCATCCGGGGCAGGGCGCGGCTTTCAAATCGGCAGCCAAAGGGCGGCGCGGCGTGACCGCATGGGTCGAGCGGGAAGGCGCGTTCCGTTTGGGGGAGGTGGTGACGCTGCATGTCCCGGATCAGCGCGCATGGCGCGCGTCGTCCGGCACCGGCGCGTCAGATCAGGGCGAGAACCGCGCCTGACAGGGCAAAGCCGAAACCGAGAGCCGTGGTGAAGAGGATCGTTGCGGGGTGCATGGCCGTTCCTTTCGGTTGTGTTCGCTCGTCAACGCGCCGCCGAATGAAAGGTTCCCTTTGTCAAAGGGCAGCGGTCCAGTCGGACGGATAGGAAAGGCGAATTTAGCCGGGATTGCGTCGCAATCGCGCCCTCCCGGCAGGGTTCTGCCCGCTACACCTTTGGCCAACGATCCGGGGTGCAGGGCCGCAAGGCGACCGGCGAAGGATGCAGAAAAGGCTTGGGAGGGCCGGGCAAATGGGATTCAGGACCGACATCGAGATTGCCCGCGAGGCGAAGAAAAAGCCGATCATGGAGATCGGCGCGAAGCTGGGTATTCCGGCGGAACATCTGCTCCCCTACGGCCATGACAAGGCAAAGGTCGGGCAGGAATTCATCCGTGCCATCGAGGACCGCCCCGATGGCAAGCTGATCCTCGTGACTGCGATCAACCCGACCCCCGCGGGCGAGGGCAAGACCACGACGACCGTGGGTCTGGGCGACGGGCTGAACCGGATCGGCAAGAAGGCCGTCATCTGCATCCGCGAGGCGAGCCTCGGTCCGAACTTCGGGATGAAGGGGGGGGCTGCGGGCGGCGGCATGGCACAGGTCGTGCCGATGGAGGAGATGAACCTCCACTTTACCGGTGATTTCCACGCGATCACCTCCGCCCACAATCTGCTGTCGGCAATGATCGACAACCATATCTACTGGGGCAACGAATTGGCGATCGACGAGCGCCGCATCGTCTGGCGCCGGGTGATGGACATGAACGACCGCGCGCTGCGCGACATCGTGGTCAATCTCGGCGGCGTCGCCAACGGTTTTCCGCGCCAGACCGGGTTCGACATCACGGTGGCCTCCGAGGTCATGGCGATCCTCTGCCTGTCGCGTGATCTGGAGGATCTGCAAGAGCGGCTGGGCAATATCGTGGTGGCCTATACCCGCGAGAAGAAGGCGATCTATGCCCGCGACCTGAAGGCCGATGGCGCGATGACGGTTCTGCTCAAGGACGCGATGCAGCCCAACCTCGTGCAGACGCTGGAAAACAACCCGGCCTTCGTGCATGGCGGACCCTTTGCCAATATCGCCCATGGCTGCAATTCGGTGATCGCGACGCGCACCGCGCTGAAGCTGGGCGACTATGTGGTGACCGAGGCGGGCTTTGGCGCGGATCTCGGGGCCGAGAAGTTCTTTGACATCAAATGCCGCAAGGCGGGCCTCAAACCCGCCGCTGCCGTGATCGTGGCCACGGTGCGTGCGATGAAGATGAACGGCGGTGTCGCCAAGGCCGATCTGGGGCCGGAGAATGTGGCCGCCGTGCAGAAGGGCTGCCCGAACCTTGGCCGCCATATCGCCAATGTGAAATCCTTCGGCGTGCCCGTGGTGGTGGCGATCAACCATTTCCATTCCGATACCGAGGCCGAGATTGCCGCCGTGAAGGCCTATGTTGCCGAACAGGGCGCCGAGGCGATCCTGTGCAAGCATTGGGCGATGGGCGGCGCGGGGATCGAGGATCTGGCCCATAAGGTCGTCGAGATGGCCGAAGGCGGCGGCGCCAGCTTTGCGCCGATTTACCCCGATGACATGGCTCTGATGCAGAAGATCGAGACCATCGCCAAACGCATCTATCACGCCGACGAGGTGCTGGCCGACAAATCCGTGCGCGACCAGCTCAAGGCCTGGGAAGCGGCGGGCTATGGGCATCTGCCAGTCTGCATGGCGAAAACCCAATACAGCTTCACCACTGATCCTGCCGTGCGCGGCGCGCCCACAGGCCATTCGGTGCCGGTGCGCGAGGTGCGGTTGTCTGCGGGGGCGGGGTTCATCGTCGTCATCTGCGGCGAGATCATGACCATGCCCGGCCTGCCGCGCGTGCCCTCTGCCGAGGTGATCCGGCTCAATGACGCGGGCGATGTCGAGGGGCTTTTCTGAGGCAATTCCCCGCGTTGCGCTTTTGCCGTCAGCGCCTTAACTGGGGCGCAGACGGAAAGGGGAAGAAGCCGATGCGAAAACCTGCCGAATGTGAGGACATGGCCCATATCCGCGCCGAGATCGACCGGATCGACGAGGTTCTGGTGCGGATATTCGCCGAACGCGCGGGCTATATCGACCGCGCTGCCGAGATCAAGTCCGAGGTCGATCTGCCCGCGCGGATCGACGACCGGGTGGAACAGGTGGTGGCCAATGTCCGCCGTCATGCCGTGACCCATGGCCTGCCACCGGATCTGGTGGAAAAGCTGTGGCGGCGGCTGATCGACTGGTCCATCGCGCGGGAGGAAAACCGGCTGGGGCCGGACAGTCTGCGGAAGGGGTGAGCCATGCACGGGGCGCGGGTGATCTGGAAGGCGTCGGGCGATTTCGCCTCCGGTCGCTATTCGCGCGCGCATCACTGGGCGTTCGACGGGGGCGCGGTGGTTCCTGCCTCCGCCTCGCCTTCGGTGGTGCCGCTGCCCTGGTCGGATGCGGCGGGCGTGGACCCGGAAGAGGCCTATGTCGCGGCGCTGTCATCCTGCCACATGCTGTGGTTTCTGGACCTTGCGCGTCGTGCGGGCCTTGTGGCTGTGGCCTACGAGGATGACGCGACCGGCGAGATGCGGACGGAGGCCGGGCGCGCATGGGTTGCCCGCGTCACCCTGCGCCCGCGTGTGACATGGGGGATCGCGCCCGACGCCCCGACCGAAACCGCGCTGCACCACGCAGCGCATGATCAATGTTTCATCGCGAATTCGGTGCGGACCGAAATCGTGATCGCCCCGGCAGAGAAGGACAGGACATGACGGCAACGGTGATCGACGGCAAGGCGTTCGCAGCGGATGTGCGCGCAAGGGTTGCGACCCATGTGGCAAGGCTGAAGGCCGATCACGGGCTGGTTCCGGGGCTCGCGGTGGTGCTGGTGGGCGAGGATCCGGCATCCGAGGTCTATGTCCGCAACAAGGGCAAGCAGACCGTCGAGACCGGGATGGCGAGCTTTGAACACAAGCTGGAGGCGGACACGTCGGAGGCCGATCTGCTGGCGCTGATCGCGCAGCTCAATGCCGATCCGGCGGTGCATGGGATACTGGTGCAACTTCCGCTGCCGAAACATCTGGATGCCGATCTGGTCATCAACACGATCGATCCGGCCAAGGATGTGGACGGGTTCCATATCTCCAATGTCGGGCTGCTCGGGACGGGGCAGAAGGCGATGGTGCCCTGCACGCCGCTGGGCTGCCTGATGATGCTGCGCGACCAGCACGGATCCCTTGCCGGGATGAACGCGGTCGTTGTCGGGCGCTCGAACATCGTCGGCAAGCCGATGGCGCAACTGCTGCTGGGTGACAGTTGCACCGTCACCATCGCGCACAGCCGGACGAAGGATCTGGCCGAGGTCTGCCGCCGTGCCGATATTCTGGTGGCCGCTGTGGGCCGGGCCGAGATGATCCCCGGCGACTGGGTGAAACCCGGCGCCACGGTGATCGATGTCGGCATCAACCGGGTGGAACGGGACGGCAAGATGCGGCTCGTGGGCGATGTCGCCTATGCCGGGGCGGCGGAGGTTGCGGGCGCGATCACCCCGGTTCCGGGCGGCGTGGGGCCGATGACGATTGCCTGCCTTCTGGCCAATACGCTGACCGCCTGCTGCCGCGCGAACGGTCTGGCCGAGCCCGAGGGGCTGACGGCTTAAAGCGCGTCCATCGGGATCATCGTGCCTTGCAGGATCGCGATGCAGGTTTCCCGACCGTCGCGGAGCGCAAACACCTCGGATGTGACCACGGTCAGGCGGCGGCCCGCCTTGAGCACGCGGCCCCTCGCCACCAGCGCTTCGCCCAGGGCCGGAGCCAGCAGGTTGATCTTGGCCTCCACCGTCATCACCTCGCGATCCTCGGGCATCAGGCTGAGCGCGGCATAGCCCGCCGCCGTGTCGGCCAAGGCGAAGGTGACACCCGCATGGCCCGCGCCCTGCTGCTGCCGCCCGCCCGGCAGGATGGGCGCGGTGATCTCCACAAAGCCCGGCTCCAGCGCCGTGATCCGCGCCTCCAATGTGGTCATCAGGCTTTGTGCGCTGAAACTGCGGTGGATACGGTCGGACATCCGGGGCCTCACAGCGGCAGCGGGATCGGCTCCCGCCCGGTCAGGATGGCCATCGCTGGCGGCTGCATCAAGGCGGAAAATGCCGGGTCGCGGCACTCCAGCCCCCCTGTATAGGTGCCGAAGGCCGGCAGGATCACGCGGCCTGCATTGGCCAGAAAACAGGGGCGCACCCGTCCCGCCAGACGCGCCTTGGGGTGATAATGGCCCGATACCTCGCCCGCCGCCCCCGGCGCGGCGATATGGCGAAACACCAGCCCTCCGATCCGCATCTCGACCCTGAGGCTTCCCGCCAGACCTTCCGGCGCCGGATCATGATTCCCGGCAATCCACAGCCAGTCCCGCCCTGCCATCATCCGCAAAAGCCAGTTCCGATGTGCCTCCGCAAGCTCCCCCGCCGCGGCGTCATCATCGAAACTGTCGCCCAGACAGATCACCATTGCCGGGTCCAGCCGCGCAATCTCCGTCTCCAGCCGCTCCAGCGTTGCGTCTGTCTCATAGGGCGGCAACAAAGCCCCGCCGCGTCGGGCAAAACGCCCGGACCGGCCCAGATGCAGGTCCGACACCGTCAGAACCCGCCGCTCCGGCCACCAGAGCGCCCCCGACCCGCAGGCCACAAGCGTCTCCCCCGACAGCCGAAACGCATAGCCCGACACCACCGGTCGCCCTTTCATCTTGGCCGAAATACCTCGGGGGGTGAGGGGGGCAGCGCCCCCCTGCCCGGCAGGCCAGAGGGCTCAGGCGTCAAGCTGTGCCGCAACATCCTCGGGAATGTCGAAATTGTGGGTGACGGTCTGCACATCATCATCCTCTTCCAGAAGGTCGATCAACCGCAGCAGTTTCTGCGCGGTTTCCAGATCGACCTCGGTGCGGCTTTGCGGTTTCCAGACCAGCTTCGATTCAGTGGAGTCTCCAAGCGCCTTTTCCAGCGCATCCGACACGTCCGACAGATTCTCGATGCTGCAATAGATCCAGTGACCATCCTCGTCACTTTCAACGTCATCCGCCCCTGCATCCAATGCGGCCATCATCACCGTATCGGCGTCCCCTGCACTGGCAGGATAGGAAATCTCGCCCACCCGGTCGAAACTGTGGGCGACCGATCCGGTGGTGCCCAGATTGCCGCCCGCCTTGGTGAAATAGCTGCGCACATTCGATGCGGTGCGGTTGAGGTTGTCGGTCATCGCCTCGACGATGATCGCGATGCCGTTCACCCCGTAACCCTCATAGCGGATTTCGGTGTAATCCTCGGCATCGCCGCCCTGCGATTTCTTGATCGCGCGGTCGATCACGTCCTTGGGCATGGATTGCGCCTTGGCGGCCTTTACTGCCAGCCGCAGGCGCGGGTTCTTTTCAGGGTCCGGGTCGCCCATCTTGGCGGCCACGGTGATCTCCTTGGCGAATTTGGAGAACATCTTGGAGCGCAGCTTGTCCTGCTTGCCCTTGCGGTGCTGGATATTCGCCCATTTGGAATGGCCTGCCATGACGCTCTCTCCGGTCCTGTAAATCCCTTGCCGTGCCTATACATGCCCCGCCCCCTTGCCCGCAAGGCATGGGCTGCGGCTCAGAACGGGAAAAAGAACGGAATGAGCAGGCTCATCACCACCATCAAGAGCAGGTTCAGCGGCACCCCGATGCGCAGGAAATCGGTGAAGCGATAGCCGCCCGGCCCGTAGACCAGCGTGTTGGTCTGGTATCCGATGGGGGTGGAGAAACTCGCCGAGGCCCCGAACATCACCGCCACGATCAAGGGGCGCGGATCGACCCCCAGCGAAATCCCCAGCCCGATGGCAATCGGCGTCAGGATCACCGCAACCGCGTTGTTGGACACAAGTTCTGTCAGCACCGAGGCAAGCGTATAGACCGCAAAGACCATGACCCAGGGTGGCAGACCCGCAAGGAAGGGCGCAATCGCATCAACGATCAACTGCACCGCGCCGGAATGGTCCAGCCCGGTGCCCACGGCCAGCATGGCAAAGATCATCGCCAGCAAACGCCCCTCGATGAACCCGAACGCCTCGTCCGCGTCGATGCAGCGCGTCACGAGGATCACCGCGACCCCCAGCAGCGACAGGATCACGATGGGCGCGATGTTCAGCGCGGAAAGCCCGACCACGGCAGTCAGAACCCCGATCACGATGGGCGCATGACCGCGACGATAGGCCCGGTCCGAGGGCGTGGAAATATCGACCATGTCCATATCGACGGAAAGTCGCTGGATATCCGCCGCCGCCCCTTCGAGCAGCAGCGTATCGCCCACCTGCACCACCAGATCGTCAAGCTGTCGCCCGATGTTCTGGTTCCGGCGATGCACCGCCAGCGGATAGACGCCATAGCGGCGGCGCAACCGCATCGACCCGAGGCTCCGACCCACCATCCGGCAGCCGGGCGTAATCAGCACCTCCACCGTTGTCGTCTGCACAGATGACAGTTTGTCCACCAGCCGCAGTTCCTTGTTCGCCTGCAGCGCCAGAACCTCGGACATCGGGGTGCGCAGCACCACGCGGTCGCCGGTTTCCAGCACCACCGCCGAAAGGTCGCGCCTGAGACTCGCATCGCCGCGCAGCACGTCCACCACCCGCAGGCTGTCGCGCTTGAAAAGGTCCACCTCCTCCACCCGCCGCCCCGTCAAGGTCGAGCCTTCGGGAATTGCGACCTCGGTAAAGAACTTCATCTTGGCGCGGTCGCCGAGGATCATCCCCATGCTGTCGCGGTCGGGCAGGGCGCGGCGGGCAAAGAGGAACAGATAGCCGATCCCGATCAGCGACAGCACAAGACCAAGCGGTGTGATCTCGAAAATCCCGAAGGGTTCCAGCCCCCGGCTGCGCACGACGCCATCGACCAGAAGGTTGGTCGAGGTGCCGATCAGCGTGACGGTGCCACCGAAGATTGCCAGATAGCTGAGCGGAATCATCACCTTGGAGGCCGACATCTTCATCTGCCGGGCCAGTTGCATGAACAAGGGGATCATCACCACGACAATCGGCGTGTTGTTCATGAAGGCCGACATGGCGATGACCGCGAATGTCAGGCCGGTGAGCGTCATCACCGGGCGCTTCTCGACATGGCGGGCGGCGAATTGCGTCACCCAGTCCAGCGCCCCGGTGCGCACCAGCCCGCCGACGATCACGAACATCGCGGCAATCGTCCAGGGTGCGTGATTGGACAGCACACGCAGCGCGTCGTCCTGCGGCAGGATGCCGAGGACCAGCATCAGCGCCGCCCCTGCAAGCGCGGTCACCTCCACCGGGAACACTTCGCGCAGGAACAGCGTGAACATGCCGATCACGATGGCAATGGCGGCCCAGGCCTGCATGGTCTCGCTCAGATCGATGCCGAACATGGTTTCCTTTCACATCACATGTCGGGCGCGCGCGCGCCTGTCAGGGCCGCCTTGCGCGGCTGGACCAGCGACAACCCCACAAGCATCACCGCCATCGCCGCCCAGAGAAAGGGGGAAAAGCGTTCCCCCAGCAGGATCATCGCCCAGACTACCCCGGATGCCGTGACGATGTAGGAACATTGGGCAGCGAACACCGCCCCTGCCCGCGCCGCAAGCCAAACGTAACCCACATAGGCCAGCGCGTGAACACAGGCCGAGGCAACGAGCGCACCCTCGGCGGGCCCATAGCTGCGGAAGGGGGAAATGAACTGCCCCGAGCCGACCGCCAGCGGCAGCGCGATTCCCATGCCGATGACCGAGGCCAGCAGCATCGCCTGCACCGCATCCAGCCCCGCCGTGCCCTTCATCGCGACGTAATTGCCTTCCATCGCATAGAAGAGCGGCCCGATCAGCGCGAGCGGGATGAACGCGGCCATGGCGGGATCGGGCAGGCTTTCGCCCGGCAGGGCGATCAGCGCGACAGCCAGCAGACCCAGCGTCAGCCCCATCGCGCGGCGACGGCTGAACCGGTCCATCCCCAGCGCCAGGGCAATCGGAAAAGCCATCAGTGGCACCATCGAAATCAGGATCGACATGACGCCCGAGGGCAGCCGCGCGATGGACAGATAAAAAGCCGTGTTCGGAACGATGGTGCCGAGGATTGCCACAACCAGTCCGAATTGCAGCCCTTGCCTTGTGACGGGCAGGCGTTTGCCTTGCGCTGTCGCCAGCAGGCCCAGCAGGAGGGTGCAGATCGCAAGCTGCCAGAAGATCAGCCCGAAATGACCATGGCCGGTGGACACTGCAAGCTTTCCAAGCGGCTGCGTCAACCCCCAGCCCATGCCTGTTGCGATCAGAACCAGTGCAAAGCGGCCCCGCTCCCCCGCGAAAAACCCTTGTGCGATCAAGGCCGGGCTTCCTGCAACCGCCCGCCAAGGCGCACCATGCAGATGCGCGTGGCGCGGCCTGTGCGGTCGTCGGTCTCGACATAGACGCCCGACAGCGTGGCCGGTCCCGCCGCAGGTTCAAACCGCGCTTTCGGCATCCCCGTCACAAACCGGCGCATGGGTTCGAGCTTTTCCATCCCGATCACACTGTCATAATCGCCGCACATCCCGGCATCGGTCAGATAGGCGCAGCCGCCTTGCAGGATCTGCGCGTCGCCCGTCGGCACATGGGTATGGGTGCCGACAACAAGGCTCGCACGACCGTCGCACCAATGGCCCATGGCCATCTTTTCCGATGTCGCCTCGCAATGCATGTCCACGATCACCGCCTGCGCGGTCCCGCCCAGCGGATGCGCCTTCAGGACCGGCTCGATGGCAGAAAACGGGTCGTCGAACGGGCGCTTCATGAACACCTGCCCCAGCACCTGTGCGACCAGAACGCGGCGCCCCTGCGTGGCGTCAAAAAGCCGCGCGCCCTTGCCCGGCGCCCCCTTGGCATAGTTCAGGGGCCGCAGGATGCGGGGCTCGGATTCAACGAATTGCAGCATGTCCTTCTGGTCGAAGGCATGATCCCCCAGCGTCACGCAATCGGCCCCGGCTTCCAGCAGCGCCTTGGCATGGACCGCCGTCAGCCCCGCGCCGGAACTGGCATTCTCGCCATTCACCACGACGAAATCGAGCCCCCAATCGGCGCGCAGGGCAGGCAGCCGCTCTGCCACCGCAGACCGGCCCGAACGCCCCATAACGTCACCGAGGAAAAGCAGTTTCATGCCATTTCGATAGGCGGCGGCGAGGCGAAGGGCAAGGAAATTCGCTGGGGCGCAGGGGCGGCATTGCGGCGCGCTGTGCAGGGGCTATGTTCGCCCCGATGACAGATCTGCCGCCCGCCTTGAGTGACTGGATGACCGCGAAGGGTTGGCGGCTGCATCCGCATCAGGTGGCGATGCTGGCGCGCGCGCAACAGGCCGCGACGCTGCTGGCGGCCCCCACGGGCGGTGGCAAGACGCTGGCCGGGTTCCTGCCTACATTGGCGGAGCTTGGTGCGGCACCCGGGCCGGGGCTGCACACGCTCTATGTGTCGCCTCTGAAGGCATTGACCGCCGATATAAGGCGCAACCTGCGCGCCCCGATCGAGGGCGCCGGGCTGGCGATCCGCGTGGAGGACCGCACCGGCGATACCGGATACACCCAGCGCCGCCGCCAGCGCGCCGATCCGCCGCATATCCTGCTGACCACGCCCGAAAGCCTTGCGCTGCTTCTCAGTTACGAGGACGCAGCCCGCATGTTTGCCGGTCTGCGCCGGGTGATCGTGGACGAGATCCACGCGCTGGCCGAGAGCAAGCGGGGGGATCAGTTGATGCTGGCGCTGGCCCGGCTGGAAAGCCTTGCCCCCGGACTGCGCCGGGTCGGCCTTTCCGCCACGGTGGAGGATCCGCCCGCGCTCGCCCGGTTTCTGTCGGCGCGCGGGGCGGAAGTGCTGATCGCCGACCCTGGCCCCGCGCCCGACATTGCCATGCTGGATGCGGGGGAGGCCCCACCCTGGGCCGGGGGCGGCGCGCATCACGCCCTTCCCGCGATCCTGCGCCAGATCGAGGCGCATCGGACAACCTTGATTTTTCACAACACTCGCGCGCAAGCAGAACTGTTCTTTCATGCGTTATGGTTGCAGAATTCGAACAATCTGCCGATTGCCATCCATCACGGGTCACTGGCGCGCGAACAGCGCGAACGGGTCGAGGCGGCGATGACGGCAAGCGCCCTGCGCGCCGTGGTCTGCACCGGAACGCTGGATCTGGGCATCGACTGGGGCGATGTGGATCTGGTCATCCAGGTCGGCGCGCCGAAGAATGTCAAACGCCTCGTGCAGCGGATCGGGCGGGCCAACCACCGCTACAACGCGCCCTCCAAGGCGCGGCTGGTGCCTGCCAACCGCTTCGAGGTGGTCGAGTGTCATGCGGCGCTGGAAGCGGTGCGCGAGAGCGATCTGGATGGCGAGCCGCGCGGACCGGGGCCGCTGGATGTGCTGTGCCAGCATCTGCTTGCCACGGCGGCGGCGGGGCCGTTTGATGCGGATGCGCTTTACGGCGAGGTGGTGACGGCGGGGCCCTATGCGGCACTTGCCCGCGCCGATTTCGATGCCTGCCTCGATTTCGCGGCAACGGGGGGCTACGCGCTGCGCGCCTATGACCGCTGGCAAAGGCTGGTGCTGCGCAACGGGCGCTGGCAGTTGCGCGACCCACGAAACGCGGCCGTGATCCGCCAGAACCTCGGCACGATCATCGACACGGAAACGCTGAAGGTGCGCATGAAGAATCGCCCTGGTGGCACACCACTGGGAGAGGTGGAGGAGGCCTTTGCCGCGACCCTGACCCCCGGTGACACCTTCCTGATCGGCGGGCAGGTGGTGCGCTATGAAGGCCTGCGCGAGATGGTGGTGGAGGTGTCCCGCCAGCCGGGGCGCGAGCCGAAGGTGGCGGTGTTCAACGGCACGAAATTCGCCACCTCCACCCGGCTGACGCAGCGGATTCTGGCGATGTTCGCAGCAGGGGACTGGTCCGGCCTGCCGCGCCACACTGCCGAGTGGCTGACCCTTCAAGGCAAGGTGAGCCGTCTGCCCGAGACGGGCCGCCTGCTGGTGGAAAGTTTCCCCCACGACGGTCGCGAGCATTTGTGCCTCTACGGGTTCGCGGGCCGCAACGCACAGCAGACGCTGGGGTTGCTGGTCACCAAGCGGATGGAGGAGGAGGGGCTGGCGCCGCTCGGTTTTGTCGCCACCGATTACGCGACATTGATCTGGGGGCTGGAACCGGTGACGGATCCCGCACCGCTTCTGGACCCCGCACGGCTGCGCGACGGGCTGGAGGTCTGGCTCGGCGGCAATGCGGTAATGAAACGCACCTTCCGCGCCTCGGCCATCATCGCGGGGCTTATCGAGCGCAGCCATCAGGGGCGCCGCAAATCCGGGCGGCAGGCGACGTTTTCGTCGGATATCCTCTATGACACGCTGCGCCGCTATGAGCCGGATCACCTGTTGTTGCGCATCACGCGCGACGAGGCGATGCGGGGCCTCGTGGATTTCGCGCGCGTCGAGGAGATGCTGGCGCGCACCCAAGGCCGGATCGACATGGTGCGGCCGGGCCGGGTGACGCCGCTGGCCGCACCCCTGTTTCTCGAACCCGGCAAGATCCCGGTCGAGGGGGCTGGACGCGAGCGGTTGATGCAGGCGGCCTCGGACCGGCTGTTGCGCGCCGCGGGGCTGGCGTGAGCATCACACCGGGGGGATCAGAACCTTGCCCGCCGCGGCCCGGATCGCGGCGGTCAGGGGCGCAAGGGCCTTGCCGCTGAGTCGCGTCACCTGCCAGTAAAGGGCGACATCAAGCGGGCTGTCGGGCAGCAGTTCGCACAGTTCCCCGGTTGCCAGCAGCCCCGCAACCAGAGGCTCCGGGTTCATCCCCCAGCCCAGACCAAGCCGCGCCGCCTCGACAAATCCGTGGCTGGAGGCGAGCCGGTGCGTCGGCGGCATGATCCGCGCGCCGGTATGGGCCGTGATCCAGTCCCGTTGCAGGCGGTCCTTGTCGGAATAGGTGATGGCGGGAGCGCGGGCCAGCACCGCGCGCGTTGCCCCTTCGGGCATCCAGCGCGCGACAAAGGCGGGACTGGCCGTCGCGCGGTAGCGAAGCGCGCCAAGGGGCACCGTGTCGCAGCCCTGTAGCGGCCCCGGATGTCCGGTGATCGCGGCGGCCACCTCGCCGCGCCGCAGCCAGTCCTGCGAATGGTCCTGATCGTCGATCACCAGATCAAAGAGCATATCGGGGACCTGCGCCAGCGCGGGCAGAACCCAGGTGGCGAGGCTGTCGGCATTGACCGCAAGCCGCAGGGTCGGCAGGGCACCGGCCGCCATCGGCAGATCCTGCGCCAGCGCAGCTTCCATCAAGGCCACATCCTCCAGATGGCGGATGAGGCGCAGGCCGGGATCGGTGGCGGTGCAGGGATGGCCACGCCGGATCAGGACGCTGCCCATGCGATCCTCCAGCGCCTTGATGCGCTGTGACACGGCGGAGGGCGTGATGGCCAGCGCCGCCGCCGCAAGCTCGAACGAGCCGCGTCGGTGGACGGCTGCGAGGGTCGACAGATGGGTGTAGTCCAGCATTATTTCAACTTAACTTGGAAAAGGATAATTCATTTTACTTGAGAAGCCCGCCCATGCCAACTGGCGCGGTTGATGGAGGATGCGATTGTGGCTTTGCAGGCGGGATTGGCTGGGTTCGGTGTGGCGATCGGCTTGATCGCGGCAATCGGGGCGCAGAATGCCTTTGTGCTGCGGCAAGGCCTGCGGCGTGAACATGTGGGCTGGGTGGTCTTTGTCTGTGCTGCCTCGGATGCGGTGCTGATTGCGGCGGGGGTGGCGGGGTTCGGGCGGGTCTCGGCGGTCTGGCCCTGGTTCGGAGCGGCGATGCTGTGGCTCGGGGTGGCGTTCCTGACGGTCTATGGCGCGCTGCGGTTCCGCGCGGCCTTTCGCGGGGGCGAGGCGTTGCGGCCCGCCGACAGCGCGCCGTCAAAGCTGTCCTCGGTGGTGCTGACCTGTGTGGTGCTGACCTGGGCCAATCCGCATGTCTATCTGGACACAGTGGTTCTGATCGGAGCGGTATCGGCGCAATATGCGCCCTATGGCCTGGCCTTCGGAACAGGGGCGGTGCTGGCCTCCATCACCTTCTTTTCGGCGCTGGGCTTCGGGGCGCGACTCTTGGCGCCGGTCATGGCGCAGCCCCGGGCCTGGGTAGTGCTGGAGGTTATGGTGGGGATGGTGATGTGGGCCATTGCGGTGAGTCTGGCGCTGCGGGGACTGAACGGCGGCTGAGGATCGGTCTACAGATTTCGAACATTCTTTCAGCGGATCAAACTGAAGGAATGATCCAAAAGATCAATTGCCGAACATCATGCCAGTTCACCCCATCCTCGCAAGGGCCTCTTCGATCCGGGCCACATCCACCGGGTTGTTGAGTTCCCAGAACACCCGTCCCCGCGCCTCGACCTCGACGCAGGCCATCGGCACGCCATGTTCGAGAAAGCGCAGCTGTTCCAGCCCCTCGTTGCGTTCCAGCGGACCGGCCTGCCAGCCCTGATAGGCGGTCAGCGCCTCGGGGCGGTAGGCATAGATGCCGACATGGTGAAAGACCGGGATCGGCGGTTCGTGGTTTTCCGGCGTGTATGGGATCACTTCCTTGGAGAAATAGAGCGCCCGCATATTCCTGTCGAAAACGGCGGTGGTGCCGCCGACGCGGCCGGCATGGCGGTCGGCGCGGAAATGGTCGACCGTCTGGGCGTCGCAGCGGATCACCGGGGTCGCGCATTGGAAATCGGGCGCGTCGCGCATCGCCTCGACCAGCGCCTCGACGAACCAGGGCGGGGTGAGCGGGGCATCCCCTTGCAGGTTCACGATCAGATCGGCATCAAGCCCGGCCCGTGTCAGGGCATCGGCGCAGCGCATCGTGCCGTTTTCGCACTGGTCCGAGGTCATGATGACCGAGGCACCGAAGGCCTGCGAGGCCTCGCGAATGCGGTCGTCATCCGTCACGACATGGACCCCGGCGATGCCGGAGGCCTGCATCGCGGCCTCCCAACTGCGCTGGATCAGGGATTTCGTGACGCCATCGGGGCCCTTGAGCCCGACGAGCGGCTTGCCCGGATAGCGGGAGGAGGCGTAACGGGCGGGGATCAGGATCACGGTTTTCATGAAAAAGCCCTTCAGCGGACGCCTGCGCGCAGGCAATCATGGATATGCAGGATGCCGAGCGGGTGGCCATCCGGGTCGGTCACGAACAAGAGCGTGATCTTGCGCGCGTTCATCAGGGCCACGGCCTCCACCGCCAGCATGTCGGGTGGGGCGGTGAGAGGAGTGCGGGTCGCGACCTCGCCCGCCGTGCGGCCCATCAGCCCGGCCATGTTGCGGCGCAGGTCGCCATCGGTGATGATGCCCGCAAGGCAGCCGTTTTCCACCACGGCGGCGGTGCCGAAGCCCTTTTGCGTCATCACCAGCAGGGTTTCGGGCATGGGCGTGTCCGGGCCGACCAGCGGCAGATCGTCGCCGCTGCGCATCAACTGACTGACGCGCGCCAGCCGCGCCCCGAGCCGCCCGCCGGGGTGGAAGGTGCGGAAATGTTCGGGGTCAAACCCGCGACGGTCCATCAGCGCCACCGCCAGCGCGTCGCCAAGCGCCAGCGCCATGGTGGTGGAAGTTGTCGGCGCGAGGCCCATCGAGCAGGCCTCGGGCGCGGGGGGCAGGATCAGGCGCAGATCGGCGGCTTGGGACAGCGTGCTGCCCGCCCGCCCGCAGATCGCCACAAGGGCAATGCCGAAGCGGCGGGTATGGGCGATGAGATCCCCCAGCTCCGTGGTTTCGCCGGAATTGGAGAGGGCAATGACAAGATCGGCCTCGGTGATGGCGCCGAGGTCTCCATGGCTCGCCTCGCCGGCATGGATGAAATGGGCGGGCGTGCCGGTGGAGGAGAGCGTGGCCGCGATTTTCCGCGCGATATGGCCCGACTTGCCGATGCCCGATAGGATCACCCGGCCCGGCGTGGCGAGGATGCGTTCGACCGTTGCAGAAAGATCGTCGGGCAGGCGCTCGGCCAGCATCAGCAGGGCCTCTGCCTCGATGCGCAGCACGCGGGCGGCGGCGGCCCGGACCCCTTCGGGCGGGATCGGGGCCGGGGTGGGGGAGGCAGGCACGGTCATGGTGCGGAGGATCCGGGATCGGTTGCAGGGGCAGAAGGCCGAGACGCCCCGTCCCGCTTTTCCCCCGAAGCGGTCGCGGATGCAAGCGTGCCGCAGACGGGGCGCGACGGGCGTGCGGGGATTGCAACTTTGGCCCCGGCAGGACAGGTTGCGGCGCGGGGCAACCCGAACGGGGGGGAAGGCGATGAGCGGTGCAAGCCGGGCAATTCTGGTGACGGGGGGGGCAGGCTATATCGGCGCGCATGCCTGCAAGGTGCTGGCGCGCGCGGGGTATCTGCCTGTCGCCTATGACAACCTCGATACTGGCTGGCGCGAGGCGGTGAAGTTCGGCCCGTTCGAGGCAGGCGATGTGCAGGACCGCGCGCGGCTGGACGAGGTGTTCGCGCGCTGGCAGCCTGCGGCCGTGATGCATTTCGCGGCGCTCAGTCAGGTGGGCGAGGCGATGGCCGATCCGGGCCGCTACTGGCGCGCGAACGTCGCGGGGTCGTTGACGCTGGTGGAGGCGGCGCTGGCGGCGGGATGTCGGGACATCGTGTTTTCCTCCACCTGTGCCACCTATGGCGATCAGGACGGGGTGGAACTGGACGAGGACACGCCGCAGGCCCCGATCAATGCCTATGGGGCATCGAAGCGTGCCATCGAGGACATGCTGCGCGATTTCGGGGCGAGCCATGGATTGCGCTCGGTGATCTTCCGCTATTTCAATGTGGCGGGCGCGGACCCGGAGGCGGAGCTGGGCGAATGGCACCAGCCCGAAACGCATCTGGTCCCCTTGATGTTGCAGGCAATCGAGGGTGTCCGGCCCGCCCTTACGCTGCATGGCACGGATTACCCCACGCCGGATGGTACCTGTATCCGCGACTATGTGCATGTGATGGATCTGGTGGAGGCGCATGTGCTTGGCCTCAAATGGCTGGAGGCGGGACGCGGCAGCCGGGTGTTCTGTCTGGGCACCGGCACCGGGTTTTCGGTGCGTGAGGTGGTCGATGCTTCGCGCGCCGTCACCAACCGCGCCGTGCCCATCATCGAGGGTCCGCGTCGTGAGGGCGATGCCGTGCGGCTGGTCTGTGGCAGCAAACGGGCCGAAGCGGAACTTGGCTGGCATCCTGCTCGGTCCACCATGGCGCAGATGATCGGGGATGCCTGGGCCTGGCATCGCAAGGGCGGGTTCGGGGTGTGACCATGCGGGTGCTGATTACCGGAACGGCGGGGTTCATAGGCTTCCATCTGGCGCAACTGATGCTGGACGAAGGCCACGCGGTTCTGGGCTATGACGGAATGTCGGATTACTACGATGTCGGGCTGAAAGAACGTCGTCACGCGATCCTCGCCGCCTCGCCGCACTTTCAGGCGGTGGAGGGGCTTTTGGAGGATCAGGCGCTGTTCGACCGCGTGGCCGATGCCTTCGGCCCCGAGGTGATCGTGCATCTGGCGGCCCAGGCGGGCGTGCGCTATTCGATCGACAATCCGCGCGCCTATCTCGACAGTAACATCATAGGCACCTTCAACGTGATGGAGGCTGCGCGCCGCCTCAAGGTGCGGCATCTGATGCTGGCCTCCACCTCCTCGGTCTATGGCGCGAATGACGTGATGCCCTATGCCGAGACGCACAAGGCCGATACGCCGATGTCCTTCTATGCCGCGACCAAGAAGGCGGGGGAGGCGATGAGCCATGCCTTCGCCCATATCCATGACCTGCCGACCACCTGTTTCCGGTTCTTCACGGTTTACGGCCCCTGGGGGCGGCCCGACATGGCGCTCTTCAAATTCGTGAAGGCGATGCGGGCGGGGGAACCCATCGACATCTACAACCAAGGCGAGATGTATCGCGATTTCACCTATGTCACCGATCTGGTGCGCGGCATCCGGTTGCTGATGGACGCAGCCCCCAAGCGCCCCGATGGCCCGGTGCCGGAAGGTGACAGCCTGTCGCCTGTGGCCCCCTGGCGTGTGGTCAATATCGGCAATTCCGACAAGGTTCGCCTGATGGATTTCATCGAGGCCATCGAGGACAGTCTGGGCGTGAAGGCCATTCGCAATTATCTGCCGATGCAGGCGGGCGATGTGCCCGCGACCTGGGCGGATGCGTCGCTCCTCCAGCGGCTGACAGGCTACCGCCCCTGCACGAATTATCGCGAGGGCGTGGCCCGGTTCGTGGCCTGGTATCGCGATCATGGCGGGAACTGACGGACCCACACGGCCGGTTGCGGGCATCCTCTGGATGCTGGGCTCGGGGCTGGCCTTTGTCGGGGTGACGGGGTCGGTGCGCTGGCTGGGCACGGATCTGCCTGCCGCGCAATCGGCCTTCCTGCGCTTTGCCTGGGGCGTGGTGTTTCTGCTGCCCACGCTTTGGGTCGTCTTGCGGGCGGGTTTTCCCGGCACGGTCTGGCGACTGCATGTCGGGCGCGGGGTGGTGCATACGGCGGCGGTGGTTTTGTGGTTTTTCGCCATGGCGCGGTTGCCGGTGGCGGAGGTGACGGCCATCGGCTTTCTCAATCCCGTTCTGGTGACGGTGGGGGCGGCGCTGATGTTCGGCGAGGGGCTGGCGCTGCGCCGCGTGCTGGCCATCGGAGTGGCGATCTGCGGCGCGCTGGTCGTGCTGCGCCCGGGATTCCGTGAAATTGGCGAGGGGCATTTTGCGCAGATCGGCGCGGCCTTCTGTTTTGCCGGGTCATACCTTTTTGCCAAGCGGCTGACGCAGGTGGCGCAGGCGGGCGCCGTGGTGGCGGTGCTGTCGGGGCTGGTGACACTGGGGCTGGCGCCCTTTGCCTGGGCGGTTTGGGTGCCGGTGAACGCCACGCAACTGGTGCTTTTGGCCTTTGTCGCGATCTTTGCGACGGTGGGGCATTACTGCATGACGCGCGCCTTTTCCGCCGCCCCCATGGCGGTGACGCAGCCGGTCGTGTTCCTGCAACTCGTCTGGGCGACGCTGCTGGGGGCGCTGGTGTTCAACGAGGGGTTTGATGGTTTCGTGATCGCCGGGGGTGGCATCATCATTGCCTCGGTCAGCTATATTGCCTGGCGCGAGCATCGGATGCGCCGCCTCGTGCGCACGCCTGCGCCGGGGGCGGGGCTTTTGTGATCCGCGCCCCTTGGCCTGTCAGTCAAAAGGGGCGGCAAGCGCCGCGATGATCCGGATCTGATCCTGCGGAGTCAGCCCCGGATGGATCGGCAGGCACAGCACCCGCTCCGCCATCGCATGGGCCACCGGCAGATTGCCGGGATCGGCCGAGGGATGGTCGCGCAGGTCCGGCAAGCGGGACAGCAGCGGCAGAAAGTAGCGCCGGGTCATGATGTTTCCGGCCCGCATCCGGTCATGCAATGCGTCGCGGGTCAGCGGATATTCCGGCCCCACGAGGATCGGGAAATAGGCGTGGTTCGACACCGTCTGGCGAAGTTTCGGCAGGGGCTCCAACCCCGGAAGGTCCGCCAATGCGGCGCGGTAGGTCCGGTCGATCTGCTGCCTCCGCGCCATGACGCGCGGCATATGCGGCAGATGTGCGAGGCCCATGGCGGCGTGAAACTCGCTCATTCGGGCATTGAGGCCGCGCCCCGACACGGCGACCTCATCCACGATGCCGGAGTTTTTCAGGCTGTCGATCCGCTGCTTCATCCCCGCATCGGCACAGATCACGGTGCCGCCCTCGACCGTGTTGAAAACCTTGGTCGCGTGAAAGCTGATAGCAGAGAGATCACCGCGTTTGAGGATGGATCCGCCAGCATTTTCCACCCCGAAGGCATGGGCGGCGTCGTGGATCACCCGAAGCCCGTGCCGCCGCGCAACCGACTCGATCGCGTCCATGTCGCAGGGGTTTCCATAGCAATGCACCGGCAGGATCGCGCTTGTCTGCGGGGTGATGGCGGCCTCGATCCGGTCCGGGTCGAGTGTCAGCGTCACAGGGTCAATATCGGCAAAGACCGCCCGGTTTCCGTGCCAGCCAAGCGCATTGGTGGTGGCAACAAAAGAAAACGGCGTGGTGATGACGTCGCCCCGCACCTCCAATGCGCGCAGGGGCAACAGCAGGGCCATCGTGCCATTGCCGCAAAGCGCCAGATGCGGTACGCCCAGCCAGTCGGAAAGTGCCGTTTCCAGCCGTTCATGCAACGGGCCGCCATTGGTCAATCGGCGGGTTGTCCAGACCTATTGCAGATAGGGCAGAACCTCTGACAGCGGTGGCAGGAAAGGCTCAGTTACATGGAGTGTCGGGTCGGTCACGGGGCGGGCTCCGTCAAGGCCATCCGACCAGACGCCGATTGCGCGGGTTTCGCAATGTGGGCTGCGGGGGGGTCTTGGTGCTTTGTTAAGGCATTGGCGGCATGATCGGTGCGATCAGAGGGAGATCGGGTGATGCACGGCCTCATCAACAAGGCGATCCAGTGCTATTTGCGCGACACGTTCGGCCCGGCATGCTGGACGGAAATCGCCCATCGGGCACGGATCGGGATCGAGAATTTCGAACCCATGCTCACCTATCCATCCGCAATGACCGAGGCGGTGCTTGTCGCGGCCTGCGAGATCCTCCGACGTCCGCGCGACGGATTGCTGGAGGATATGGGCACCTATCTCGTCTCGACTCCGCAACTGGAGCCGCTGCGACGACTCTTGCGGTTCGGTGGCGGCGATTTCGAAGAGTTTCTTCATTCGCTGGAGGATCTGCCGGGACGCGGCCGGTTGGCGCTGCCCGATCTGGAACTGCCGGATTTCGTGCTGACAAGCCTGGACGCGGGGCGCTACCGGCTTCGGTGCCGCGGGGCCCTTCCGGGGACCGGCCATGTGATGATGGGGTTGTTGCGCGCGATGGCGGATGACTATGGGGCGCTGGCGCTGCTGGATCATCTGGGGATGACGGAAGATGGTGAGGATATTGCGATTGAGTTGCTTGAAACCGGTTTTGCCGAAGGGCGGAGCTTCGATCTGGCGATCCGGGCGGGGTGAGCGTGGAACTGGGCGGGAATGACATGAGCATTGAACTGGCCTGCCCGGTGCTGGATCGCCTCATGCCGATGCACCTGTGCCTGTCGGCCGCAGGAACGATCCTGTCAGCAGGGCCGACTCTGATCCGCATGTTTGATGGCGACATCCTGCCGGGCGCGGATTTCTTCGCCCGGTTCGAGATCCGCCGTCCGGCCGGAGTTTCCGGCGCCGACGATCTGCGCGCAGTCGCGGGTGCGCGTCTTTCGGTCCTGCCCTTGCGTCCCGACGCCCTTGCCTTGCGCGGGATCGCCCTGCCGCTGGCCGGTGTGGGCGGGGGCATGGTTCTCAACCTCTCCTTCGGGATCGGTGTTGTCGAGGCCGTTTCGGTATTCCGGTTGACGGATGCGGATTTCGCGGTGACGGACCTTGCCATGGAGCTTCTGTATCTGATGGAGGCGAAGGCTGCCGTCACCGATGAACTGCGACAGTTGAACCTGCGGCTTCAGGGCGCGCGCGACGCGGCAGAGGAGCAGGCGCTCACCGACACGCTGACCGGGCTGCGCAACCGCCGCGCGCTGGACATCGTGATGGAACGTGCCATCGCGGAACATCAGCCCTTTGGACTGATGCATATAGACCTCGATTTTTTCAAGGCGGTGAATGATACCCATGGTCATGCAGCGGGCGACCATGTGCTGCGTGAGGTTGGGCGGATGCTGATGGCGGAAACCCGGAAGATGGATACCGTGGCGCGGGTGGGCGGCGATGAGTTCGTGGTGGTTTTCATCGGGCTGACCGATGTCGGCCGTCTGTCAGGAATCGCTGAGCGCATTGTGGAACGGCTCACCCTGCCGATTGCCTTCGAGCAGGTCCAGTGCCGCATCTCCGCCAGTATCGGCATTGCCATTTCGACAGCCTATGACCGGCCCGAGCCGGAGCAGATGCTGAATGATGCCGATCAGGCGCTCTATGCGTCGAAAAAGGCCGGGCGGGCCCAGGCAAGAGTGCATGCCTTCCGGGTGGGGCCTGACCGGGCGGGCCACCCATCCTGAACCTCCCCCGCGCCGTAAAGGTGGCTGGCCGCGTATGAAGGGCGGCCTAGTCTCATGCCGAGACACATCCAGCGCGATGGGCGGGGCGATTTTGCACATCCGGATCAGGGCCGCGCGCAGCCTGGTCCTTGCGCCGACAGCGCAGCGCCCCGGGACAGGGGCCGTTCCGGGCTTTCGGAGGCCTTCTTTAGCGCTTTCGTAACCTTCCGGGGGGATGCTGGGCAAAGGCGGCCGCGATCCCCCCATGGATCGCCCAGCCGGTCCGAAAGTCGCCACAATCGGGGCTGTTCCGGGAAAAAATCCCTTGAAATCACCATAATTTCGCGCGGTTCGCGTGGATACTCTTCATCAAGGCCAAAAGAGCAGGAGATACGGAAATGCAGATAGTTCGCCAATTCGACCAGGACGAGGCCGCGCTGGTCGGCTGGGGAGTCAGGGTTCTGCTGCTGGCCCCGGATCATGGATTGCACGAAGGCCGTGTCGCCGCCCGAATTGCGGGCCTGGGTGGTGTTGTCGAACAGGAAACCGATTTCTATTCGGCGCTGGACGCCCTGGACAGCGATCACACCGGTTTCGGGCTTTTCGTCATGGAGGCCGACGCCTTTGGCGGGCTTGAGGAAGCGCGTGGCATGGTGGCTCAGTTGCGCAGAACCGATCCGGCAATTCCGGTTATTGTGATTGCGTCCGACTGCACGACCCAGAATTTTCCGATGGATGATCGCGCAGCGATCGAACTGCGCGCGCCGCTTTCGGCGGTTTCGCTTCGGGTCGGGTTCGAGCATGCGATGCGGCACAGGCTGGTCTTCAAGGCGGCTTGACCCGGATGCCGTATCTCAGGTTTCGGTTATTCCGAAATCTGAGTTACGGCTAGACATCCCGGCTTGCATCCGCAGCGGCTTCAGGGCAGCGTTACAATGGCTTGCGCCCAAGGAAAAAGGCGGGCCAACGCCCGCCTTCCGCAATTTTCACCGTTGACTGCCTGACCGCGAGGTCGCAGTGATTCAAGCCAGCGCGAGGTTGGTCGCAGACTCGCGGCCGTCACGGCCTGCTTCGATGTCGAAAGTCACGGCCTGACCATCTGCGAGGCTGCGCAGGCCGGCACGCTCCAGCGCGGTGATATGCACGAACACGTCCTTGCGACCACCTTCCGGGGCGATGAAGCCATAGCCCTTTGTTTCATTGAACCATTTCACGGTGCCTTTGGCCATCGTGAGATCTCCTGTCTGGTTGCCACCCACGGAATTGCGGTGGCCCGGCACCGTCAGCTTGTCATCGAGTGCCGTTGCCGTAAGCCGGTAGACAGTGGTCGATAGAGATAACGTCGCAACCTGCAATATCAGGCGATCCGGGCTGAAAATCAAGGCGATTCGCGGGGAGCGACGACGCACCGCCTTGGTATCGAATGTTATTTCCGAAAGTTCCCTATGGTGTTGCGGTCGGGCTGTGGCATGATCGGCGCAAGGAGGACGGAGCCATGCCAGAGATCAGTGCGGAGTTTGACGGCCAGACGGTCATCACCACGTTCGAGATGACGCCGGGCACGGCGGCGGACCTGATGGAGGCGCTGCAATCGGCCTATGCGGAGTTCATCCGGCACCAGCCGGGCTTCCTCGGGGCCGGGCTGCACATGAACGATGCGCAGACCCGCATCGCGAACTATTCCAAATGGCGGCGGCGGGAGAATTTTCAGGCGATGCTGCGCAGTGCGGAAATGCGCGAGCGGAACCGGGTTATCGCGGGCCTCTGTTCGCGGTTCGAGCCGGTGATGTATGAGGTGGTGGCGGTGGTGTGACGGGTCCAGGCAATTGAAAAAGAACAAGAGTCGAAGGATCTTTCCGGCCGTTCTGCTGGTTGTGTTCGGGGCCTGGCTGGTTTGGGCGGAATGGAACTCCGGTTCTGGAATGTCGGATCTCACCTTGTTCGGGTTGGTCTGTGCGCTGGCAGGGACGGTCGCTCTGGCCCTTGCCGTCGCGCGGCCTCGCGTTTCCGGGCGCCCGATTCTGGTGGACGGATCCAACGTCATGCACTGGCGAGCTGGCCAGCCGGACATGGAAACGGTGCGCATCGTGCTGGCCGCCTTGAAGGCCCGCGGTTTCAGCCCGGGTGTGATGTTCGATGCGAATGTGGGCTACAAGATCGGAAACCATTATCTCGACGACCGGCATCTGGCAAAGTTGCTGCGCCTGCCCGAAGCGCAGGTGCTTGTGGTGCCGAAGGGAACCCCGGCGGACCGTTTTTTACTGGAGGCGGCGCGGGATCTGGGCGCAAGGATCGTCACGAATGACCGGTTTCGCGACTGGGCAGATGCGCATCCCGAAATCCGGGAACCCGGCTTTCTGATCCGGGGTGGTTTCGCCGGTGACAAACTGTGGCTGGACGCGCCTGAGGCGCAGTCGGCGGCCGCCTGACCCTACCTCCCCCGCCGCGCCTTCCCGCCCCGCATCCCGGCCCTGCCCCCGGTGCTGCGCCCTGACATCTTCACGGCATCCTCCACGGCCTCCTCCACCGCCGATTGCCGCGCCAGCGGGTCGTCGGCGATGGCCAGTTCCACCGCCTCCAGCCGTTTGACCTCGTCGCGCAGGCGGGCAGCCTCCTCGAATTCAAGGTTCTCGGCGGCCTTGCGCATCTGCACCCGCAGCGCATCCAGATGGGCGGCAAGGTTGGAGCCGACCAGCGGTTTGTCCACCTTGGCCGTGACGCGCGCCATGTCGGTATCGCCCTGCCAGAGCCCGGCCAGCACATCCTCGACATTCTTCTTCACGGTTTGCGGCGTGATGCCATGCGCCTCGTTGTAGGCGATCTGTTTGTCGCGGCGGCGGTTCGTCTCGCCCAAAGCGCGCTCCATGGACCCGGTGACCCGGTCGGCATACATGATGACGCGGCCCTCGGAGTTGCGCGCGGCCCGTCCGATGGTCTGGATCAGCGAGGTTTCGGACCGCAGGAAGCCCTCCTTGTCGGCATCCAGAATCGCCACCAGTCCACATTCTGGAATATCGAGCCCCTCACGCAGCAGGTTGATGCCCACCAGCACATCAAAGGCCCCGAGCCGCAGGTCGCGCAGGATTTCAATGCGTTCAATCGTGTCGATGTCGGAATGCATGTAGCGGATGCGGATGCCCTGTTCGTGGAAATATTCGGTCAGATCCTCGGCCATGCGCTTGGTCAGCACCGTGACCAGCACACGCAGGCCCGCCAGTGCGACGCGGCGGATCTCATCCAGCAGGTCGTCCACCTGTGACTCGACAGGGCGGATTTCCACCATCGGGTCCAGAAGTCCGGTGGGGCGGATCACCTGTTCGGCAAAGACGCCGCCCGCCTGGTCGATTTCCCAGGCCGAGGGCGTGGCGGAAACGAACACCGATTGCGGGCGCATGGCGTCCCATTCCTCGAATTTCAGGGGGCGGTTGTCCATGCAGGAGGGCAGGCGGAAGCCATGTTCGGCCAGCGTGAACTTGCGCCGGTAGTCGCCTTTATACATGCCGCCGATCTGGGGCACCGAGACGTGGGATTCATCCGCGAAAACAATGGCATTGTCAGGGATGAATTCGAACAGCGTGGGCGGCGGTTCGCCGGGGGCGCGACCTGTCAGATAGCGGGAGTAATTCTCGATCCCGTTGCAGACGCCGGTCGCTTCCAGCATCTCCAGATCGAAATTGCAGCGTTGTTCCAGCCGCTGCGCCTCCAGCAGTTTGCCCTCGTTCACCAACTGGTCGAGTCGCTGGCGCAGCTCGCGTTTGATGCCGTGGATGGCCTGCTGCATCGTCGGACGCGGGGTGACGTAGTGCGAATTGGCATAGATGCGGATCTGGTCGAACGTATCGGTCTTGGCGCCGGTGAGCGGATCGAATTCGACAATGGCTTCCAGATCCTCGCCAAAGAAGCTGAAGCGCCAGGCGCGATCCTCAAGGTGGGCGGGCCAGACCTCCACGGAGTCGCCGCGCACGCGGAAGGATCCGCGCTGGAAGGCCTGATCGTTGCGGCGGTATTGCTGGGCCACCAGTTCCTTGATGATCGCACGCTGGTCGTATTGCTGCCCGGTCACCAGATCCTGTGTCATGGCCGAATAGGTTTCGACCGACCCGATGCCGTATATGCAAGATACAGAGGCGACGATGATCACATCATCCCGTTCCAGAAGAGCACGGGTGGCCGAGTGGCGCATCCGGTCGATCTGTTCGTTGATCTGGGACTCCTTTTCGATATAGGTGTCAGACCGCGCGACATAGGCTTCGGGCTGGTAGTAGTCATAATAGCTGACGAAATACTCAACCGCATTTTCGGGAAAGAAGCCCTTGAACTCGCCATAAAGCTGGGCCGCGAGCGTCTTGTTGGGCGCAAGGATGATCGCCGGGCGCTGGGTTTCCTCGATGATCTTGGCCATGGTGAAGGTCTTGCCGGTGCCGGTGGCGCCCAGCAGCACCTGATTTCGTTCCCCCGACCGGATGCCTTCGGCGAGTTCCGCGATGGCCGTCGGCTGGTCGCCCGCCGGCTGGAAGGGTGTGGACAGAACGAAGCGTCGCCCGCCTTCGAGTTTCGGGCGGGTCAGAACCTCGGGCCGTTCGCTGGGGGCGTTGATATTGTTATGCGGCATCGTCGGTCCTTCCCGGGGCGATTCCCCGCGCTGCCTAGATTTGATCTGTTTTTGTTCCGGTTCAAGGCCACCTTTGCGATTGATTAACCCTGCTTTCGGAAAGCCTAACGGAAGCCGATCAATTTTAAGGATCATTTCGCATCAATCACGCATCTATGGGTTGTGTTTCGGGCGGACCTCTGTCACTTTAGAAAAGCAAGCAGCAAAGTCTGTCGGCTGATTGCACCACACACCCCACCCACACTCCCCGTGATCAGCCGACAGCGCCTTTGCCGGGGCCTGCTGACAGGCCGTGTGACCCGCTTGCAATGGCTTGCGGTTTTTCGTCATATGGCGGCAGTCCAGCGAAGGAGCCATACCCATGCGTGCCCGCATCTTTCAGCCTGCCCGCACAGCGATGCAATCCGGCAGCGCCAAGACCCATCACTGGGTTCTGGAATTCGCGCCTTCGAGCGCGCGCGAGGTTGATCCGCTCATGGGCTGGACGTCCTCGGATGACATGTCGAGCCAAGTCCGGTTGCGTTTCGACAGCCGCGAGGCCGCAGAGTCCTATGCGCAGTCGCGGGGCATCGACTTTACCGTGACCGAACCCAAGCTGCGCAAGCCCGTGATCCGGGCCGGTGGCTATGGCGAGAATTTCGCGACCAACCGGCGCGGTGCCTGGACCCATTGATGCGGCAGCGCCTGGCATGATGACCATTGCCCAGGAAAGCCCGGCCGGCACAGATCTGTCCCTGTTGATGGCGCGCCACACTGCGGACATGCATGCCGACACACCCGCCGAAAGCATCCATATGATGGATGCTGCCCAACTGGCGGCACAGCCTGGGGTTTACTTTTTTGTCCTGCGCGATGCGGGCGAACCGGTCGGCATGGGGGCGTTCAAACAGATCGGGCCGGGGCATGCGGAAATCAAGTCGATGCATGTTCTGGCAGAACGTCGGGGGCAGGGGCTGTCAAGGCGGATGCTTTTCCATCTGATCGCCGAGGCGCGGGCAGCCGGGATTGCGCGGCTGAGCCTTGAGACCGGAACACAGGCAATGTTCGCGCCGGCTCGGCGTCTCTATCTGTCGGCGGGGTTTCAGGAATGCCCACCATTCGCGGGCTATGTTGAAGACCCCAACAGTGTTTTCCTGACCATCTGTGTATGATCGCCGGTTTGCACTCCGGCGCGAAACTGACAGGTGGAATTCGTTCCTCTGTCGGGGGGCGGTCGCATCATCAGAGCCACCCTGTTGCCATCAGCATCGGGCTTGCGATGGTTCCCGTTGTTTCAGAGGGAATCTTTCGCCAACGGCCGGATCTGCTGCAACGCTTCTTTCACAGTGGTGTGCTGGTGGGAACATCCGCTGCGTTGCTTCGGAGCCTACTGTTCAACGGCATCCTGCCCCGGCCCAGCGAAGAGGTGCTGGACGACGATGGTGCTTTGGTGCGGGAGTCGGTTTGATCCGCAAGCACCTGCACGCGTGAGAGTTGAGGGCCATGATGGCTTTCGGACGGTTCGCGATCAGCGAGCGGGGCTTTCGTTGTGCCGGAGCTGCAGTTTGTTCGAAGCAGGTTCTGTCTGGCAAACCCGCACATAAAGAAAAAACGGGCGCTGGTGGATGGGTCCACCAGCGCCCTTGAGCTTGGAGGGCAGTCTTCGACGGGTTCAGGCCCCACGCTCGCTCAGGCAGGTCCGCAGGCGGGTTTCAAGCGTGGCTCGGTCTAGGCCCCGGCCAATGAACACCAGTTTGGTCTGACGTTCTGCATCCATCCAGCGGTGATCCGGGCGCAAGTCGATCAGCTCATGCACGGCCTGCAACACGTAGAAACGTTCATCCCCGGCAACCCAGAGAATACCCTTGGTCCGAAAGGCATTCTCGCCATTTTCGCCAAGATAGGATTTCAGGAAGCTCTGCAGCCGTTCCAGATCAAAAGGTTGGCTGAATGTGAAGGATTCCGAGCTGACGGTGGGATCATGCAGGTGGCCGTGGTGATGGTGGCCGTGGTCGCCATGCAGGTTCAAAAGCTTTGCCCGCTCGGCCACATAGGACGGGGTGAAGCCGCTGATCGCGAGGATTGAGGCCAGATCAACCACACCGTATTGCGACCGCAGGATACCTGCCGTCTGGTTCAGCTTGCGCAGGCTTGTTTCCAGCCGTTCCACATCGGTATCTTCAACCAGATCGGTCTTGTTGATGATGATGCGGTCTGCCGCGACGATCTGATCAACGGCCTGGTTGTCCTTGCCGTCCAGCACAGGGTCGTAAAGATGCTGGTCGGCGTGTTTGGCATCGACCAGCGTCACGATGGCATCCAGCTTCACCGCATCCGACACCTCGTTGTCGATAAAGAAGGTTGTGGCGACGGGTGTCGGATCCGCAAGGCCGCTGGTTTCGACGATGATGTGGTCGAACTTGTCCTTGCGGGCCAGCAGCTTTTTCAGCACTTCGACCAGATCGTTCCGGACATCGACAAAGCAGCAGATGCAACCGTTCTGCATCTGGTAGATCTCTTCCTCCGAGGTCATCACCAGGTCGGAATCCACGTCGATCTCGCCGAATTCATTCTCGATCACGGCAATCCGGTGGCCATGCCGTTCGGTCAGGATGTAATTCAGCAGCGTGGTTTTGCCCGATCCAAGAAAGCCGGTGAGGATGGTCACGGGCACTTTTTTCTCTTCAATCTCGAAGATCTGCATCACAGGTCCTTTCTGTTTTTCGCGCTCAGCGCATTGAGGATGTCTTCGGGCGTGATCGGATAGTGGTGAAAGCGCACGCCGATCGCGTCGTGGATGGCATTGGCGATTGCGGGGCCGATCGCGATGATCGGGTCTTCGCCCACGCCCTTTGCGCCCCATGGCCCGCCCGGATCGGGGGCAGCCTCCAGGATGATCGTCTCGATCTCGGGCATGTCCATCGACAGCGGCATCTTGTAATCCACCAGCCCGGCATTCAGGGAGCGGCCGTTGGTCCTGTCGATGATGTAGTCTTCGGTCAGGGTGTGGCCGATGCCCTGCTGAATGCCGCCCTCGATCTGGCCCTGTGCGGCAATCGGGTGGATCACCCGCCCCACATCATGCACGGGCATCACGTGAAGCACCTCCACCATGCCGGTCTGGATATCGACCGCCACTTCGGCAAAATGCGCCGCAAAGGAGTAGGATTTGGTCGGAGTATAGGTGCCGGTGGCGATCAGGTGATCGGCGGGAATGCCGCTGGACGCGCCCATGACCTGATGCACCGTCATTGCGGCGTCAGGTTTGCCAGTCGGAAAGATGCGGCCATCGACCATGTCCAGCGTCTCTGGCCCGCATTGCAGCTTTTCCGCCGCGCGGTTCAGCACAGCCGTGCGGATCTTCCCTGCCGCCATCTTCGCCGCCGTTCCGACCATATAGGTGGTGTGGCTGGCAAAGGCGCCGATATCCCATGGCACCACATCTGTATCCCCATGCACGACCGACACGGAGTCAAATGTCACGCCCAGTTCTTCGGCGACGATCTGTGCCAGCGCGGTATGCGCCCCGGTGCCAAGGCCGGCGGCCCCGGTCAGAAGGGTGACGCTGCCATCCTCGTTCATCTTCACCGTGGCGTTGCCCTGTTCCTTGATCCCCGGATAGGCACTGGAGCCGTGCATTTCACAGCCGATCCCCCAGCCCTTCCGGATCGCAGGGCGCGCAGGATCGCGGCGACCGGCGCTGGCGCGTTTGGCCTGCCAGTCAAACGCCTGAACCCCGTGGCGGATGCAGGCTTCCAGCCCGCGCCCGACGATGGGGTGGCCGGACGGCGCGATGTCCCCTTCGCGCACCGCATTCTTCAGCTTCATCTCGGCCGGGTCGATGCCCAGCCGTTCGGCAGCCTCGTCCATCTGGATGTCGAGCGCGTAATAGGTCTGCACCACGCCATAGCCACGATACGCACCGGCAATCGGGGTGTTGGTGTAGACCGCCCGCCCATTCAGCCGCACGTTTTCGCAGCGATACAATGAGGTGGCCGCCGTTGTGCCCACTGTCGTCACGCCCGGACTGTGCGAGCCATAGGCCCCTGACTCGAAGACCACCTTCATGTCGCGCGCCAGCAGCGTGCCGTCCTTGCGAAAGCCCTGTTTCAGCCACAGCTTGAACGGGTGCCGTGACCGGCCGGCGACAAAGGTCTCGTGTCGGGTGAACTCCATCTTCACCGGGCGGCGGGTTTCGCGCGCAAGCAGGGCACACAGGAATTCATGCTGGAACAGATCCTGTTTCGCCCCGAAGCCGCCGCCCATGTGATCGACCAGAACCCGCACCTTGTTCAGCGGCAGGCCGAGGACTTCGGCGAGAATGCCGCGCACCATGAAAGAGGACTGGGTCGAGGTCCAGAATGTCAGCTTGTTGCTGCCATCCCAGTCGGCCACGCAGATGTTCGGCTCCATATAGGTCGGCACGGGCCGCCCCCCCTCGAAGCTGCCTTCCAGCACCAGATCGGCGGTGGCAAAGGCGGCATCCACATCGCCGCGTTCCACATGGATCGGGTTGGCCACAAGGTTGCCACCCGGCCCAAGGTCATGGATCAACGGCGCATCGGGGTGCTGTGCCGCGTCGATATCGAAAACGCCGGGCAAAGGTTCGTATTCAACTTCGATCAGATCCAGCGCCTCATCGGCGATTTCCTCGCTGATTGCGGCCACGGCGGCGACGCCTTCGCCCCAGAACCGCACACGGTCATCCAGAATATACTGGTCCCGTGTGCAGGAGATGGATCTGGGATGGGGGGATCCGTAATGCAGCACGCGCGGCACGTTTTCATGTGTCAGCACGGCCTTGACGCCGGGACAGGCCAGCGCCTTTGACACGTCGATACGGGCAATTCTGGCATGGGCCACAGTTGACCGTTTGATCTTTCCAAACAGCATGCCCGGCAGAACGATATCGCCGGTGTATTTCCCCTCGCCCGTGACCTTTTCCAGCACATCCGTCCGTTTGACACTGGTGCCGACGATCCTGAAATCCTGTCTGGTCATTTACCGGCTCCTTCTGCTGTCCGGGCCATTTCGGGGGCGGCGGACTTTATGGCATCAAAGATCTTTGTGTAGCCGGTGCAGCGGCAGATGTTGCCTGACAGGCCAAAGCGGATTTCATCATCGGTCGGGTTCGGCGTCCGCTCCAGCAGGGCCTTGGCCATCAACAGGATGCCGGGCGTGCAAAAGCCGCATTGGGATGCGCCATGTTCCATGAAGGCATGCTGCAAGGGATGCAGGACATCGGGTCTGGTCTGCATGCCTTCGATCGTTTCGACCGTGCAGCCATCCGCCTCGACGGCCAGCATCAGGCAGGAATTGACCGGCTCGCCATTCACGATGACGGTGCAGGCCCCGCAATCGCCCACGTCGCAGCCTTTCTTGGTTCCGGTCAGCCCGGCCTCTTCGCGCAGCATATCCAGAAGCGAGCGGTGACCTTCGGTGAAGACCTCCCGCACCGCGCCGTTGAGTGTCAGTTGGATCATCTGTTTCATGCGACGGCCTCCAATGCCCGGGTGACGGCGCGTTCGGTCAGGACGCCGACCATTTCGCTTCGGTAGGCCGCCGAGCTACGCACATTGCTGATGGGAGTGCATTCCGTCATCGCGGTGCGGGCTGCGGCCGCGATGGTGTCGCGGTCCAGCCCGGACCCGATCAGCAGGTTTTCGGCACGCGGCGCCCGCAGCACCACCGGGCCAACGGCACCCAGCGCGATACGCATGTCGGTGCAGCGTCCCTGTTCCATGTCGAAGCTGACGGCCACGCCGACCGTCGCAAGCTCCATCGCCTTGCGCCGCCCGTGTTTGATATAGGCACGACCGCTCCCTGCTTTCGGGGCCGGGATGGTCACTTCGATTGCAATTTCCCCTGGCTTGAGAACGGTTCGCCCCGGCCCGGTGAAAAACTGCGCCAGCGGCACCCAGCGGATCCCCTCCTGCCCGAAGAGGGTGATGACGGCACCATCTGCCATCAGCGGCGGAATGGTGTCGGCCGAGGGAGAGGCGCGGCAGATATTGCCCAGAACGGTCGCGCGGTTGCGGACCTGAATGGAGCCCAGAACGTGCAAGGCACTGTGCAGGTTGGGATAATATCGCGCCACATCGGGAGAACGCTCCAGCCGGCCTGCGGTCACCAAGGCCCCGAAGCGCAGACCGGATGCCGGGTCATACGCCAGGGAGGCAAGATCTGGGATGCGCTTGATGTTGATGACGTGGCGCACCTCGCGCAGTCGTTCGCGGATTTCCACCAGCAGATCGGTGCCACCGGCAAAAATATAGGCCTGCTCCCCCAGTTCGCGCAATAATTCCGAGGCTTGCGTCAGCGTATGGGGTTCGTGATAGTCAAAGCGGCGCATGGTCTGGCTCCCTCTATATGGTGGCAGGCGACAATCGGGTTCGTCACTGGCCGCTGATCCATATGGGGCTACGCCGGAGTGGGTGTTTTCATCTAGCTGTGTGGTTTGGAGCCTTTGCCGTCGCGTGGCCTGTCCAAGGCCAGTTCGCTTTGCAGACTTCTCAGCAATGCCGTGTTGACAGAGGCTGCCTCGGCACCGTCACCGCGCACGAGCGCGGCCAGTGTCTTGATATGCGCGGCCGTGCCTGAAAAACTGCTTGCACGCCCCGCCCTGCCAGAGGAAAGCAAGGGCTGACAGTCGATCAGATCCTTGACAAAGCGGGCAATGAGGCTGTTTCCCGCAAGCTCCGTGAAGGTCATATGAAAACGTCGCGACAGATGCCGGGCAATCTCGATATGGCCTTCGTCATAGGCCGCACATTCTTCGCGCACGATGGTTTCAAGCCTCACACGATGGTCATCCGTCATCTGGCCCGCAAGTTTGAGGAGTGCGGCCTCTTCGTTGATGATGCGCGCCTCGAAGATCTGCTCCATATCCCCCTGCGACCATTGCATGACCGTCGCGCCCCGGTTCGGGCTGAGATCAACCAGACCGGCCTCGGACAGTCGCCGCAGCCCATTGCGGACCGCCATGCGACCCGCATCTGCTGCCTCGGCCAGCTCTCGTTCGATGAGTCGGCTGCCGGGCGACAGTCTGTGTTCGTGAATGGCGGCCACCACCACGCGGACGACGCGATCCTCAGCTTCTGGACCACTTTTGTATCTTGCGCCCGTCTTGCTCACGGAACTCATCGTCGGATCGTCCAAGAGCCATCTCCCCGCCAGATTGAGCATTGTTAACAATTTCAATTTTTAAGCCTCGACTTCATGATTGTCAACAATTTCTTGCTCTGGAAGGCCAGCCCAACGATGGGCAAGCAATCACAAAAAAAATGCCCCGCGCTGACCAGAGGTCGCGGCGGGGCAGTTGGAGGACCCAGGGAGGGACCATTCGAATAAAATTAGGGGGTCAGCCCGGCCCAGCGATGGGCGAGCCCAACGTCCAGGTCGAACAAATCCAGGACGCGGCCAATGGTGTGGTTCACCATATCATCCAGGGTCTGCGGCTTTGCATAGAAGGCCGGCACCGGAGGATAGATGATCGCGCCCATTTCCGTGACTTGCGCCATGGACCGGATATGACCCAGATGCAGGGGGGTTTCGCGCAGCATCAAGACCAGCCGACGCCGCTCTTTCAGGGTGACATCGGCCGCGCGTGACAAAAGATTTGAGGTCGTCCCCGTCGCAATTTCCGACATGGTTTTCACGGAACAGGGTGCCACGATCATCCCGAGGGTGCGAAAGGATCCGCTGGAACAGGATGCTCCGATATCCTTGTTGTTGTGGCAGACCGTTGCCAACGCTTCCAGATCGCGCGGCGTGAAGTCGGTTTCGGCCGCCATGGTGATGTAGGCGGCGCGCGACATCACAAGATGTGTTTCCACGTCCCGGTCGCGCAGCACCTCCAGCAGGCGCTTGCCATAGATCACGCCGGAGGCACCGCTGATGCCGACCACCATCCGGGATTTCGGGGCAATGCGCATCTCCATGGCCCGCTCCATCAGAGGTGCCGCAAAGCAGTCAGAATTGCCGCAGCGCGTGCCTGCGCATCTGCATCGATCTCGGCGCGCACGCCATGGAAATCGGCACCGCGCGTCGCATCGAGACCCATTCGGGACGTTGTCCCAATGCCCGAAGCCGACGGGTCAAGCGCGTTGCCGGGCAATTGATCAATGATCATCACGTCGCGATGAGGCTGAAAATGGGTGGACAAGGCCCAGAGAACCTCGGCGTCACGGGTGACATCCACATCCTTGTCCACCGCGATCACGGTTTTCAGATATTGATCCCAGCCCAGAAGCCCCAGAATGATCTGCCGCGCCTCGCCCTGCCGTTGTTGGTCCAGCGCGACATAGGCGTGGAAATGGGTGCCGGAGGCCGGATAATGAACCGCCGTTACAGAGGGGAACCGCGCCTTGAGCTTTTCCACCATTTCAGCCTCACGCGGAACGCGGCCGAGGTTCAGGTGTTCGGCCGAATTGCCGCCCGTCACCGAGATCAGCTTGGGCTGGTTCCGGCGCAGGATCGTCTCGACCGTCATCAGGTTGTTGGTGGAGCGATCCGAGGAATAGCCGGTGAACTCGCCAAATGGCCCTTCCTCGACATGGGCTGCGGCATCAATGGTGCCTTCCAGAACAATCTCGGCATAGGCGGGCACACGGATGCCATATTTCGGGGTGCGCACGACTTCCAAGGGTTCGCCGAGCAGGCCCCCGGCCACCCAGCGTTCGTCCTCGCCAAAGGCGAGACGCGCCGAGGCTGCGATCATGAACAGGGGATGCGCGCCGATGACCATGGCAACGGGCATGGGCCTGCCAAGATCGCGTGACATGTTCAACAGGCGCCAGAGATGGCCGCGCGAGTGCAGACTGGTCGCCAGCGTATTGGGCGAATTGATCATCGCGCGGTGGTAGGACAGGTTGCCAGCCCCCGTCTCGGGATGCTCTCCAATGATGATGCCGCTGGTGATGTACTTTGCGCGGTCGGTCGCAAAATGCTTGAGCATGGGCAGCGTATTCAGGTCGATGCCCTCGGTGATGACCTGCTCTGTCACCGGACCCTGGGCAACGATCCTTGGCTCGAACCCGGCTTGCGAGGCCTTCTGATAGGCGGCGTGCAACCCGCGTTCATTGCTGCCGAGCATGCGGGCGATGCGTTCGCGTGATCCGAACAGATTGCTGATGACTTCAGCGCCAATATTGGCCACCGATTTCATCTCGACGATCGGGGCACGGTTCTCGTCCGCCAGTTTGAACACCAGCGCGGTTGCATCCTGATCATCAGAAACGGTGTCTGTGATGGTCAGAACATCCTCGGGGTGTTCGGCCCGATAATCGGCCAGATACCGCCGGACATCCTGACGGTGATAGACTGTTGTATCGCCCATGGCTCTGGCCTTTCCTTGACGGTCTTGAAGGGGGGGGCGCTGGCACCGGAGGGAGCGTCCGGTGCCAGCCGCTGGTCAGGCGTCGACCAGCTTGCCGGTTTTGCGGTCGACACCGGCATAGGTATCGGTCAACCGGGCCTGCGCATCCTTGAGGTCACGCGGCGGCGGGGTCGGGTCGATCCCGACCAGTCTGGCGATATTGTTGCCGAGGTAGCCTTCGAGGTCATCCTCGGACAGGTTCATGCCCTGCGGCGGCGCGTGGCACAGCACTTCCAGTTCACGCAGCCACATGCCCGGCTCGTTCGGCGGCGAATCCGTGCCGAAGACGATCTTGTGCTTTTCCAATTGCTTGGCAAATTCCACAATGCGCGACTGAAAGCACCAGCCGGATTCGCAATAGACGTTCGGGGTGTCATTCGCCATCCAGAACGACTCGAAGGAGTAGTTGCCGCCGGTCTGGATGCCGAAGTGACCGATGATGAAATTGACCATCGGGAATTCGCGGATGATCGGGTAGAACATCGTCGGGATGGTGTAGGGCCCGTCGCCGGTGTGGATCAGCACGACAATGTTGTATTTGGCGCACATCTTCATGGCTGGGCGCAACCATTCCAGCGCCCGGTCAGGCCGATAGCCATGCATGTTGGCATGCAGCTTGATCATCTTGAAACCGTATTCCTTGTGGTGGAATTCGATCTCGGCCGCGCCGTTTTCCGGCCCCCAGCGGGGATTGAAGGTGAAGTTGCCGATGAAGCGGTCAGGGTATTTCTGGCAAAGCTCCGCAATGTAGGACATGTAGTCCCGGATTCCCTCGCGCCCCATGCGGTTGCCGTCGCGGTAGCCGGTATTTCCCGGCGGAGGCTGGATGAAGCCCATGTCAATGCGGCGCGGCTTGCCGTTGATCATGTAGGGGCCATCCATCAGCTTGAGCATCCGTTCACCGTTGAACGGCGTCCCGGTATGGCGCCACGCCTCATCGACCAGGTTGGTCGGATGGAGATGGGTATCGATAATCATCTGTGTCTCCTGTTGTAAGGGGTCTGGCGGGTCAGGCCGTTTCCAGCGCCACGCCATGCTTGCGCAGGTAGGCCTCGGCCTCTTCCACACTGGCGGGTGGCGGGGTGGTCTCCAGACCGATCATGCGTGCGACGTTGTTGCCGAGGTAATCCTCCAGCGTGTCTTCATCGAGGTTCAGGCCCTGCGGCGGCTCATGGCACAGCACTTCAAGCAAGCGCAGCCACATGCCCGGCTCGTTCGGCGGCGTGTCGGTTCCGAACAGGATCTTGTGCTTTGGCAGTTCCTTGGCGAATTCGACGATCCGCGACTGCAGGCACCAGCCGGATTCGACATAGACGTTGGGCGCATCCATGGCCATCTGGAACGGCTCGAACACGTAGACCCCGCCGGTCTGAACGCCGAAATGCGCCAGGATGAAATTGACCGACGGGAATTCCCGGATGATCGGGTAGAACTCGGTCGGGATCGAATAAGGACCGTCGCCGGTGTGGACCTTGACCATCAGGCCAAGGTCGGCGCATTTGCGCATCGCCGGGCGCAGCCAGTCGAGGGCGCGGTCCGGACGGTAGGCGTGCATGTTGGCCTGCAACTGCACCATCTTGAAGTCGAACTCCTTGGCATAGCGTTCGATCTCTTCGGCGCCATTCTGAGTGCCGTAGCGCGGATTGTAAACAAAGCAGCCCATGAAACGGTCTGGATGCTCCGTCACCATTTTCTCGGTATAGGCCATATACTGTCTGATCGCAGCCTTGCCGGTCGCGTCGCCATAGCCATCGGTATAGATCGTGTTGCCCTGCGGCGGCTGGATAAACGCCTTGTCGATGCGACGTGGTTTGCCGTTCACGTAGAACGGCCCGTCCATCATCTTCAGCAGACGCTCCCCGGTAAAGGGATCGCCGTCATGACGCCAAGCGAGATCGACAAGATCTGTGGGGTAGCAACTCAGATCAATGATCATGTGTTTATCCTTTTATTTTGGTGGTTTGAGAGCGTCGCGCACATGGCGTGGCTTTGGAGCCACCTGACGGCGGCAAACTTGTGAAGCCAAACAGCAAAGGGTTTCCGACCGGAAATTCCAGGCACGCTGCCGATGGGGAAGGATTTGAGATCGAAGCCGATGCAGACATGTCAGACCCACCTTTCTTGACGAATGGTGAGCAATTGTCTCCGCGCGAAGATTGGCGGCGTTTGGCTTATACTCAGTAAGCAGCATTGCATCGGGCAAAAATATTGTCAACAATACTTTTAAGGATCGTGCGACTTTTCTCTTCCTCGCAGCTGATGAGAACCCAGCAATGCAGGCCCCCCTCTTGGGCAACCAAATGCCAGATCGAGGCGGGATGCGTCCGGGTGCCACGGGACCAGTCTTGGACATTGCCCACCGGTCACGCCTGACGGTTCCGCAACAAGGGCCGGGCGCGGGTCAGCCACCGCATTTGCGCAAAAGCGTCCGGACAGAGGGGCTACACCCTATGTTTGAGGATGGCGTCTTTCATCTTCATCGCGGCGGTGGACAAGCTGCGATGCCGGTGCTGGAACAGCGATACTTTGCGCGTGGTGACAGGATCAACCAGGTCGGTCGCCACAACCTGCACCTGAGGGGCCAACAGGCGCGCATTTTCAGGAAGCACCGAAACCCCAAGGTTCGACGCAATCATGCTGATAGCCGTCGAGGAAAAGCGGACTTCGTAGCTGGGAACCAAATTTGGCGCGGTGATCTTCAGGGCGCGTTCGACCAGATCACGCAACGGGTTTTCTTTGGCCAGAACGATCAATTTTTCTGCCTCAAGATCCATCCAACGCACCTGATCCTGGCCTGCAAAACGGTGATCCGCATTACAAAATACCATCAGCCGATCCGACATCAGGGTGGTTGACGCAATTTCTGGATCGCTGTCATTGACCGTACCGATGGCCAGATCAACAGAGTTGTTCTTGAGCGAGGTTCGGATTTCCTCCTCCGGCATGTCGCGGATTCGAACTGTGATGTCGGGGTACAGGTTCAGAAATTCTGCGATGATGGGGGGCAACCAGGTCGAGGCAAGGACGATGGCCGCGGCGACGGTCACTTCACCGCGCCGCAACAGGGCATGATCATGCAGATTGCCAACCGCACGTTCCAGATCCTCGACGATCTGGCGCACATGCGGCAGGAATTCTTGCCCGGCGACCGTCAGCCCTACCATCCGCGTGTGACGGTTGAACAATTTCTGCCCGACCTCACCCTCCAGCGTCTTGATCAGCACGCTGGTCGCAGATTGCGTGAGGTTCATCCGGTTCGCAGCGAGGTTGAAACGACCAAGCTCTGCGACAGCGATGAACGCCCGAAGCTGACGAAGTGTGACACTCATGTGTGATGCATTCGCCCCCCGGAATGTGCAAAAAGATTCCACCGCGAACCCGGAGGATAGAACAGGTTTGCTTTGGGGGCACTCATCTTCGCAACACGGGCGCCCTGGCCAAATAACCCTTTCGCGTTGACAGGATCTTTCGAAAGCTGCCGGAGGCATGCTTTCTGCCGTCAGGCCATGCCAACCAGACCGATGGCCTCGATGCCCGCCAATGCACAAATCGTATCATTGTCAGAGGTATCACCTGTCACACCGACGGCGCCCATCACATTGCCGGCGGCATCAAGGATCAGCACCCCACCCTTCACGGGGACAAACTTTCCATCATAGATCCCGTTCATCGCATCGACAAAAACCGCCTGTGACTCACCCCGGGCCTGAATGGCACTGCCACCAAGGCCAAGCATCACACAGCCATAGGCCTTGCCACGGGCAATCTCGAACCGCCCCACACTTGCGCCGTCAGCCCGTTCGAACGCGCGGACGTGGCCGCCTGCATCCAGCACCACCACACTCAACGGCTTGAGACCCAGCTCCGCCCCTTTGGCATGAACTGCAGCGATCAGCTTTCGGCTTTCTTCCAGATTGAGCATCAGAGAGTTCCTTTCAGGCGGCCGCCGACAATGGGGCCGCATATTTGCTGTGCATGTGGCGGATGTCAGCGGGCATTGCTGACCGGTTCGTTCATCCGGTCAGCAGGCTTGATCGCTGGCGCATCACCGCGTTTTCCGGCCATGACGAGGCCGATTTCCTCAAGGTAACTGCGATCCGCCGGAAACTCACCCAGGATCTCGCCGTGACACATCACAAGGATGCGGTCGCAGATGGAAAACAACTCCTCCAGTTCGGTAGAGATCAGCAGGATCGCACGCCCCGCTTCGCGTTGCTTGAGAATTTCCTGCATCACCATTTCCATGGCGCCGATGTCGATGCCCCGTGTCAGCTGGTTGATCAGCAGAAAGTCAGGGTTTCGGGCAAGTTCGCGCCCCACCACCAGCTTTTGCTGATTGCCGCCCGAAAGGTTCTGGATCAGTTCGGTTTCGCTCAGGGTTTTGACGCGGAACCGCTTGATGATGTCATTGGCATGCGCCGCAATCTCGCCCGGCCGCAGCAGACCGTGCTTGCTGAAAGGCGCGTCGGCATAGCGTTGCAGAATGACATTTTCGGCCAGTGACAGGGGCAGGACGATGCCCATCTTGTGTCGGTCCTCGGGAATATGGGAAAAGCCGCAGCGATTGATTTCTGCTGGCGACAGGCCGGTGATGTCCTTGCCCTTCAGATAGACCTTGCCGGAGGCCACGGGCAGCAAACCGGAAAGCGCCAGTGCAAGTTCGGTCTGTCCATTGCCGGACACGCCGGCAATGCCCACGATCTCGCCCTCGCGGACTTCCAGCGACAGATTGCGAACGGCTGGCAGCCCCAGTTCATTGTGACATTCCAGATCGTTGACCCTGAGCACGATGGCGCCATCGCGCGGGGGCTTGCGTGGCAGCTCCATCAAGACATCGCGTCCGACCATCATCCGGGCCAGTTCGCGCGGATTGGTTTCTTCGGCACGCACGGTAAACACCACACGGGCATCGCGCATCACACTGACCCGATCAGAAACCCGCATCACCTCGTCAAGTTTGTGCGAGATGAAGATGACGGTTTTGCCATCCCGAACCAGATTGCGCATCAGATCGAGCAGGCGATCGGTTTCCTGCGGCGTCAGAACCGCTGTGGGCTCATCCAGGATCAACAGGTCAATTCCGTGGAACAGAACTTTCAGGATCTCGACCCGTTGCTGCTCACCGACAGTCAGATTCTCGATGATCGCGTCAGGATGAACGCCAAGACCGTATTGATCGCTCAACTCCCGGATGCGGGCAGCCACGGTCGCCATATCGTTGGTGACCCTGAGGGGCGAGCCCTGACCCAGAACGTAGTTTTCCGCCACCGTGAGGTTGGGAACCAGCATGAAATGCTGGTGAACCATGCCAATGCCATGGCGGATCGCCTCGCGCGGCGAGCCGAGTTTCAGCGGCTCGCCGCGGAAAATGGTCTGGCCTTCGGTCGGGGTCAGCACACCCGCGAGGATGTTCATCAGCACGCTTTTGCCCGCACCGTTTTCGCCCAGCAGGGAATGGATCTCCCCTTCCTCAATCTCAAGGTTGACGCCGGCGTTTGCAATGACATCGCCAAAGCGCTTGTGGATATTCTCCATCCGCAGAAAGGACTTGTTTGTCATCTCGCTCTCCTCACGTCTGATTGTAGGGGACGCCGAGCTTCTTGGGCGCGCCGCTGCGATTACGCACCATGACCAGAGCGATGATAGTCATCACGTAGGGCAAGGCCTGCAGGAGTTGATAGGGAATACCAAGCGCGGGCTGCGCCTGAAGCTGCAGTTGCAGCGCGTAGAACAACCCGAACAGCAGCGAGACGAAGAACGCCCCAACCGGAGACCAGCGGGCAAAGACCACAACCGCGAGAGCGATGAAGCCCCGACCCGAGGTCATGCCTTCGACAAACTGGTTCGAGTGGCCCAACGTCAGGAATGCACCACCCAACCCGGCGAGCGCAGCCCCGATCAGAACCGCGCCATACCGATAGGCCGCAACGCTGCGCCCGACCACATCGACGGCCTTGGGGTGTTCCCCCACCGCGCGCAAAGTCAGTCCGAACGATGTCCGGTAAAGCACAAATGCCGCAACGATGACGAGGGCGATGGTGCTGTAGACGATAGCGTTCTGGCGAAAGAACGCTTCGCCAAAGAATGGCAGGTCACTCAGCCCGGGCAAATTCAGCGGCTGCGCGATGGCAACGCCGCGGCCTGTCGCAACGTAATAGGTGCGAAACAGGAAGCCGGTCAGGCCCAGACCCAGCAAGTTGATGGCAGCCCCCACGACGATCTGATCGGCCTTGATCGTGATGGCAAAGAAGGCAAAGACAAGCCCCAACGACATTCCGCCCACTATTCCGCCCAGCAGGCCCAGTAACAGACTGCCTGTTGCGAATGTCGTGGCAAAGGCGATGAACGCGCCCATCAGCATCATGCCTTCGATGCCGATGTTCAGAACGCCGGCACGTTCCGAAAAGACTTCTCCAATGGATGCGAAGATGATCGGTGTGGCCAGACGCCAGGCTGCACCGATCATGGGTGCGATGATGCTGAGGGCGATGAAATCTTCCATGGCGAACCTATTTCTTTCCCGATACGAGACGGAATTTCGGACGGACGCGGTAGACGCCGAAGGCAACGACAAGCAGGATCACGACGCCCTGGATCACCGACACGAGAACCTGCGGCACCTGTGCGTTGATTTGCAGAAGTTCGGAACCAGAGCGCAGCACGGCAAACAATGCACCGGAAAAGATCGCCCCGATCGGATTGTTGTTGGCCAAGAGCGCCACTGCGATGCCTTCGAACCCATAGCCCGGCGAGATGTTCTGATAGAGTCGGTAGGTGACGCCAGCGATTTCAAAGGCCCCCGCAAGGCCAGCCATTCCTCCGCTGATACATATGGCAAGCAAGGTGTTGCGCTTGACGTTCATGCCTGCATAGCGTGCGGCGTCCGGGCTCAATCCCACCACCCGCACGCCATAGCCAGCGGAACTGCGGAACAGAAAGACATAGAGCAGGCCCGCCAACAGGACGGCCACCAGAATGCCGATGTGCAACCGCGTTTCGGGAAGGATGCGGGGCATCCATGCCTCGCGCAGCAAGCGGGCCGATTGCGGATAGGCCGCGTTCGGGTCTTTCATCGGCCCGGTCACAAGATAACTTGTGCTGATGATGGCGATGTAGTTCAGCATGATCGTGGTCACGATTTCACTGGCCTGAAAGTAGATCTTCAACAGACCGGCAATAGAGGCCCAGGCAGCCCCCGCCAAAACCCCCGCAATCATCACCAGCGGGACATAGAGAAGCGGCGACAGACCCTCGAAGGCGACTCCGACAAAGCTGGCGGCGACCGCTCCGGCATAAAGCTGGCCCTCGGCGCCGATGTTCCAGATGCCACAGCGAAACGCGACGCACAGCCCGGCCCCGATCAGGATCAGGGGCGTTGCCTTGAGCAGGATCTCGGCAATCGACCTTTTGTCCTGAAAAACATCAAACATCATGGTCCGGAAGAGATCCATTCCGTTGAATCCATTGCTCCACATCAGGATCGCGCCAAAGGTCAAGGCAGAGCCTAGCGCCAGAGCGGGCATCACCAGTCTTTTGGCGATGCGGATCAGTGTCGACAACAGCCACCCTCCAGTGGCGGGGTCGGGCATATCGTGCGCTTTATCGGGCATTGGCGAATGACCTTATCGACGAAGGCGGCGCAGGTTGCCCCGGGGCCCTCGATGGGTTGAAAACGTGTCGGAGATTTCCCAACGACGGGATTTCTGCGGGCACATATTTCTGCTGTCACGCGCAATCAATGACCGCGGCGCGACAGCAGGCCTCTTTGTGTGAAAGAAGATCAGCGTTTGCGGGTCGTGATCTCGCCAGCCGCGATCCTGGCCTTGATCTCATTGACGGCGGCACGGATGTCATCCGGGACCGGCGTGGCGACGTCATCGCGGAAGGTGAATTTCATCACCTCTTCATCCTTCACCCCGAATTCAACATTCGATGTGGGCAGATTTCCATTCTGAATTTCGGCTACGATCTGCACCACGCCCTGAGCGTAGTTCGCGACATAGTAGCCCAGAATGTTGTTCGGGGCAGCCTCGGTGAAATCGCTGAAAATGCTGAATGTCTTGACGTTCGCACCGGACTCGTTGATCGCTTGGTATCCACCGATGGTCGCGCCGGATGCATTCGGTATCAGGAAGTCGACGCCCTGCGAAATCATGCTGAGACTGGCTTCCTTCGTTGCCGTCGTGTCGCTGAAATTGCCGATATAGGCCTCGGCAATCTCGAAGTCAGGATTGATGCTCAGGGCACCATTCCGAAACCCCTCGAAGGCCTGCTGAATTGGCGGAATTTCCATACCGCCAACCAGACCGGCTTTTGTTCCCATCTTTGCCGCGACCACACCCATCAGATAGAAGGGTTGGCTGGTATCGGTGTTCAGGCCGATGACATTGCCCTCATGGATGCTGCTGGACGAGATCAGGAACACGGTATCGGGATAGTCGATCGCGACATCAAGTGCGGAATCCTGAAACTCGAAGCCGTGGCCGAGGATCACGTTGAACCCTTGGCTGGCGTAATCGCGAAACGCTTTTTCATATGACCCGGGGTTCTGCTGCAACTCCACATAGCTGATCGTTGCGCCAAGCTGTTCCTCAACAGCCTTGAGAGCGTTGAAACCGATGCGGTTCCAGCCTTCTTCGGCCACGGAACCAGGAACCAGAAGCCCCATTTTGAGTTTGGCGTCCTGTGCCAGAAGCTGACCCGTCGTCAGGGTCAAAAAGCAGGCAGCAGTTCCGGCGAGATAGGCTTTCCGTGTGATCTTCATAGTGCACCTCCCAGTGAAAAAATTCTCATCTCGTGCCATTCGCGGCCCACAGTTGCAGGCGCGTTCCGTCAGACCGGTCAAGCGCGCCGCGCTCTATTCGGTCGAAAACCGTGAAACCAATCTGCCCTTCGACAGCACGCGCATGTGATCCGCACCCCCGGCGATCAGCGTATCGGTATCCTCGCAATCGCTGATCACCAGATCGGCCAACGCGCCTTCACGCAGGCCATAGTCATTTCCAAGTCCCATCAACTGTGCCGGTGTTTCGGTGATCATGCGGTGAACGGTTTTCAACTCGTCCCCGCGCAAGTGCCCGGCAAGCAAGGTCCAGCGTCCGATTTCCAGCATGTCACCAGACCCTGTGGGGACGAAAGGATCCTGAATGTTGTCAGAGGCCGTCGCGATCGGCACCCCCGCGCGCACAAGTTCCGCGACCCGCGTCAACCCGCGGGGCGGCAGCATTTCCGCGTCGCGTCCTTGCAGGTAGAGATTTGCCGCAGGCAGCGTGATGACGCCCACATTCAACTCAAGCATCCGGTCACGCAACCGGGCGAATTCTGTCGGCGGCAGCGCGCTCAGGACCGAACAATGGCTTAGCACCGTGCGCCCCTGCATCCCGAAACGCTCGATCCGCTCGAAAACCGCATCAAACAACGGACGTTGGGGGTTGAGATGCTCATCAAGATGCAGATCGACCGGCTTGCCATGCCGCGCCGCCGCATCGAACAGCAGATCAAGATATCGCGGGGGATCTTCACTCACCGCAGGTGTGCCGCCCACGGCATCGCCCAATTCCGCCGCCGCATCGATGTTTGCCGCCAGCCAGTCAAAATCCTGCCCCGGATGGGGGGTCATGAAGGCCACAAGCTGCAGGGTCAGACGGTCCTTCCAATCGCTGCGCAGTTCCGCGAGCGCCGTCATCCCGTTGAAACCTGCGTCCTTGTCAACATTGATATGACTGCGGATCGCCGTCGTGCCACGTGAAAGACAGCGTTGTAGAGTGCGGCTGGCACGGCGCGAAATATCATCGGGCGGCGCGCTGCGCGCGTACTTTCCGAATGCCTCACGTGCCCCCTGCAAAGTGCCCGAAGGGTTGGGGGCAAAACGCAACACGCCGGTTTTGTCGAGATGCTGATGGGCATCCACAAAGCCGGCCGAGACGAGCTGCCCCGAGATATCAACGCGCAGCACATCTGGCCCCAGCGAAAGACTCTCACCGATCTGCTCGATACGACCGGACGCCGATACAAGGATGTCGGCAGCGCGTTCCTGGCCAGCGGGAAGGATCAGTTTGCCGCCAAAAAGCACGTAGCTGCCGCTGTCCGGAATCGAAGCTCTGTCCTTGTCGTTTGCCACGTTGCTATCCTTGCGTTCGTTCCGCCCTCCATAATGTTAACAATTTTTCGATTGATCACGCAATTTCAATATTTATATCATTATGTGAGAAATATCGATCAATCCCTCTCTCAGCCCTTGAGACGCGGGGATCTCAAGGCTGCGGCCGGGCGCCTTTTCAATCGTTCGAAACTTCTTTCCGGCGCTGCCTGAGCTTGGCACATCGGGTCGGTTGAAGCTGCCACACAGCAGGATGGTGCCGCAGAGTTATTATTATATCGTTTAATAACAGAGTATTGATGTTGTGCTGAAGTTCTGGAGGCGGGCGACCCGAAGGGTGGAAAGCAGATGAAACGGCCACGCTTGGGGCCGACGCATTTAACTTGTCCGCGCCCTCGGTTCCACCGCATTGAGGCGGCCGTCGCTGTGCGACGGCGAGTGATGAGGCTCAGCAGAAGAATGATATTCAGGCTGTCACGCTGCCTGCGCCCAATGGGCGCGAGGGAAAATTATTGACAATTTTGGCGATTCTTGGCGCTCTGGTGGCGTCGAGGGTTCACTTCGACGGCTGAAACGGCACGACCGAGGTCGAGACCAATGGCGCCTACCCCGATGTCGAACCCTCTGGCGTCGAGTCGGATAGAGGTGGTTCGGCTGATCTGAACGAGCTATGCCCGAAAGTTGGTGACGGCCTGATCAGGCGGCTTTGATTTCGTGCTTGATCCCGTCGCGGAATTCAACCCCCTGGATGATTTCGGGCATGCGGTTCTGGCCGTCGAGTTTGCG
>JBKBNP010000029.1:0-62195 GCA_046295215.1 Pseudorhodobacter sp. | reverse complement strand
ATGCGCCACCTCCCGCAGGGGCGTGCGCAGGTGATAGGCGCGCGCACTGCGGTTCGCGGCCTCGACCACCGCTGCCGTCCTGTCGCGCCGTGCTTTCTGATAGGCTGCAAACCCGGCTTCCGCCGCCCCCTGCCCGGCCAGCGATGCCGCCAGCACCCAGGCATCTTCCAGCGCAAGATTGGCGCCTTGCGCGAGGAAGGGCAGCGTGGGATGCGCCGCATCGCCCAGAAGGACCGCCCGGCTGTCATGCCAGCGCGCAGCGACAGGATGGCGGAACAGGCCCCAGAGCCAGACCTCCGGCACTTGCTCCAGCCAGCCCCGCACCCGGGGGCTGAACCGCTCGAAGGCCAGCCGCATCTCCATCGGATCATCGCGCAGGGTCCAGCCCTCCTCGACCCAGCGGCGGCGCTCCTCCACTGCCACGATGTTGCGCAACGTGCCCCCGCGCAGCGGATAGCTGACCAGATGCCGCCCTTCGCCCATATGAACCTCGGCCACCGGTTCCGCACCGGGTTCCGCGGGAATGGTCGCCCGCCAGGCGATCTGATTGGTGAAAAACTGCGCCGTCTCGCCGTTCAGCGCAGCCCGCAGCTTCGAATGCAACCCGTCTGCCCCGATCAGCAGATCAGCCTCGCAAACCGCCCCCGTCGCCATTGTCAGGCGTGGTCGGGCACCGGTGAGGTCCACCGCCTCGACCCGCTGAAGAAGCTGCAACTCCACCCCGGCCCCGAGCGCGCCCTCCAGCAGCAGCCCGATCAGATCGGCCCGGTGGACCAGATGATAGCCCTGACCCGGACGCAATCTCGCAAGCTCCAGCCGCAGCACCTCGCTGCCGGTCTCCCCGTTCAGAAGCTGCACCGCCTGTGCCGGCATCGACACTGCCGCAAGCGCCTCGCCCAGCCCCAGCGCCTCCAGAACCCGCGCGCCATTCGGGCTGATCTGCAATCCCGCGCCGACCTCGCGGATCGCATCCGCCTGTTCCAGCACCGTGACCCGCGCGCCCCGCAAGGCCAGCGCCCGCGCCACGGCCAGCCCGGCAACCCCGGCCCCCAGAACCGTGATCTCCGCTCCCCGAACCGTCATCGGCGCATCCCTCCGGCATGAAAAACGCCGGGTCCAGCAAGGGCCCGGCGCTCTGAAATCTGTGACTGTCCCATCCCGGTCAGTCGTCGCGGTGAACCCGTTCGCGCCGCTCGTGCTTTTCCTGCGCCTCCAGCGTCATCGTGGCGATGGGCCGTGCATCCAGCCGTTTGAGCGAGATCGGCTCTCCGGTGGATTCGCAATAACCGTATTCGCCATTCTCGATCCGCCGCAGCGCCGCGTCGATCTTGGACACCAGCTTGCGCTGACGGTCGCGGGTGCGCAGTTCCAGCGCCCGGTCCGTCTCTTCCGAGGCGCGATCCGCAATGTCGGGCACATTGCGTGCCGATCCTTGCAGGCCCTCGATCGTTTCCGCCGACTGGTCGATCAGCTCCTGCTTCCAGACCAGCAGCTTGCGCCGGAAATATTCCAGTTGCCGGTCATTCATGAAGGGCTCGTTCTCGGCGGGGCGGTAATCGTCGGGAAGGAAGGATTCGGCCTTCATCGCTGGATTCTCCTTGACGTCGGAAGACGCCGACACTTGGGCAAAAGTCATTGCACGCTCCTGTTGCGGGTCCATTAGCCGAAGGCCGCACGAATGTCACTAGCGGTTGCGACAAATTCGGCCCGGGTCTAGGGTCGCGCCGAACCCGCCGTCCCGAAATCCGCCAGAGGCTTCAACTGCAAGATGAAATTCGCATCCACCCACCGTTACATCGCGACCGAGGATCTGACCGTGGCCGTCAATGCCGCCGTGACATTGCAGCGTCCGCTGCTGGTGAAGGGCGAACCCGGCACCGGCAAGACCGAACTTGCCCGCGAGGTGGCGGCGGCCCTTGGCCTGCCGATCCTCGAATGGCATGTGAAATCGACGACCCGCGCGCAGCAGGGGCTCTACGAATATGATGCCGTATCACGACTTCGTGACAGCCAGCTTGGCGAGGCGCGGGTGCATGATGTCGCCAATTACATCCGCAAGGGCAAGCTCTGGCAGGCGTTCGAGGCCGAAGGCCGCGTCGTCCTCCTGATCGACGAGATCGACAAGGCCGACATCGAGTTTCCGAATGACCTGCTGCAGGAACTCGACCGGATGGAATTCCATGTCTACGAGACGGGCGAGACGATCCGCGCGCGGCACCGTCCGGTGGTCATCATCACCTCGAACAACGAAAAGGAATTGCCTGACGCCTTCCTGCGCCGCTGCTTCTTCCATTTCATCCGCTTCCCCGATGCCGGGACCCTGCGCGCCATCGTCAAGGTGCATTTCCCCGACATCAAGGAGGCGCTGCTGTCCACCGCGCTGACGCAGTTTTTCGAGATCCGCGAGATGCCGGGACTGAAGAAGAAGCCCTCGACCAGCGAGGTTCTGGATTGGCTGAAGCTGCTTCTCGCCGAGGATCTGACGCCCGAGGATCTGGCCCGCGACAAGGTGGCCCTGCCGCGCCTGCATGGCGCGCTGCTGAAGAACGAGCAGGATGTGCATCTCTTCGAGCGGCTTGCCTTCATGGCCCGGTCCGGGCGCTGACCGACCCTGCGCCGGTCGAACATCGCGCCGCCCGGGTTTCCTTGCCTTAAGGATGCGTGGCAACTCCTTGTCGGAAAGCCGGAAACTACCCCGCATGGGATAGAGAGAATCGGGCAGTCCCGCCCGATTTCCGCCACATTTCGAACACAATACGGTCACGGTATTCCAGATTTCTGAAACAAACTGAAATAAATTGACAACGATACAGCGCAAATCTGGCGTTCGGCCGGACCGGCCCCGCTAGCGCTAGACGCCCCTTCCCCCGCGAAATTCCCAAAGATTGACATGAACGGGCCGCGTTCCTGACACTCCGCACCTGTTCTGTGAACCCGAAGCAGAACAACAGCGCGGAAAGCCCGTCATGACCGAAGCGACCCCCCTTTCGATTCGCCCGCTGGCCAGCTGTCTGGCTGCCGAATGGCATGACCTGTGGCAGACCCTCGCCCCGCAGGAGGACGCGACCGGCACCAGGCAGCAGGCTGATGCGCTCTTTGCCCGGCTGACCGCCCAGAACGGCACCGATGGCGGGTTGATCGTGCAGCTTGACGGTCGCCCGGTGGGTCTTGCCCATTACCGGATCGAACGCGGAACCGATCCGCTGGACAGCGCCCTGCACGTCACGGATCTGCTGCTGCGCCCCGAGGCTTCGGGCAAGGGTGCCGGCGCGCACCTCGTTGCCTTTCTCTACATGACCGCCGAAGCCCACCGCACCCCGCTCGTCTACTGGACTTCAGCCGCCACCGCGCTGCGCGGTGGGCTCCAGAAAACGCGCTCTGACCGGAAAGCTGCCTGAACATGCGCCTTGCCTCCGTTCTGTCGGTCTGCCTGCTGAGTGCCTGCATTCCCACCCCAGGTGCCGATGTCTCGATGAACCGCACGAAAGGAGACCTTGGCGTTTCCTTCCCGGTGCCCTCCGCCATGAACGGCTACGGGCTGGCCCGTGGCGAACGGCCGACGCGCAGCAATGCCGATCTGGCACGCGATTTTCTCGACCTCAGCTTCCGCATGGAAAGCGGGCGCGCCCTGCCCCGGTTCAGCCGTTTCGAGGGTCCGGTGACGGTCCGCATGACCGGCAAGGTGCCGCCTGCGGCGGCTACCGACCTTTCGCGCCTTCTGCAACGGTTCCGCAACGAGGCGGGTATCGACATCCGCGAGATCCCGCAGGGTCAGGCGGCGATCACAATCGAATTCCTGCCCCGCAAGACGATCCAGGCCACCTATGCCAATGTCGCCTGCTTTGTCGCCCCCCGCGTGTCAAGCTGGGAGGAGTTCCGCGCCGCGCACAACACCGGGCGGCTGGACTGGCCGAGCCTGCATCTGCGCGAAAGGCTGGCGGTGTTCCTGCCTTCCGACAGTTCCGCACAGGAGGTCCGCGACTGCCTGCACGAGGAATTGGCCCAGGCCCTCGGTCCGCTGAACGACCTTTACAGACTCACGGATTCGGTCTTCAACGATGACAATTTCCACACCTCGCTGACCGGGTTCGACATGCTGATCCTGCGCGCCTATTACGCGCCGGAACTGCGGTCGGGCATGACCGAGGCGGAGGTGACAGCGCGGCTTCCCTCGGTTCTCGCGCGGATCAATCCGGGCGGTGGAAAGGTTTCCGGACCTAGCCCGCATTCGCCCACGCCGCGCCAGTGGATCAGCATTGTGGAGAGCGCCCTGTCCGGGTCGGCCCCCGCTGCCCGCCGGGCCGTGGCCGCACAACAGGCGCTCGGGATCGCCCGCGCGCAGGGGTGGACCGACGGCAGGCTCGCCTTCAGCTATTTCGCGGTCGGGCGGACGACATTGGGAAGCGATCCTGCCACCGCGATGTCGGCCTTTGCCGAGGCAGGGCGCATCTATCGCCGCCTTCCGGGTGGCGCAATCCATGCCGCGCATGTTGACATGCAGGTTGCCGCCTTCGCGCTTGCCAAGGGCGATGCAGCCGCAGCCATCGACATCGCAACCCGCATCACGCCTGTCGTGGCCGCTTCGGAAAACGCGGCACTCATGGCCACCGTCCTGATGCTGCGCGCCGAGGCGCTGGCGCTTCAGGGGCGCGACGCCGAGGCGCAGGCCCTGCGCATGGACAGCCGGGGATGGGCACGCTATGGGTTCGGCTCCGACGCGCAGATCCGCGCGCGGATGGGCGAGATCGCGGCGCTTGCACGGCGCGGCAAGCGAAGCTGACGGGGCAGGACCGCTGCCCCCGGAAAAGGGGCGGCAGGGCCATGATCGTGATTGCAGGCATTTTTCTGGGGGCCGCCTTTGGCGCGCGCACCGCACTCAAACGCGGCGGGCAGCGGCTGGACGCGTTGCAATATGCCGCCGCCTTCGGCATTGCCTTCGGCCTGCTGGGCCTGTTCGTGACCATCTTCATCGAGCGCATGGCGTGACCGCATGTTCCTGCCCTTCTTTGCAGAACTGAGAAAGGCAGGCGTCCCGGTCAGCCCGCGCGAATATCTTGCCTTTCTGGAAGGTGTTGCGGTGGGGCTTGTCACCTATGATGTGGAGGGGTTCTATTACCTCGCCCGCACCGCGATGGTGAAGAACGAGGCCCATCTGGACCGCTTCGACCGCGCCTTTTCCGCCGCCTTCAAGGGGCTGGACCAAATCGACCCGCAACAGGTGATCGAGGCGCTGGACCTGCCCGAGGACTGGCTGCGCAAACTGGCCGAACGCCACCTGACGCCTGAGGAACGCGCGGCGGTGGAGGCCCTTGGCGGGTTCGACAAGCTGATGGACACCCTGCGTCAGCGGCTGGAGGAGCAGAAAGCCCGCCATCAGGGCGGCAACAAATGGATCGGCACGGCTGGAACCTCGCCCTTCGGCGCTTATGGCTACAACCCCGAAGGGGTGCGGATCGGGCAGGACAAGGGCCGTCACGGCCGCGCGGTCAAGGTCTGGGACCGCCGCGAATTCCGCAATCTCGACGACAGCCGCGAACTGGGCACGCGCAACATCAAGGTGGCGCTCAAGCGCCTGCGCAAATGGGCGCGCGACGGCGCGGTGGAGGAGCTGGACCTCGACGGCACGATCCGCGCGACGGCCCGGCAGGGCTGGCTCGACCTGCGCACGCGGCCCGAGCGGCGCAATGCCGTCAAGGTGCTGCTGTTTCTGGACATCGGCGGATCCATGGACCCGCATGTGCGGCTGGTGGAGGAATTGTTCAGCGCCGCAAGGTCCGAGTTCCGGCATCTGGAACATTTCTATTTCCACAACTGCGTCTATGAAGGGCTCTGGCGCGACAACCGCCGCCGCTGGGACGACCAGACCCCGACCTTCGATGTGCTGCACCGCTATGGACCCGACTGGAAATGCATCTTCGTAGGCGATGCGGCGATGAGCCCCTATGAGATCCTGTATCCCGGCGGGGCCAACGAACACTGGAACGCAGAATCCGGGCAGGTCTGGCTGGAACGGCTCTGTGCGCAATGGCCCGGCCATCTGTGGATAAACCCTGTGCCCGAGGCGCATTGGCGCTATACACAGTCCACAGGACTGGTGCAGCAGATCATGGGAGGGCGGATGGTTCCGATGACACTCGACGGCATCACGCGCGGGACGAAAGTTCTGGGCAAATGACCGGGGGCGGGACTGTCAGGGGCCGCTGGGTCCGCATCGCGCTTGCAATCGCTGCGGGCCTGACCGTTCTGTTTCTGCTGCGCGCGATTTTCTATGCAACGATCTGGTATGAAAGCGACCCGCGCAGCCATCCGGTTGAGGCGTGGATGACCCCGCGCTATATCGTGCGCACCTATGACCTGCCGCCTGCGCTGGTGGCCGAAAGCCTCGGGATCGGGCAAGGCGAAAGCCCACGCAAGCCGCTGGCCGACATTGCGGAACAGCAAGGTGTGCCGGTGGAGACCCTGATCCTCGCGATCGAGGGGCTTGTGCGGGAAGGCCCGACCGAATGAGCGATCTCCTGCTTCTTGTCGTATCCGACTACGGCATCGTCGTGATCTTCGTGGCCACGGTCCTGTCCTGCCTCGGGCTGCCCTCTCCGGCCTCGCTCATCATGATGGCGGGGGGGGCTTTTGCGGCGACCGATGACCTTGACCTCTGGATGGTCTGCACGGCGGCTTTCCTCGGGGCGGTGCTGGGGGATCAGTCGCTTTACTGGCTGGTGCGGCAGGGCGGCGGGGTGCGGTTCTGGAAATGGCTGGCCGGGCGCAAGGGCGCGCGGCGGATGATGGCCAATGCCGAAGGTTTCCTTGAACGGCGCGGTGGCTGGGCGGTTTTCCTGTCGCGCTGGCTTTTCAGTCCGCTGGCCCCCTATGTCACGCTGTCGGCGGGGGCCACGGAAATGCGCTGGTCGCGCTTCACCGTCGCCAACATGTCGGGCGAGGCGATCTGGGTCGCGCTCTATGTCAGCCTTGGCTATGTGTTCACCACGCGGATCGAGGAAGTGTCCGAAACGCTGGGGTCGGTGATCGGGCTTCTGACGGCGGGGCTTGTGACGCTCGGGCTCTGGCTGGCCTATCGGCAGGCGCGGCAAAACCGCCGGGAAGACGAGTGATCCCCTTGCGCGGGCGCGCGACCGGTCCACATTAGGCGCATGATGAAGTTCCTGCCCATCCTGCTGCCGATCCTCTACGCCTGGGTCATGTATCGGTTTTCGGTCTGGCGCACCTCGCGGATGCTGGACGAACAGTCCCGCCCCCTGCGCGACCCGGTGCTGGAGGAGACGTTGCAACATCTGGCCAATGCGGTGGACCTGCCCAAGGTCGAGGTATTCGTGTTCGACGTGGACCCGGTGAACGGGTTGGCGGCACCGGACGGGCGCATTTTCCTTACGCTCGGCTTCTTGCAGAAATACCGGCAGGGGCAGGTGACGGCCGAGGAAATGGCCAGTGTCGTGGCCCATGAACTGGGCCATGTCGCGATGGGCCACACCAAGCGCCGCATGATCGACGTGACCGGACAGAACGCGGTGTTCATGCTGCTGGCCAGCCTGCTCAGCCGTTTCATCCCGATCATCGGCATCTGGATCGCGCAGGCTGTGTCCACAGCCCTTGCGGCGGGCCTGTCGCGCAAGGATGAATACGAGGCGGATGCCTATGCCTCCGCCCTTCTGGTCAAGGCGGGGCTGGGAACGGGGCCGCAGAAATCGCTGTTCCGCAAGCTCGACGCGCTGACCGGGGCGGCGGGGCACGAGGTGCCGCAATGGTTGCGCAGCCATCCCAAGACCGCCGAGCGGATCAAGGCCATCGAGGCGCGTGACGCGCGCTGGCAACAGGGCTGATTTTCGGGCTGGACGCCGATGCCGCAGCGCGGCATGAGAGGGCATGACCGACCCGAAATCCCACAGCCTGATCGAGGACGCCCAGGGCATCGCCTTCGGCGCGACGCTTGCCGCCTTCGGCATCGTGATCCTGACGCATCTGGGCCTTGTCACCGGGCAGACGGCAGGGTTGGCGGTGCTGATCTCCTATGCAACCGGCTGGGGCTTCGGCCCGGTGTTCTTTGTGGTGAACATCCCGTTCTATGCTTTCGGACTCTGGCGCATGGGATGGCGGTTCACGGTCAAGACCTTCCTCGCCGTCGCGGCGCTGTCCGGGCTGACCATGGTGATGCCGGACTGGATCCGTTTCGACCATCTCAACCCGGCCTTTGGGGCGGTGCTGTTCGGGCTTGTCTCGGGGGCTGCCCTGCTGGCGCTGTTCCGCCACGGCGCGAGTCTGGGGGGCGTGGGGATCATCGCGCTGATCCTCCAGGACCGGTTCGGCATCCGGGCGGGCTGGGTGCAACTGGGCTTTGACGCTGCGCTTTTCGCGGTGGCACTGATGATGCTGGACCTTGAAACCGTGCTTTGGTCCTTTCTCGGCGCGCTTGTCATCAACCTCACCATAGCGATCAACCACCGACGCGACCGCTATGTGGCCACTTGACACGCATGTTTCACTGGCCTTTCCCCGCCGCCTCCTGTAAGGCCGCGCCAACCCTGCTCAAGTGAAAGAGACTTCCCGATGGAGCTTCGCAACATCGCCATCATCGCGCATGTCGACCATGGCAAGACGACCCTCGTGGACGAGATGCTGAAACAGTCCGGCACCTTCCGCGACAATCAGGCGCTGACCGAACGCGCGATGGACAGCAATGACATCGAACGCGAACGCGGCATCACGATCCTTGCCAAATGCACCAGCGTCGAACACAACGGCATGCGCATCAACATCGTTGATACCCCCGGCCACGCCGATTTCGGCGGCGAGGTGGAACGCATCCTGAGCATGGTCGATGGCGTTGTCCTGCTGGTCGATGCTGCCGAAGGCCCGATGCCGCAGACGAAATTCGTGCTGGCCAAGGCGCTGGCGCTGAACCTGCGGCCCATCGTGGTTCTGAACAAGGTGGACAAGCCCGATGCCGAACCCGACCGCGCGCTGAACGAGGTGTTCGATCTTTTCGCCAACCTTGGCGCGAATGACGAACAACTCGATTTCCCGCATCTCTATGCGTCGGGCCGGTCCGGCTGGGCCGATACGGATCTCGACGGGCCGCGCGAAAATCTCGATGCGCTGTTCGATCTGATCGTGCGCCATGTTCCCGCGCCGAAGCAGGTGGCAGCGGCGAACGAACCCTTCCGCATGCTGGCCACAACCCTGTCGGCCGACCCTTTCATCGGGCGCATCCTGACGGGCCGGGTCGAGGCGGGCACGATCAAGGTCGGTGCGCAGCTCAAGGCGCTGTCGCGCACCGGCGAGCGGATCGAGGCGTTCCGCGTGACCAAGATCCTCGCCTTTCGCGGCCTGAACCAGACCGCCATCGACGAGGCTGTGGCCGGTGACATCGTGACACTGGCCGGCATGACCAAGGCCACCGTGGCCGATACGCTCTGCGATCCGGCCATCGATGTGCCGCTGCCCGCGCAGCCCATCGACCCGCCGACCATCACCGTGACCTTCGGCATCAATGACAGCCCGCTGGCGGGCAAGGACGGATCCAAGGTGCAAAGCCGCGTGATCCGCAAGCGCCTGATGGACGAGGCCGAGGTGAATGTCGCCATCAAGATCGCCGACACCCCCGGAGGCGAGGCCTTCGAGGTCTCCGGCCGGGGCGAACTTCAGATGGGTGTTCTGATCGAGAACATGCGCCGCGAGGGGTTCGAGTTGTCAATCTCCCGCCCCCGCGTGATTTTCCGCGACGAGGACGGCACCCGGATGGAGCCGATCGAGGAAGTCATCATCGACGTCGATGACGAATATTCCGGCGTGGTGATCGAGAAACTGACCGGTGAACGCAAGGGCGATCTGGTCGAAATGAAACCGGCAGGCGTCGGCAAGACCCGCATCGTGGCGCATGTTCCGTCGCGCGGGCTGATCGGCTATCACGGACAGTTCCTGACCGACACGCGCGGAACGGGCGTCCTGAACCGCATCTTCCACTCCTGGGCCCCGCACAAGGGCCCGATCCAGGGCCGCCGCACCGGCGTCCTGATCTCGATGGAAAATGGCATCTCGGTGTCTTACGCGCTCTGGAAGCTGGAAGATCGCGGCAAATTCTTCATCGGCGCGCAGGAAGCGGTCTATCAGGGCATGATCCTTGGCGAACACAACCGCGACAACGATCTGGAAATCAACCCGCTCAAGGGCAAGCAATTGACCAACGTGCGCGCCTCGGGCACGGATGAGGCGGTCCGCCTGACCACCCCGGTCCGCATGAGTCTTGAGGAATCCATCGCCTATATCGAGGATGATGAACTGGTCGAGGTGACGCCCAAGAACATCCGCATGCGCAAACGCTTCCTCGACCCGCATGAACGCAAGCGCCAGTCGCGCGCATCCTGATCGCCAGAGGGGCGGCAGGCGGCCAGACAGTTCAAGGCCCCCTGCCGCCCCGCAGTGCAACGATCCCGCCCGAAAAGGGGCAGCGCCCTGCGGCAACGGCCCCTTTTGGGCCCACGATCTGCAATCAAACTGCCCAGCACCAGCCAGCGGGCGTCCCGTCCAATCCCGAAATCAGGTCTTTCCTCGTTCTGCGAAATCGCCCAGAACGGCGCGATGTGGACCGCAATTCCGACCATACCGCCTGACCGGCCTGTGCTGATCGCAGGGCCGACTGCCAGCGGCAAATCCGCGCTGGCAGCGGAAATCGTGGCGCGCGACGGGGGTGTGATCGTCAATGCGGATGCGCTTCAGGTCTATGACTGCTGGCGCGTCCTGACGGCCCGGCCTTCGGTCGAGGAGGAAACCGCCCTGCCCCACAGGCTTTATGGTCATGTCGGGCGGCGGCAGGTCTGGTCGGTCGGGCATTGGCTGCGCGCCGTGGCGGACATCCTGCGCGACGGGCCGCGCCCGGTGATCGTGGGCGGAACCGGCCTATATTTCACCGCCCTCACCGACGGGTTGGTCGAGATCCCGCCCACCCCCTCCGAAATCCGCACCGAGGGCGACCGGCTGCGCGCCAGCGGCGGTATCGCGGCCCTGCTGGCCGGGGTCGATGTGCAGACAGCAGCAGGATTGGACCGGTCGAACCCCGCCCGTGTCCAGCGTGCCTGGGAAGTCCTGCGCGCCACCGGGCGGGGGCTCGCGGACTGGCAGGCCGACACCGGCCCGCCGGTCCTGCCGCTTGCACAATGCGAACCTTTGGTGTTGCGCCCGGATCGCGATTGGCTCGCCGAACGGATCGAACGGCGCTTCGACCGCATGATCGCAGGCGGCGCACTGGACGAGGTTCGCGACGCGCTGCCCGACTGGGACGAGAACCTGCCCTCATCCCGGGCCATCGGTGCTGTGGAACTTGTGGCGCATCTGCGCGGCAAAATCCCGTTGGCGGAGGCCAGCGACTCGGCGAAAACCGCGACACGCCAATATGCCAAGCGCCAGCGGACATGGTTCCGCAACCGGCTGAAAGGATGGAAAGGGCTGGATCTGCCCTGACAGATCTGCGGGAATCCGCCAAACCTGTGGATAGATCTGTGTAAATGTCACTTTCCGCACATTTTGTCCTTTGGTCTGACGGGCTGGCGGGCTTAGTCTGCGGTCCGGGGGATGGAAGGCAGACACATGCAGAAGACCTATCCGATTTCGCAACTGCGGCTGGTTGCTGTGCCGCGCCTGACGGCGGGCGGGCGCTGGCGGGTCGAGGCAATGCGCTCCCTGTCCGAACCGATGTTCCTGTGGTTCACCAAGGGCCAGGGCCGCATAACCATCGCAGGGTCGACGCGCGGCTACACGGCGCATAATGCCATCTTCATCCCGCCCGGCGTCATGCACGGGTTCGAGGCGGGGCCTGCCGTTTTCGGCACGGCAGTCTTCTTCGGTCGCGATTGCGATGTGACGCTGCCCAGGGTGCCGCATCACCTGCGCATCCGCGAGACCTTTGCCGCGCAGGAACTGAACATCACGCTCGACGCCATCCAGCGCGAGATGGAAAGCGCGAACCCCGCGAATGACCGCGCGACACGGCATTACCTCGGGCTCCTCGGTGTCTGGCTGGAACGTCAGGTCGACAAGGCCGCCGCCGACCAGAAACGCCCCGATGCCGCACACCGGCTGGTCGCGCGCTATTCGGCGCTGCTGGAGCGTGATTTCCGGTCGGGTATGGGCGTGGCCGATTTCGCCTCCGCGCTCGGCGTCACGCCGACCCATCTGACGCGCTGCTGCAAGCTGGCCTGTGGGCGGCCCGCCTCGGCGCTGCTGCATGACCGGCTGATCTTCGAGGCGCGCCAGATGCTGTCGGAAACCCGCATTCCGGTGGGCCGCATTGCCGATGTTCTGGGCTTCACCTCGCCCGCCTATTTCACCCGCGCTTTCCAGCACAAGACCGGCAAGTCACCCTCTGCCTTCCGAAAAGGGGCGTGACCATCCCGCTTTGAACCCATTTCGGGCGGCAAGGGGGTAGACGTCGCGGAATGAGCCTGTAGGCTTGGGACATGTCGCTTTTGTGCCCTCATGTGCCGAAAGCAATCGTTGACCCACCGGTCCAGACATGCGGAAATGCGTTCTGTGTCCGGCCTGCCCGGACCCGGGCGCGACTGCACCGGGTCGGTGGGTTCATTCACCAAAACTAACATGACAGGGAGATCATGATGACCAACAGAACCGAAACCGGCGGCAAGCTGCATCCCGCCGCGGTGATGTATTCGGAAGAAGTGAAGGCCGGAAAGCTGAGCCGCAGGGAGTTCATGACGCGCGCTTCGGCGCTTGGTGTCATGGCACCGGCAGCCTACGGGCTTCTGGGCCTCGCCGCTCCGAAAGCGCAGGCGCAGGAAATGCCGAAAGCGGGCGGCACGCTGCGGATGGAAATGGAGACCAAGGGTCTCAAGGATCCGCGCCTCGCGGACTGGAGCCAGATCGCCAACTTCACCCGTGGCTGGCTGGAATACCTCGTCGAATACAATGGCGACGGCTCCCTGCGCGGCATGCTGCTGGAAAGCTGGGATGCCAATGACGACGCCACCGAGTTCACGCTGAACGTCCGTCAGGGCGTCAAGTGGAACAATGGCGATGATTTCACCGCCGAGGATGTGGTGTTCAACCTCACGCGCTGGTGCGACGGCAATGTGGAAGGCAATTCCATGGCCGGACGCATGTCCGCCCTGGTGGACCCGGACACCAAGCAGGCCCGCGAAGGGGCAATCACCCAGGTTGACGACCATACCGTCCGGATCAAGCTCGCTGCCCCGGACATTGCGATCATCATTTCGATGGCGGATTATCCTGCGGCCGTGGTCCACCGCTCCTTTGACGGCAACGACCCTGTCGCCAACCCGATCGGCACCGGCCCCTACCTGCCGGAACTGAACGAGGTCGGCGTGCGCCAGACCCTCGTGCGCAATGAAGGGCACACCTGGTGGGGAACCGATGTCTATGGCGGGCCCTATCTGGACAAGGTCGAGTATATCGACCTCGGCTCCGACCCTTCCGCCGCGATTGCGGCTGCTGGTTCGGGCGAGATCGACATCACCTATCAGTCGGTCGGTGACTTCATCGACATCCTCGACGGTCTCGGATGGGAAAAGTCGCAGGCCGTCACCGCCGCGACAATCACCGTGCGCTTCAACCAGGATGCCGAGGAATACAAGGACGTGCGCGTGCGCCGTGCGCTCGCCATGGCGGTGGACAACAATGTCGTTCTGGAACTCGGCTACAACGGGCTGGGCACTCTGGCGGAAAACCACCATGTCTGCCCGATCCACCCCGAATATGCCGAACTGCCGCCGCTTGTTCCCGATCCGGCCGGGGCGCTGGCCCTGCTGACCGAGGCTGGCATGGCAGATCACGAGTTCGAACTGATCTCGCTCGACGATGCCTGGCAGGCGGCGACCTGTGACGCGGTGGCGGCCCAGATCCGCGATGCGGGCATCAAGATCAAGCGGACGGTTCTGCCCGGCTCGACCTTCTGGAACGACTGGCTGAAATACCCGTTCTCGGCGACCGAATGGAACATGCGCCCTCTCGGGGTGCAGGTCATCTCGCTCGCCTACCGTTCGGGCGAGGCCTGGAACGAATCCGCCTTCTCCAATGCGGAATTCGATACGCTGCTGGCGCAGGCCAATTCCATCGCAGATGCGGACGAACGCCGCGTGGTGATGAAGCGCATCCAGGAGATCATGCAGGAACAGGGCGTCATGGTGCAGCCCTACTGGCGCTCGCTCTATCGCCACTACGATCCGAAGGTGAAGGATGCCGACATGCACCCGACCTTCGAGCATCATCACTACAAGTGGTGGATCGACGCCTGATCGGCGGATCCTGCGGGGCCGGGTTTACCTCCCGGCCCCTGCCCCAGACAAACCGGCCGGGTGAAGGGATTCCCTTCGCACTGCATCCCATTCCGTTATCCTTGGAAAAGGACGGCCCATGCTGATGTTCCTGCTTCGCCGCCTCGGGATCATGGCGCTGACGGCGCTTTGCCTCACCTTCGTCGTGTTCTTCCTGACCAATCTGGAACCCAACCTCGAAAAGCTCGCCCGCTCCGAAGGATCGGTGCGCATGAGCGAGGATCAGGTGCAAAGCTGGCTTGCGAACAACGGCTATGCGCAACCTCTTGTGGTGCGTTACGGCGAATGGCTGGGCGTGCTGCCCGGCTGGACGCGCGAGGCGGATGGCGTGGTGACGGGCCGCTGCCTCCGGGGCGGTCTGACGGCTGAAACCGCCCCCACCCGCTGCGGCATCCTGCAAGGCAACTGGGGCAATTCCACCGTCTTCAAGCGCCCGGTGGGCGAGGTGATGGGGCGCAGCCTTGTCGCGACCGGCTGGCTGATGCTCTGGGTGATGATCGTGATGGTCCCTTCGGCGCTGCTTCTGGGCGTGCTGGCGGGGATGCGCGAAGGCTCGCGCACGGACCGCGCCCTCTCCACTGTCGCCATCGCCACCACGGCCACACCCGAATATGTCTCGGGCGTGATCCTGATCGTGATTTTCGCCTCGGCCACCGCAGGCATATCCCCGATCCTCGCCGAATGGGGCTGGATCAGCGGGCGCACCCTGTTCCAGGGCACGGCAACCAGTGCCATGGACAAGATCACCTTCTGGAATTTCGGCCTGCCCGTCATCACCATCGCGCTTTACGGCATGGGCTATATCGCGCGCATGACCCGCGCCTCGATGACCGAGGTGATGACCGCGCAATATATCCGCACCGCGCGGCTCAAGGGCGTGAAGTTCCGCGATGTGGTGATGCGCCACGCGCTGCGCAACGCGCTGATCGCGCCCTTCACCGTGATCATGCTGCAGTTCCCCTGGCTCTTGAACGGCGTGGTGATCGTGGAGACGCTGTTCAACTACAAGGGCTTCGGCTGGACCCTGGTGCAGGGGGCGAGCAACAACGACATCGAGCTTCTGCTCTCCTGCTCGGTCGTCGCCGTCATCGTCGTGCTGGTCACCCAGCTCATATCCGACATAGGATATGCCTTCCTGAACCCCCGTATCCGGATTTCCTGAGGAGGATCGCCCATGGAACCGCTTGGCTGGGGTGGCATTTTCGCCCGCATGGCAATCCAGTTCTGGCCCGTCTGGGCCGCGCTGATCGTGACCTTCGCCGTCTCGATCCATCAAAAACGCAAGCTGGGCCTCTATGGCAAGCTGTTCGACAGTCCGATCGGCATGGTGGGCTACGCCATCGTGATGTTCTGGGTGTTCACGGCGATCTTCGCCGACATCATCATCACGCAAGACCCGCTGGTGCAGCTTTCCAGCATGAAGAACAAGCCACCCGGGGAACCTGCCCCGGCCACCGCCGCCTATCCCTTCTACCTGCTGGGGGGCGACAATCTTGCGCGCGATGTGTTTTCGCGCATGGTCATGGGCGCGCGTCGTGTACTGGCCATCGCCCCGGCGGCCACCGCCTTCGCCTTCATGGTCGGCATCACCCTCGGCCTGCCCGCAGGGTATTTTTCCGGCAAACTCGATACCGGGCTCTCCTTCCTCGCCAATCTCGTGCTGGCCTTCCCGGTCATCCTGCTCTTCTATCTGCTGGTGACACCCGAAATCCGCGACACAGGCATCCCCATCGTGCTGGCGGCGGTGCTGTTCATCTTCCCGGTGATCTTCTTCGTGACCCTGTTTCAAAGCCGCTTTTTCACCGACCCGGCGAAACGCAACATCTATATCGGCATCACGCTCGTTCTTGGCCTCTGGGCCTATTCGGGGCTGGCCTTCAACATGGACCCGCTCGGCGTCTGGTCGATGGACCCGAACCTCCTGAACGTCTTTGTCGCCGTGGTCTTCGTGAACGCGCCCACCGTGTTCCGCATCGTGCGCGGCATCGTGCTGGACCTGCGTTCGCGCGATTACGTCGCCGCGGGCCAGACGCGGGGCGAAGGGCCATGGTATATCATGCTCTGGGAAATCCTGCCCAATGCGCGCGGTCCCCTGATCGTCGATTTCTGCCTGCGCATCGGCTACACCACCATCCTTCTGGGCACGCTCGGCTTCTTCGGCCTCGGCGTCAGCCCCGAATCCCCCGACTGGGGCTCCACCATCAATGATGGCCGCCGGCTCCTCTCGGTCTTTCCCCACCCTGCCGTGGTCCCCGCCATCGCGTTGATGAGCCTCGTTCTCGGCCTCAACCTGCTCGCCGACGGGCTGCGCGAAGAAAGTCTGAAGGATTGATGCTGCGAACCGCCACGCCTTCATCTGTTCCCAAATATCCCACGGGGGTCCGGGGGTGTGAAACCCCCGGCCTTCCGGCAGCCACCCGGAGCATGCCATGACCGACTGGGACGCCACCAAACCGATCCTGGAGATTGAAAATCTCTCGATCTCCTTCTTCACCCGCCTGCGCGAAATCCCCGCCGTGATGGATTTCTCCTGCATCGTGATGCCGGGCGAGGCGATGGGGCTTGTCGGCGAATCCGGCTGCGGCAAATCCACCGTGGCGCTTGGCGTGATGCGCGATCTGGGCAAGAATGGCCGCATCACCGGCGGCTCCATCCGCTTCAAGGGCCGTGACCTCACCGCCATGGGCGAGGAAGAGCTGCGCCAACTCCGCGGCTCTGAAATCGCGATGATCTATCAGGAACCCATGGCCTCGCTGAACCCGGCCATGACCATCGGTGCGCAACTGGCCGAAGTGCCGATGATCCACGAGAGCATGTCGAAGGACGCCGCCTGGAAACTCGCGCGCGACATCGTGGCCGATGTGCGCCTGCCCGACCCCGACCGCATCCTGCGCGCCTATCCGCACCAGCTTTCGGGCGGGCAGCAACAGCGTATCGTCATCGCCATGGCACTGATGTCGAAACCGGCGCTCCTGATCCTCGATGAACCCACCACCGCGCTCGATGTAACCGTGGAGGCGGGCATCGTCGATCTGGTCAAGGATCTGGGCACGAAATACGGCACCTCGATGCTGTTCATCTCGCACAATCTCGGGCTGGTGCTGGAGGTTTGCGACCGCCTTTGCGTGATGTATTCCGGCGAGGCGGTGGAAACCGGCAATGTGGCCGAAGTGTTCGACAAGATGCGCCACCCCTACACGCAGGCGCTCTTCCGGTCGATCCCGCTGCCGGGCGCGGACAAGAACTCCCGCCCGCTGGTTGCCATCCCCGGCAACTTCCCCCTGCCCCATGAACGACCTCCGGGCTGCAATTTCGGCCCGCGCTGCGACTATTTCGAAAAGGGTCGCTGCGACGCTGCCGACATTCCCATGGCCGAGGTTCCCGGCAATCGCCATGGCTCGCGCTGCCTGAAATTCGCCGAAATCGACTGGGACGCCCCGCTCAAGGCGGTCAGGACGGTCGAAAAAACCCCGGTCGGCAAGGTCGTTCTGGAAATGGAGGATCTGCGCAAATATTACGAGGTCGGATCCGGCAAGTTCTTTGGCGGCGGCGAGGCCAAGGTGGTCAAGGCCAATGAAACCCTGTCATTCTCCGCGCGTGAAGGTGAAACGCTGGCCATCGTGGGCGAATCGGGCTGCGGCAAATCCACCTTCGCCAAGGTGCTGATGGGCCTCGAAACCGCGACATCCGGCAAGATCGTGATGTATAATCAGGACATCCAGGATACGCCGATCGAGAAGCGCTCCACCGATACCGTCTCCTCGGTGCAGATGGTGTTCCAGAATCCGTTCGACACGCTTAACCCCTCGATGACCGTGGGCCGCCAGATCATCCGCGCGCTGGAAATCTTTGGCGAGGGCAACAGTGACGAGGAACGCCGCAACCGGATGCTGGAGCTTCTGGACCTTGTGAAACTGCCGCGTGAATTCGGCGACCGGATGCCGCGCCAACTTTCGGGCGGGCAGAAACAGCGTGTCGGCATCGCCCGCGCCTTTGCGGGCGGGGCCAAGATCGTGGTGGCGGATGAACCGGTCTCCGCGCTCGACGTGTCGGTGCAGGCCGCCGTCACCGACCTTCTGATGGAGATTCAGCGCAAGAACCGCACGACGCTGCTGTTCATCAGCCATGACCTTTCGATCGTGCGCTACCTCTCCGACCGGGTGATGGTGATGTATCTGGGCCATGTGGTCGAACTCGGCACCACCGATCAGGTCTTTGCCCCGCCCTATCACCCCTATACCGAGGCGCTTTTGTCCGCCGTGCCGATTGCCGACACCCGCGTCACCAAGAAACGCATCGTGCTGGAAGGCGATATTCCGTCGGCCATGAACCCGCCCCCCGGCTGCCCGTTCCAGACGCGCTGCCGCTGGAAAAATCAGGTGCCAGGCGGGCTGTGCGACACCGAAGTGCCCCCCGTCCGCCATCTGGCCACAGGCCATCAGATCAAATGCCATCTGCCCGATGATGTGCTGGACCAGATGGAACCCGTCATCACCATTGCCGCCGAATAGGCGCGTGCCCCCTTGCCGATCCGGCACGGATCGGGCACCCATGTCTGGTATACCAAAGGGAGGGACACGACCATGATCCTGGGCGCAATTGCTGATGACCTGACCGGGGCGACCGATCTGGCCCTGATGCTTGCACGTGAAGGCATGCGCGTCGTGCAGGTGGTGGGCGTGCCGGACCATGCCGATTTCGGCCCGGCCGAGGCTGTCGTCGTGGCACTCAAATCCCGCACCAATCCGGTGGCCGAGGCGGTGGAGATGTCGCGCGGCGCCCTTGCCCGGTTGCGCGAGGCGGGTGCGCGCCAGATCTATTTCAAATACTGCTCCACCTTCGATTCGACGCCCGAGGGCAATATCGGCCCGGTGGCCGGGGCGCTGATGGACGATCTTGGCACATCCGTCACCGTCGCCTGTCCGGCCTTTCCAGCCAACGGTCGCACCGTGTTCAACGGGCATCTGTTCGTCGGGCGGCAGCTATTGTCCGACAGCCCGATGAAGGACCATCCGCTGACGCCCATGACCAATTCCGATCTGGTGCAGGTGCTGGGCGCGCAAACGCCGCATCCGGTGGGGCTGATCGCACATGACACAATTAACCACGGCAGCGACAAGGTGAAAGCGCAGATCGACGCGGCCAAGGGCTTTCTCATCCTCGACGCGATCACGGATGGCGACCTGCGCGTGCTGGGCGAGGCGATTGCCGACCTGCCCCTCGTCACCGGGGGCTCTGGCCTGGCACTTGGCCTGCCTGATGCTTACCGGCTGCGGGGCTGGCTGGCCCCGGCCGAAACCGCCGAGGCCTTCACCGCCCCAGACGGACCCGCCGTCATGCTGGCGGGATCGTGCAGCAAGGCCACCCGCGAACAGATTGCCCATGCCATCGCGGCGGGCGTGCCGGTGCTGAAACTCGACCCGCTGGCAATCGCGGCAGGCCACCAGACCGTTGAACAGGCCGTTTCCTTTGTTAAGGAAGCCAACGGCATCCCCCTGATCTATTCCAGCGCCGACCCGGCCGAGGTGCGCGCTGCACAAGACACCCTTGGCCGCGACCGCGCGGGCGAAGTGATCGAGCATTTTCTGGGCGCCGTCGCGCGCGCCTTGCGCGATGCGGGCTGGCGGCGGTTTCTGGTGGCGGGGGGCGAAACCTCGGGCGCTGTCGTGGGCGCGCTTGGGGTCGCCGCCATGCGCATCGGCCCCGAGATTGACCCCGGCGTGCCCTGGACGGTCAGCCTTGGTGACACGCCGCTGGCGCTTGCGCTCAAGTCCGGCAATTTCGGCGCGCCGGATTTTTTCACCAAGGCCTGGACCCTGCTATGACCGCGATCCTGTCCGAGGAAACCAAGCTGCGCGACCAGATCGTCGCCGTGGGCAGGTCGATTTTTGACCGGCGGCTGACCTTCGGGTCCACCGGCAACATCTCTGCCCGTCTGTCGGATGGCCGCCTTTTGATGACGCCCACCAATGCCAGCCTCGGCGCGCTGGATGCTGCCCGCCTGTCGCTGTTCGATACTTCCGGCGCGCATGTGGCGGGTGACAAGCCGACCAAGGAAGCCTTCCTGCATCAATGCATGTATTGCGCACGGGGCGAGGCGGGGGCGGTGGTGCATATCCACTCCACCCATGCCGTCGCCGTCTCGATCCTGGCCGATGTGGACCCCGAGGACGTGCTGCCTCCTCTCACCGCCTATTACGTCATGCGCGTCGGGAAACTGCCCCTCGTGCCCTATTTTGCCCCCGGCGACGCGGCGCTTGCCAAGGCGGTTGAGGCGCGCGCGGGCCAGTCCCATGCGGTCCTGCTGGCCAATCACGGCCCCGTTGTCGCCGGAAAGACCCTCTCGGACGCCCAATACGCGACCGAGGAACTGGAGGAAACCGCGCGCCTGCATCTGATGCTGCACGGCCGCGCCATCCGCCCCCTTACACCGGAAGAGGTTGCTGCCCTCAAATCCCGCTGACGCCCCTTTTTCTGTCCGGAAATATCCTCGGGGGTGAGGATCGGCAACGCCGGTCCGAGGGGGCAGACAGCCCCCTTCCCGCACCGTCACAGATGATGCCGCGACATACCGCACCCCATTGCGGCCCATCGACCTGCCCCCTATATTAAGCTTGTTCGGGCTTGCCCGGACTATGGCGATAAACGCACCTGTAATAATCGGATCGGACCCGGGGGCGGTACCCGGCGGCTCCACCAAGCACCCGGCATTGCGGGCGGACGGGGCCGAAACAGGATCGACGAACGACTAAAGAGGCCAGCTTTCGCTCGGTGAGGTACCACCGTTATCGGTCCGACAAGTACAGTTGCCAATGACAACCGTGCTCCGGTCGCTCTGGCTGCGTAAGCAGTTCGAGAGATCGAAACTTAAGCCCTTGCGCTTAGCCGCGTAAGGCGGGGTCCGCAGGCACCTGGCAACAGAAGCCTGCACTTTCTCCTCTCTCCTCCGCTGCGGCGCATCCTTGTCGGCAAAGGTGTGGCTTGACGGCGGGCAGGCTCTTTGAACATTTTCCGGCTCGTCGGGTGTAACCGCCCGATTGTCACCGCCTGCCTTTGGGCGAGCTGATGGCGCTGCGCACGCGGGGCGAAATTCTGGGGGTCGAGCGACGTCGGCGTTGGGATGATGAGGAGAAGCTGGCGATCGTGAGCGCGGTCGGTGTGGGAGGCGTGACGGTGACGCAGGTTGCTCAGCGCCTTGAGGTGACCCGCCAACAAATCTACGCCTGGCGCCACGAACTTAAGCGGAAGGGCCTGTGGTCCCCGGATGCAGGGGCACTGTTTTTGCCGGTCGGCATGACGCCCGTCGCCGAGTTGCCGGTCGCGTCGGTCCCGCCACCGGTTTCCTGGATCGAGCTTCGCCTGGCCAAGGGACGCATGCTGCGGTTCGAGAGCAGCATCGATGACAGGGATCTGACACGGCTGATCCGCGCGGTGGATGGCGCATGATCGGGCCGGGCACCGGGGTTCGGGTGTATCTGGCCTGTGGCGCGACTGATATGCGCAAGGGGATCGCAGGTCTGGCGGCGCTGGCGCAGGATTTGCTGCGCCAGAAACCGACGGGTGGTGCGGTGTTTGCGTTTCGTGGACGCAAGGGTGACCGGTTGAAACTGCTTTACTGGGATGGCCAGGGGTTCTGCCTCTATTGCAAGGTGCTCCAGCGCGGGCGCTTTCCCTGGCCGAAGACAGAGTCCGGAGCCGCGCGTCTGACCTCGGCGCAGTTGGCGATGTTGTGGGAAGGTATTGACTGGCGGCGGCCGGATTGGGGTGCGCCGCCAGCGCGCGTGGGGTAATTTATCTGGCTGAAATGCCTTGTTATTATGGTGTTTCCTGCTGATTCATGGTAGTTGGCGGCATGCAAGATGCTGCCATAGTCCTGCCCGAAGACCCCGCGCTTTTGAAGGCGATGGTCGCTGCCTTGCAGGCAGAGAACGCGCGGATGTCGGCAACAATCCGTGCCCATGACCAACTGATCCAGACCCTCCGTCTGCGCATTGCAAAGCTGAAGAAGCAGGCTTTCGGCAAATCCTCGGAGAAGGTCGAGCGCGAGATCGAACAGCTCGAACTGGCGCTGGAAGACCTGCTGATCGCAGCCGCCGAAAGCGCCACTGCCCCCGCGGACGAGGATGCTGCAGATGATGCGCCCACATCCGCCAATGACAATAGCACTGAACGCAAGCCCCGCCGTCGCCCCCGCGTGTCGGACGCCACGCCGCGCGAGCGTCGTGAACTTGACCCCGGGACCTGCTGCCCGGACTGCGGTGGCGATTTGCGTCTTGTGGGCGAGGATGGCAGCGAAATGCTCGACCTGGTCGCGGCACAGCTCAAGGTCCTGCAGATCGCGCGCCTGAAGAAATCCTGCCGCCTTTGCGAGCGCATGGTGCAGGAACCCGCGCCCAGCACGCAAATTCCCGGCAGCATGGCAAGCGCTGCGCTACTGGCCTACATTCTGGTCTCGAAATTCGACGATCATGTTCCGCTGTATCGCCTGAACGAAATCTTCGCGCGCATGGGGGCCGACATTCCAGACAGCACGCTCGTCGACTGGTGCGGACGCGCGATGAAGGTTATGGCTCCGCTGATCGAGCGGATCGAGGCAGATGCCATGGCCAGTGATCTGCTCCATGCCGACGACACCCCAATCCGCGTTCTGGACAAATCTTTGCGTGACAGGGGCCTGGGAAAGGGCGTCAAGAAAGGCCGGATCTCGGCCTATATCCGGGATCAGCAGCCCTGGGCGGGTGCCTCGCCCCCCGGCGCGGTCTACACCTTCGCGCCGGATTGGAAGGAAGAACACGTCCATCGACATCTGGCCAATACACGCGGCATCCTGCAAGCTGATGCCTACAAGGGGTATGCCAAGCTCTATGATCCGGACCCTGATGGAACGCCCCGCCTGCGCGAAGCGGCGTGCTGGGCGCATCTGCGGCGAGACTTTCATGACGAATGGAGCAAGACCAAATCCGCAATCGCCCGCGAGGCGCTGGACCGCATCGGTGCGCTTTACGATATCGAGCGCGAAATCACCGGTTGCTCCGCCGACTTCCGCCTTGCCACGCGCCAGAAACACAGCGCCTTGAGGGTCGACGCCTTCTTCGCGTGGTCCGAGAGCCAGCTTGCGCTGATCCCTGGCAAAGGTGATCTGGCCAAGGCTTTCCGCTATGGGCTCAGCCGACGCGACGCGTTCAGCCTGTTCCTCAGGGATGGCCGGGTAGCCATAGATAACAATCCGGCGGAACGCGCGCTCAGACCCATTGGAATCGGAAGGAAAAATTGGTTATTCGCCGGTGCAGATACCGGGGCCGAAACACTCGCCCGCGCCATGACAGTGATCAAAACCGCGAAGCTGAACGGCCTCGACCCGCAGGCCTATCTGGCCGACATCCTGGCGCGCATCCACGATCACAAGATCAATCGACTGGATGAACTTTTGCCGTGGAACTGGGCGCCCATGGCCTCGCCTCAGGAAGTGGCCGCCTGATCTACTGCGGTAGCAATCGGGCGGTTACCCTCGAGTGCGGGCGGCAATCAGGGCGCTGACAGACCGCGTCCATCGATCATTGACCACAGGTTCATTCGATCGCCCCCCGCCCCCGGTGATTGAAGCGCTCCGCGCAGCTCCTCCGCATCGGCTGTCCCGGTGAAGGCGGCACAGATCAGGCCTTGCCGCGACGCTTGCTCACGGCTTCACCCTCCTGGACCTGGCCCGATACGCGCATGCCGGACCCCTGCCCTCGCTGCCCGATCAGAACCTCAGGCTCCCCCCACGCCGCCGCCGGATCCAATGCGTCAGGGGCCGCTGCCGGTGGGGCGAAGCGCCGGTGCCTCCGCCATCGGCCCCGCCACGGAGGAGGTCGCCCGGACAGTCTCCCGCGTGGCGGGCATCGCCGCCACACTCAGCCGCACGGCGCGACTCCCCTTGGATTGCCCCAGCTTGCCCCCCGCCAGACGCACACCGTCCAGCCCTTCAAGATCCACGCGGTCAATCGCGGCCGCCCCCAATGGCACCGGATCCCCGGCCCGGAGGGCGAGAACCTGCTGCAATGGCATCCGGACCCGGGCGATCACCGCCACAAGAGTCGCTTCGGCCTGACTGACCTGTTCGGTCAGGGCGGCGCGGAACAGAAACCCCTTTCCGGGCTCATCTTCCCCGGAAACCGGACGATGGACTTCGGGTTGTCGCCCGCATCCTTTTGCGGGCAACGCAAGGATCAGGTCTCCGGATTTCTCTCCGCCTCCCACAAGAACATGTCCCGAAAGGACGTTGTAGGATACATCTTCCAGCAGCAGGCCAAGCGGCCGAGGATCTTCGATGAAGGATGTTGTGCGAAACCCGTCCGTCCAGACCCGTTCAGGTTCTGTCTCCAGCGTCTGTGCCAGCCCCTCCAGGGCCCTGTCGAGCAGCCCCGACACCATGGCAGCATCGGTTCTGGTGGGCCGCCGGACAAGCGGCGGATTTGCCGTCAGTCTGCCGAAAGTCTGCATCTCGATCAACCCGGCCATCAGCGCCGGCGACAGGACCAGCAGCCCAAGGCCCCCCTCCGGCCCCTCCAGCATGACGATCAATGCCCGCTCGGGCGGGGTTTCCAGAAGCTCCGCAAGCGACAGCCCTTGCAGGCGCAGCGCCGTGAATTGCAGATCAAGGCCCATCGCATCCCGCACCGCGCGCCCGAAGGCCAGCCTCCATCCCGCCTCCGCCCCCCGGACGGGTTGCACGGCCTGACCCTGCCGCTGTCCGAATTTCTTGCGGATCGCGTCCATGCCCCGTCCTTGTGTCAACCGGCAGGGACCAATCCCCTGCCTCTCCTGTGCTGACAGAACAGGGTTTCCAAAGGTTTAACCCGTCCGCAATCAAGACAGAAAAATTTGCCTCCGGTCGCCATCCGCGAAACGTCGCAGCACCGCCGGATAAAGCCGGTGTTCCTGCACCAGCACCCTTGCGGCAAGGCGCGCGGCATCATCCCCCGGCAGGACCGGCACGCGCGCCTGCCCCAGAACCGGCCCCTGATCGAGTTCCGCAGTCACCTCATGCACCGAACAGCCCGCCTCCGCATCGCCCGCGGAAATTGCCCGGGCATGGGTGTTGAGACCCGGATATTTCGGCAGCAGCGAGGGATGGATATTGAGCATCCTGCCCTCGAATCGCCGCACGAACTCCGCCGTCAGGATGCGCATGAACCCGGCCAGACAGACGATGTCGGGGGCCGACGCAGCAATCTGTTCCAGCAGCGCCGACTCGAATCCGGCGCGGTCCTTGCCGAAAGGGCGATGATCCACCGCCGCCGTGGCGATCCCCAGAGCGGCGGCTTTCCCGAGCCCTCCGGCCTCCGGGTCACTGGACGCCACCAGCACGGGGCGACACGGATGGTCCCCCGCCATGTCTTGCACCAGCGCCAGCATGTTCGACCCACCCCCTGAAATCAGGATGGCGACCCGTTTCACAGGAGCTTTCCGCTGTAGATCACACCCTCGCCCGGCACGACCTTACCCATCCGCACCACGGTTTCCCCCGCCTCGCGCAGCAGCGCCGACAGCGCCTCTGCCCGGTCCGGGGCAACGACCAGGATCATGCCGATGCCGCAGTTGAAGGTCTTGAGCAGTTCCGGTTCCGCCATCCCGGCGGTTTCGGCCAGCCAGCGGAACACCAGCGGCAGCGCCCATGTGTCGAGGTCTATGTGGCAGGCCAGCCCTTCGGGCAGCACGCGGGGCGGATTCTCTGTCAGCCCGCCCCCGGTGATATGGGCCAGCGCATGCACGCCCCCCGACCGCACCGCCGCCAGCGCCTGTTTCACATAAAGCCGTGTCGGCGCCAGAAGCGCCGCGCCGAGCGTGCCCGCCCCCCATGGGCAATCGGACTGCCAGCCCAGCCCCGAGATTTCAACCACCTTGCGGACAAAGGAATAGCCGTTGGAATGGACGCCGTTCGAGGCGAGGCCAAGCAGGACATCCCCCGCCGCCACGCCCTGCGGAAGATCGCTCCCCCGTTCCATGGCGCCCACGGCAAAGCCCGCAAGATCAAAATCGCCCTTGTGATACATTCCCGGCATTTCCGCCGTTTCGCCACCGATCAGCGCACAGCCAGAGGCTTCGCAGCCCGCCGCGATGCCGTTGATGATGCGGGTTGCCTGATCCACATCCAGCTTGTCGGTCGCAAAGTAATCTAGGAAAAACAAGGGCTCCGCGCCCTGGCAGACCAGATCGTTGACGCACATCGCGACCAGATCCACGCCGATCGTATCCACCTCGCCGGTGTCGATGGCGATGCGCAGCTTGGTGCCCACCCCATCGGTTGCCGCCACCAGCACCGGATCACGATAGCCTGCGGCTTTCAGGTCAAAGAGCGCGCCAAACCCGCCAAGCCCCGACATGGTCCCGGGCCTTGCCGTGCGCTTTGCGGCGGGCTTGATCCGTTCGACCAGCGCATTGCCTGCGTCGATATCCACGCCTGCATCCGCATAGGTGATGCCGTTCTTGCCGTCGCTCATACCCAAGACCCTCCGGTTTCCCGCGCGGGGGTAGCGCAAGCGGCCCGCTTTGGCAATCGGCTGCGACCCGACGCCAGCCCCGCAATACGCAAACGGCAGCCTTCCGTCCCCCGGAAGGCTGCCGTCCTGTCGATGGTCGCGCCTTACATGCGGGCGGCGACGGCTTCCCAGTTCACCAGTTTCTCAAGGAAATTCGTAAGATAGGCAGGACGCTTGTTGCGGAAATCGATGTAATAGCTGTGTTCCCACACATCGCAGCCCAGCAGCGCCGACTGCCCGAAGCACAGCGGGTTCACGCCGTTCTCGGTCTTGGTGACCTTGAGGCTGCCATCCTTGTCCTTCACCAGCCAGGCCCAACCCGCCCCGAACTGCCCGGCACCGGCGGCAGCGAAATCATCCTTGAATTTCTGGACCGACCCGAAGGCCTCGGTCAGCGCCTTTTCCAGGTCGCCCGGCATCTTTTTCTCGCCCGGACCCATCACTTCCCAGAACAGGTTGTGATTCCAGTGTTGCGAGGCATTGTTGAAAATGCCGTTCTGCGCGACCGCGCCCGACTGATAGGTGCCGGCAACGATGTCGTCGAGCGACTTGCCTTCCCATTCGGTGCCGGCAATCAGCTTGTTGCCATTGTCGACATAGGCCTTGTGGTGAATATCGTGATGAAATTCCAGCGTTTCCTTCGACATGCCAAGATCTGCGAGCGCATCATGGGCATAGGGAAGATCGGGGAGCGTGAAAGCCATGTCGTTTCCTTTCGAAAGAGTGCATCGGGTCAACGCGAATAAGAGCCTTCACGTTCCCGAGGTCAAGAGGCGACGGGGTTTTATTGCCCGTCGCAGGGTCTGGTCAGGCGAAATCGCTCAGCCGTTCACCGTCAATTCGCTGCCCCTTTGCGCGGAATGGCGCAGCAGGTCCATGACATATCCCGCCACCGACCGAAAGGAAACCAGCGTGAAACCTCCGTTCTCGGCCCAGAAGGCGCAGGCGACCTGCGCGGCCCGGGTGCGACGCAACTCGCCGGGTTCCAGCCTGTCCAGATCGACGGGGCATAGCTTGGCCAGAACCTGTGCGGCCAACGCCCCCTCGATCCGGAACACGGCGCGGGCGTCCGACACATCCGCCAAAAGGTGATGTTCGCCCTGCAAGACCTTGGAAAGTTTTGCAATCGTGTCGGAAACCTCGGCATAGGGAAGAAGGATGAGCAACTCATCCGGCGACATCCAGCCAACGCTCCGCGCACCCTCCGCAATGATGCGGCGCTGCGCAGGAAGGCCCAGACCGATCTCCGCCAGTGCCTTTGCCACGACCGGTGCGTCAAGTGTCACGCGGAGGCTTATCATCCCGAGAGGGCCGACTTCGCGAACCGTGGCAAAGCCTTCGAAAACCGGATTTCCGAGCGCGGATTGTGGTTCAGACATGCTGCTTGTCCCCCGACTTGTCGAAAAACACCGGATCGGTGACCCGCGCCTTGACGGTGCTGCCGTCGGTCTTGTTGAACTCCACCACCTCGCCCATGCGCGGGGGGCCGTGATGCAGCAGGCCCATGGCGATACCATGCTTCAAGGTCGGGCTGTAATAGGTTGATGTTACACGACCTTGCACATTCCGCTGGCCGTTGTCATTGCTGCCTTCGGCCAGAATGTAGGCGCCATCGGGGATGACCGAGCCATCCAGCGTCTCGAACCCTACAAGCAGCCAGCGATCCGGGCTCGACAGATGGGTGCGTTCCATCCCGCGCTTGCCCAGAAAATCGGCCTTCTTCTTCGACACGGCCCAACCGAGCCCCAGATCCAGCGGCGTCACCGTGCCATCGGTTTCGTCCCCGATCATGATGAAGCCCTTTTCGGCCCGCATCACATGCAGCGCCTCGGTGCCGTAAGGCATGATACCGAACTCCGCCCCGGCCTCGATACAGACATCCCAGAAGGCGCGGCCATGGCTGGCGGGCACCGCGATTTCATAGCTGAGTTCGCCGGAAAAGCTGATGCGATAGGCGCGCACCGGAAAGCCGCCCAGCCTGCCATCCGCCCATCCCATGAAGGGAAGCGTCTCTTTCGAGACATCCATCCCGCCCAGTTTTTCCAGCAGTTTCCTTGCATTCGGGCCGACAATCGCGACTTGGGCATATTGTTCGGTCAGGTTCGCGGTATAGACTTTCCAGTCCCACCATTCGCATTGCAGCCAGTCCTCCATCCAGGCGTGGATGCGGTCCGCGCCGCCCGAGGTGGTGTGGCAAAGCCAGGTATCGGCATCGAGACGCGCCACCACACCATCATCGGACAGGAAGCCCTGTTCGTTGCACATCAGCCCGTAACGGCATTTGCCGACCGGCAAATTCGACATCATGTTGGTGTAGAGCATGTCGAGGAACCGCCCCGCATCCGGGCCTTTCACTACGATTTTGCCAAGCGTCGAGGCGTCCAAGAGGCCGAGGCTGGCCCGGGTGTTCAAGACCTCGCGCGTCACGGCATCAGCGTGGGTTTCGCCCCGTCTCGGATAGCAGTAGGGTCTGCGCCAGAGGCCGACAGGTTCGAAATATGCCCCTGATTTTTCGTGCCATTCGTGGATCGGCGTGCGGCGCAGCGGCTGAAAGATCTCCCCCCGCGCCTCGCCTGCCAGCGTGCCCAGCGTCACCGGCGTATAGGGTGGACGGAAAGTGGTGGTGCCAACCTGCGGAATATCCTCACCCAGACTCTGAGCAAGAACTGCAAGGCCATTGATGTTGCTCAATTTACCCTGATCCGTCGCCATGCCGAGCGTGGTGTAGCGTTTGGTATGTTCGACCGATTCATAACCTTCGCGCGCGGCAAGCTGCACGTCGGAGACCTTCACGTCATTCTGGAAATCGAGCCACATCTTGGCCCGCAGGTCGGCCCGCGCGCCTTGCGGCATGACCCAGACCGGGGCCACCGAGACAGTCTGCCTTTCGTGCAACTCTGCATGCACCTCCTGTGCAGAGGCGGGGTCAGCGCCCGCCACCTCGGCGGAGGTCAGGATGGCGTCTGGGTCCATGATCCCCGCCGCCGCCCCTGCGGGCGTCACCATCGCACTGCCGTCATGGTTAACAGGCGGGCGGGAAAGATCGGGGAGGAAGGCCGACAGCCGGTCATCCCAGTTGAGCTTGCCACCACAATGGGACCACAGATGCACCACCGGCGACCAGCCGCCCGACATGGCGACGGCATCGCAGGTAATCTCCTCCATCACCGCGCCCTCACCCGCTTGCAGGCAGATCTGGATGCCGGTGACGCGCTTGCTGCCCTTGACCTTTGCGATGGCGCGGCCTGCCTCCACCCGCACCCCGCGCGCGCGGACAGCCTCCACCAAGGCGCCGCTGAGTTCGGCCCGCGCATCGAGAATCACCGGCACCGACAGGCCCGCCTCCAGCAGCACCAGCGCGGTGCGATAGGCGTCGTCATTGTTGGTCACGATCACGGTGCGGTCGCCGGGGGACACGGCATGGTTCACCACATAGTCACGCATGGCAGAGGCGAGCATGACGCCCGGAATGTCATTTCCGGCGAAAGGAAGCGGGCGCTCGATGGCCCCTGTCGCGGTCACGATCCGGCTCGCGCGGATCCGCCAGAGCCGCTGGCGGGGCCGGCCGTCCCCGGGCGTGGCGTCGGCAAGGCTTTCGGCGGCCAGCACATAGCCATGGTCATAGACGCCCGCCGCCGTGCAATTGGCGCGCAGCGTGACATTGGGCAGGGAGCGGAGTTCGGCCAGCACGGTTGCAAGCCAGCTTTCTGCCGATTGCCCGCCGATGGCCTCGCCATCCACCGGGGCGCGGCCGCCCCAATGGGCCGCCTGTTCCAGCACGATCACGCGGGAGCCCTTGCGCCCTGCCGAAAGGGCGGTCTGAAGCCCCGCGATGCCACCGCCCACCACCAGCAGATCGCAGAAGGCATAGGCCTGTTCATAGCGGTCGGCGTCGCGGTCCTTCGGCGCGCGCCCGAGACCCGCCGATTTGCGGATGATCGGTTCGAACAGATGTTTCCACGCGGCGCGGGGGTGGATGAAGGTCTTGTAATAGAATCCCGCGGGCAGGAAGCGCGCGGCATAGTTGTTGACCACGCCCATGTCGAATTCGAGGCTGGGCCAGTGGTTCTGGCTGGTCGCGTGCAGCCCGTCGAACAGGGGCGTGGTGGTCGTGCGCTGGTTCGGTTCCAGCCTGTCGTCGCGCCCCAGATTGACCAATGCGTTCGGTTCCTCCGGCCCCGAGGCGAGGATGCCGCGCGGGCGGTGATACTTGAAGGACCGGCCCACGAGCATCTGGTCATTGGCGAGAAGTGCGGAGGCCAGCGTGTCGCCCGCAAAGCCCGACATCCACTTGCCGTTGAAGGTGAATTTCTGTGTCGTCTTGCGGTCGATCAGACGGCCACCTGTGGCGAGGCGCGTGGTCATGGTCAGGCTTTCCAGTCGGGGCGGCGGGCGCGGATGGCGTCGAGGATCGCGGCCGGGGGCTCGGGGGTCTGGGCCGGATATGTGCCGAACACCTCCAGCGTGGCGGTGCAGCGGGCGGCGAGGAACCATTTGCCGCAGCCATAGGCATGCCGCCAGCGTTCGAAATGCACGCCTTTGGGGTTTTTCCGGGCGAACATGTAGGATTCGAATTCAGCATCCGAGGATCCGGGTCCGAAGCGTCTGAGATGCGCCTCATAGCCGGGGGAAAGTTCGGTTTCCTCGGCGGTGATACCGCAACAGGGACAAGTGAGGGTCAGCATGGGCGGGCCTCGCAAGAGTGGAGAGTCCGGGGGCGCTGCCCCCGGACCCCCGAGGTATTTGGGCCAAGATGAAAGGCAGGCCACAGAATGCAAGAGGCGGCCCGCAAAGATTTCTCTTGGCGGACCGCCTGTTGTTCATCGGTCATTCGCGCGGTGCGAAGCGCGGGATCAGTCTGCGGGTGCAGGTGCCACAGGAGCCGGATCGACTCCGGGCGCAACCGGAGCGGGCTCGACAATGGCTGGAAGGTCTTCTGCGGGCGGTGCTGCAGGTTCTGCTGCGGGGGCCGGCGCAAGCGGGATATTGATGTCGCCAGTAGAGGTTGCGGGCGCTGCGGGCTGATTGCCCGTTCCGAACATCGCATAGAGGACAAGCGCGACAATTGCGACGATGGCAATGATACCGGCAACGGCACCGACGCCATTTCCGGGCGCGGGCATCTGAGCAGCCGGAGCGGCAACCGGCGGCGGCGGCGCGGTGTTGTAGGGAGGGTTCCCCGGATTGCGGTCCTGTTCATAGGCCATGGCTGGGTTTCCTTTCCAGTTTCTACTGGGAGGATAACACGGAGGGGGCTGGACCCGTTCCCGGCAGCCCCGGTCCGGGGCGGGAATGGGCAGGGGATTGCCGGAATTGCGGAATGGGTCGGCATCAATGCGCCACCCCTGCGGCCACGGATTCGTCGATGAACTGGCCCTCGCGGAAACGCCAGAGGTTGAAATCGCGGGCCAGTGGCCCCGGCTCTCCGGTCGCCATCAGTTCCGCCATGGCCCAACCCGATCCGGGGATCGCCTTGAACCCGCCGGTGCCCCAGCCGCAGTTGATGAAGCAATTGCCGAGCGGGGTTTTCGAGATGATGGGCGAGCGGTCGCCGGTCATGTCCACGATGCCGCCCCATTGCCGCAGCATCTTGAGGCGCGAGAGCATGGGGAAGGTTTCGACCAGGGCGCGCAGCGTCTCCTCGATATGATGGAAAGAGCCGCGCTGCGTGTAGTTGTTGAACCCGTCCGTGCCGCCGCCGATGACCATTTCGCCCTTGTCCGATTGCGACATGTAGCCATGCACGGTGTTGGCCATGACGACCACATCCATGCAGGGCTTGATCGGTTCGGACACCAGCGCCTGAAGGGCCACCGCCTCCACCGGCAGGCGGAAGCCCGCCATGTCGGCCACCTGCCCCGAATGACCCGCGACGACGATGCCGAGTTTCTGGCAGCCGATGAAGCCCTTTGTCGTCTCCACCCCGGTCACGGCTCCGTTTTCGGAGCGCACCCCCTTCACCTCGCATTGCTGGATGATGTGCATGCCCATGGCGGAACAGGCCCGCGCATAGCCCCAGGCGACGGCATCATGGCGTGCGGTGCCCCCGCGCGGTTGCCAGAGCGCGCCGAGAACCGGATAGCGCGGCCCGTCGATATTCAGGATCGGGCAAAGCTCCTTGACCCGCTGCGGCGTGATGAATTCGGTGGCCACCCCTTGCAGCGCATTGGCATGGGCGGTGCGCAGATAGCCGCGCACCTCGTGATGGGTCTGGGCCAGCATCATCACGCCGCGGGGGGAGAACATGACGTTGTAGTTGAGATCCTGCGACAGCGTTTCATAGAGGCTGCGGGCTTTTTCATAGATTGCGGCGGAAGGATCCTGCAGGTAGTTCGAGCGGATGATCGTGGTGTTGCGCCCGGTATTGCCGCCGCCGAGCCAGCCTTTCTCGATCACCGCGACATTGGTGATGCCGAAATTCTTGCCAAGGTAGTAGGCCGTGGCGAGCCCGTGCCCCCCGGCCCCCACGATCACCACATCATAGGCGGCGCGCGGCGCGGGGCTGGCCCAGGCGCGATCCCAGCCGGTGTGATGGCGCAGCGCCTCGCGGGCAATGGCGAAAACGGAATAGCGTTTCATGGCGCGGGTCTCCGGGCTGGGGTCCGTTCCCGGGTTGTGGAACGTCAACGGGATATATCCGCACCCATGAGCGGCACAATCGGGAAATTTGCGACATGAGGGTGCGACAGGGGCACGCGGGGGGCGGAGGCGATTCAGCCTTTTGCCGGAAGGGCGCAGGGTTTACAGAAAAGGGGAATGCAAAAGGACGGATCTGACGTGTCGAACATGCTTTTCTGGGGGCTGGCCGGGGTAATGACGCTGGCGGTGGCGGCGATACTCCTGCTGGCGCTGCGGCGGGGCGGCGCGGGGCTGGAACTGCGCGCCGCCGAGTTCGATGCGCGCGTCTATCGCGACCAGTTGCGCGAGATCGACCGCGAGGTGGCGCGCGGCATCGTCACCGAGGAAGAAGCCGGACGGATGCGCGCCGAAGTGGCGCGGCGGCTGCTGGAGACCGACCGGGCGATTGCCGGGCAGGCGGAGGTGACGGTGGCCCCCGCGACGACGGGAACGGGCGGGCTTGTGGTGAGCCTGCTGATAATCGCTTGCCTTCTGTCGGGGGCCGCGATCTACCACCGGATCGGGGCGCCGGGCTACCCGGACCTGCCCTTGCAATTGCGCCTTGAAATGGCCGAGGACCGGCGCGCGGCCCGGCCCGGCCAGCACGAAATGGAGGCGAGCCTGCCCCCTTCCCCGCCGGTGGCCGGGGTCGACCCGGAATTCGCGCGGCTCGTGGAACAGTTGCGCAGCACGGTTGCCGAGCGGCCCGACGATCTGCAGGGGCATCGGCTTCTGGCGCGCAACGAGGCCAATCTGGGCAATTTCGCCGCCGCCCATCGCGCGCAGGCGCGGGTGATCGAACTTTCGGGCGCGGCGGCGACGCCGCAGGACTGGCTCCTGATGGCGACGCTGATGATCCAGGCGGCGGGGGGGCAGGTCTCGCCCGATGCCGAAAGCGTGATCCGCACGGTGCTTCAGGACGATCCGCGCAACGATACGGCCCTGTTCTTCGCGGGGATCCTCAACATGCAGGTCGGGCGGCACGATCTGGCCTTCCGCTTCTGGCGGCAATTGCTGGACACCGCCCCCCCGGACAGCCCCTGGCGTGCGGAGGTGCGCGAGCGGATCGTCGAACTGTCGCAGATCGCGGGCGTCCGTTACGAGCTTCCGCCGGATCGCGGCGCGGGTCCGGGGCCGGGGGCTGCGGATATGGAAGCCGCCGCCGCCCTGTCGCCGGAGGAACGGGCCGAGATGATCCGGGGCATGGTCGAGGGGCTCAACGCGCGGCTGGCGACAGAAGGCGGCACGGCGGAGGAATGGGGGAGGCTGATCCTCGCCCTTGGGCAATTGGGCGAGCGGGACCGGGCGGCGGCGATCTGGGCCGAGGCGCAAGTCAATTTTGCGGAGCGCGAGGCGGATCTGGCGATGCTTGCCACTGCCGCCGCGCAGGCCGGGGTCGCGGAATGACCATTTTCGAGGAGATCGGGGAGTTTCTGTCAGTCCTGCCCGTATCGGGCGGGCTGGCGGGGCTGGATTTCGGGGAAAAGACCATCGGGGTGGCAATCTCGGACCGTCGCAGGATGGTGGCAAGCCCGGACAGCACGATCCGCCGGGTGAAATTCACCGCCGATGCGGAGGCGCTGTTGAAGCTCCTGGCCGGGCGCGAGGTGGTCGGCATCGTTTTGGGCCTGCCGCGCAACATGGATGGCAGCGAAGGGCCGCGCGCGCAGGCGACGCGGGCCTTTGCGCGCAACCTGTCGCGGCTGACGCCCCTGCCGCTGACCTTCTGGGACGAGCGGCTGTCGACCGTGGCCGCGACGCGCGCGCTCCTGGAGGCGGATACGTCGCGAAAACGTCGCGCCGAGGTGGTCGACCATGTGGCGGCGGGGTATATCCTGCAAGGCGTGCTTGACCGGATCGGCCATCTGGCGCGGAGCGCGGCACGGGAGCGGGGCGATGACTGACGGGATCTGGAAGCGCGACGAGGTGGAAAGCCCCTGCGTCAAGACCTGCGTCGTCCACCCGGAGGCGCGGGTCTGCATCGGCTGTCTGCGCAGCATCGACGAGATTGCGGCCTGGTCGCGGATGAGCCCGGAGGCCCGGCGCGCGGTGATGGCGGACTTGCCGGGGCGCGCGGGCCTGTTGACCAAACGGCGCGGCGGACGGGCGGCGCGCCAGGGCCTGTGACCGCGCAGGGGGGCTGTCTGCCCCCCTCGGCCCGGACGGGCCTCACCCCCCGAGGATATTTTCCGAACAGATAAAGGATCAGGACCGGGCCGCGAGCAAAGCTGCGCGGGCGGGCGGGTCCAGATCGGCAAGGCGGATGACCGTGGTGTGGATGGCAAAGACCACGGCACGGGTTTCGGGCAGGCGCATGAGGCATTGGCGTTCGGAGCGCAGGTAGAGGTTCTGCACCGGGCGCGGGCGGGCTTCGCCTTCGGCCCGCGGCTGGTGCAGGGTCGGGTCGTCATAGATCAGCGCATTTCCGCGCCAGAGCGGCTGTTCGGGGCGGATCGCGTCAAAGAGACGCTGCACGCGGGCGGCCATCGCGGGATCATAGTCGGGCACCGGCACATGGATCCGGGTCAGGGGGCGGCCGATCTTCTGCGCCAGCGTCCAGCTTGCGGGAAAGCAGAGGATCGCGCCGGAAAGGAGATGCTCCCCCTGCCCGTCGGGCAGGAGGATGCAGAAATCGCTTTGCACGAGGCGGCCGAGGGTCAGGAGCGGGGCGGTGCGGTCGACCGGAACCGTGGTGCCATCGGGGCGGTGGACCTGCGCGGCATCAGCGGAAAAACCCGGCAGGCGGGTGAGGCGGTCGAGAACCTTGTCGAGAAGTTCGGCGGCGGCAGGTGCCGCCTCGGGGCGCAGCGCGTGGACGGTCGCGGGTTGCGATACAATCAGCCGGTCGCGTTCGGCCATCTGGCCCGCATAGGCGTCGTCGATGCGCAGCCAGTCCTCGCCCTGCACCGGCAGGATGCCGGGCAGGCGCGCGGTTGCCGGGGTCATCCAGATCGCCTCGGGCAGGGTTGTTTGCAGGATCGGTGTCATGGGCGACAGGGATAGCCGGGCGGGGCCGCGCCGGAAAGCCCGTTTGCGACATGTCCCCTGTCGCGGGATGGAGAGCGGGCGCGCCCTGCCCCGGTGAGGCTGGGGCAAAGCGGGGGAGGATGCGATGGACAGGCCGGTTGAAAGACGGCGCAAGATCGACCCGAGCCGGGGCGCGCGGCTCGGCGATGGCAGCGCCAATGACAATGACCGCATCGAGATCGGGCCGACGCAGCTTGCCTTTGGCGAATGGGCGGTGGCGGGACTGGCGCTGCCGGATCTGGGCGCGATGCGGCACTATCGCTGGCAACAGCTGGTGGCCGGGCTCGTGGCGCGGGATATCGGAGGCCTTTTGATGTTCGATCCGCTGAACATCCGCTATGCCACCGACACGACGAACATGCAGCTCTGGAACAGCCACAACCCGTTCCGGGCGTGTCTTCTGTGCGCCGACGGGCATATGGTGATGTGGGAATACCGCAATGCGCCCTTTCTGGTGGCCTATAATCCGCTGGTGGCGGAACTGCGGTCAGGGGCCTCGTTCTTCTACAATGTCTGCGGGGATCGCACGGCGCAGGACGCGCGCGCCTTTGCAGGCCAGGTGACCGAGGTAATGGCGGCCCATGCGGGGGGCAACCGGCGGCTCGCGGTGGACAAGATCATGGTCCATGGCCTGCGCGCGCTGGAGGCGGCGGGGTTCGAGGTGCTGGAGGGTGAGGTGGTGACCGAACGCGCCCGGGCGGTGAAGGGACAAGACGAGATTGCCGCGATGCGTTGCGCGCATCATGCCTGCGAGGCGGCGATTGCCGAGATGGAGGCTTTCGCGCGCGAGGCGGTCCCGCGCGGAGGTGTCAGCGAGGATGATGTCTGGGCGGAACTGCACAGGGGAAATATCCGGCGCGGGGGCGAATGGATCGAGACGCGGCTTCTGGCCTCGGGTCCGCGCACGAATCCGTGGTTTCAGGAATGTGGGCCGAGGATCGTGCAGGAGAACGAGATTCTCGCCTTCGATACCGACCTGATCGGGGCTTATGGCATCTGCATCGACATTTCGCGGACCTGGTGGATAGGGGAGCATGCGCCCCGGCCCGACATGGTGACCGCGATGCGCCATGCGCGCGACCATCTGGACAGCCATTTCGAGCGTCTGCGCCCCGGCGTGACCATCCGCGAGCTGACCCATGGCGGGCATGTTCTGGCGCCCGGATACCAGCGGCAGAAATATTCCTGCAAGATGCACGGGGTGGGACTCTGCGATGAATGGCCCTTTGTCCCCTACCCCGAGGATTGGGTGGATGGCGCCTTCGAGACCGCGCTGGAGCCGGGGATGGTGCTGTGCATCGAGGCACTGGTCAGCCCCGAGGGCGGCGATTTCTCGATCAAGATCGAGGATCAGGTGCTGATAACCGAAACCGGTGCCGAGAACCTGACGCGCTATCCGTTCGATCCCGCGCTGTCGCCGGGCTGACGGGTCAGATCAGCGAGGGCAGCGCAAGCCCCGCCACCAGCACGACAAAAAGCGCCGTCACCCCGAGCGCATCTTCCAGAAGCGTATCGCCCGAGCGGGTCACGACGGCCTTGATTTCGCGGAACATGGCAACCTCCTGCTGGTTTGTTGCCGTATTGTTCTCACATAATTCACGATCCGTAAAGAACTTTATGAGAACAAAAAGTCAACCAACAGAGATCAGGCGAATCGCGCGATCCTGATCGAGCAGCCAGAGCAGCGCCCGGGCGGCAGTCCCGCGCGGGCCGGAAAGGTCGGGATCAATGGTCAGCAGGGCGCGCGCGTCCGACTGTGCCACGGCCATCAGCGCGACCTGCCGTTCCAGATCGGCCACCCGGAACCGCGGCAGACCCGATTGCGCGGTGCCGATCAGATCGCCGGCGCCGCGCATGGCGAGGTCTTCCTCGGCGATGCGGAATCCGTCCTCGGTGTCGCGCAGCACCTTCAGGCGGCGCGCACCCGATTCGGACAGGGGTGACTGGTAGAGCAGGAGGCAGGTCGATTGTGCCGATCCCCGCCCGACCCGGCCCCGCAACTGGTGGAGTTGCGCAAGGCCGAAGGTTTCGGCGCGCTCGATCACCATGATCGTGGCGGCGGGCACGTTGACGCCGACCTCGATCACCGTGGTCGCGACCAGAACCTGCGCACGCCCAGCGACAAAACCGGCCATGGCGGCATCCTTTTCGCCGGGCGCCATCTGGCCATGGACCAGCGCCACGACGCCCTCCCCCAGGGCCGCGCGCAACGACTTGAACCGCGCCTCGGCAGAGGCGTAGTCTAGCACCTCGCTGTCCTCGACCAGCGGGCAGACCCAATAGGCCTGCCGCCCCTCTGCTACCGCGTGGCGGAGTTTGTTCACCACCTCGTCGAGCCGGTCATTCGGGATCAGCGCGGTGCGGATCGGCTGGCGGCCCGGCGGCTTTTCCTCCAGGACCGACACATCCATGTCGCCATAGCTCGCCAGCGCCAGGCTGCGCGGGATCGGCGTTGCCGTCATCACCAGCACATCCGCCGCGCGGCCCTTGGCGCCAAGCTCCATGCGCTGCGCCACGCCGAAGCGGTGCTGTTCATCGACGATGGCCAGACGCAGATCGGCAAATTCCACATCCTTCTGGAACACCGCATGGGTGCCGACCAGAATCCCGATCCGCCCCGCCGCGAGATCGGCGAGTTTGGCGGCCCGTTCCGCGCCCTTGTCGCGCCCTGTCAGAATCTCCAGCCGCACCCCGGCGAGGGCCGCCAGCTCCGCAAGCCCCTCGTAATGCTGGCGGGCGAGAATTTCCGTGGGGGCCATCAGCACCCCCTGCCCGCCCGCCTCCACCGCGACCAGCAGCGCGAGGAAGGCCACCAGCGTCTTGCCCGACCCGACATCGCCCTGAAGCAGACGGTTCATCCGCAAGGGAGCAGCCATGTCGGCCTCGATTTCCGCCACGGCCCGGGTCTGCGCCCTGGTCGGCGCATAGGGCAGCCCCGCCAGAACCCGCGCGCGCAAGGCCCCGTCCCCCCGGCTTTCGCGCCCCCTGGTGCGACGCAACGAGGCACGGGCCAGCGAGAGGGTCAGTTGATGGGCGAACAACTCGTCATAGGCCAGACGCGCACGGGCGGGGGCAGTCGGGGCCAGATCGGCGGCGGAGGCGGGGGCATGGACGGCGCGGACCGCCGCCGCCCAGGAAGGCCAGCCCTCGCGCGCCAGAAGACCCGCGTCGATCCATTCGGCAAGGTCGGGCATCCGCGCGAGGGCCGAGGCAACGCCCTTGGCAACGAGTTTCTGCGTCACCCCGGCGGTGAGCGGATAGACGGGTTCATAGAGCGGCAGGTCGCCGATTTCCCCGGGGCGCAGAACATGGTCGGGATGGGCCATCTGCGCCAACCCGTCAAACAGCTCCACCCGGCCCGAGACGATGCGGCTCTCGCCGGGCGGCAGCAGCTTCGTCAGGTATTCGCCGCGCGCATGGAAGAAAACAAGGTGGAAATCCATGGCTTTGTCCTGCACCAGCACGCGATAGGGCCGCCCCTTGATCTGGGCAGGCTGGTGGCTGATGACGGTCACCTCCACCGTGACAACCCCGGGCAGGTTGGCATCACGCAGACTGTCGCGGCGGCGGCGGTCCACCCCGGAATGGGGCAGGAGGAAAAGCATGTCCTTGGGCCGTTCGACGCCCAGACCGGCAAGGGCAGCGGCCGATTTCGGGCCGATCCCCTCCAGCGTTTCGAGATCCGCAAACAGCGGGAAAAGGGATTCGGGCCGCGTCATGCCACCCCGATGAGGGCGAGCCATTCATCCTCGTCGATGGTCTCAATGCCCAGCCGTGCGGCCTCCTTCGCCTTCGATCCGGCCCCCGGCCCCGCGACCAGCAGATCGGTTTTCGCCGAGACCGAGCCTGCGACCTTGGCGCCGAGCGCCTCCGCCCGGGCCTTGGCTTCGGCGCGCGTCATCTTTTCAAGGCTGCCGGTGAACACGACCGTCTTGCCCGCAACAGGGCTGTCAACGGGCGCACGGGCGATCACGGGCTGCACGTCAAGTTCGGCCACCAGCGCGTCGATGGCCTCGCCTTCACGCGGATTGGCGAAAGTGGACACGACCGAAGCCGCCAGCACCGCCCCCACACCGTCAATGGCCAGCAGGTCGGCCCATTCCGCGCCCTCGCCGATGCTGGCCGCACGCATCGCGGCCTCGAAGGCGGGCCAGGTGCCGTAATGGGCGGCCAAAAGGCTGGCCGTGGTTTCGCCGACATGCCGGATGCCGAGCGCGAAGATCAGCCGGTTCAGCGGGATGCGGCGTTTGTCCTCGATGGCGCGGAACAGGTTTTCGGCGGATTTCGCGCCCCAGCCTTCGCGGTTCTTCACATGCTGGAGGCCGGAGCCAAAGCGCGATTGCAGGCGGAAGATATCCGCAGGCGTGGCGATCCAGCCATCTTTCCAGAAGGCCTCCACCTGTTTCGCGCCCAGTCCCTCGATGTCGAAGGCGTTGCGGCTGATGAAATGCTTGAGCCGCTCGACAGCTTGCGCCGGGCAGATCAGTCCGCCGGTGCAGCGGCGGACGGAATCGCCCTCCTCGCGCAGCGCGGGACTGCCACATTCAGGACATATGTCAGTAAAAACATATGGTTCCGCGTCGTTCTTGCGGTGGGTCAGGTCCACATCCGCGATTTTCGGAATCACGTCGCCCGCGCGATAGACCTGCACACGGTCGCCGATGCGGATGTCCTTGCCCTCGCGGATCTGCCCGCCCTTGCTGTCGCGCCCGGCGATGTAATCCTCGTTGTGCAGCGTGGCGTTGGAGACAACAACCCCCCCCACCGTGACCGGCGCAAGCCGCGCGACGGGGGAGAGCGCACCGGTGCGTCCGACCTGGATGTCGATGGCGCGCAGATCCGTCCAGGCAAGCTCGGCGGCGAATTTATGCGCGATGGCCCAGCGGGGCGTGGCAGAGCGGAAGCCGAGCCGGCGTTGCAGCGCCAGATCGTTGACCTTGTAGACCACGCCGTCGATGTCATAGCCAAGACTGCCCCGTTCGGATGCGATGGCGCGGTAATGGGCGATGAGGTCGTCGGGGGAATGGCAGAGCCGGGTCAGCGGATTGGTCTGGAACCCCAGACCGGCGAGTCGTTCGATGGCCCCCATCTGCGTGTCGGCCAGAGGAGCGGAGAGCGCCCCCCAGGCATAGGCGAAGAACCGCAGCGGACGGGCCGCGGTGATGCCGGCATCGAGTTGGCGCAGGCTTCCGGCGGCGGCATTGCGCGGGTTGGCGAAGGTCTTGCCACCTGTCTGCGCCTGCCGGTCGTTGAGGGCGGCGAAATCGGCATGGGACATATAGACCTCGCCGCGCACTTCCAGCAGGTCTGGCGCGCCGGTGAGGCTTTGGGGGATGTCTGAAATCGTCCGCGCGTTTGCGGTCACATTCTCGCCCACCTCCCCATCGCCCCGGGTGGCCGCGAGGGTGAGCCTGCCGCCTTCATAGCGCAGGGAGAGGGAAAGCCCGTCGATCTTGGGTTCCGCCGTGTAGGCCAGGGCCGGCTCACCGCCGAGATAGCTGCGGATGCGGCGTTCGAACTCCTGAACATCCTCCTCTGCAAAGGCGTTTTCGAGGCTGAGCATCCGTTCGGCATGGGCAACCTTGCCGAAGCCTTCCGCAGGGGCGGCCCCCACGCGGTCGCTGGGGCTGTCCGGGCGCTTGAGATCGGGAAAGGCCGCCTCGATCGCGGCATTGCGGGCCTTGAGCGCATCGTAATCGGCATCGGTGATCTCGGGGGCGTCCTGCACATGATAGGCGATATTCGCCGCCTCGATCTGTTCCGCAAGGCGGGCGAGTTCCGCCGCCGCCGCTTCGCGTGTCAGATCCGAAATGTCACGATCCTGCATGGCCGACCCCTTGCCCCGTCCACATCAGGTTTAGGGTCAGCCCGCCGTCAGGTCCAGAGGGTCAGGGGCCTGCTGCGGCCCAGGATGGAACCCGGAGACCAGCAAAGCAGATGGCAAACCCGGCGGCATTACCGCAGGCGGTCGCTCTGGCCTATTGGCGCCGGGCTGCCGGTTCCGCCTCAGGCGCCCATGGCGATGCGCTGCACCATGGCCGGGCCGGGATCGCGCAGCACATAGCCCCGCCCCCAGACGGTTTCGATGTAATTCTCCCCCCCGGTCGCCTCCGCCAGCTTCTTGCGCAACTTGCAGATGAACACGTCGATGATCTTCAACTCAGGCTCATCCATTCCACCATAGAGATGATTGAGAAACATCTCTTTCGTCAGGGTTGTTCCCTTGCGCAAAGAGAGGAGTTCCAGCATCTGATATTCCTTGCCGGTCAGATGCACGGTCTTGCCGTCAACCTCCACCGTCTTTGCATCCAGATTGACGCAGACCATTCCTGTGCGGATCACCGATTGGGCATGGCCCTTGGAGCGGCGGATGATCGCATGGATGCGGGCCACCAGTTCCTCGCGGTGGAAGGGCTTGGTCAGGTAGTCATCCGCGCCAAAGCCAAAACCCTTGAGCTTGCTGTCGGTGTCATCGGCGCCCGAGAGGATGAGAATCGGCGTATCCACCCGCGCCAGACGCAATTGGCGCAACACATCATGGCCGCTCATGTCCGGCAGGTTGATGTCCAGCAGGATCAGGTCGTAATCATAGAGCTTCGCCAGATCGATGCCTTCCTCCCCCAGATCGGTGCAGAAAACATTCAGATTGGCATGGGTCAGCATCAATTCGATGCTGCGCGAGGTGGTGGGATCATCTTCCACAAGGAGAATACGCATTGAAGGGGCTCCGCGTCGTGACTGGCTTCATTAACGATACTGGGGGCCAATGGTTAATCAGCGGTTACTCTGACAGGGCCAAATCGAAATACAATCTAAAGTTGTCTGAATTTTTGAATTGCCGTGACCTTGAGCCCCTTGGCCCCATGCTTTTCGACCGCTGCGCGCCAGAGGGTGAATTCCTCCTCTGACAGATCATAGCGTTCGAGCGCCTCGCCGAGCGGCAGCAGTCCATGGACCACCGCCTGCACAACCACGGCCTTGCGACTGGCAACCCAGCGCCGCGTGTCGGCGCCGGGCAGATCCGCGCGGGTGAGAACGGACCCGTCCGGCAGCGTCACCTGACGCGGGCCGGTCACTTTTTTCAGAAACATCACACACTCCTTCCACCGCTCGCCCGCCACCCCGCGCAGGCCCTTCCCGGGACAGCTTCCGCCATCAGCCTTAAGCAAGGGTGAAATGCGGGGTTGAGACTGCATCGCATTTTCCTATATTGCGCCCTATTGGCCCTGCAGGCCGCCCAAACCCCGAAAGCACCCCGAGATGCCGCTCGACCAGCCGCTCAATTCGTTGGGATTCCCCAAGCCCCCGTCCGAGACGAGGGTCGTCGTGGCCATGTCGGGGGGCGTGGACAGTTCGGCCGTCGCGGCACAGCTTGCATCCGAAGGCTATGATGTGGTGGGCGTGACGCTCCAGCTTTATGACCATGGCGCGGCGCTGGCGAAAAAGGGCGCCTGCTGTGCGGGGCGTGACATCCACGATGCGCGGCGCGTGGCCGAAACCATGGGCTTTCCGCATTATGTGCTGGATTACGAGAACACCTTTCGTGCGCAGGTGATCGACGAATTCGCAGATGCCTATCTGGCGGGCGCGACGCCTGTGCCCTGCATCCGCTGCAACGAGCGGGTGAAGTTCAGGGATCTGCTGGCGACGGCGAAGGATCTGGATGCCGATTGCATGGCGACGGGGCATTACATCCAGCGCAAGGACGGGGCCTTCGGGCCGGAATTGCACAGGGCTGCGGATGCGGTGCGCGACCAGAGCTATTTCCTGTTCTCCACCACGGCGGAGCAACTGGCCTATCTGCGCTTTCCGCTGGGCCATCTGCAATCGAAGGCGGAAACGCGGGCGCTGGCCGCGCGCTTCGGCTTGCCCGTGGCCGACAAACCCGACAGTCAGGACATCTGTTTCGTGCCGGATGGCAATTATGCCGCCGTGATCGAGAAACTGCGCCCCGGTGCCGCTGATCCGGGCGAGATCGTGGATCTGGAAGGGCACGTGCTGGGCAGCCATCGCGGGGTGATCCATTACACGATCGGGCAGCGCAAGGGGTTGGGGATCGGGGGGTTGGGCGATCCGCTCTATGTGCTGCGGCTGGAGCCCGAGACCCGGCGCGTCGTGGTGGGGCCGAAAGAGGCGCTGTCAACCCGGATCGTGCCGCTGCGCGAGATCAACTGGCTGGGCGATGCACCCCTTGAGACGCGCGCCGAATGGGCGGTGTCGGTGAAGGTGCGGTCCACCCGTCCGCCGCGCGAGGCGATCCTGAGGCCTCTGTCTGCCACGGAAGCCGAGGTGGAATTGCTGAACCCCGAGGAGGGGGTTTCGCCCGGGCAGGCCTGCGTTTTCTATGACACCGGATCGAGCCGGGTGCTGGGCGGCGGCTGGATCTGGCGCGGGCGCTGAAGCGGCGGAGCGGAGGGGGGCCAGCCCCCCTCACCCCCCGGGATATTTTCAGACAGAAAAAGGGTGGGAGCGGGTTTCGAGAAAGCCCAGGACCGACCGGGCGGCACGCAGGCCGGGGGCTTCACCGCCCCGGCCGAGGCGGTCCATGGTCAAGCGCATCGCGTCTTTCTGGGTCTCGCGCAGCGGGCCGTCGGGAAGGAGCGCAAGAAGCGCTGCGGCGATGCGGTCGGGTTGGCAATCGGGACCGAGGAATTCGGGCACCGCGCGGGTTTCGGAAACGAGGTTGACCAATGTCACCGTATCGACCAGCGCCATGCGGCGCATCAGCCACATGGTCAGCGGGTGCATCCGGTAGGCGATCACCATCGGACAGGCATTGGCGGCGAGTTCGAGACTGACCGTGCCGGAGGCGGCGAGCGCCACATCGGCAGCGGCAAAGGCGGCGCGTTTGGTGGCGGCATCCTCGAAGATCGCAGGGCGGATCGGCCAGTCGGCGGTGAGGTCGCGCAGCAGGGGGGCGAGATGCGGCAGGGTCGGCAGGACGACGCGGGCGGCGGGATGGGTGTCCCTGATCCGACCCAGCGTCGCGCCGATCACCGGGGCGAGGCGCGTCACCTCCCCCTTCCGCGATCCGGGGAGCGCGAGGATCAGGGGGCCGTCGCCCGCAAGGGTCGCGCGCTCCGCCGCGCTGGCAAGCGGGTCCGCGACGACCGGGTGGCCGACGAAATCGCAGCTCATCCCGGCGGCGGTCATGAGGGGGGGCTCGAAGGGCAGGAGGGCGAGGACATGGTCCACCATCTGCGCCATTTTCGCGGCCCGGCCCGGACGCCAGGCCCAGACCGAAGGGGCGACGTAGTGGATCACCGGCAGGTCGGGGCGGGCGGATTTGACGAGGCGCGCCACGCGCAGGCAGAAATCGGGGCTGTCGATGGTCACCAGCGCCGACGCCCCCGAGGCCAGAACATCCGCCGCCACGCGCCGGATGCGGGCCTTGAGGTCCAGATAGCGGGGGAGGATCTCTGCCAGCCCCATGACGGACAGTGTTTCCATGGGAAAGAGGCTGGTCATGCCCTGCGCCTGCATCTGCGGCCCGGCAATGCCCTGAAAGGCCACATCGGGGCGCAACTGGCCGAAGCCCGCCATCAGCGCCGCCCCCAGACGGTCGCCCGAGGCCTCCCCCGCGACGAGATAAAGCTTCACGCCCGCGCCCAGAGAAAGAGGCCCTGCGCCGTGGCACGGACCACCATGTCCGGCAGGTCGAGCGTCACCACCCCGCCCGCCTGCCACACAATCCCCCCGAGGCCCGCCTCGGCGGCGCGGTCCACAGTGTCGGGGCCAAGGGCAGGCAGGTCGATGCGGCGGTCCTGCCCGGGCTTGGGCGCCTTGTAGACGAGGCCCCGGCCCCGGCCCGGATCGGGGCGGAGTGTCTGCGGGATCTGTGCCACGGCGCGCAGCATGGCATCGGTGCCGGGCAATGCCTCGACGGCAAGGCAAAGGCCCTGCTGCACCACCGCCCCCTGCCCCACATCCACCGCGCCAAGCGCCGCGACAATGGTGGCCGCCCGCTCGGCATCGACCTCGTCGCGCGGACCGGGCGTGCCACAGATCACGCCCGCCTGCGGCACCAGCGCGGGGGCGATCTCCTCCACCCCCACCACGGAAAGGCCGGCCTCCTCGAACAAGGCCACAACCTCGCGCAGGGTGGCATCATCGCCCTGCTGCATCGCGGCCAGAAGGCGCGGCACGATCCGGGCGGTCTGCGCATCGAACAGCGAAGGGTCGAGCCGGGGGCGCTGCACGGCCCCGGCAAAGCAGACGCGGGCGATGCCCTGCGCGCGCAGATGCTCGAGAAAAGGCAGCAGCCGTTCGACGCGGAAGCGCAGATCGGGCGCGATACCGGCCGGGTCGAACCCGTCAAGTGCTGCAACCAGCGGCGGGGACGCCATTTCGGCGGCAAGCCGGGCGGGCAACAGCCCTGCCCCGGCGATGATCGCGGTATCGGTCATTTCGGCGTCAGGAAACTGCGGTCGCTGGCCGAGAGGATGAAATCGGTCATTTCACGCACATGGGCGCTTTCGGTTTCCTCGGCCAGACGGCGGGTGCGGTCCAGAAACGACCCCTCACCCTGCGCCAGCATCTGATAGGCGGCGCGGAGCGCGGTGATCTCGCCCCGGTCCACGCCGCGCCGCTTCAGCCCCACGAGGTTGAGCCCGTCCAGCACGCCGCGCGGGCCCTGCACCAGACCATGCGGCAGCACGTCATTGGTGACCATCGTCACCGCCCCGATGATCGCCCCCCGGCCCACGCGCACCCATTGATGCACGCCCGAGAGCCCGCCCACGATCACGTCATCGCCGATCTGGCAATGGCCCGCGATGGCCGCCTGATTGGCGAGGATCACACGGTTGCCGAGACTTGCATCATGGCCGACATGCGAGCCGGTCATCAGGAGGCAATCATCCCCCACCCGCGTCACCCCGCCGCCGCCCTCGGTGCCGGTGTTGAGCGTCGCCCCTTCGCGGATGCGGCAACGCGCCCCGACGATGAGCCGCGTCCTTTCGCCCTTGAATTTCAGATCCTGCGGCACTTCGCCGACACAGGCGAAGGGCCAGATCACCGTGCCCTCGCCCACATCCGTCCAGCCGGTGACGACAGCGTGCGACTTGACCTCGACACCCGCTGCAAGTCGCACCTCGGGGCCGATGATCGAGAACGGGCCGATCTTGCAGCCGGGGCCAATCTCGGCGCCGGGTTCGACGATGGCGGAAGGGTGTATTTCGGCGCTCATGCCTTGGGCAGATCCATCATGGCGGTAAACTCCGCCTCCGCGGCCAGTTCACCCTCCACCAGCGCGCGGCCCGCGAATTTCCAGACCCGGCCGCCGCCGCGCTTCACCGTGACATGCAGTTCCAGAACATCGCCCGGCACCACCATGCGGCGGAACTTCACGGCATCCAGCCCCATGAAATAGACCAGCAGGTTCTTGTCGGCGAGATCCATCGAGACGCCGACCAGCACGCCGGAAGTCTGGGCCAGCGCCTCGACGATCTGGACGCCGGGAAAGACCGGCTTTCCGGGGAAATGGCCCTGGAATTGCGGCTCGTTGAAGGTGATGTTCTTGATGCCCACGGCCGATGTGTTGGGCACGATGTCGCGCACCTTGTCGATCAGCAGGAAGGGATAGCGATGCGGCAAGATACGCTGGATCAGGGCAATATCGGCGGTGCTGGGCAAGGTCATGCGGGCCTTCCGGATTGGTGGCCCTGCATCACGAGGGGGCGGGCCTGCGGTTACTGGGTTCTGACTAGCAATTCGGCCCGCATGTGGCAAGGCGGCCCCCGGTCGGGCCTTGGTCAGGGGGCGGAGGGCCGCTCCTCCTCTGACGGAGATCCGGCCTCCCCCCCCTCGGGCAGCGGCAGGTCGGGTTCGGCTTCGGTCGGGTCGATGCGGCGCAGATCGACGCGGGCGATGGCCTCGGCGGTGATGTCGACCCGGTCGAGGCTCAGCACGATGGCCGACTGGTCCAACAGCACCGACGCCCCTTTTTCACGCAGCAAATCCACAAGGATCGGCACCGCAGATCCGAAAAACGCCTGCTGATCAGCCTCGCGCAGACGGGCAATGTCACGGCCCTTGGCCTCCTGCGCATTGCGGATGCCTTCGACCTTGTCATCAAAAGCATCCGCCAGCGCACGGAAGTCTTCGGGGGTCAGCAGCGGGCGACGCTCGGTCAGGGCGCGTTCCTCGGCCTCCAGCGCCTCCTCGATCTGGCGATTTTCGACCTGGAGCGCGCGGGAGCGATCCTCCAGCCGTTGCAGCGAGGCCCGGCCGAAGGCGGAGTTCTCGAACAGCGCCTGCTGGTTGATCGTCACGATCCCACCCTGCACGCTGTCCTCAAGCCGTCCGACCGAAAACGCGCCTGCCGGGTCGAGCGGGTCCGGCCCGCCCTGCGCCGCGCCCTGCCCCGAGGAAAGGCAAGCCAGAACCGCGAACGGCAGCGCGCAGGCCAGAAAACCGGCCCGGCGCATCAGAATTGCGACTGGATCGTCAGGTCGAAGCTGCGCGTCTTGTCATAGGGCTGTTTCTTGATCGCCCGCGACAGGTTGAACCGCAACGGGCCAATGGGCGTGTCCCAGAACACCGACACCCCGACGGCCGAGCGCAGGTTGAAGCTGTCATCCACCGGGTTGAGCCCCGTCGCGCCGCCCCGGTTGTTGTCGAGGCTCCAGACCGAACCGACATCGAAGAAAACACCCCCCTTGATGCCGTATTCCTCGGGCAGGCCCAGCGGAAAATCGGCCTCAAGACGTGCCACGGCATAGATATTGCCGCCAAGTGCATCCTGATTTCCGACATTCAGATCGCGCGGACCGATGCCGTTGCCTTCGAAGCCGCGGATCTTGCCATTGCCGAAATAGCGGTCGGTCACACGGCTGTCGCCCTTGATCATGTGCAGATGCCCGCCTTCGAAGATCGCGCGCAGGGTCACTTCCTCGTTCAGGATCCGGCGTTCGGCAACTGCCAGAAGCTCGGAGCGGACAAAGCGCACATCGCCGCCCAGCCCGGCAAATTCCTGAGAGAAGCGCAGCAGCACGCCGCCCAGCGGGTTGAGCCCGTCGGTCCGCGTGTCATAGGTGAAACGGTAGCCGACAGCCGAAGTCAGTTGCCCGCCCCGCGCAGCTTCCCGCACCAGAATGTCGGACGACCCGGACAGTGCCGCGCCGGGAGCCGTATTGGGCGATTGCGGCGTCACACCTTTGATCTTCGAATCGCCGATCTGATAGGTCAGGGTCAGGCGGCTGTTCTCTCCCACCGGGAAACCGAGGCCGAAATTGATCGAGGCTACGCGCGTGTCGTAGAAGGCATTGGCCGTGTTGGTCTCAAGGTAATTCGCCCCGAAACTGAATTCGAGATCCCGCCCCATGAAGGCCGGTTCGATGAAGCGGATCGAGGCCTCGCGGTTGCTGGACGCGGTGGAAATGTCGATGCCCACGGTCTGCCCACGGCCAAGGAAGTTCGACTCGCTCAGCCCCACGGCCAGCCCGACGCCGCTGTCGGCACCATAGCTGACCCCGAAGGTCAGCGAGCCGGTCGGCTGTTCCTCGACATCGACATTGACGATCACCTGATCGGCAGCGCTACCCTGTTCGGCATCGACGGCGGCGTTGGAGAAATAGCCGAGCGCGCGGATGCGTTCGGCGGAACGGCGGATTTCACGCGGGTTGAAGGGGTCGCCTTCGGCGGTGCGGAACTCGCGCCGGATCACCTCGTCCAGCGTCGTGGTGTTGCCTTCGATGTCGATACGCTCGACGAATACACGCGGGCCGCGGGTGATCGCAAAGACGATGTCCAGCGTCTGCGTCCGGTCGTTGCGGGTCACGCGCGGCTCGATCGCGATAAAGTTCAGCCCCTTGCGCAGGGCGAGATTCTCCATCCGGGCGATGTTGTTTTCCACGATGGAGGGAGAATAGGTCACACCGGAGCGCACGCGCAGCAACTGGCGGAATTCCTCGGCGTCGACGCCTTCAACCTCGCTGACCGTCGAGATCTGCCCGAATTTGAAGCTGCGGCCCTCGCGCACGGTGAAGGTGACGAAGACGCCGTCGCGTTCCCGCGTCGTCTCCCCGGTCGCGTCCAGCACCTGAAAGTCAATGTAGCCGCGTGCAAGATAGAAGTCGCGCAGCAGTTGCTTGTCGAGTTCGACCCGGTCCGGAATGAAGGTGTCCGCGCGGATCAGGCGGCGGAAAAGGCCTGCCTGTTTCGTTTCCAGCACCTGCCGCAAGCGGCGGTCGGAATAGGCGCGGTTTCCGTTGAAGGACAGCCGCTCGATCTCCACCACACGCCCCTCGCGGATCTCGAAGGCGAGATCGACGCGGTTGCCGTCGCGGCGGATGATGCGCGGGGTCACGGTGGCGGCCATGCGGCCCTGCACCTCATAGGCCTCGATGATGCGGGCGGCATCGGCCTCGGCCATGGAGGGCGAATAGACGCGGCGCGACTTGCTTTGCACCAGTTTCGACAGGGCATCGTCCTTGATGCGCGCGTTGCCTTCGAAATTGATGATGTTGATCGTCGGATATTCGCGAACGCGAATCACCAGCGTATTGCCCGAGGGCACGAGTTCGACCGTCTCGAAGAGGCCCGCGTTCACGACCCGCTGATAGGCGTCGTTCAACTGGCCCGCATCGACCGCCTGACCCTGACCGATTCCCGCGTAGCTGGCGATGGTCTGGGCCGGCACGCGGTCATTGCCCTCGACCCGGATATTCGAAAAGCGGAAGCTCTGTGCCTCTGCCCCGGACGGAGGCAAAGCCCAAGTCATTGACAGGGAAAGGAAAACAATCAGGGCAAACCGGGTGGCCATCGCCTGACGCAAGATGTTGCGGAGATTCCATTCACCAGCCGCAAGATACATTGTTCCGCCCCATAAATTTCCCGTGTCCAATACCTGACTAACGGGATTGACCTGCCTTGTCAAAAGGCTGGTCGGGCAGATTGTTTCTTCTTGTCGCGCTGTGGCTCAGGGATGCAGTGCAGGCGCCAGTGCCGAGCCCAGAAAGGCCCCGGCCAACAGCCCCACGACGATCGTGCCGAAGCTGAAGATCCGGTCCCAGTTGAGATCGACGAGAAGCGAAAGCCCCCGATACCCCTGCATAACGGTCTGCATGTCCAACCCTCCGGCAATAATCCGATCAGTGCCGGGATGCGCGAAAAATGTGGCAGGATTTTGGCTGGATCAGGGACAGAACAGATCGTTTCCAATTGCGAAAAGCATGAGGCTCAGCAGGACCGCCAGTCCCACCGCCATCAGGACGCGCAGCGCCTTGTCCGAAGGTGGTTTGCCCGTCACCGCCTCCCAGGCGTGGAACACCAGATGCCCGCCATCCAGCACCGGCACCGGAAAGAGGTTCATCAGCCCCACGGCGGTTGACAGCATCGCGATGAATAGGATGAAGGAGGCCGCCCCCTGCGTCGCCGCCGCCCCCGAGCTTTCGGCAATCCCGATGGGGCCGCGCAGGTTGCAGGACGAAATCGCCCCGGTAATCATATGCGCCAGCCCCGACAGCGAGGTGGTTGCGATGCGCCAGGTTTCCTTCGCGGCAAGGCCCATCACCTCCACCGGGCCGGGTGTGCGGGTTTCGGGCACGAACACCAGCCCCCCCGTCAGCCCGATCAGCCAGCGCGTCTCGAACCCGCCTTCGCTGCGCGGAATATCCATCCGGCGTGGCACAAGGGCCGCCTCAAAGGTTTCGCCCGCACGCCAGACCTGCATCAGCAGCGGCTTGCCATCCGAGGCGCCGACGATCTCGCGCAACTGGGCGAAGGCCTGAAGCGGCGCGCCATCAACCGAGAGAATCACATCCCCCCGTTCGATCCCCACATCCTGTGCTGCCGATTGCGGCTGCACCCCGTCGGCAAGCGGCGGGAAGGGGAACGGACCATCGACCGTCACGCTGCGCCCGTCCCGGTCCACGACATAGCGCACGATGGGCGCGGGCGTCAGCGCCTCGGTCGCACGCACGAAACTGGTCAGGTCGGGCGTTTCGGTCCCCTCCAGCGCCATGATCCGGTCGCCGGGCAACAGCGACTGGCCGACAAAGGGCGTGTCCTTCATCTTGCCCACCACGGGCGTTTCGGTCGCGATGCCGTTATAGAGGAAGAACCCTGCAAAGACGAGAATCGACAGGATGAAGTTGAAGGCCGGACCCGCCGCGACCGTGGCCGAGCGCGCCCAGAGCGGCGCGCCATGCATGGTGCGCCGACGCTCGCGATCAGACAGGGTGGAGATCACCTCGCCATCCTTGCCTGAGGCCGCATCGGCATCGCCCATGAACTTGACGAACCCACCAAAAGGCAGCGCTGCGAATTGCCAGCGGGTGCCGCGCCGGTCCACGCGGGAAAACAGCACCGGGCCGAAGCCCAATGAAAACACCTCGGCATGGATGCCGGTCCAGCGCCCCACGATGTAATGGCCGTATTCATGGACGGCCACGATGATCGACAGCGCCAGCACGAAGGCCAGAACCGTCCAGATCACATTGCCGAAGGTGGGGATAAGTCCGATGAGTTCCACTTAGGTCTTTCTTCGCTGATGCCAGTCTGCAATGGCCGTTGCGGCCTCATTGCGCGCCTGACCGTCGATATAAACCACTTCGTCCAGGGAACGAGGGGCATTTCCAAGGCTATTCTGGCGCGATAACCGGGCAAGCACGGTTTCCACCACCTCTGCCATGGCCAGAAACGGTAAACTTCCCGCGATGAAACGGTCGAGCGCCACTTCCTTGGCCGCATTGAAGGCCGCCCCCGCCATGCCGCCCGCCGCCATCACCTCGCGCGCAAGGCGCAGCGCGGGGAAGCGGATCTCGTCCGGCGGCTCGAAACTGAGCGAGCCGAGGCGGGCAAGGTCGAGCCGCTCCACCGGCAGCGCGCGGCGGTCCGGCCAGTTGAGCGCAAAGCCGATGGCGTGGCGCATGTCGGGCGGGCCAAGATGCGCCATCACCGCGCCGTCATTGAAGCCGACGAGCGCATGCACGATGGATTGCGGATGCACCAGCACCTCGATCCGGTCGGGGGGGATCCCGAAATATTCGCGCGTTTCAATCAGTTCCAGCGCCTTGTTGAACATGGAGGCACTGTCGACCGAAATCCGCTGCCCCATCGTCCAGTTCGGATGTGCGATGGCCTCGGCCAGCGTGGCCTGCCGCACACGTTCCAGCGGCCAGTCGCGGAAGGGGCCGCCGGAGGCGGTGATGATGATGCGCTCGACCGCCGCAATGTCCTCGCCGGTCAGGGCCTGGAACACGGCGGAATGTTCGCTGTCCACCGGCAGGATGGTGGCGCCATGCGCCCGCGCGGTCGCCATCAGCAAGGGCCCGGCGGTGACAAGGCTTTCCTTGTTGGCGAGCGCAAGCGTCTGGCCCTGTTCCAGCGCGCGCAGGCCCGGTGCCAGTCCCGCCGCGCCGACAATCGCCGACATCACCCAGTCGGCGGGGCGGGTTGCGGCCTCGACAATCGCCTCTGGCCCTGCGGCGGCCTCAACGCCGGAGCCACTAAGGGCCGCACGCAGATCATCCAGCAAGGCCGGGTCGGCGGTCACGGCGATCTCGGCGCGCAATTCCCGCGCCATTTCGGCCAGCCGCGCGATGTTGCGCGCGCCGGTCAGGGCAACGGTGTGGAAGGCCCCTGCCCCGCCCGCCCGGCGGATCAGGTCAAAGGTGCTTTCCCCGATGGACCCGGTCGCCCCGAAGATGGAGATGCGGCGCATCAGCGCCCGCCCCCATCGCGCCCTTGCGGTTGCTCATTGGTCCCCGACACCCGCGAGGACCGACCGAAAGGGAGGGAGGAGCGGCCTGCCATCTCAGCCTCCTGCGGCGGGCAGCGAGAGCGTGACCACGAGATCAAGCAGCATCAGGGCCGCCACCGCGCCCACCATCGCGTCGAACCGGTCCATCACGCCGCCATGGCCGGGAATGAGCGAGGAGCTGTCCTTGACCCCAGAGCGCCGCTTGATCCAGCTTTCGGCGATGTCGCCCATCTGTCCGGCAAGACCGATGAAGGGCGACAGCAACAGGATCGTCCAGTCGGCATGTCCGAGCGCCATGAACACCGCGCCCACAACGACGGCCCCGATCCAGCCCGCCACCGTGCCGGACCATGTCTTTTTCGGGCTGACGGCAGGCCAGAATTTCGGCCCGCCGATCATCCGCCCCGCGAAATATCCCATCACGTCGCAGATCACCACGACTGCCACGACCCAGAGGATCGCCACCGCCCCCGCCTCGTCGCGCAGCACGATCAACCCGTAACCCGCGACCATCACCGCCACCGCCCAGGCCGCCGACAGCCTGCGGTCGCGCCGGGGCGTCAGGGCGAAGGCCAGCGCCGGCACCAGCAGCATCGCGCCGCCGATCTCGCGCGGGGACAGAAACGTCACCAGCAGCGACCCTGCGCCGATGGCCGCCATTGCCAGCGCGGAACCGCCCGCCTGCGGCGCGGTCATCCGCGCCAGTTCCCACAGCATCGCCCCGGTCAGGATCAGCACCAGCAGGGTGAAGCTCGGACCGCCGAGCCAGATCTCCACCGCCCCCACCGCGAGCATCACCGCCGCCGAAATCACGCGCGGGCGCAGGTCGGCCCAGCGGGGAGAGGCCCCCGTCATGCGCTGATGACCCCGCCGAAGCGGCGTTCGCGATTGCCGAAACGGGCAAGAATCGCCCCCAGTTCGGCGGGCGTGAAATCGGGCCAGAGCGTCGGGGTGAATTCAAATTCGGCATAGGCCGCCTGCCAGGGCAGGAAATTCGAGGTCCGCGTCTCGCCGCTGGTGCGGATCACCAGATCGGGGTCCGGCAACCCCGCCGTGTCCATCCGCCCCGAGAGCGCCGCCTCGGTGATGTCGCAAGGGTCGAGTCGTCCTTCGGCCGCGTCGCGCGCCAGCCCCCGCATGGCGCGCAGGATCTCGTCCCGCCCTCCATAATTGATCGCGACCGTCAGGTTGAGCCGGCTGAAGCCTGCCGTGCGCGCCTCGATCCCCGCCATCAGCCGTTGCAGTTTCGGGTCGAGCCGCGTGCGGTCCCCGATGAAACGCATCCGCACGCCCTCGGCGGCCAGTCGTTCGGCCTCGCGCTGGATATAGCGCGCGAAGATCGACATGAGGCCCAGCACCTCCTCGGTGGAGCGTTTCCAGTTCTCGGTGGAAAAGGCATAGATGGTCAGCCATTCGATCCCGAGGTCGGGGGCGGCGCGGACGATCTCCTTCACCCGCTCGGCACCCTTGCGGTGGCCCACCAGACGCGGCCAGCCGCGATTGGTGGCCCAGCGGCCATTGCCATCCATGATGATGGCGACATGGGATGCCCGCTGGCGGGGGTCGCGGGGGGGGGGCTGTGCGGGGGGGCTGGCCATAAGGCGGCTTTCCTCGGGGTGACCGGGTGGTCAGACCTGCATGATCTCGGCCTGCTTGGCCTCCAGGGCCTTGTCGACATTGCCGATGGCCTTGTCGGTGAGGGTCTGCACCTCGTCGGCATACATCTTCTGGTCATCCTCGGACATGCCGGCGGTCTTGGCCTTCTTGATCTGGTCCATGCCGTCGCGGCGCACGTTGCGGATCGAAACCCGCGCGCTCTCGGCATATTGCGCGGCAACCTTGGTCAGATCGCGGCGGCGTTCCTCGTTCAGTTCGGGGATCGGCAGCATGATGATCGTGCCGTTGAGCTGCGGGTTGATGCCGAGGCCCGAATCCCGGATCGCCTTTTCGACCTTGTTCACCAGCCCCTTGTCCCAGACATTGATGGTGACCATGCGCGGCTCGGGCACGTTCACGGTGCCGACCTGATTGATCGGCGTCAGCGTGCCATAGGCATCCACCATCACCGGTTCCAGCATGGAGCCGGAGGCGCGCCCGGTGCGCAGCGAGGCGAATTCGGTCCGAAGCGAGGCCAGCGCGCCGTCCATGCGGCGTTCGAGGTCGTCGAGGTCGATGTCTAGGTCGTCGGACATGGGGTTCTTTTCCGTTCTGCAAGCCTGCCGCTGCCCTCTTTTATCCGGGGCGGCGATGAAATCAAAGAGTGTTGGGGCTCAGCCCTGAACCCGGGTATAGGTGCCCTGCCCCGCGAGGATGCCCCGGAAACCGCCCGGTTCATCCAGTGAGAAAACGATGATCGGCAGATTGTTGTCGCGCGCCAGCGCGATCGCGCTGGCATCCATCACGCCCAGATGCTTTTGCAGCACCTCGTCATAGCTGACGCGGTCATAGCGTTTCGCATCGGCATGTTTCTTGGGATCCTTGTCATAGACGCCGTCGACCTTGGTGCCCTTGAAGATCGCCTGACAGGCCATTTCATTGGCGCGCAGCGTGGCGGCGGTATCGGTGGTGAAATAGGGGTTGCCGGTTCCGGCGGCAAAGATGCAGACCCGCTTTTTCTCCAGATGCCGCACGGCGCGGCGGCGGATATAGGGTTCACAGACCTGATCCATGGGGATCGCGGAAATCACCCGGGTAAAGACGCCGAGCGCCTCCAGCGCCGATTGCATGGCCAGCGCGTTCATCACGGTGGCGAGCATCCCCATGTAATCGGCGGTGGTGCGCTCCATCCCCTGCGCCGACCCCGCCAGCCCGCGAAAGATGTTGCCGCCGCCGATCACCATGCAGATCTCGACGCCCAGATCATGCACCGATTTCACCTCATTGGCGATGCGCGTGACGGTCGGCGGGTGCAGACCATATCCCTGATCCCCCATCAGCGCCTCGCCCGAGATCTTGAGCATCACCCGGCTGTAGGTGACGCCGCCATTTGCGGGGGCCTGCGGTTTGGCGGGGTCGGTCATGGGGCTGCCTCATCCTCTCTGTTGGGGCCGCTCTCGGCGCGGAACCGGTCTCTGTTGGAGGCCGGACCGGCCCCGCGCGCAAAATGTCGCAAAAACCGGCAGGCTTCAACCGCGAAGCGGCAGGCCTGCGGAACGGTGGCAAGGGATGGCCGTTCCATCGGCAGTTTCGGGGCGTGACAAGGAAGGGGCAGACGCGAGAGAAAGTGCCGGAGCCACAGAATCACCCATGCACGCTGCGGCCACGAGAACACCGGATGGCGTGCCATACGGCAACACTCCACCCCCCGGCCACCGCCCCGGAGGGAATCGACCTGCCCCGCCCCAGAACCATGGCCGGGGATTGATGTGCGCCCGGAGGAAACAGGCCCAAATCAGCCGGACCGAAGGCTTTTCCGGCGCAGTTGCGAAAACGGTTCAAGAGCTGTCCACAGGGTCATCCACAGCCCCTGCGCAAAAGCCTGACCGCCACAGGTAGTCAATGAAATTGCGTCAAGGACTAAATCTTGTGTGGAGCGATGAATTTTTCGTTGATCCTGCCAGAAGTTTACGACAGTTTGTCGAAGCCGTCCGGGGCAACCACCAGATGTAGTGGCCCGACGGTTCGAGCAGGCTTTTGGAAACCGGAGGCGCAAAGCGATTTGCGCGGCCTTGTCCGTCAGGGACAGGAGCAGGAATCCGTTGGTCACAGGCATAACAATGACGGGCGGAGCCCGCCGCAACAGACCGGGAGACGGGGCAGAGATGAAGATCGAGCGGAAGTTCACCACAGATGCGACGGGTGCCTATGGCGCGCTGGAATTCACCACCACGGTTTCGGAAATCCGCAACCCCGACGGAACAGTGGTGTTCCGCAATGACGCGGTCGAAGTTCCCGCCGACTGGAGCCAGGTCGCCTCGGACGTGCTGGCGCAGAAATATTTCCGCAAGGCAGGCGTTCCGGCCCGGTTGAAGCGCGTGAAGGAAAAGGGCGTGCCCGACTTCCTGTGGCGGTCGGTTCCCGATGAGGCGGCACTGGCCGACCTGCCCGAGGATCAACGCATCGTCGGCGAAACCTCGGCCAAGCAGGTGTTCGACCGTCTGGCGGGGGCCTGGGCCTATTGGGGCTGGAAGGGCGGCTATTTCACAACCGAGGCCGATGCCCGCGCCTATTACGACGAGATGCGCTACATGCTGGCGGCCCAAATGGCCGCGCCGAACAGCCCGCAATGGTTCAACACCGGCCTGCATTGGGCCTACGGCATTGACGGGCCGAGTCAGGGCCATTTCTATGTCGATCACCAGACCGGCAAGCTGACGAAATCCACTTCCGCCTATGAACACCCGCAGCCTCACGCCTGTTTCATCCAGTCGGTCAAGGATGATCTCGTTGGCGATGGCGGCATCATGGACCTGTGGGTGCGCGAGGCGCGGCTCTTCAAATACGGCTCCGGCACCGGCACCAACTTTTCCTCGCTGCGCGGCGAGGGCGAGAAACTCTCGGGTGGCGGCAAGTCGTCGGGCCTGATGGGGTTCCTGAAGATCGGCGACCGCGCGGCAGGCGCGATCAAATCGGGCGGCACAACGCGGCGCGCGGCCAAGATGGTGATCTGCGACATGGATCACCCCGATATCGAGGCTTTTATCAACTGGAAGGTGATCGAGGAACAGAAGGTCGCGAGCCTTGTGGCGGGGTCCAAGATCCATGAGGTGCGGCTGAACGACATCTTCGCCGCGATCCGGGGCTGGGATGGCACGATGGCAGACGCCACCGATGCCACAAAAAATGACGCGCTGAAAACCGCAATCCGTGCGGCGAAGAAGTCAATGATCCCCGAAACCTATATCAACCGCGTGCTGCAATATGCGCGGCAGGGCTTCGGGTCGATCGAGTTCCCTACCTATGACGTAGATTGGGATTCGGAGGCCTATATCTCTGTCTCGGGCCAGAACTCCAACAATTCGGTCCGCGTGACGGATGCCTTCCTCAAGGCGGTGAAGGACAATGCCGATTGGGCGCTGATCCGGCGCACGGATGGCAAACCCGCCAGGACCATCAAGGCGCGTGAGCTGTGGGATCAGGTCGGCCATGCCGCCTGGGCCTGCGCAGACCCCGGCATCCAGTTCCATGACACGGTGAACGCCTGGCACACCTGCCCCGAGGACGGGGCGATCCGGGGGTCCAACCCCTGTTCGGAATACATGTTCCTTGACGACACGGCCTGCAATCTGGCCTCGATGAACCTGCTGACCTTCTATCACGACGGCGCGTTTGACTCTGCGGCCTATGTCCATGCCACCCGTCTTTGGACCGTGACGCTGGAAATCAGCGTGATGATGGCGCAGTTCCCGTCAAAGGAGATTGCACAGCTGTCCTATGACTTCCGCACGCTGGGCTTGGGCTATGCCAATATCGGTGGGCTTTTGATGAACATGGGGCTCGGCTATGACAGCGATGAGGGCCGTGCGCTGTGCGGGGCGCTGACCGCGCTGATGACCGGTATTTCCTATGCGACCTCGGCCGAAATGGCAGGCGAGTTGGGGGCGTTTTCGGGCTACGGGCGCAACCGCGACCACATGCTCCGCGTCATCCGCAACCACCGCGCCGCCGCCCATGGCACCGGCCGTTACGAGGCGCTGAACGTCGCGCCGGTGGCATTGGATCACGCGAACTGTCCCGAACAGACGCTTGTTTCCCTTGCAAAATCCGCCTGGGACGAGGCGCTGGCTTTGGGCGAGGTTCACGGCTTCCGCAACGCGCAGACCACGGTGATCGCCCCCACCGGCACCATCGGCCTTGTGATGGATTGCGACACCACCGGAATCGAGCCGGACTTCGCGCTGGTGAAGTTCAAGAAGCTCGCGGGCGGCGGCTATTTCAAGATCATCAACCAGTCGGTTCCGGCGGCGCTGGAAAAACTGGGCTACGGGTCGGCGCAGATTGCCGAAATCATCGCCCATGCGGTCGGTCATGGCTCGCTCGGCAACTGCCCGGGCATCAACACCACCTCGCTGGTCGGCCACGGTTTCGGCGCGCGCGAGATCGAAAAGGTAGAGGCCGCCCTGCCCTCCGCCTTCGATATCCGCTTCGTGTTCAACCAGTGGACGCTTGGGGAGGAGTTCTGCAAGGGCACGCTCGGCATTCCCGCTGAACGTCTGGCGGATCCGACCTTCGACCTGCTGCGTCATCTGGGATTCACCAAGACGCAGATCGACGCGGCCAATGACCATGTTTGCGGCACCATGACGCTGGAAAATGCGCCCTTCCTCAAGCCCGAACATTATTCGGTCTTTGACTGCGCCAATCCCTGCGGCAAGACCGGCAAACGCTATCTGTCGGTGAAAAGCCACATCACCATGATGGCGGCGGCACAAAGCTTCATCTCGGGGGCGATCTCCAAGACGATCAACATGCCGAATTCGGCCACGATCGAGGAAACGCTGGCGGCCTATGAGCTTTCGCATTCGCTCGGCATCAAGGCCAACGCGCTTTACCGCGACGGATCGAAACTGAGCCAGCCGCTTGCGGCGGCCCTGGTGGAGGATGACGAGGAAGCCGAAGAGATCCTGACCAACGGATCGGCGCAGGAAAAGGCCGTTGTTCTGGCCGAAAAGATCATCGAGAAGGTGATCGTCAAGGAAATCGTCCGCTCCCACCGCGAAAAGCTGCCCGAGCGCCGCAAGGGCTATACGCAAAAGGCCATCGTGGGCGGGCACAAGGTCTATCTGCGCACCGGCGAATATCGCGACGGCAGCCTTGGCGAGATCTTCATCGACATGCACAAGGAAGGCGCGGGCTTCCGCGCGATGATGAACAATTTTGCCATCGCGGTCAGCGTGGGCCTTCAATATGGCGTGCCGCTGGAGGAATTCGTGGAGGCCTTCACCTTCACCAAATTCGAGCCTGCGGGCATGGTGCAGGGCAATGACAGCATCAAGAATGCGACCTCGATCCTCGACTACATCTTCCGCGAACTGGCGGTCAGCTATCTGGACCGCACGGACCTTGCCCATGTCAAACCACAGGGAGCGAGTTTCGACGATCTCGGCGGCGGCAATGACGAGGGCAAGCGCAACATCTCCGAAATGACCGATGCCGCGGCCACGCGCGGTCTGGAAGTGCTGCGCCAGATTTCCTCGACCGGCTATCTGCGCAAACGCCTGCCGCAGGAACTGACCGTGCTGCAAGGTGGCGCGGGCGCCATGGCGCTGGCCAACGGGCTGGACCCGGTATCGGTGCTGAACACGCTGGTCCCGCAGACCGCCGGAAATGTGTCCATCGCCACCACCGCCCTTGCCACCGGAACCGTCGCAATGGACCCCCGCACCAAGGCCAAGATGCAGGGCTACGAGGGTGATCCCTGCGGCGAATGTGGCAATTACACGCTGGTCAGGAACGGCACCTGCATGAAGTGCAACACTTGCGGAGGGACAAGCGGGTGTAGTTGAGGGAGTGATGGCTGCATGTTGAACAAGATCAGGACCTTGAGCGAGCTGTTTCGTCAACTGCCTCCGGATGGCAGGACGCGACATCTCCTCAGGGCCTTCAATGCCGGCAAGCCGTGTTCACGTATACCCTTGCCGACCGCGCGGCCTACAGCCGGGTTGACGTTGACGCCCCGCTGATCCCCGTCGGAGCCGAATAGCCCCTTGCGCCCGGTTCTTCCGGGGCGCTGACCACCTTCAACAGGGCCACTTTGGAAGCCGCCTGCCCCCCGTTGCCGTAAGGTTTCGGGGGGTCTTTTTTAATTGGTCGTTACGTCGTAATCGCCGCGCTTTGGGTTGAACTTCATTTGATAGGTATGAGGCCAATCGATTGACGCTTCTTCGAACAGTTCAACGATTGCGGGAAACGGGATGCGCCACACAGTTTTATTTCGGTCATAGTCAGACACAACGACAAGATCGGACCAATTGCGATCTTTTCCACGAAAAACAAAGCTAAGATAGGCGTGGATACATTGGTTGCTAAGGTAGCTTACGGGCTTCTGTTCTGCCTTTTCCGCATTCCAAT
>JBKBNP010000028.1:0-64527 GCA_046295215.1 Pseudorhodobacter sp. | reverse complement strand
CTGGACTTACAACAACGACCGCCCGAACATGGGCATCGGCGGCATCACACCCGCCCAGAAACTGAGAATGGCCGCGTAAGTTCTATGAGTGCACCCCGTTAAAAACGGGGGGATTACCCATTCTCGTGGGCTTTGCAGGCGTGCTGATCGTCGTGGCCCCCTGGGGCGCAACGTTTCACCCGGCCATGCTGCTGTCTCTTGCAGCGCTCTGCTGTGCGTCCGGCTATTTCGTGATGACGCGGCGGCTTGCGGGGGTGGAGGCAAATTCGACCAGCCAGCTCTGGGCCTCGGGGATCGCGACACTGGCGTTGCTGCCTTTCGGCCTGGTGGGTTGGGTCTGGCCCGAAACAGGGACGGGATGGCTGGTGATGACCTTCATCGGCATCTTTGCCGCAGTCGGCCATGCGATTGCCGTCGCGGCACATCGCTATGCGGATGCCTCGTCGCTGGCCCCCGTGACCTATGTGCAGGCGATCTATGCGACCGCTGCGGGGTTCATTGTGTTCGGCACTGCTCCGGGGTGGAACACTGCGGCCGGCACGGCCATCATCATCGGCTCGGGCATCTATATCTGGCGGCGGGAACGCGCCCTCAGCAAGCGCCCGACACCCCCCATTCCGTGACCGTCCATTCCGGAAGGAACCGCCGCGGGGCAAGCCATCACGCGCCCGCCACGATCAGCCCCGGAACGACCCGCGAAAGATCCTCGAATCCGGGGCGCAGCCGGGCGGCTTCGTCCACGACAAGATGGTCGATTTCAGGGATCGGGCAAAAAACCGACCGCGCGGGTGCCCCGATCTTCGAGTGATCCGCCAGAATGATGGCCCTGTCCGAATTGCGAACCATCGCGCGGGCGATCTCGGCACCGTGGATGAAATAGTTCATGGCCCCCATCTGTGCGTCGATCCCCCAAGGGGCCAGCAGGGCCACATCGGCACGGTAGCGCTGAATGTCATTGATCGTCGCCCCGCCATGCGTTTCCATCGGGTCATGCCGGAACTCTCCGGCCAGCATCAGCACCCGGAACCGGCGTGACGGCTGATCCGGATGTTCGGCCAGCAGCCGCGCGACATCGACCGAATTCGTGATGATGTTGAGATCGGTCAACCCATGTGGCGCCGCCAGCGTTTCAGCCATGACGAAACTTGTTGTTCCGGCATCCATGAAGATCGTCATTCCGCTTTGCAAAAGCCCGATCACGGTGGTGGCGATGGCGCGCTTTTCCCGAACGCGCTGGTTGGTGCGGACGCCATAGGTCGTATCCTCGCGGGTGACCGGCACCGCGCCACCGCGCACCCGGCGCAGCTTGCCCGCCTGTTCCATTTCCATCAGATCGCGGCGCACGGTTTCGCGCGAGACGCCGAAATCCTCGGTGATGCGGTCGACCGAGATCTGACCGAACGCCGCAAGCTGGTCACGGATCTTGCGATGTCGTTCTTCCTGCCACATCGGCACCCCCTCCGTCCGGTCCGCTGACCGTTGTTTCCGCAGCCACAAATATGGTGCGCCACCCCGGTCGGTAAACGTCTGATCTCGCCAGATCGAGCTTAAATCCAAAAAACTCATTTCACCACATAAAACATATATTGCCACATTTGTCTCATAACTGTAGATTTTCCGGATCAGGGGACAGAATCGGTGAGAGGGCGCAACCACGTCTCTTGCCGGAACGGGGAGCCGGGCATGAGCCGCGCCACAGGTATCGAAGATCACCATATTTCCTTTGCGATCCGTCTCGCAGAGGCCGCACGGCGCGCACTTGCGCAGGACGACGGGGCGGCGGCACTGGGCGTCGAGGTCAAGCCGGACCAGAGCTTCGTCACCCGGATGGACCGCCTGATCGAGTCCGAGATCCGCGCCATGATAAAGGCAGCCTATCCCGATCACGGGATCATCGGCGAGGAAGAGGCGAGCGAGAACCCCGGCGCCTCGCATGTCTGGGTGCTGGACCCGATCGACGGCACGGCGCCTTTCATTCTTGGCATCCCGGTGTTCGGCACCTTGATCGCACTGGCGGTGGACGGGGTGCCGCATCTGGGCGTGATCGACGTGCCCGGCGTGGGCGGGCGCTGGCTGGGGGTGACGGGCCGACCCACCACGCTGAACGGTGCGCCGGTGCGCACCCGCGATTGTGCCGGTCTGTCCGATGCGCTGATGACCAATTCCAACCAGGATTACATGAGCGCCGAGGAACTGCCCGCCCTGAACGCCCTGCGCCGCATGACCGCGAACCGGGTCTATGGCGGGGCCTGCCTCAACTATGGCCGTCTGGCCGAGGGGCGCAGCGATCTGGCCATCGACGCGGGCCAGCAGGTGTTCGACTTCGCCCCCTTCCGCCCGGTGATCGAGGGCGCGGGGGGCGTCATTTCCGACTGGGCGGGCCGCCCGCTGACGCTGGAAAGCGACGGGCGCATCCTCGCATCGGGGGGGCGGCGCTGCCATGACGAGGCGCTCTCGGTGATCGGGGGGCTGGGCATCGGCCAAAAGGAACGCGCCACGGCGTGACGGCAGAACAGACAACGCGGACAAACGGACGGGGACGACGCATGGGCATTGGAATCGAGAAACTCACCGTCACCTATGGCACCGAAAAGGTGATCTCGGGGCTCGACCTCGACATCCCCGAAGGCTGCTTCTTCACCCTGCTCGGGCCTTCGGGATGCGGCAAGACCACGCTTTTGCGCACCATCGCGGGGTTTGTTCCGGCGGCGGAAGGCACGATCCGCTTCGGCGGGCAGGATGTGACGCGCCTGCCGCCGCACAAGCGCGCCATCGGCATGGTGTTTCAGGACTATGCCCTGTTTCCTGACAAGACGGTAAACCAGAACGTCGCCTACGGGCTGCATGCGCGGGGGGAAAAGGGGGCGCCGGTGGCCCGCAAGCTGGCCGAGGCGCTGGACCGGGTCGGCCTTGGCCATCTGGGCGACCGGCACCCGGCGGAACTGTCGGGCGGGCAGCGGCAGCGGGTGGCACTGGCCCGCGCGCTGGTCATCAAGCCTGCGGTCCTGCTGATGGATGAACCGCTGTCGAACCTCGACGCCAAGCTGCGCGTCCAGATCCGCGAGACGATCACCGAATTGCAGCGCGAATCCAACATCACCACGGTTTTCGTGACCCACGATCAGGAAGAAGCCCTGTCGATGTCGGACCTCATCGGCGTGATGAACAAGGGCGCTGTGGAACAACTCGGCACCCCGCAAGACATCTATGCCACCCCGCGCACCGCCTATGTCGCGGATTTCGTCGGCGCGGCGAACCGGCTGAAAACCCGCATAACCTCTGCCGGGGGCGGGATGGTGTCGGCGGACCTCTGCGGCGCGCAGATCCTTGCGACCGATGCGCGGCACGCTGCCGGGCCGGAAGGCATCCTGATCCTGCGTCCCGAGACGCTGCACCTGTCGCGCGACCCGGACCCGACCCGCCAGAGCGTGCCCGCCACGGTGCAGTCGCGGCAATATCTGGGGGCAAGGACCAGCTACCGGCTGCACCTCTCGGGCGAGGTTCAGGTGGTTGCCGACCTGCACGGCCCCGGCCATGACGGGTTCAGGCCCGGGGATCGGGTCAGCCTTGGCATCGAACCCGCGCAGGCACGGGTGATCGCGGCATGACCGGCACCTTGCGCACCCCCTGGTTCTGGATGTCGGCACTGGCCCTCGCGCTGCTCTGCCTGTTCGTCCTCTACCCGCTTCTGAACATCCTGACGGCCAGCGTCATGGGCGATGGTCCGAACGGCTGGTCGCGCCTGCTGGAAACCCCGCGCTACCTTCAGGCCATCACCAACACGCTGATCCTCGCCACATCCGTCACCGTGATTGCCACGCTGATCGGCGTGCCGCTGGCCTATGTCACCGCAAGGCACAGCTTTCCGGGCAAGTCGCTGATTGCCCTGCTGCCGCTGATAACGCTGGTGATCCCCGAGGTGATCGCGGCGCAGACCTGGCTGATGATGCTGGGCAATAACGGGCTGATCACCCGCGCGCTGCGCGACGTGGGCATCCGCCTGCCGAGCTTCTATGGCTGGTTCGGGCTCATCACCTCGATGAGCTTCATCTATTACACCTATGTCTATATCGGCGTGGTGGCCGCCATCGGCAAATTCGACGCGCAACTGGAGGAGGCGGCACAAAGCCTTGGCACCTCGCCCGGCCTGTCGCGGCTCAAGGTGATGGTGCCGGTGATCCTGCCCGCCATCCTCGCCTCGGCGCTGCTGGTGTTCACCATGACGGTGGGCAATTTCGCCATCTCGATGATCCTGAGCCACCGCCTGCCGCTGTTGTCCGTCGTCACCTATCAGGCCGCCGTGGCCGAGGGTGCGTCGGACATCACGATGCAATCGACACTGGCCAGCGTTTCGGTGCTGATCGTGATGGCGGTGCTGTTCGTCAACCGCTGGGTCGTGGCGCGCGGCAAGTATGAAATCGTGCAGGGCCGGGGTGCGCGCCCCCAGCCCCTGCGCGGGATCAGGGGCGCGGGCGTTGCGGTGGCGGCGGGGCTCGTGGTGCTGATCTCGCTGCTGCCGCTGATTTCCATCATCATCGGCGCCTTCACCAAGGCGCGCGGGCCGGTGATGCAATGGGGCAACTGGACCTTCGAGAATCTGGAGCGGGTGTTCGTTACCGCCCCCCAGCCGCTGATAAATTCGCTGACCTATGCAGGGATCGCCACCTTCATCTCCATCGCCTTTTCGGCCATCGTCAGCTATGTGGTGGTGAAAAAGCCCAATGTCCTAACCCCCTTTGTCGATTACATCTCGGCCGTGCCGCTGGCACTGTCGGGAACGGTGCTGGGGGTGGCGCTGCTGGCCACGTTCCACGGCGGCTGGCTGCCCCTGTCGGGAACGGCCACGATCATCGTGCTGGCCTATGTGATCCGCCGCATGCCCTTCGGGATGCGCAACGGGCAGGCGACGCTGCACAACATCCCGAACTCGCTGGAAGAGGCCTCGATCAGCCTCGGCGTGCCGCCTGTGCGGACCTTCTTCAAGGTGGTTTTGCCGGTGATGCTGCCCGCCATCGCGGCGGCGGCGGTGCTGACCTGGACGACGACGGTGGCAGAGCTTTCGGCCTCGATCCTCGTCTATTCGGGGGGGCGTGAAACCCTGCCGATCCAGGTGTTCCGGCTGATCGATTCCGGTCTGATGGCCTATGCCTCGGCCTATGGGCTGGTGCTGGTCGCCGTGATCCTGATCCCGATCATCGTCGCGGCCAAGATGTTCCGCATCGACGTCTTTGCCGCGAAATGACAACCCGTCCGGGCGGTGCGCCGCCCGGGCCAGACAACCACCCACCCAACAGAGAGGTTCCGCAATGAACATGAAACCCACCCATCTGGCCACCGCCATGGCGCTTGGCCTTGCAGCCCCCGCCATGGCGCAGGAACCGGTGCTTTACACCTCGAACCCGGTTCCGGCCTATGAGGCCGTGCAGGCCGCCGTGAAGGCCGAAGCCGGGCTGAACCTTGGCGTCATCACCGGCGGGTCGGGCGTGCTGCTGCGCCGGATCGAAGCGGAATCCTCCGCCCCGCAGGGCGATGTGTTCTGGTCCTCCTCGGTCAATACGCTGGGCGCCTTCGAGCAACTGTTCGAAGCCTATGCCTCGCCTGCTCTCGCCGCGATGCCCGACGATCTGCGCTATCCCGGCGATCTGTTCATCCCGGCCAATGTCCATGTGGTGACGATGCTGGTGAACTCGGACCTTCTGGACGGTCGGGACGTGCCCTCCACTTGGGCCGAACTGGCGGATCCGGCCTGGAACGGCAAAATCATCATCGCGGATCCGGCCAACAGCTCGACCGGCTATACGATCATCTGGGGGCTTTCCAAGCTGCTGGATGAGGCGACCTACAAGGGGATCGTGGCGAACATGGTCGTCTCGGGCTCGTCCTCGGCGGTGCCCAAGGGCGTGGCGATGGGGGAATATTCCGTCGGTCTGACCTTCGAGACGAACAGCTACGCCTATGTTGATGGCGGGCAGGAGGAACTGAAGCTGGTCTATCCCGCCGAAGGCACCTTCACCTCGCCGGAATATGCCGGGCTCATCAAGAACGCGCCTGCCGGTGACAATGCCCGGCGCGCCATCGACACACTGTTGTCGAAAGAGGCGCAGATCGAACTGCTGAAGGTCGCCTTCCGCCGCCCCAGCCGCACCGACATCAATGTGTCCGAACATGTCGGCCTGCCCGACATCGGCAGCATCAAGGTCTTTGCGGTGGACGAGTCCGAAGCTGCCGCGAACCGCGACGCCGCCCTTGCCGCCTGGGCGGCCCTGCCGAAAGCCGGAGATCTGAAGTAACCGCAAAAGGCTCCCCGCGCGTGCCGGTCATGCGCGGGGGCACCCTTTTCCCCTTCCCCGTCCACCCCTGCGCTCAGCGCGCGCCCCAGGTGTCGCTGAGCCGGTAGCCTCCGGGCCAGGGGTCGGAAGGGTCCAGCATGTGCTGGTGGATGCCGGTGATCCAGCCGCGCCCGGATATTTCGGGCAGAATGGCAGGCCGGTCGCCCACCATGGTCGTGCCAAGGATGCGCCCGGCAAAGGTGGACCCGATCAGCGACACCGCCGTCAGCCGGTCGTCCAACCCCATCTGCCCGCGCGCATGCAAGACCGCCATGCGGGCAGACAGCGCCGTGCCGGTGGGCGAACGGTCCACCTTGCCCGGACGGATCGCCACGGCGGCCCCTGCGCGCAATTCGGTGCCTTCGCGGGTCACTGGTCCTGCGAACAGGCAGAAAGAAAAATGCCGCCAGTCGGGGTTTTCGGGGTGGTGGAACCCCAGTTGATCCGTCGCGGCCTGCGTGATCCGGACCCCCAGCCGCGCGATGTCATGCGCCTCGTCCGGCGTCAGGTTGAAGCCAAGCGACTTTGCATCGACAAAGACGAAACTGTCGCCACCGTAAGCCGTGTCCACCGTCAGCGTGCCGAGGCCCTCTACCTCCAGCGCCATGTCCAGATCGGCGGCAAAGCTCGGCAGGTTCTGCACGAAGATGCGTTCCGCCTTGCCATCGCGACAATCCGCGCGCACCCGCACCAACCCACCGGGTGCTTCGAGCGTCAGATGCGTTTCAGGCTCGGTCATCGGCAGGATGCCACTGTCCAGCAGCACGGTCGCCACGCAGATGGAATTGGACCCCGACATCGGCGGCGTGTCCTCGGGCTCCATTATGATGAAGGCGGCATCAGCCTCCGGGTGCTTTGGCGGCACCAGCAGGTTGACATGGCGGAACACCCCGCCACGCGGTTCGTTCAGCACGAAGTTCCGCAGCGTCTGGTCCCGCGCGATCCAGCGGGACTGATCCCACAGGGTCGCCCCGGGCGGCGGGGTGACGCCGCCGACGATCACATCGCCGACCTCGCCCTCGGCATGGGCGGAAATCACATGGATGGATTTCGTGCTGCGCATCGCGGTGCTACTCCAGCCAAGGGGGAAGCGTGCGCGGTGCGTGACCCGTCACCGCCGCCCCGGCACAGGCGGCAAGGCCGCCAAAGCGCACCGCGCGGCCCGAAAGGCCGGGGCCGTAATGGGCATATTTGCCGGAATTGGTCATCAGCGCGCAGGTTCCGGGCGGAAAGACAGGCTCGGAAATCGAACACCAGCAGAGGTCGGGCAGAACCTGCACCCCCGCTGCGGCCAGCCGCGCCAAGGTGCCATCGGCGCGGGCCTGCGCGATCACCGTGCGGCCTGCCGTGACGATGGTGGCCACCGCCACTCGTTGCCCGGCCAGCGCATCTGCCAGCGCACGACATTCGAGGATCGAGGCATGCGGGCTGCCGATGGCGACCAGCTCCACCGTCTCGGGCCCGTCATTCAGCGTTCGCCAACCCGCCGCCATGTCGGCGCGGGGGATGCGGGCGTTGTCGGCGTCGGGCGCAATCCGATCCGCCTCGGGCGTCACCCCCTCGACATGCAGCATCGGCGCAGCAGAGGTGGTGCCAAAGGCCGCACAGACCGCCTTGAGGTTCTCGGGCGTCGGCTTTGCCGGGGCCAGCCCGCGCAACAGCGGGATCCGGTCGGGCGAAACCTTGCCTGCCAGCCAGCCGATCAGCGGCCAGAACGCATCGTCAAAGCCATCGGGCAGCTCCACATCGATGATCCGCCGCGCCTGCCGGGGTTCGTCCAGATAAACCCCCGACAGCGGCGCGCGTCCGGTCATGGCAATGCAGAGGTCCAGAAAATCCGGGTGCTTGGCCGTGCGCGCACCCAGCACGGAATTGGCATAGATCACGGCATTGGATTCCGACCAGGCAATCGCCTCACCCGTCGCAGGCGCCGTGTCCAGCAGATAGGGTGCGCAGGTGAAGGTCGGCTGGCAGCCCATCCGCACATAGGCATCGGCCAGCCGCTGCGCCGGGCCGCCGAACAGGGGCGGCACCCCCTGCGCGCGCCAGTTGGCATGATCGACCGAGATGGCGTTCATCGTGGTGGGGATGCGCACCTTTGCTCCCATATCAGCCATCTTCTCTGCAAAGGTGAGGTTGGCGGGGCTGGCATAGATGCAGCCGTCGATATGGCCTTGCGTCACGTCGATCAGCCGGGCCGCGCCCTGATTGGCGGCCATGGCGCAGAGGATCCGCATGGCCTGCGCCGTGGCCTCGCCTTCCGCACCCTCCAGCATGGCGCGGTCGGCATCGGTCAGGTCCAGCGTTGCGGTGGCGGGCGGGGCGACCGGGATCGCCAGCCCCTCCGCCTCGATGGAGGTTTCGGTGATGCGCGCGGATTTCGCCCGGGCGAGTGCGCCGAAAGCATCCCGCGTCAGGCGCAGCACCGGCAGGGGCTTGGCGAACATCGCCGCCCCGATCATCGCGCCCAGCGTCACCACATCCTCGGGTTCCGCAAAGACCAGCGCCGCCGGAGCCTTGCCGTTCAGCACCATGTCCAGCAACACACCCGACCCGGTGCAGGATCCGCGCGTGCCCGGCATCACCAGAATACGGCCTGCAAGGTTCTGCCCGGCCAGCGGATGATGCACGTCGATCACCTGCCCCGTCGCCGGATCGACCCCGCCCCAGAAGCTGATCGGCTCACTGCAGGCCAGAACCCCGCCCGATGCCTGCCCCGGCAGGATGGATTGCGCAGCACCGGTCACTTGACCACAAACCCATGCGCGAAGGGGTCGCGGTCGTCGATGAAAATGGTGTTGTATCCCGTCATCCGCGCCCAGCCTGCGATGGAGGGAATGATGGCGTCGCGCCCCGCGACCGAGGCCGCCGCCTCCACCCGGCCCTTGAAGATCGAGCCAATGATGGATTCGTGGTGGAACTCGTCACCGACCTTGAGCTTTCCCTTGGCCGCAAGCTGCGCCATGCGGGCCGAGGTGCCAGTGCCGCAGGGGCTGCGGTCAATCGCCTTGTCGCCATAGAACACCGCATTGCGGGCATGGGCACCGGGCACGGTGGGCGTGCCCGTCCATTCGATATGGCTCAGCCCGTTGATCGCGGGATGTTCGGGGTGGACGAAGTCGTATTTCGCGTTCAGTGCGGCACGCAGCTTTGGCGACCAGCCGATCAACTCGCCAGCCGTGAAATCGGCCATGTCGCAGAAATTCCTCTGCGGTTCCACGATGGCATAGAAATTGCCGCCATAGGCCACATCGACCACGATCTCTCCCAGCCCTTCCACCTCTGCGGTCAGCCCTTCGGCATGAAGGAACGACGACACGTTGGTCAGCCGCACTTCCTCGACGAAACGCCCTTCCTGCCGGTATTCGATGTCCACCTTTCCGGCGGGTGTTTCGATGGACAGATGCCCCGGGCTGCGCGGGATGATGAGGCCGTTCTCCAGCCCCATGGTGATGGTGCCGATGGTGCCATGCCCGCACATCGGCAGGCAGCCCGAGGTTTCGATGAACAGCACCGCCACGTCGCAGTCAGGCCGCGTCGGCGGATACAGGATCGACCCCGACATCATGTCATGTCCGCGCGGCTCATACATCAGGCCGGTGCGGATCCAGTCGAACTCGCGCAGGAAATGCGCGCGCCGTTCCAGCATGGTCGCCCCCTCCAGCCGGGGGCCACCGCCAGATACCAGCCGCACCGGGTTGCCGCAGGTATGGCCGTCGATGCAGGAAAAGGTATGCGTTGCCATGGAAACCTCAGAATCTTTGGGGCGAGAAGGGAGAAAGGTCGATGGCGAATGGCGCGCCCGTCACCAGATCGGCCACCAGCCGCGCGGTGCCTGCCGATTGCGTCAGGCCCAGATGGCCATGACCAAAGGCATAGGTCACGCGGGGCGTGGCGCTTGACGCGCCGATGGCGGGCAGGCTGTCGGGCAGCGAGGGCCGGAACCCCATCCATTGCACGCCGCCCGCAGGGTTCAGCCCCGGCAGGAAGGCCCGCGCCTTTTGCAGCATGGCATCCGACCGGCGGAAATTCGGCGGCAGGTTCAACCCGCCCAGTTCCACCGCGCCTCCGACCCGGATGCCGGAGGAAAGCCGCGAGACGACAAAACCATGCCCGCCAAAGGTGATCTGCAAGCGCAGATCGAAGGCATCGCCGGGCAGCGTGGTGTTGTAGCCACGTTCGGTTTCCAGCGGGATGCGATCGCCCAGGGTGCGCGCGATCAGATGCGAATGGGCACCCGCCGTCAGAACCACATGGGCAGCACTCCGCGACAACCCCCCGGCAACCCCGACCTCCACCCCGTCGGACAGGGGTTTCAGCATGGCGACCTCGGCCACCGCAATCTCGCCCCCCTGCGCCCGGAACCGGTCCGCCAGCGCAAGGGTATAGTCCCTGGGATCGGCAATCGAATACCAGCCCGGCGTGAACGTGCCATGGGTGAAACGGGGGGCGAGGCCCGGTTGCAGGTCCGCCATTTCCTCGGGCCCCATATGGCGGAATTCGATGCCATGATCGGCACGGGCCTGCCAGCCGGGGAGCGAGGCACGGAATTCGGACTCGGTTTCGTAGACCTGAAGATTGCCGTCGCGGCGCAGCATCGGCAGCGTTCCGGTTGCGGCCAGGAACGGCTCCAGTTCAGCCTTGGACAGGTCCATCAGGGCCGTTTGTGCGGCGGTGGAGGCCGCAACCCGCGAGGCCGAACAGGCCCGCCAGAAGCGGTACATCCAGGGCGCGATGCGCAGCGCATAGGCGGGCGGAATGCTCAGCGGCCCCAGCGGGTCCAAGAGCCATTTCGGCGCGCGGCGCAGGATGCCGGGCGAGGCCAACGGCAGGATGTCGGTAAAGGCAAAGGCCCCGGCGTTGCCCGCCGACGCCCCCGCCGCCGGGCCTTCGCGGTCCAGCACGCTGACCGAAAGGCCGCGCGCCTGCAGGGCCAGCGCCGTGGACAGGCCCACGACGCCCCCCCCGATCACGATGACATCGGGTCGGATCTCCATTATTCCCTCAATGCGTGGCGGCCAGGAACTTCTGCAATTCCGGATCTTTGGGTGCGCCGAACAGCGCATCGGGCGGGGCAATTTCAGCCATCACGCCCTTGTGGAAAAAGGCCACGCGGTCCGACACCTCGCGCGCGAATTTCATCTCGTGGGTCACGCAGATCATCGTCATGCCTTCGGAGGCCAGCATCCGCAACGTGTCCAGCACCTCGCCCACCAGTTGCGGGTCCAGTGCCGATGTCACCTCGTCGAACAGCATGTAATGCGGTGACATGGCCAGCGCGCGGGCAATCGCCATGCGCTGCTGCTGCCCCCCGGACAGGCGCGAGGGATAGACCTTGAGCTTGTCGCCAAGACCCACATGGTTGAGCTGGCGTTCCGCCTCCGCCTCCGCCTCGGCCTTGGAGCGTTTCAGCACCTTCACCTGCGCCAGCATGACGTTTTCAATGACGGTCAGATGCGGAAAGGCATTGTATTGCTGGAACACGATGCCAATCTTCTGGCGCAGCTTGTTGAGGTTGGTGGCCTTGGCATGCACCTCCACGCCATCGACAAGGATGCGCCCCGAATCGATCGGTTCCAGCCCGTTGATGCAGGTCAGCAGCGTGGATTTGCCCGACCCCGACCCGCCGATCACGGTCAGCACCTCGCCCCGCGCCACGGTCAGGTCGATCCCCTTCAGCACCTCCAGCGGGCCAAAGGATTTGCGGACATTCTCGATCTCAATCATTGGACCACCGTTTTTCCAGATACCCGCCGAACCGTGCCAGCGGGAAGGAGATGATGAAGTAGAACAGACCGCAGATCATCAGAAGGAACAGCGGCTCCTGCAATCGGGTAATCAGGATCTGGGTGGATTTCAGCAACTCCACCACCTGCACGATATAGACCAGCGCGGAATCCTTCATCACCCCCAGCGCAAGGCCGATCCAGGACGGCAGCGCCACGCGGGTCGCCAGCGGCAGCACGATCTGGGTCATGTCCTGCCCCCATGTCATGCCCAGCGAGCGCGCCGCCCGACGCAGCGTCTGCGGCACCGCCTCGATCCCGCCGCGCACGATTTCCGCGCAATAGGCGGCAGTGTAGAGCGACAGCACCCCGCAGGCGACCGAAAAGCCCGAGATGCGCCAACCCAGAACGGTCGTCACAAAGGCATTGGCCAGCACAAGCTGGATCAGCAGCGGAATGGACCGGAAGATGTCGAGGAAAAACGTCATGGGCGCGGCCCACCACGGCCCGATCTGATAGCGGATCACGCCAAAGATGATCCCGAGGATCGTGCCGAAAAACACCGATATTCCGGTCACGATCAGCGTCATTCCGGCGCCCTTGGCCAGAAAGATCAGGTCATTGGTTGTCAGTGCGGTATCGAACATCGCGCGCCCCCCCCCCTCAATACCGGAACAGCCGGGCCGCAAGCAGCCGGGCCGAGAGGGTGATTGCCTTGGTGATGAGGTAGAAGATCACGGCGGCAATGGCGAACAGTTCGAACGTGCGGAAGCTGCGGGCGTTGAGGTCGCTCGTCACACCGTAAAGATCGGTGTTCATCGCCACCACCGCCCCGAGCGAGGTCATCAGGATCGCCCAGACCATCTGGTTGGTCATCGGCAGAAAGGAGATCCGCAGCATCTGCGGCATGATGACATGCTGGAACGCCTGTATCGGCGTCATGCCGAGCGACCGCGCCGACCTTGTCTGCGTGTCGGGAATGGCCTTGAGCGCACCGCGGAAATTCTCGGTCAGATAGCCCGCGTTGTTGAAGGCAATCCCGATCAGCAGCGAAAGATAGGGCGACAGGTGGATGCCGAAACTGCCAAGGCCGAAATGCACCATATAGATCTGGAACAGGGCGGGCGTGTTGCGGGCCACTTCAACCCATGTGGTCGTGACAGCCGACAGGGCGCGAAACCCCGACAGGCGGAACAGCGTCAGCACCATGGCGATGCTGATGCCGATCACCATCGACAGCAGCGCGATCTCGATGGTGACAAGCGCGCCCTCCAGCATCTGCGGAAGCGAGTTGAGCGCCTGATTCCAGCGGAAATTGTAGTTGAACATGCCCGCCCCCGGTCAGTGAACGCGAAAGCGGTGCGGGGGACACGCCCCCGCACCGCCCTGATGCGCGACTGTCAGCGATAGACGCCGGGAATCGTCAGGCTGGCGGGTTCACCCTCGCCCACCCACTGCTTGTAAAGCTCGGCATAACGTCCGGTCCGGACCTGCTGGTTGATGAACAGGTTCATGTAGTTGATGAGCCCGTATTCCTCGCGCAGCGTGATGAGCGCGACATAGTCCGGCACCATCGGCGCCTTGTCGACGATGCGGATGCTCGGGAAATTGCCCGAGGCGACATTGGCCTCGGCCACCTCGACGGTGGACACGGTCGCATCAAGCTGACCCTGGCTTAGCGCCAGGAACACATCGGCTTGGGTCTGGTAGGGCCGGAACTGGCCTTCCCCCCATTCCTTCAACTTCTCTTCAAGCCAGATCGCCTCGTAAGTGCCGGCCACGGCGCCCACGGTCTTGCCCTTCATGCCTTCCCAATCGGTCATCTCGACCTTTTCATTGGCGACGACCGCATTCTCGAAGGAATAATAGGGGATCGAGAAGCCAACCGTCTTGGCCCGCTCCAGCGTGTCGGAGGTGGAGGCGACGGCCACATCGACCCGGCCCGACATCAGGGCGGGGATGCGCTCGGGGAAGGTGGTTTCCACAATCTCGGCATTGACGCCCAGCGCCTTGGCCAGATCGTTGCAATAGTCGACGTCAAAGCCGATCGGCGTGTTGGAGGCATCACGCGATCCCATCGGCGGGAAGTCGAGAACGACGGCACAGCGCAGGGTGCCCGACCCGATGATGTCATCAAGCTTGTCGGCCTGCGCGGGCAGGGCAAGGGCGGTTGCGGCCAGAAGGCCAGCAGCGAAGATCGGCTTTTTCATGGTTTTCTCCCCGGGGTGATATTGATTCCACTCTGATGGACTATCGGGGGAGAGGTTGGATAAATCAAACAAAAAATACAATGAGTATACAAGAAATACGCGCGGACAGGCCCGCCTCGCTTGCGGTTCCAAGATCTTTCTGCAAGCAAAAGAAAACCATCCGATCCGCCAGACAGGAGGCAATTGCCATGAGCCAGACCATCCCGATTTCCGTGCTGCACGCCCGCGTCGAGGCGATTTTCCGCCGTGCCGGGATGAACGGGGTACAATCGGCGGCACTCGCCCGCGCCATCACGGCTGGGGAACGGGATGCCTGCAAGTCGCATGGCGTCTATCGCATCGAGGGGGCGCTGCGCACGCTGAAGGCCGGCAAGGTGAAGGGGGGGAGCCCTGCCAGTGCTGCACGCGGGCGAGGGCGGCGCGATTGTCCGGGTCGATGCGCAGGGCGGATTTTCCAACCCGGCCTTCGAGATGGGTCTACCCGCACTGGTGGACCGCGCGCGCGATCTGGGGCTGGCGGCGCTCGTCGTGAACGATTGCACCCATTTCGCCGCCCTCTGGCCCGAGGTGGAAGCCGTCACGGCGCACGGCCTTGCCGCGCTGGTCATGTGCCCGAGTTATGCGACCGTCGCCCCGACGGGCGGAAGCAAACCGCTTCTGGGCACCAATCCCCTTGCCTTCGGCTGGCCGCGTCCGGGGCGCAATCCCTATGTGTTCGATTTTGCAACCTCGGTCGCGGCGCGGGGCGAGATCGAGCTTCACCGACGCGCGGGCAAATCCCTGCCCGAAGGCTGGGCACTGGATGCGACCGGCCAGCCCACGACCGAACCCGAGGCCGCGCTGGCGGGCGCGATGCTGCCTTTCGGCGGGCACAAGGGGTCTGCCATCGGCACGATGATCGAATTGCTGGCCGGGGTGATGATCGGCGATCTGACCAGCCCCGAGGTGCTGGATTTCCTCGGCTCGACCGCGCTCGCGCCCTTCCATGGCGAGTTGATCCTCGCCCTTTCCCCCGAAAAATTCGCGGCAGGGCGGCCGGGCGATCCCTTCGCGCGGGCGGAGGTGTTGTTCGAGGCGATCAAGGGGCAAGGCGCGCGCCTGCCGTCCGAACGCCGCTTCACCGCCCGCGCCCGCGCAGAGGCGGAGGGTATCACCCTGACCACGGCCGAGGTCGATCAGCTTGACCGGCTGCTGGATCTTGGTCTGGACGCCATCGCCTGACCACCCGGCAGCAAAAAGCCCTCCCCGCACCGGGGAGGGCCGGTTTGCCGCGTCCGGGGTGGGTTCAAACCTTGCAGGCCTGCACGGCGCCGGGCAGCTTGCTCCAGTCGGCATACCATGCCTTGAACTGCGCAAGCTGGGTTTCGGCCCAACGGCGCTGGCTGGCCGTCAATTCGTCGGTCGCGTTGAAATGCAGGGCATATTCCGGATAGCCCTGCGCAACCATCATGTGCTTGTAGTACAGCACCAGATCGGTGCCCTCATCCCAGGAGGACAGCACTTCCAGCGCCTCGCCCATTTCCTGCGCGCGCTGGCGCGCATCCATGTCGCCCGCCGCCGCCGCCTTGGCAAGCGCCACAAAATGCAGGATCTCCTTCGGGATCACATTGCCGATGCCGGTGATCGCGCCCGTCGCCCCGCATTTGACATAGCCATGGAACACGGCGGTATCGACGCCCACCATCAGGATCACGCTGTCATCGGCGCTGGTGATATGTTCGGCGGCATAGGTCAGCGGACCGGTTCCGCCAAACTCCTTGAAGCCGACAAGGTTCGGATGTTCTGCCCGCAGCGCGAAGAAGAGATCGGCCTTGGTTTCGAACCCGTAATAGGGGCTGTTGTAGATCACCGCCGGAAGGTCCGGCGCGGCCGCGAGAATCGCCTTGAAGTGATGGCGCTGCGCCACCGCCGACGCCCCCCGCGACAGGACGCGCGGAATGACCATCAGACCAGCCGCCCCGACCTTCTGCGCATGGGCGGACAAGGCCACGGCACTGGCCGAATTGACGGCCCCCGTGCCGACGATCACCGGAACACCCGCCTTGACGAGACGCTCCACGCCTTCCATGCGCTGCGCATCCGTCAACAGCGGCCAGTCACCCATCGACCCGCAATAGACCACAGCCGACATTCCCAGGCCGATCAACTCCTGCCCCTTGCGGACCAGAGCGTCGAAATCGGGGCTGCGGTCCGGCTTGCAGGGCGTCATCAAGGCGGGAATCACGCCGGTAAATATCGCGGTGTCCATCTGGAAACTCCTCCTGATCGGGGTTCGGCAATGCTGTGCAATCCGGGTCCAATCCCGAATCTCCACGCCATCATATCTCTTGTATTTTATTTGTCGACAAGAAATCGACTCGGGTTACAACGACATGTCCTGACGCTGGTCGCGCGCGAAAAGCTGCTGGATCTGGCGCACGATCTGGTCGGCATGGGCGCGCGCCAACCGGTCGCACAGGTCGATGTCGCGCGCGGCGATGGCGGCGATGATCGCCTCGTGTTCATCGACATATTCCTGCGGCAGGCGGTCGTCGAAAGACTGATAGTAGAGCCGCAGGATGCGCCGCCCCTCATCCAGCAGACGCAGGGTAAGGGTCGTGTAATAGGGGTTGCGCCCGGCCTCCGCGATTGCGGCATGCAGATCCCGGTTGATCGCCACCATCGCCAGCGCATCCTTTGCCCCCGCGGCGGCGACATATCCCGCCTGGATCCGGCGGATCGCCTCCAGATCAGCCGGACGGTGGTATTGCGCGGCAAGCCGGGTGGTCACGCGATACATCAGCGTGATCGCATCGAAAAACGTGTGCAGGTTCAGAACGTCGATATTCGCAACCATGGCTGATCGGTTCGGCAGCGTTTCAACCAAGCCTTCGCCCGCCAGACGCACCAGTGCCTCGCGGATGGGGGTGCGCGACATGCCGAAGCGTTCAGCCAGTTGCACCTCGTCAATCGGGCTTCCGGGGGGGAGCTTCAGGTCGAGGATTTCATCCCGGAGCATCTCATAGACCACCTTGACGCCCGAACCGCGCTTGCGCTCCGGCAGGCTGCCGTCTCCGTTCTCAGTCATGGTGATGAAGTCCCGCAAAAATCTTTGTCGACCAGGAAAATACACATGCGGAGGAGGCAGATCAACCGGGCAGACCCGACGGTGCGACGGGGCGGACCGGGATGGGGTTCCCGGACGCGGGGACAGTCCCGCCGCTACCGCCCCGCAAGACCCGGCCATTCTCGCAGGACTCCATCGCGGGTTAGATTGCCGGGCGACTCCCCGGTCCGTTCGCTCGCCTGTGTCAGCCGGACGAAGATCAGCGTCCTGTCGCCATCCTCGGCCCAGCCGACATACCAGCCCCACCCCCGCGCATAGTCGAAACTGCGATCCGCGCGCCGGGGATAGGCGGTTCCGGTCTTGCCATGGATCAGCCATTTGCCGACCTCGCGGGTTTCGATGATGTCGCGCGCCCTTTGCATCGCCTGCGCGCGGACGGGGAGCGTATCCAGAACCAGCGCCTGCAGAACGGCGGCCTGTTCAAGGGGGGAAATCCGCAGCGACGAGGCGATCCATGCCCGGTCCAACCCATTGTCAAAACCGGGATCGCCGGAAAAATCGGCGTTCCCATAGCCAAATTCCTGCCCATGGCGGGTCAGGGTTGCGGTTCCCATGGCCCGGGCGATCCTCTGGGAAAACCAAAGCACCGAATGACGCATCCAATGTGCCGGATCGGTGTCTTTCTTCCAGTTGGCCCCGCCCCAATCCGGGTCGCCCGCCCGGAACGCCATGGCCGGATGATGCGCATCCGTCAGGATCCCGGCATCATAGGCCATGACAGCCAGCGGCACCTTGAAGGTCGATGCGGGCGTGACACGGAAGCGGCAATCGCCCTCTTCGCGCACCACCGCACCAGTCGGCGCATCGACAACCAGCGTGCAGATCGTGTCCGCCTGTGCCGAGGATATTGATGCCATTGGAACAAGCAAAACGACTGAAAGGGCCAAACTGCGCAAGTCAAACCTCCCGGATCGGCAATTCTTCATAGCCTGCACCGAACCCATGCGAAACGGGCAGAGGGTGAAATCGGGCAGCTCGCCCCCTGACAGAACCCTGATCCTGCCAAAAGGTCCGGGTGGCGATGTCAACCGCCGCCCCGACGCCGGACCCCGGATCTCTGATGCGGAGGCGCGCATCCTCGTCGCCCGTTCCGGAGATCCGGTCAGACCCAGGCCTTTGCCGCCGCGAGGTCTCCCTCTGTCACCTCATGTCCGGCAGGCAGGCACCGCGCATCCAGCCTTGCCCCGCCTGCGCGCAACGCGGCCTCGAGCGGAGCGGCCCTGCCTGCGAACGGGTCCAGCGCCCCGGACAGCAAAAGCACATCGGACCCTGCCAGATCGGCTTTCGGCGGGTCATCCAGCACGGCAACGCCACGCAGCAGGATTGCCCGCCGCACCACGCCCGGATGCAGCAGCATCACCGCGCCCAGAAGGTTTGCACCGTTCGAATACCCCAGAAAAGCCAAACGGCCCGCATCCAGCCCGTATCCCCGTATCGCCCCCTCGACGAAACCGGCGAAGGCCGCCGCCTCGGCGCGGATGTCGTCCTGATCGTAGGTCTCTGTATCGAAGCGACGGAACCAGCGGTTTATCCCTTCCTCGGTGGATCGTCCCCTCACCCCCAGAAGCGTTGCGCGCGGCGCGGCGCGATGGGCAAGGGGCATCAGGTCGGCCTCGCTCCCGCCGGTTCCGTGCAGATGCACGATCACCGATCCATCGGGTTCCCCGGGCTGGTGCAGGCGGTGAATGAAGGGAAGGTCGCGCATCGGCATCCTTGCCGCGCCCGGTCGGGCGAATTGTGGCAACATCACCCGCAGATCGTCGGCGCGCGCTTCGTCATCCGGGGGAAAAAGCAGCGTCTCTCCCAGCCGGGCAAGGGGTTCATCCACGTCAAGACCAGGCGCGTCCGTGGCGTATTCGATCAGAAGCCCCGCCGGATCCCGGGCATAGAGCGACAGGAAATAGCGCCGGTCATGCACCTCGGTCAGGCCCTCCGCCGTGCCGAGATCCCGGCGCATCGCCCGAAGCGCCCCAATGTCGGCGGCCCTCAGGGCGAGGTGGTCGATCATGCCGGTGCCGGGAATTGCCGGGACATAGCCCGCTGCATCCCGCACATCCACGGCATCCCTGTCCGACAGGAACCGCTGGACCGCGCCATCCGCCGGACCGGGGCGATAGCCGAACCGCGCGATGAACCGGGCCGTCCCGGCCGCATCGCCGCTGAGCAGGGTGACAGCACGCAGCCGGGTCGGGGCAATCGGATCCGGCAGCGGGGCCACGGCGGGCAGGTCTACGCCCACCAGCTTGACGATGATCCCGTCGGGATCTTTCAGACGCAACACAGGCTCGCCGAACTCGTGCAGGGGTCCGGTCACCGTCACTTGCGCGGCCAGCGCGCGGGACAGCCATTCGCCGATGCCTGAGGGCGGCACGGCCAGCGCAATCTCGGACGGCTGGCCGTGGCCGGTTCTTCCCCGCGCCCCTGCCTCCCAGATCAGGAAGGTCACGAGGCTGCCGGGGCTGCCCGCTGCATCGCCATAGAAAAGGTGCAATTGTTCGCCATCCGCAAAGCCGGCGGTCTGCTTGACCAGCCGCAAGCCGAGAAACCCTGCGTAGAAATCCACATTGGCCTGCACACGGCCAGAGATCGCGGTGACATGGTGGATCCCTTTGGACATTGCCCGCCTTCCTGTGTCGCAACGCGCTGCCGCGCCCATCAGACATGACCGGCTGCCGCGCCGCAAGTCTGGACAGCTTGCCTGCCAGCCCCGGCTGACCTTTCGCACAGGACCGGTGCGGCAGGCGCAAAGAGGCTTTTCTTGTCGGCATCCGCCACGCATCCTAGTCTGAGCCACAAAAGAGGAGTGCTTGCGATGAGCTGGAACCCCACCCTCGACCCTGGTTGCCCCGACGATATCGGCGCGGAGGCCATCGAAACCCTGATCGTGCCCCGGGCGCGCGACATCGGTGGATTCGAGGTGCGCCGCGCCCTGCCCGCCCCCAAACGCCAGATGGTCGGTCCGTTCATCTTCTTCGATCAGGCCGGACCGGCGGAGTTCCTGACCGGGCAGGGCGTGGATGTGCGCCCGCATCCGCATATCGGGCTCGGCACCGTCACATATCTCTATCGCGGCGCCTTCCACCACCGCGACAGCACCGGCGCGGATCAGATCATCGAGCCCGGCGCGCTCAACTGGATGATGGCCGGTCGGGGCGTCACCCATTCCGAACGCACCCCCCTTGCTGCCCGGCAGGGACCGTCGAGCCTGTTCGGCATCCAGACATGGATCGCCCTGCCCGAGGCGCAGGAAGATGCCGCCCCGGTTTTCGAGCATCACGGACAGGAAACCCTGCCGGTCATCGCCGACGGTGGGGCCACGGCGCGGCTGATCCTCGGCACCGCCTATGGCGCGAAGGCCCCGGCAACGCTGCACAGCGAGACGTTCTATCTTGACGTGACGCTGGTTCCCGGCGCGCTCTTTCCCCTGCCCGACGATCACGAGGACAGGGGGCTCTACATCACCGAAGGCTCGGTCGAGATCGCAGGCGAGAGTTTCGACGCGGGGCGGATGATGGTCTTTCGGCCCGGCGACCGGATCACGGTGCGGGCGGGCGGGCGCGGCGCGCGGCTGATGGCGCTGGGCGGGGCGACGATGGGCGGGCCACGCTTCATCTGGTGGAATTTCGTCGCCTCGTCCCGCGAACGGATCGAGGCCGCCAAGGAGGAATGGCGGGCTGAACGCTGGGGGCAGGGCCTGTTCGATCTGCCGCCCGAGGACCGGGAGGACCATATCCCGCTGCCCTGACACCCGGCCATATCGGCAACAGACGGCCCTGCTGATGGCGTGGATGCCATCAGCAGAACCATGTCACGGGACAAAGATTCCAGAAATTGAACAGGGCTGGCAGGCCCAGAAGCAGCGCCTTTCCGGACGACGGCCACGGCTGAACAGGACCGGGGACAGTCCTTTATCGTCGCGAGTTGTCAGACCTGAAAATGCCGGAGCCACTGCGCGGATCCACCATCGGACGGGCGCCGAGGGGGCGCTTGTCCAGGGTCTCGGCGATTTCCGCATTCCCATCCAGAAAATCGACCTGAATTTCCTCGGTTTCCGTCAGGATCGTATAGGACAGGGTGCAGTTTACCGGCCCAAGACCGGCAAGATGCGGCTCAAGTATCTTTTGCACCTCCAGATGTGCCTTTTCGACATCCCCATCCTCGTAAAGCAGAATCCAGACCGGCAGTTCAAGGTTGGGAGCGTGCAGTTCGCTCAGCGACTCCTTCCAGAGCCTGCCGTCATGGCGTTGCAGCGCGATGATGATAGCATCATGCAGGCGGTTTATCGGGCCCCAGTCGAGTGTGGTCCAGTCCGGTTTTCCGTGCTTCATTCCGGGCATCTTCTCCTTTTTCACGTCAGCCTGGCCGGGATGGTGCGCTGATGGTGCTCCAGCGATCCGCGTCAGGAGTAGCGATGTCACATCCCATTTCCCGAGCTTCGGCAACCTTTCTGCGAAGGCGGTTCTGCTTTTCACGGAATTGCCTCACATGACCCTCCCAACTGCCGATCCGGGCTCCATTCGCAAGATAGAGCGGATTTGACGCGGAATAGGCACGATTGAACAGGTCATATCGGTCAATCCGCATATCGCGATGGCGTTCTTCCAACTCGTCGCGCAGGTCGCGGATCTCCTCGTTCAGGGGGCCACATCCGGGGGGGCCGCAAGTGGAACAGGCATCAACGGCAGGAACGGGTGTGCTGCGGGCATCCTCCTGCGCGTTCTGGATCGCCTCGTTGGTCACGGCGGCGGCCCCCACCACAGCCGTCGTCGCCGTCGCGACGCGCCAGGCCCGCCAGGCTGCGATGGCCCATTTGCCACCCTCGACTACCGCCCAGCCGACTGCGGGGGCGGCCATGGCTACTGCCCTCCCTGAAGGTCAGAAGAGTTTGCCATCGCATCGAACAGCGCGGTCACTGCCTCATCCGGGGGGAGGTCCGATTCCAGTATTGCCCTTTCCACCTGCGGCGCTGTCAGGGCTGCCCCCCCGGTTACAGCCGCCAGAAAAGCCAGAAGAAGCGTCGACCCGCTTTCGGACAGCCCGAGTTGCGCGGCACGTCTGTCCACGCGCAGTGCCAGATCCTCCAGTTCCCTGTCCGTCAGCATCGATGTTTCGGCCTTGGCGTTCCGACGCATGTAGGACATCAGGGTCGCAGTCCGCTCCTGTCCCCGTCGGTCGGTGATCGCATCCATCTGCGCCGCCGTCAGTCGCAGGAACCCTGTCGGCGGCACCGGCAGGTCCGCGGGCACGCGGGCGATGCGCAGACCCGCGCCAAGCGTATCGTCGATCACGATGGCCTGTGCCTTGCCATAGACCCTTGCACGCTGCGCCGGGTTCAGCACCGGCAAGACCTGGGCCATCACATGCGGATCGGCGTGGCGGAACAGGACACGCTCCAATTGCGCCGCGCCCGCACGATGTTCGGGATAGCCCGCGGGAATTTCCACCGCACCCAGCCCGCGCAGATGCCGGTAGATCCGCGCCAGCGCATCTGTTGCGTCTGACCCGGGCCAGAGCCACCAGACCATCGCATCGGCCGCAACAGAGATCCGCAGATCCAGAATGGCGATGTCGGACCGGCAGGGCACCAGATGCGGCCCGGCAGCATGAGGCGTTCCCCCCTTGTGATCGAGGTAGAGCGGCTTCGGGTCCAGTTGCAAACGGTGCAGCAGGTGTTGAAGCCGGTCCACCCTGGCCCCGTCGATCACCGCGAATACATGGGTGCCCTCACCTTGAAGCAAAGGAAGAATGGGGTCCGGCGGGGGCTGCATCACCGGTCAGGCCCGGACGAAGGGCGATCCCGCCGCCGCCGCCGCCTTCAGGCAGGGCGCCCCCGCGCCGGACCAGTCCAGCACGACCGTCGGCGTGCGTTCTCCGATCAGAACGGTGGGAAACCCGGTCGCCATGGCGCCGCCCTTTGCGGTGTTGTCACCCATCCGCGCGGCAAGGCGCTTGCCGATCAGCACATTGCGCGACCCGCGCACGATGGCATCGGGGGCCCAAGGCAGACACAAAGATCCCCTAAGACCGCCTGTGGCAGCTTGCCGGTCAGCACATTCGGCACACAGGGGCCGGTGACAGGTCCGGCAGGGATCAGGGGGCAGGCGTGGAGGTCGGTCAATCGACTGGCAGGCGGCATGAGGCAACTCGTTATTCAACCCTTGGAAGAGCAGCATAATTCGCAATTGCAACATGACAACGCCAAAGCACATGATCTGATTGAAAAATTTCCGGATCGGCAGAATCTCGCCGCGTTGCAGCAACGCCTGCCGGGAAGGCGGCACTCCCTCGGGCAGTGGCAGCGGGAATGCTGCGCAGGTTCAGACCGCGTAGCGGGCCAGAACCTCCTCATTCACCGAAACGCCCAGCCCCGGCCCCTGCGGCACGGCCAGCCGCCCGTCCACCAGTTCGAACCGTTCGTTCAGAAGCTCGTCGCGCAGCGGGTTGTGCTTGCGGTCGAACTCCACCACCGGCTCGTTCAACAGCGGGATGGCCTGCGCGGTATAGGGAAATGCCGGGATGGTCGAGATGGCCTGAAGCGCGGCCGCAACGGCGATGCCCGAGCCCCAGACATGCGGCACCGTGCCGATGTTGTGGCAATTGGCCAGCGTCAGGATTTCACAGAAGGCGGTGAAGCCGCCACAGGCCGCAAGATCGGGCTGCACGATGTCCACGCATCCCCCCGCAATCAGGTCGCGGAACCCGTAGCGGGTGAATTCACATTCCCCGCCTGCCACGGCAATCGGGTTTTCGGCGCGCACCTTGCGATACCCGTCGCGATCCTCGGGCGGCACGGGCTCCTCGAAGAACCGGATGTCGAAAGGGTCCATCATCCGGCCCATGCGCACGGCGGCGGCGGCGGTATAAGCGTGGTTGGCATCGACCAGAAGGCCGATTTCCGGCCCCACAGCCTCGCGGATCACGCGGATCCGCTCGAGATCCTGCGCAAGCGTCAAAAGGCCGATCTTGATTTTCAAGAGCCCGAAGCCAGACCCTTTGTAGCCCGTCGTCTCCGCCTCCAGCGCGCGCAGCATCGCGGGCATGTCGTGGAAATCCTGCGGGTAATAGCAGCCCGTCGCATAGGCCGCGACGGATGACCGGAACCGACCGCCCAGCAGTTTGCCGACCGGCATTCCGGCGGCCTGCCCGGCGATGTCCCAGCAGGCAATGTCCAGCGCCGCGATGGCCTCGACATAGGTGCCTTTCTGGCCATAATCGCGGGTGTAGCCGTAAAGCTCTTCCCAGATGCGCACAGGCTCGGTCGGGTCGCGCCCGATGACGCGGGGGGCCAGAACCCGGTCCATCACGGTTGCGACCGGTTCGGCAGGCCCCCATTGCCCGCCTTCGCCCCAGCCCACCAGCCCGCTGTCGGTTTCCACCCGCACAAGGTAACTGTTGCGTTCGGGAAACATCGCCTGCGAGGAATAGAAAAGCTGGTCGCCCAGTGGCGCACGCAGTTTGTAGGATGTGATGGTCTTGATCTTCATGTCACGGCCCCCCCCGTTTCGCCATCTTCGGCGCAACCCTGCCTCATGTGGAACCGGACGGGCAACCCCGCAACGCGCACATCGGCGCGGTCACACCCGGTCGGGCCGGGTGATCGGCAAGACCAGTTGGCGGCTGACGAAAGCCGCGCCATGGCCTGCGGCCTTCAGCGCCGCAAGCTGGGCATGGGCGGCGCGCAAGGGGGTGCTGTCTTCGCCAAGGCATTCCATGAAAGCGACTGCGTAGCGCAGGTCTTTCTCGGCATTGGCAATGGTGAAGCGGGCACCGTCGAAATCCCCGCCCAGGGCCGGGCCTACGGATTTTTCCAGCGTGCCGGACCGCGCAGCGCCGACCTGCATCACGTCATAGAGCGCCTGCCAGTCCACCCCCGCCTTGCGCGCCAGCCCATAGGCCGCGGCCAACAGAACCATCGTGCCTTGCGTCACCGCATTGTTCAGCAGCTTCGCCGCATGGCCCGCGCCCACATCGCCAAAGCGGCGCACGACGCCGGACCAGATCCCGGCCAGTGCCTCGATCCGCGCGAAATCCGCCTCCGCGCAGCCGACGAGCGAGGCAAGCTGCCCCTCCGCCGCCTGCGCCGGACTGCCCGTCACCGGCGCATCGGCAAAGGTGATACCGGCCGCCGCCATGCGCCCGGCCAGTGCGCGCGTCACGGTCGGGTCCGAGGTTGTGGTGTCGATCCAGATCACGCCCTGTGGCAGGCCCGGCAACAGCCGGTCTACCACTGCCTGCATGGCATCCGCATCCGGCAGGCAGGTCACGACCACCGACGCCCCCGCCACAACAGTCTCAAGATCGGCCACCTGCTGCGCCCCCGCCGCCACCAGCGGCCGGATCGCCTCCACCGAACGGTTGGGCGTGACGCGCACCGCATGACCGGCGCGGAGCAGGCATTGCGCCATGCCCCCGCCCATCATGCCCGCGCCGATGAAGCCGACGGTTTGCGGGGCCGGATCATGGTCCATAGAACACCCCCACCAGCCACAGCGGGATCGCCGGAACATAGGTCACCATCAACAGCACGCCGACAAGGATGCCGATGAAGGGCAGGTTGGTCTTGGTCGTGCCCCAGACATCGGTTTTCGCGATGGAACAGGCGGTTATCAGCACACTCGCCACTGGCGGCGTCTGCTGGCCCAGTGCAATGTTCAGCGTCAGGATGATGCCGAAATGCACCGGATCAATGCCCATCTGATGCACCAGCGGCATGAAGATCGGCACCGTCAGGATGATCGCCGCAGCCCCGTGCAGCACCATGCCCACAAAGAACAGGAACACGTTGATGATGATCAGAACCATGATCTTGTCAGTGGTCAGGTCAGTGATCCCCGCCGCCAGCCGCTGCGGCAGTTGCGTTTCCGTCAGGTAGAGCCCCAGAACGGCAGAGCTTGCCACCAGCAGCATCACCACCGCTGTCTGGTTCACCCCGTCCACCAGCGCGCCGTAGAGCCGGGGCAAAGTGATCTCGCGATAGACAAACACGCCAATGATCAGCGCCGCGACAACCGCAAGCCCGGCGCCCTCGGTCGCGGTCACGAAGCCACCGAAGATGCCGCCAAGGATGATGAAGGGCAACAGAAGCGCCCAGCCTGCCTCCTTGCCCTTGATCCAGAGATAGCGCAGGCTGAATGCCTCCTCGCGCGGCAGGTCATAGCGGACGGCGTAGTAATAGCAGAACGCCATCATCAGCCCCGCCCCGATCAGCCCCGGCACGATCCCCGCCACGAAAAGCTGCACGATGGAGGTGTTGGACAGCGCGCCATACAGGATCATCGGGATCGACGGCGGGATGATGATGGCCAGCGAAGCAGAAGATGAGGTGAGGGCTGCGGCAAAGCGCGGCTTGTAGCCCTTTTTCTTCATCGCGGGGATCAGCACCGACCCGGTTGCCGCCACATCCGCGACCGCCGAGCCGGAAATTTCGGCAAAGAACAGCGACACGCCAACGTTGACCATCGCCAGCCCGCCGCGCACGAAACCGATCAGCGCCGAGACAAAGCCGATCAGCCGGGTGGAGATGCCGCCGGTGTTCATCAGCGCCCCCGCCAGCACAAAGAGCGGGATCGAGATCAGCGGAAAGGAGGTGGCGCCTGCAAAGATCGACAGGGAGGCGTTGAGAAAGCCAAGCTCGCCATTCAGGATCCAGCAGCCGATCAGGGCCGCGCCGAGGATCGAGATGCCGATGGGCACGCCGATGGCGATCATCAGGAACATCGACAGAAGGATAAGTGCTTCGATCATTTCCGGCCCTCCGCCTTGAGTTGCGCCAGTTCGGCCTCGGCCTTGGCGATTTCATGCTCGATCTCGCGGGCTTCGGGGTCTTTGCCCTCGCGGATTTCCGCAAGCCGCACCGGCAGGGTCAGGAAGCGCCCGATCACGATGATCGCGGCACTGACCGGCAGGATGCCGTGGACAAAAGGTTTCGGGATGAAGCGCAGCGTGGTCATCACATCGCCGGCGAGGAAATCGAGGATTGCCCAGCCTGCCCAGGCAATGATGCCGAAAACGACCACCGTGATTGTCTCGACCAGCGCGAACAGCACCAGACGACCCGTCAAGGGCAAGCCGAACAGAAGCCCGCTGAACCCCAGATGGGAATTGCGCAGCGATGCCAGCGCCGCACCGGAAAAGGTGATCCAGGCCAGCATCACCGAGGCCAGTTCATCATACCAGATCAGCGACTGGCCCGAATAGCGGAAGGTCACCCCCATCACGACCACAATGGCCAGTGTGACGATCAACGTGACAGTCAGGATCTGCAGGGCGACATCAAGCACCCTCGTCAACAGCGCGAGCATCCGCACTTTCCCCCTTGTCCGAACGTGAAGCGAAAAAGCGGCCGGACCGCACCCCGCTCGGGAGTGCGGTCCGGCCCGGTCCGGTTACGACCCGTCGGCCAGCGACAGAACTTGGTCGATCATCGCCTGGCCGTTCTCGACCTCGGAGGCGAATTTTTCGTAAAGCGGCTGCGAAGCAGCGACGAAGGAGGCGCGGTCGGCCACGTTCATTTCCATTCCGCTGGCAACCAGCGAGTCGCGCAGGGTGGTGTCCTCTTCCTCGCCCTTGGCGCGGGCCCAGAGGGCGGCCTCCTGTGCGGCCTCCCGCATGGCCTGCTGGATTTCCGGCGACAGTTTTTCAAATGTCGCCTTGCCCACGGTCGGATAGGCCGGGGAATAGACATGGTTGGTCATCGAGAGGTATTTCTGCACCTCGTTCAGCTTGCCGCCCGCGATATTGGTCAGCGGGTTTTCCTGTCCGTCCACAACCCCGGTCTGGAGCGCGACGAACAATTCCGAAAAGCCCATCGGTGTCGGGTTCGACCCGTATTCGCGGAACATCGCAACCCGCCAGGACGAATTCGGCGTGCGGATCTTGAGCCCGTTGAGGTCGGCAGGCGTGTTGATGGGGCGCGCGTTGTTGGTGATATGGCGGAACCCGTTTTCCCAGACGGCCAGCGGGATGTATCCGCGTGCCTCGGTCTTGGGCACCAGCACATCCTTGAACAGCGTGTCGTCGATGCGCGCCAGATGGTCCCGGTTCGCCACGATGAAGGGCAGATCGAAAATCGCATACTCCGGCGCGATTTCCGGCATGGTGGAGGAGGGCAGCGTCACATGCATCGTGCCCAGACGGACCTTTTGCAGCATGTCCTCGTCCTTGCCCAACTGCGAATTGTCGAACAGTTTGACATTGACCTTGCCCGGCAGTTTCTCGTGCATGATCCGCGCGAATTCCGCCGCGGTCTGCTGTTGCAGCGACCCGGTTGCCGCGCTGATCCCGAAGATGATTTCCTGTTCGGCCTGTGCCGCCCCGGCGCCAAGCGCCAAGGACGCAAGCCCGAAGATCGCATGTTTTATCTGCATGTCCATTCCTCCCTTGAATGTCGGGCGATTCCGTCGCCCATGGTCGTGAGTCCTCGTGTTGTCGGGTAGAGTCGTCAGGCCACCTCCGCCCCGGTCAGCAAGCCCCTGATCCGGTCAGAAAGCCCCTCGGCGCTGCGCATCCGGTCGCCCCGCGCGCGGTCCATCGCAGACAGTTTCCGCCCGAGCGCTGCGGCATTGAACGTGGCGCCCGTATCGGCCTTGCCCTGCCCCGCAATGTCATAGGCCGTGCCATGGGCCGGGGTGACGATGGGAAAACCATAGCCCGCGATCAGCGTCACACCCCGGTCGAAGCCGAGCAGCTTCATCGCGATCTGGCCCTGATCGTGATACATGGTCATCACGGCGTCGAACTCGCCCTTGAGCGCGCGGACAAAGACGGTATCCGAGGGAATCGGCCCTTCGACCGCAAACTGTTCGGCCTGCGCGCGCAGCACGGCCGGATGGATGATGTCGTCATCCTCCGTGCCGAAATTGCGCCCGTCACCGGCATGTGGGTTGAGGGCCGCCACCCCGATCCGGGGCCGGGTATAGCCTGCGCCCTCCATCACCTCGACGGTCAGCTTAAGGCTGTCGAAAATACGGTCCACGTTCAGCGCATCGGCAACCTCGCGCAGCGGGATATGGGACGTGACGCGGGCGTTCCACACCTCGTCCAGCACGTTGAACTCGCGCCCGTGACGGTCGGTGTCCAGGATCGCCTGAATGAAGCCGATCTCATCGACATAGGAGGCGCGCGCCAGCCGCATCGCGTATTTGTTGAACGGCGTGAAGAACACCGCATCCGCGATCCCGGCCTTGGCCGTCAGCAGGGCCGCCGCGAAGTTCTGTAGCGCGGCGCGCCCGCCTGTCTGGCTCGCATCCCCGACCGGAATCGTTGCCGGGTCGGCATTTTCCAGATCCACGAGGAAGGATCCCTCCGGCAAGGAACCGTCCAGCACATCCAACCCGACGACCGGCACCGAAAGCTCCACCCCTGCCAGATCCGCGCCGCGCTGCAACAGTCGCGCATCGCCGAAAACGATCAGATCGCCCGGATTGGCCGTGTCATCCGCCAGAACACGCGCCGCAAGCTCCGGCCCGATCCCGCCCCCATCCCCGATGGCCATGGCCATGGCCATTCTCGGCTTTTGAATCATTTTTGGTCTCCCATTTGTATGTTGTATACAAAATTTAATTCTGGCCTTGCAAGCCCGGATTTCCTAGATTGGTGATATTCCCGGTCGGAGTTTCCCATGCCAGACGTCGCGCTTGCCCCAGATCAGACCCCGGACAGGTCACTTGCCATCCGCAAGGAGACGCTCCACGATCAGGTGGCCGACCGCATCCGCGACCTCATCATCGAGGGCCATCTGGAGCCCGGAAGCCGGATCGACGAGGCAGCACTCGTGGAACAGCTTGGCGTGTCGCGCACGCCCTTCCGCGAGGCGCTGCGCACGCTGGCGGCCGAGGGTCTGGTGGTGATCCGGCCGTCACGCGGGGCGGTGGTGCGCAAGCTGAGCCGTGAGGACATCTTTTCCATGCTCGAACTGCTGGCCCGGCTGGAATGTTTCGCAGCCGAACTGGTCTGCAAGCGCGCCTCGGACGCGGATCTTGCCGGATTGTCCGACCTGCATGACCGGATGATGGGCTTCTATGCCCGCCGCGACCGGATGCCCTATTACAAGCTCAATCAGGAATTTCACACCCGCCTCACCGCCTTGACGGGCAATTCCGCGCTGATCGAGACGCAGGGCAATCTTCAGGCGCGGCTCAAGCGCATCCGCTTCATGGGCAACCGAAACCCGGAACTCTGGGCGGCCTCGGTGGGCGAGCATGTTGAAATGATGGAGGCGTTGCATCGTCGCGACGGCGCGGCGCTGGGGCAGGTGATGGAACGCCATCTGCTGAACGCCTGGGATCGTGTCTCCGATACGGTCTGACTGCGGCCTTCAACGGAACATTGCCTGAAAGATCAAGAGCCACGCAACCTTGCCGCCAACGCGGCGTTTCGCCTGCGGTATGGCGCAAGGAGCAAGGGGCAGAATATCCATCAGGCTGAGGGAGCTTCTGCTTGCAGGTCAGCGGCTTTCGCGCAGGATGAGCCTGCCGAATCCCCGTTCCGGACTTGGGTAACAGAGGCATTCCGGCCGGGTCAGGGTTCCGGGTTCCTTGAAATTGCCACAAATCTGTGGATAGTGTTTCCGGCAGGCAAAGAGGTGTTCGGGTAGACCTCCTTCCAAACGTGCTATCCATAATATAACCATTCACGATCTGGCAGTGGCTATTGTTCGAAAGTCGATACAAAGAGATGCCTCGTCGAACATGGACAGAATCAGATGGGATTTGAAGGGTTCACCTTCAGACCCAAACCGAAGGCCGAGCTTCCCATATTTCTGGACAAAAGCGGTCGTCGTCATCGGGTCATGCGCCGCTGGGCGGTTATCACGGGCCTCGTGGCGGTGGCTTGGGTGGCCCTGTTTTCGATCAGTCTGATGAAATACGTCCCGGAATTGCCGGTCAACGACTTCGCGCCTGCACAGATCACCCAGATCCCCGTCGTTCCGGCGGCGCCGGTGGTGGACGTGGTTGCAGGCCCGACGACCGATCCCTTGCCTGCGACAGTTTCGGACTATCATCCGCACAACCACGCGCATCCTACATCTGTCGGAAACCCTTGCAAACCTCCCACGGCGGCATTCGGTTCGGCCCTTGCAGACGCCCCCCCGCGCCGCCCCCTGTCGGTCTTCGCATTGCTGCCGAACACGCCCGTTGGGGCCTTCCGGTCATTTGTCGACAATTGCGCCGCAGTCGATGTTCTGGTGCCTGACTGGTTCGAGATCGGCGGTGCCGCGCCGGGGCTGAGTGCGATTTCGCTCGATCCCGACCTGATCGTGGCCCTGGCGCCGATCTTCAATTCGGATGGTGCGGCACCGCTTCTGTTTCCGGCCGTTTCGCTGACCTACAAGGCAGGCCGGGGGGGCCTTCTGGATCGGCTGGGCGCTGCGGATTTCCGGGCCGAACTGGTGGCCGAGATCGGTGTGGCGATGGCCAAGGTCAATGCGGCCGGGCTCTGCCTGAAGCTCGACCTTCCCCTGACAGCGAATCTTGCAGGCGTCGAGGCGTTTCTGGCCGACCTCAACCGTGCGCTCCGGCTTTCCGGCAGCCAACTCTGCACGATCCTGACAGCCGAGTCAGACCTCTGGCAGCGACCCGGAATCGTCGCGGCCTCGGACTATGTGATCGTCAAGATGTTCGGCACCCCCTGGATCGGATCCGCGCCGAGGCCGCTTTCTCCGGACAACAGATTTCTTGAAACGGCAACGCGGATCGCCGGGTCGGTCGGCCCGGAGAAGTTCGTTCCCGCGTTGGGACTCATGGCTGTCGACTGGATATCGGGCCAGACCAGACCCGAGATAATCTCTTTTTCCGAGGCGATGGTGCGGATCGACGCGGCGGGCGCCAAGGTGGAGTTTTCCGAGAAGGCCCGCAATTCCTACAGCCGGTTTGTGGACAAGGACGGTTTGCGCCACCAGATCTGGTTTCTGGATGCGGCCTCGGCGTATAACGGTCTGATCGACCTGCAAGGGATGGGCGTGACGCAGGTCGGTCTCTCGGATCTCGGGCAGGAGGATCCTGCGGTCTGGGCCGTTCTCGCCGGGTTCGAGGATGATCCGCGCGATCTGGTGCAAAGGCTGCATCGCACGTCCTTGTCCGACAGGGTTCACTTCAAGGGCCAAGGGTCATTCTACCAGTGGCTGACGCCCCCCCGGACCGGGCAGCGCACCATCCGCAAGGATCCGGACAGCGGCAAGATCGTCGATCAGAACTGGACCGTGTTGCCACAGCCCGCCGTGATGCAGAAATTCGGCCGCGGCAACGGTGTGCAGGTCGCGCTGACCTTCGACGACGGGCCAAGCCCGGACGCCACGGCCGAAATTCTCGATGCGCTGAAGGAGGTCGATGCGCCCGCGTCCTTCTTTGTGGTGGGCAATGCGGTTCTGAAATATCCCGAACTGGTGCGACGGATGGTCCGTGAAGGGCATCTTGTCGGAACCCACACCTTCACCCATCCAAATCTGGGCAAGATCGAACCTTGGCGCATGCAGGTCGAACTCAGCGCCACGAACCGGCTGGTCGCGGGGATTACCGGCCATGACATGCGCGTGTTCCGCCCGCCCTATGTCCGCGGGGACGGTCCTTTCGACAGTCGCGAGGCAAGGATGTTCGCGACCGTGGCGGAACGCGGGTATGTCGTGGCCGGCAGCGACATCGCGCCGCCGGACTGGGACGGTATATCCGCAAAGCAGATCATAGACAGGGTGATCAGTGACCTCGACCTTGGCTTTGGCAATGTGATCGTTCTCCATGATGGGCGCAGCACAGGGATGCACACCGCCGAAGCCGTCGGACCGCTGGTCAAGGCGCTGCGTGAGCGCGGCTATCAGATCGTGCCTCTGGCCGAAATTCTCGGCACGACCACAGCGACGCTGATGCCCGCGACAAAGGTCAGCCTGTCCGGCTTTGACACGGTGTCCTTCGGCGCGATCATGGGGCTTTCGCAGTTGATGTATTGGGTGTTCTGGCTGGTCCTGATCGCGGGTCTGTCCCGATCCCTGATCTATCTCGTGCTGGCGCACCGGCGCGAAACACCCAGCATAAGCCGCCTGCGGGCGCTTCCCTCCGTCACCATAGTCATTCCCGCGTTCAACGAAAGCCGGGTCATCCTGAGCAGCATCCGGACCGCACTTGCCTCGACCTATCCGGATCTGCGGGTGATCGTCGTCGATGACGGGTCGACCGACGACACGCTGGAGCTTGCGCGTGCGGCCTATGGCGATCATCCCGCTGTCACCATCCTCACCCAACCGAACCAGGGCAAGTGGATGGCCCTGAATGCAGCCTATGAGGCGATGGACAGCGAAATTGCGGTCTGTATGGACGCCGATACTGAAATCGCCCCGGATGCCGTGTTCTATCTGGTCCAGCCCTTTGTCGATTCGCGGGTCGGTGCGGTTGCGGGCACCATTCTGGTCGGCAACAAGCGCAACATCCTGACGCGGATGCAGGCGCTGGAGTATTTCACGACGCAGAACATCGGGCGCCGTGCGCAGGACCATATCAACGGCATCATCGTGGTTCCCGGGGCGCTCGGGGCCTGGCGGGTCGAGGCGGTGCGCGACATCGGCATGCTGTCGAACGAGACGCTGACCGAGGACACGGACCTGACCATGTGGATGCTGCGCAACGGCTACACGATCGCCTATGCAGAACGCGCCACCGGCAGGACCGAAGTCCCCGCCGATGTGCGGTCGCTTCTCAAGCAACGGTTGCGGTGGAACACCGGGATCCTGCAGGCCCTGTGGAAACACAAACGCATTTTTCGGGAATCGCCGTCGCTGCGGCTGATCTCGCTCGCCGACCTGACGATCTTTGGCTATGTGCTGCCATTCCTTGCGCCTTTGGTGGACGTGATCTTCTTCACCCTGTTGTTCGGGGCAATTGCCGATCTGGTATCGGGCCAAGTGCCGGATCTCTCGAACACATCGCGCGCGATGATGCTGGGCTATATCCTTCTGCCCCTGGCCGACCTTGTGATGATCCTTGCCGCATTCCGGTTCGACCGCCGCGAAAGCACACGCCTGATCTGGGTCTGGCCATTGCAGAACCTGTTCTACCGCCAGCTCATCTATGTCTCGGCCCTGCGCGCGGTCATTTCGGCCATCAGCGGGCGCCTTACGAACTGGGACAAGCTGACACGGCACGGCTTGGGCCAAAGGGCATGACACGGGTGCCGGAATGAAACGTCGCACCTTTCTGGCATCGCTTTCGGCATCGGCCGGCACGCTCGCACCCATGACGGCGCTTTCCTTTGGCGGGGACCGCGTGGGGACAGATACCGTGGTGGTGCTTTCTGACATAGGGGCGGAAACATCTCTGGCCGGGCTGGAAGCGGTGCTGGGTGCGCTGTTGATGCAGGCCGTGCCCTGCGTCTGCGTGATTGATCCGGCAATTTCGAGCGACGCGCCGCTGATGCCGGATGATCCGCGCGCGACCCTGCTTCGGCAGGTCTGGACCGATTATCCCGGCCTGATCGAACTGGCACCTTTCGTCGCTGATCTTGAAGATCAGAGGCCCTATTTCCAGGCAAGGCTCGCCAGCCTTGCGCTGATCCAACTGGTCGAAACGCTGGATCTGACCGAACAGATCCACGAGGGGCGGCGGATCAGCGCGGTCGCCTGCCGGGCTGGGGCGCGACGTGTCAATCTGGACGGGCTGCGATCCGCAGGCGTCCGCACGATCCTGTCCTTTCCGCAAGAAGGGGCGTTGCCATTGCGCAACCGCGTTTCGCCCTCCAACGTGCTGACTGTTTCAGGCGGGCGACGTGTGAGTTTTCTTGATTCCCCGGACCGTTTGCTGGACCCGACGAAACCACAAAGCCACAATGTGCTTGTGTTTTCCGCGGCGGATTTCGCGGTGCCCAGTGTTCAGTCCCTTGCCGCTGCTGCATCCCGGTTTGCCCGTGCCGCGTCAGAACGGGAGCCGCGCGGCAAGGGAACGCTGACCCAGGCCCGCGACATCCTTGTCCGGGACGGCACCACATTTGGCAGAAAGGTCGCATTGCATCTGTGCAATGCACCTCCGAGCGATCCCACCGCCGCTGCGGGCGTCGCAGAATTCGCCGCGATGCTCAAGAAAGCAGGAATTGCACATAGCACCAGCGCCGCACCCCAGGTTGGGCTGGACGCGGCAAGCATCGGCTTCCGGGTCTTTGGCAAGGGACAGCCGATGCCCGTCCTGTTGCCCTATGCGCCACCTGCAGAGCCTGCCGAAACCGCAAGGCCAGGCATCACCCTGATCCTCGGGCGGACCAACTCGGCCTGGCGGGGGCTGGATGACGCGGGCAACCTGCATCTGCCGCTGTCTTTCGACGTTGCGGAACCTCTGCGGGAAGGGGCGCTCGCGAGCGCGCTTGGTCGTCTGGATGACGGGGTCGTCCTGATCCATCCCACAGGCGTTGTATCGAAGGCCCAACGTCTTTCGGTTCTCCGGGCCCTGATGTCGCTTGACGGCGATGGCGTGACCGACATCACCTCGCTTGCCGACCTTGTCGCCACGGTCATGCCACCCGATCCGTTGTTGCCCGTGCTGCAGCAAACCGAAGTCGCGTCGCCGTCCTTTCTGCGCCGCAGCGGACCGATGACCGAGGTTGAGCGCAACTTGCTCATGGAGGACGCGCGCGTAGCCTGGAGCTATTTCGAACGTCACACCAACAACCGGACCGGGCTGTGCATTGCCGCCGCCAGCGGAACCGGCCGCAATGCAAGCCAGTATGAACGTTTGACCATGTGGGATATCGGCAGTCATATCAATGCGCTGGTCGCTGCCGTGGACCTTCAGTTGATTGACAAGGGCGGGTTCACCGCGCGGATCAAGGCCGTGCTGCGTCACCTCAAGGGCCGCAAGATACTCGGCCTTCTCCTTCCGCCCGAGGAAGTGATCGTCACGACAGGCCGGACCACGCGGAACTTCAACGCATCCGACACCGGTCGTCTGCTCGCCTCCCTTGCACAACTTGCCCGGCACCCCTTTGCGGATCCTGCCGAGATCAAGGCGCTGGTTGCATCCTGGGATCTGAAAGACGTGGTAGTCGAGGGGAGACTGCACTCCATTATTCGGGAGGAACTGATTCCGGCCGATGGTTCGCAATATACTAATTACTCGGTCCGGGGACTGGCCGCATGGGGCCTTGTGGCAACATCGCCCTATGCCGACTTTACCGAACGCCATTCGGCAGATCAAAGGATGGCTTTCCTCGCAACCCTGTCGCGTCTTGGCCCGTTCGGGACCGAACCCGTGCTTCTTCAGGCGCTCGATCACGGGCTTGATGCCACGTCCGGCTATCTTGCCGATACGCTGTTTGCGGCGATGCTGGCGCAATACAAGCAGGATGGTCGTCTGCTCTGCCCTTCGGAAACGCCGCTCGACCGGTCGCCGTGGTTTACCTACCAGGGGCTGCAACTGGGGCGGAGCGAGCAACCATGGCGCATTCTGGTCGATAGGGACGGCGAGAGTATTGATCAGAGCGACGACCAAAGCGCGATGGCTGTAAGCTGCAAAGCCGCGTATCTGTGGGCTGCGGTGATCTCACATCCTCACAGCGCCCGATTGCTGCGATACGTCCGCGAGAAGGCAAGGGAACCGTTCGGGTTTGCGTCGTGCATCTATGTCGAAAGTGGCGAAGCCACTTCCGGCAGTTCCGATATCAATACCAACGGCATTATCCTGCAAAGCATCGCGGCGATCCTTCTGGACCGGGATCTGGAGAGGCAGCCGTAAACAAGGCTTGCCCCCGTAGTCCTGGCATCAGTCCTGATCCTGACGCAGGCTGCTTGACCTGCCCACCGGAATCGCCCGGTCCACCGCCCGCGATGAGAGTCCGTAACCGCCCGGCCTGACCGCTCCGCCGCATGATGATGCTGCGGGACAATGTCCACCGACGATAGTGGACACCAGGATGCGGGCGAGACGGCTTGCCCCGGTGCCGGATTTTCCGGCTCATCCGGCTTTGACCCCGGCGGCCTCTGATGCCCCCTGACGGTTCAGGGCCGGAGACATGTTTCCTGCGGATCCCGCTGCTCGGGGGTCTCAAGGGATACTGCGGCAAGCTTGGGCAGGGCCATCATGATGACGGCAGGGTTGTGAATCCCGCCGGTTCTGCAATCCCTGGCCATGGCAGCCAGCGTTGTGTGCAACGCGCGCGCCTGTGGGCGTGTGACATTGCTTGCAACGGTGACCGGCTGGTCGGCCGCAACACCGGCAGCCAGCAGCGCCAGTGTCAGTCCGGCAAGCTGATGCATGGCCATGTAGAAAACCAGCGTGGTGCCGGGGCGGGCAATATCCCCGAGGTCCGACGGCATATCGCCGGGTCGGCAGGTGGCGGTGGCCAGCACCACGCGATCAGTCACCCCGCGCTCGGTCAGCGGCTGGCACAGGCTGGCGGCAGCAGCGCTGGCGGCGGTCACACCGGCGATCACCTCCACTTCGATGCCATGCGCGCGGGCGGCGTGGATCTCTTCGCCCGCACGGCCGAAGATCGACGGATCGCCGGATTTCAGCCTGACCACCTGCTTGCCGGACAGCGCGGCAGCCACGATCGCCGCATCAATCCGCAATTGCGGCCAGCTATGCGCGCCGACCTCCTTGCCGACGAAAACCCGCTCGGCGCGGGACGGCGCGAAGTCCAGCACCTCCGGTTCCACCAGCCGGTCATAGAACACCACATCCGCCCGCCCCAGACAGCGGATCGCGCGCAGCGTCAGAAGGTCGGCGGCACCGGGGCCCGCGCCGACAAGCGTGATGCGGCCGGGCTGGCCGCGCGGCGGTTCGGGAAGCATCGACAGGGGGTTTTGCAGAAAGCTCATTCGGCGGCCTCGCGGGGACGGTGACGGGCAACAAGGGCGGCGAGTTCGGGGCGGCAGGATCCGCAGTTGCTGCCCGCGCCAAGAGCGGCCCCCAGCGCCTCCACGCTGACCATCCTGTCGGCCGCTATGGCCGCAACGATTGTGTTCAACCCGACATTCAGGCAGGCGCAGACCGTCGGGCCGGGGTCGGGTTGCGCGGCACCGGGACGGCCGGCCAGCACAAACCCATCCGGGGCATCCAGATGTGCGGCCACATGGCTCCGCGCCACAAGCACCGGGTCGCGCGACAGGAACAAGGCCCCCTGAAGTTTCCCGTCGGCGGCAAAGGCAAAACGGTGCAGCCCCCGCGACGGATCCGACAGCATCGACGCGGGCTCTGCCCCGCCGAACAGCGCCCTTGCCCACAAGGCCCAATCCTGCGGGAGGGCCGCCCCGGCCAGTTCAACCTGAACGCCGCCTGCGATCGGGGCACGGGCCCAATAGTCGCATCTCGGGCGCAGATCGTGGCGCGACACGGCAAAGCCATACCACGCAGCGGCAAAGGGCCGGATGGAAACGGCCGAGGATTTGCTGGCGGGCTGGCCCGAAACCGGGTCCACCAGCGCCGCCACCAGCGCATCAATGCGGCCCGAAGGCGCGGTCTCTGCGGTCCAGTGCATCGGGGCAAAGGGGTGGCCGGGGGCGACGCTGTCGCTGAGCATGACGCGCAGGATGGCACGGCCCTGCGGACTGGACACCTCGGCCAGCGTGGCCGGGCCAAGCCCAAGGCGGGCAGCATCGTCAGGGTGGATTTCCAGATAGGGCTCGCCCAGGTGCTGCGCCAGTCGCGGGGTCATTCCGGTGCGGGTCATCGTATGCCATTGGTCACGCACACGCCCGGTATTGAGAAGGAACGGATGGTCTGCTGTCGCAGGGGCAGGCAAGCCGGCACTGACGGGGATCAGCCTTGCACGGCCATCGGGGGTGTGAAACCGGCCGTCGCCGAAAAACCGCCCGCCTTTGCGGGCCGCCTGCGGCCAGAGGACCGGGGCCAGCGCCGCGTAATCGGTCTCCACGAGCGCCGAGATGTCGAAGTCGCTGCCCAGTTGCCCGGCAATGCCTGAAAGGGCCGCATATTCCGCGAATATTGCCGCCGGGCCGGACCAGTCAAAACCTGCAAACCCCATGCGCTGTGCGACTTGCGCCAGTTGCCACCAGTCCGCCTTTGCCTGCCCCGGCGGGGGCATGAAGGCGCGTTGACGGCTGATCCGGCGTTCCGAATTGGTAACCGTTCCGTCCTTTTCGCCCCACCCCGCGGCGGGCAGCAGGACATGGGCCAGACGCGCTGTATCTGTCCCCGCCCAGATGTCGCTGACCGCGACGAACTCGCAGCCTGCAATCGCCCGGGTCACGCGATCCACGTCCGGCATCGAAACGGCGGGGTTGGTGTGCAGGATCCACAGCGCCTTGATCCGGCCATCCTCCACCGCGCGGAACATGTCCACCGCTTTCAATCCCGGCCGGTCGGCCATGCGCGGGCTGGCCCAGAACCCCTGAACCGCATCGCGATGTGCGGGGTTTTCCAGGTCCAGATGGCAGGCCAGCATATTGGCCAGTCCTCCCACCTCGCGCCCGCCCATGGCATTGGGCTGGCCGGTCACAGAAAACGGCCCCATGCCGGGGCGACCGATGCGCCCCGTCGCAAGGTGGCAGTTCAGGATTGCATTCACCTTGTCGGTGCCGCTGTCGGACTGGTTGATCCCCTGCGAATAGACCGTGACCACCTTTTCGCTGGCGGCCCAGAGCGTCAGGAACCGCTCCAGTTCCCCTGCCGCAAGCCCGGTATGGGCGGCGCGGCTGGCGCGGCCGGCACTCAGCGCGGCCTCAAGCCCGGAAACGTGGTGCAGAAAGCCCGTGTTCAGATGGCCATGATCGGCCAGATGGCACAAAAGCAGGTTGAACAGATGCGCATCGGCCCCGGGGGCCAGCGCCAGATGCAGGTCGGCCCCTTCGCAGGTCGCGGTGCGGCGCGGGTCGATGACCACGATTCTGGTGCCGCGCGCCGCGCGCGCCGCCATCAGGCGCTGGTGCAGCACCGGGTGGCACCAGGCAAGGTTCGAGCCGACAAGCACCACCAGATCGGACTGTTCCAGATCCTCGTAAAGCCCCGGCACCGTGTCCGACCCGAAGGCGCGGCGATGGCCCGCCACGGAGGAGGCCATGCAGAGACGGCTGTTGGTGTCGATATTGGCAGTGCCGATAAAGCCCTTCATCAGCTTGTTGGCGACGTAGTAATCCTCGGTCAGCAACTGGCCCGAGACGTAAAGCGCGACCGATTCCGGCCCATGCGCCGCAATCGTTTCGGAAAACCGGCGCGCGATCAGATCAATCGCTTCGTTCCATGACGCCTCTGCCCCATGGATGCGCGGCGCGAGAAGCCGACCTGCGGTCGAGAGTGTTTCGCCCAGAGCCGCCCCCTTGACGCAAAGCCGCCCGAGGTTGGCCGGATGGTCCGGGTCGCCCTTGATCCCCACGCTGCCCTTGCCATCCGGCTCGGCCAGCACGCCACATCCCACCCCGCAATAGGGGCAGGTGGTGCGGATGCTGGCTGTCATGCCGCCGACCTGCGGGCAAGGAATGCCGCGTCCAGCAGCACCCGCCCCCCCTCAAGCCGCACCGGAAAGGTGCGGACGGCACCGTCATCCGCGCCCTGTGCCTGCCCGGTGTTCAGATCAAACACCCAGGCATGCAGGGGGCAGGTGACGAAGCTGCCATGCACGATGCCTTCGGACAGCGGCCCGCCCTTGTGCGGGCATCGGTCCTCCAGCGCAAAAACCTCGTCATCGGCGGTGCGGAACACCGCGATGCAGCCGATCACGGTTTTCACCAGCCGCGCGCCCTGACGCGGAATGTCATCCAATGCGGCGATGTTGATGAAATCGGTCATTCTGCGGCCCTCAGGGTCAGGTCGGCAATCGGGGCCCATTCGGCGGGTCTGGCGGCAAGTTCGGCCCATGGGTCGGTCTGGTAGACCGATTGCGACAGCATGAAGCGGTCATAGAGCGCGCGTCGCGCCGCGGGGTCATCCACCTGCGCGCGGCACCAGTCCAGACCCACCTTGGCCACCCATTTGTAGACGCGGTGCAGGTAGCGGGCGTTTTCCCGGTAAAGCTGGGTGAAGGCGGCGATGACCTCCATCACCTCGGCCTCGGTCGTGGCCTTGCAAAGAAACTCGGTTTCCCGCACATCCATGCCCGCCGCGCCCGCCACGCTGATTTCATAGCCCGAATCCACACAGACCACGCCGATGTCCTTGCAGGTCGCCTCGGCGCAGTTGCGCGGGCAGCCTGACACGCCGAGTTTCACCTTGGCCGGTGTCCATGACCCCCAGAGCAGCTTTTCCAGCTTGATCCCCAGCCCGGTGCTGTCCTGCGTGCCAAAGCGGCAAAATTCGGTTCCCACGCAGGTTTTCACGGTGCGCAGACCCTTGGCATAGGCATGGCCCGAGACCATCCCGGCAGCGTTCAGGTCGGTCCAGATGGCGGGCAGATCTTCTTTCCTGACGCCCAGAAGGTCGATCCGCTGGCCCCCTGTCACCTTGACCATCGGCACGTTGTAGCGGTCTGCCGCATCGGCAATCGCCCGCAATTCGGCAGGCGTCGTGACCCCGCCCCACATGCGCGGCACCACCGAATAGGTGCCGTCCTTCTGGATATTGCCGTGGTTGCGTTCGTTGACAAAGCGGGACTGGCGGTCGTCGACATATTCCGTCGGCCAGTCGGCGATCAGGTAATAGTTCAGTGCCGGACGGCAGGAGGCACAGCCACCCACCGTCTTCCACCCAAGTTCCTGCATCACGGCGGGAATGGATTTCAGCCCCATGGATTTTATCAGCCGCCGCACATCCTCATGCGTGTGATCGGTGCATTTGCACATCGGCGGATTTGCATTCGCGGTGAAACCGTCGCCCAGAGTCAGCGCCATGACCTGTTCCACCAGCCCGGTGCAACTGCCACAGCTTGCACTTGCCTTGGTGGTGGTGCGGATCAGGTCCAGCGTGTTGGCACCCTCTTCGATGGCGATCACGATCCTGCCCTTGCAGATGCCGTTGCAGCCACAGATCTCCGCCTCAGGCGGCAAGGCTGCAACGGCTGCCAAAGGGTTTGCGGTAGCCCCCCCGGCAAAGGCGGGGCCAAAGATCAGGGTATCGCGAAGGTCAGACACATCCTTGCCCTGCTTTATCAGGTCAAAGAACCACGGCCCGTCGGCAGTATCGCCATAAATCACCGCACCCAGCAGGCGGTCGCCCTCAAGGATAAGCCGCTTGTAGACCCCGCGCCCCGGATCGCGGAACACGATGTCCTCGCGCCCCGGCGCCTCGGCAAAATCGCCTGCGCTGAACAGATCAACGCCTGTCACCTTCAACTTGGTTGCGGTCTGAACCGGTTGGAATGCCGCCTCCTGCCCCAGCAGGGTTGCCGCCAGCACCTTGGCCTGATCGTAGAGGGGTGCCACAAGGCCGAAAAGCTGCCTGTCATGCTCCACACATTCCCCCAGCGCAAAGATCGCGGGGTCTGAGCTGCGCATCTGGTCATCGACGGTGATGCCGCGTCCGACCTCCAGATGCGCGTCATTGGCAAGGCGGGTTTCGGGCCGGATGCCGACGGCCATGCAGACCAGATCGGCGGGATAGGCGGTGCCATCCTCCAGCAGAACGGCCTCCACCCGGTCGGTGCCCAGAATGGCCTTGGTCGCGCCCTTGCAATGGATGCGGATGCCCCGGCTTTCGAGGTCTTTTTGCAGCAGATACCCGGCAGCGGGGTCCAGTTGACGTTCCATCAGATGGCCCATCAGGTGAATGACCGTCACCTCGGCCCCGCGCGCGGCCATGCCTGCGGCGGCCTCCAGCCCCAGCAACCCGCCGCCGATCACCACGGCCTTGGCCCCGGGGCGGCTGGCGGCGATCATCGCGTTGGTATCCTCCAGATCGCGGTAGGTGACCACGCCGGGCAGATCCTTGCCCGACACCGGGATGATGAAGGGCGCCGATCCGGTGGCGATCACCAGCGCGTCATAGGGCGCGCCGCCCGCGTTGGAATAGACGGTTTTGTTGGCGCGGTCGATCTTCACCACCGGCTCGCCAAAGCGGCAGTCCACCCCCTGCGCTTCATACCAATCCGCATCATGCGTCACGATCTGGTCATAGGTCTTTTCGCCCGACAGCACCGGCGACAGCATCAGCCGGTTGTAATTGCCACGCGGTTCCGCGTTGAACAGGGTGACGTCAAACGCGCCCCCCGCTTCAAAGATCTGTTCCAGCATCCGGCCCGAGGCCATGCCTGCGCCGATCACCACAAGTTTCTGTTTCATATCGGTTACTCCGCCGCTTCGACGAAGCGGTGACGTTCATAAAGGAAGCGCAGCACCGCCTCGCGGGCGCGGACGTAATCGGGCTGGCTGGCCAGCGCGATGCGGTCACGGGGGCGGGGGATGGCGACGGGCAGCACCTCGCCGATGGTCGCGGCCGGGCCGTTGGTCATCATCACGATGCGGTCGGCCAGCAGCACTGCCTCATCGACATCATGGGTGATCATGATCATGGTGTTGCCCAGACGCGCGTGGATATCCATCACCGCGTCCTGCAGATGCGCGCGCGTCAGCGCATCGAGCGCGCCGAAGGGTTCATCCAGAAGCAGGATCTTCGGCTCCATCGACAGCGCGCGGGCGATGCCGACGCGCTGCCGCATCCCGCCCGAAATCTCGCCCGGGCGTTTGTCGGCGGCGTGGGTCATCTGCACCAGATCGAGGTTCTGCATGATCCAGTCATGCCGTTCCGCCCGCGATTTCGTCGATCCGAACACCTTGGACACGGCCAACTTCACGTTGTCATAGACCGACAGCCAGGGCAGCAGGGAATGGTTCTGGAATACCACGGCGCGGTCCGGTCCGGGGGATTTCACCTCGCCGCCATCAAGGATGATGCCGCCGGTCGTTACCTCGGTCAACCCGGCGATCAGGTTCAGAAGCGTGGACTTGCCGCAGCCGGAATGGCCGATGATGCTGACAAATTCGCCCTTGCCGATGTTCAGACGGATGTCGGCCAGAACCTCGGTTACCTTGGGGCCATTGGTGAAGGATTTGAATACACGGTCGATTTTCAGATGTGTCATGGTTTTTCCCTCACTCTGTCGTGCCGCGTGAAACGACGCGACCGATGAAGCCGACCAGCCGGTCCAGCACAAAGCCGGTGATCCCGATATAGATCAGCGCCACGATGATGTCGGTCAGGCGGCTGGAGTTCCATGCATCCCAGATAAAGAACCCGATGCCCACACCGCCCGTCAGCATCTCTGCCGCGACGATGGCCAGCCAGGACAGGCCCACCCCGATGCGCAGGCCCGAGAAAATGTAGGGCGCTGCAGAGGGCACCATGATCTTCCAGAAAAATTCGATCTGGTTCAGCCGCAGCACCGCCGACACATTGCGGTAATCCTGCGGAATGGCGCGCACCCCGGCGGCGGTGTTGATGATGATGGGCCAGATCGCGGTGATGAAGATCACAAAGATCGCGCTTGGCCGGCTGTCCATGAAGGCGGCAAGGCTGATCGGCAGCCATGCCAGCGGCGGCACCGTGCGCAATACCTGAAAGATCGGATCAAACCCGCGCATCATCAGCGCCGATTGCCCGATCACCGCACCCATCAGCACCCCCGCCACCACCGCCAGACCAAAGCCATAGGCGACCCGTTCCAGCGAGGTCAGCACCCGCCATCCCAGCCCGATGTCCTGCGTTCCGTAAACGAAGAACGGGTCGAGGATCAGTTCGGCACTTTCGGCCCAGACCGTTGTGGGGGTCGGCAGCCCGGAATTCTCGCCGGAGAACCCGATCTGCCAGACGGCCAGCAGCACGGTCAGAACCACCAGCGGCGGCAGCACCCTGGCTGCGATGTCAGCCCCGATCCGGCGCAGGGCGATTTTCCGTTTCGATGGCGCAGGCAAGGCGAGAACCCTGGCGACAGACGGCTGCGCCTCGGGTTGCTTTGCAGGCTTCAATGCGACGACCGACATGCTGCCCCCCATCACGCCATGGCCTTGATCGACTGGCTGTCCAGATAGGCCCCGGGGTCTGCCGGATCGAAGGTCTTGCCGTCAAAGAACGTCTCGACACCGCGGCTGTCGCCGAAATCCACCTCCAGCCCCAACCCCCTGGCAGCCGCCAGCCACAGGTCCGACCGGTTGGTGGCATCGACCACCGCGCGCGTGTCCAGATCGCCCGCGAAATAGCCCCAGCGCTTGTTTTCCGTCACGAACCATGTGTCCAGCGATTTCCAGGGATACGAGCTTTCGCCGCTCTCGCCCCAGAACTTCATCACCAGATCGGCGCGGTCCTCGACCCGGCCATTGCCATAGTTGAAGCGGCCTTGCAGGCGGCCGATGATGTCGCTGACCGGCACGTTATACCATTGCCGACGGCCGATGATCTCGGCCATTTCCTGCTTGTTCCCGGCCTTCTCGCACCACATCTGTGCCTCCATCACGGCCATCATCAGGGCCAGCGTGGCGTTGGGATTGGCATCAACCCATGCCGCGCGCATCCCCAGCACCTTTTCGGGGTGATGGGCCCAGACCTCGCCGGTGGTGGCGGCGGTAAACCCGATCTTCTGGTTCACAAGCTGTTCGTTCCAGGGCTCCCCGACGCAGAAGGCCTCCATGTTGCCGACCTTCATATTGGCCACCATCTGCGGCGGCGGCACGACGATCAGGTCCACGTCCTTGGCCGGGTCGATCCCGCCAGCCGCCAGCCAGTAGCGCATCCACAGGTCATGCGTGCCGCCCGGAAAGGTCATGGCGACAGGAATATCCTTGCCCTCGGCGCGCTTGGCCGCGAAAATCTCGCGCAGCGGGCTGCTGTCCAGCCCGACGCCCGTATCGGCATAGGCTTGCGCGACCGAAAGGCCCTGCGAATCCTCGTTCAGATTCATCAGGGTATACATCGGCAAGGGCTGGTTGTTCTGCATCACCCGGCCCGTGGCATAGAGATGCACCTTGGGCCGCAGGATATGACCGCCATCGATCCCACCCGAGGCCGAGCCGAGCGCCATGTTGTCGCGCGTGGCACCCCAGCTTGCCTGTTTTTCCACCTTCACATCCGGCATGCCATGCGCGGCAAAAAAGCCCTTCTCCAGCGCGATGATAAGCGGCGCGGAATCGGTCAGCGCGATGTATCCCAGCGTGCAGCCGGTCACTTCGGGTGTCGGGGTGGAGGCCCAGGCGCCCCCCGGCAGCGCGAGGCGGGCGGCGGCGGCTGTGGCCACAACGCTTGCGGCGGATTTCAGAAAACTGCGGCGGTCGGGCTGGATCAGGGTCATTCGGCGTGTCCTTGGTCTTGGGCCCCGTGACGGGGCGGGCCTGGGCTGAACAGCAAAAAGCCACCGCGATCACTGGCCCGGACGGGTCAGGAGGGGTGGCGACGCTGCTATGTGGGAGCCGCAACTTTGCGGAAATTTCGCAAGAGAAAGCGCCGTTGCTTTCATCTGAACCTCAGGATGTCCCCGCCAGCCTCCCACGTCAAGCGCCGCAGCGCGGCATCGCGGTTGCAGCAATTCTTTTCTGCAAACGCGATGCCCTTCGCCCAAAACTTCAGCGGATCGAGAATGAGGGATCAAAGATCTGGCCGTCAAAGAACGCGTCCGGCCCCAGAATCATCTGACCTTTCTCCGAGGCGACGGCCGTCGGATGCGCCATCGCACCTTCGATCCGGGCCGAGGCGCCGGGCAGATCCGCACCTGCGCCGCGCAGATGCTGCCGGTAAAGGTCGCTTCGGAAACAGCCCGTGGCCCGCGTCATGGCCTCTGCCACGTCCAGCCCGTGCAGAAGAGCGATGCGCTGTGCAAGCAGGGCAGCCAGACTGCGCCATGGAAAATTCGCAGCGCCGTCATGGAAGCGGATGAAGCCCGGGAACTGCCGCACCTCGCCGGTCCCGCTGACATGCAGACGGCCCAGCAGGCCACGTTCCGACAGTTCGGGCGGCAGGTTCAGGTACTCGGGCCGCGACAGGATTTCGGCCGCGGTGCCACGGTTGCCGGGCTGGTCCAGCCAGCGGCAGGCCCGCCAGACCGCGCGCATCAGGCGGCCGGTTTCCTCCGGTCGCGTCTCGGTGAAGTCCCGCGTCATCACCAGCCCCTTTTCCGGCGGCGAGGCCCAGATCGCCCGCCCCGCGAGCAAGAGCGCCCCAGCCCCGGTTTCCACGGCATAGGACGCCCATGGCTCCCCCACGCAAAAGGCATCGACCTCACCGGTGGCAAGCGCATCGGCCATCAGCGGGGGTGGCACGGTATGGATGCTGACCCGGGCACCAAGGTCGGTGCCGTCCAGCCAGCGCCGGACCAGTTCCGCCTGCGTCGAGAAGGGAAACGGCACGCCGACCCGCAATCCCGCCCCGGCCACTGCCATAAGCGCATCCCGCGCGGCGACGGGATCATCAAAACCGAATGCGTGACCCTGTGCCCGCATGGCACCGGCGAGCGCGCCGCTCACGGCAATCGCCTGTCCACCGACCGACAACACCATCACCAGATCAAAACGCGGATAGGCGGGCCCAAGCCCGAGGGATTGTGCAATCGGCAGGGGCACCAGCATATGCGCCGCGTCAATCCCCCCCATGCCCAGAAGATCCCGGCTTTGTGCCCAGCCTTGCAGGCGGATCAGGTCAAATGCCAAACCCTCCTCGGCGGCAAATCCCAACTCCTGCGCCACGATCAGCGGGGCGGCGTCGGTCAGGGGAACATAGCCAAGGCGCAGGGTCAGAAGGCTCATGTCAACAACCCTGCGGCCATGACCAACTGCTGCGCGATGTCGGCCATCCGGCGATTCTGGTCCATCGCCGTCTTGCGCAACAGCGCATAGGCCGCCTCTTCATCGATCCCGCGCGCCTTCATCAGAATGGCCTTGGCGCGGTCGATGATCTTGCGGTCCTCCAGTGCGGCCTTCGTCGCAGCCAGTTCGGCGCGCATTTTCTGGAACATGTGAAACCGCGCAATCGCGGCATCGAGGATCGGCTTGATGCGCTCGGGCTGCAAACCGTCCACGACATAGGCCGAGACGCCCGCCTCGATGGCCGCGCGGGTCAGTTGTTCATCGGACCGGTCCACGAACATCGCCACGGGGCGCTCCATCGGCCCCGACACCAGCGCCAGTTCTTCAAGCACGTCGCGCGACGGGTCGGCCACATCGATCAGCACGATGTCGGGTTTCTGCTCGGCGATGCGGCGGGCGAGACCGGTTTCTTCGGAAATGACGGTGATGGCGTGGTCGCCTGACGCCATGAGCCCATCGACAATGCGCAAGGCGCGCTCGCGGTCCCGCTCGACGACGATGATGGACAAGCGTTGCATCTATATCAGGGCCCTCGACCGCTTCAGTTCCATCATTCATCAGGCAAGTAAAAGTGCCTCACGGTTTCCCGAAGCCCATAGAGGGTGATCTGCCTGGATAATGGGCAACCCAGACGCGTTCGCCCAAAGACTGTGCGCCTTGAGGATGTGGTTCGGAAGATCTGGACAGGTTTCAGGCGTTTTCCCGTTGATTGGAAAGGGGCTGATGGCTGGTGTGGAGGTTCAAAGAGCCGCAGATGCCGGTGCGGGCCTCCGAGATGCTGGCGCAAATCTCTTTGTTGGCTCATCGTATCTGATGGTCCGTGAGAGCCGCCCGACAAAGACGCTGCTACACTACCGCCCTACTTCAACGGCATAAAAGGGTCACGTCCGTCAAGCTGGTGTAATTTCCCGGATGGGCTGAGGGCATGATCAGGCGGCTTTCGTGGTTATGCTGAGAATGGGGTCGATCTCCTCGGTGTCGATCCGGGCGAAGGCTTCGACCATCATGTAGCGGCTGGAGGTCTGCCATTCGTCGTTCTGCTCGAACAGCACGGCGCCGATCAGGCGCATGATGGAGGCCTCGTTCGGGAGTGAGGGCATGACTGCCATCGGTCCGAGGGAATGCCCGAACGCCGACGACATCGGCGCGGCGCTTCACTTCCTTGTTCAGGCGCTCGATCGGGTTGGTGCTGTGCAGCTTGGTCCGGTGCTGGCGGGGAAAGGACATGTAGGCCAGCACGTCGTGCTCGCTGGCGTCCATCAGATCGGCCAGCTTGGGCCAGCGCGGGCGCAACTGTTCAGCGACCTTGCGCCAGGTCTCGCCGGCGTGGGTGCGGTCGGGCTGGTCGAAGGCTTGCCGGATCGCGGCCGCGACGACGGTGTGCTGTCCGCGGGAGAGTGAGCCATTGAGGCGCCATTGGTTCGAGCCCAATGGCGAACGCGAGCGCGTTCCTGATCCAGTGAACGCGGCAGCGCTGCCATGTCGCCTCAAAGACCCGGGAGATGGCGGCCTTGAGGCCGGTGTGGGGTGAGGAGGGTCAGCAAACGGTCCGGGGGACCGTTTGCCCGACGAACGAGATCACCAGCCGGACACCGCCAGGGCCGCGGGCGCGCAGGGACCGCAGGAACTCGGTCCAGAACGTCTCTGCTTCCGAGGGGCCGATGCCGAGGCCGATGATTTCCCTGCGGCCCTCGGTGTTGGCGGCCACGGCGATTATTGCCGCGACGGGCACGATGCGCCCGCCCTGACGCACTTTCAGATAGGTGGCGTCCAGCCAGAGACAGGGCCACTCGCCGGTCAGCGGGCGGTTCAGGAATTCGCCCACCCTCTCATCATTTGCCATTGTGCTCGAACCAATGGCGCACAATGGCTCATTCCTTGCACAGCTTCGAGACCGTGCTTTTCGAGATGCCGCTCAGCCCCATCGCCTGCACCAGCTCGTCCACCCGGCGGGTCGAGACGCCGCCGATCCCGTTCGCGGGCTCTCTCGGACCATTGGCGTTCGCCCGCTCACCCTGGATCACCGCCACAAGCGCCTGCTCCGACGTCTTGCGGGCCTCGAGGAAGCCCGGAAAGTAGCTGCCCTGCCGCAGCTTCGGCACCCGCAGGTTCAATATGCCCAAACGGGTATCGAGAGCGCGCTCTCGATACCCGTTGCGCCAAGTCGTGCGTTCGCCGCTGCGCTCATGCCGACCGGCGCCGATGACACCTTCCACATCATTCTTCGCTACGATCGATCCACTGGATCGATCGCTTCACGCTCGAATTCCAGGATCAACTGCAGGACGGCCTCGGCGATGCCGCGCAGGAAATCTCCCTGATCGTGCTTGGCCAGAAGCTCGGACAGATCCATGCCTCGCCATGGTCACTCGGACCAGTGGCGTTCCCATGGCTCGATCTTGGTCATCGGGGTCTCCGTAAGGTCCGTGGTTGAAGTCGCCAAACTCCACCTCGACCATACACCTCGATGGCCACCCGGGATCACACCGCCAGTGGCGATGAAATTACACCAGCTCCTCGGACGCTAACAATTGAAACCGATCGGCAGGTGCAGGCAGTAGCATAAATCACCCGGAAAACTGTCCAAGGATCAGGGCGTAGTTCACAACGTCGGAAGGGGCTTCAAACAGGCGGTGCAGGCAAGAAATACGGGGCGGGTCGCCAAAAAACACAAGGCCCTGATTTCAAAAATGAAATCAGGGCCTTAAGCGGTAGCGATGGTGCCCAGAAGAGGACTCGAACCTCCACGCCTTGCGGCACACGGACCTGAACCGTGCGCGTCTACCAATTCCGCCATCTGGGCGATGTCGTGAGCCGCGATGTAAAGAGGTGCCGCAGGACTGTCAACGGGGGCGGTGGGAAAATTCGTCGCGGCTTTTGATGCTTGTTCGGAGCGGATCGGGGCGGTATTCAGGCGACCAGAGGCATTTCGGCACGAAAGGCGGATGGAAATGGGCAATCTGGTCACGATCTATGGCGGTTCTGGCTTTGTCGGGCGCTATATCGCGCGGCGGATGGCACAGGAAGGCTGGCGTGTGCGGGTGGCTGTACGCCGTCCGAATGAGGCGCTTCACGTCAGGCCCTATGGTGCGGTCGGTCAGGTGGAGCCGGTGCTGTGCAACATCCGCGACGAAGCCTCGGTGCGGGCCGTGATGACGGGTGCGGATGCAGTGGTCAATTGCGTCGGCACCTTCGACAAGGGCGGGCGCAACAATTTCAATGCGGTGCAGGCCGAAGGGGCCGGGCGGATCGCGCGGCTTGCCTCGGAACTAGGCGTGACGCATCTGGTGCATCTTTCCGCGATCGGGGCCGATGCCGGGTCCGGTTGCGACTATTCCCGCACCAAGGGCGAAGGCGAGGCGGCGATCCTCGATGCCTTTCCGGGCGCGGTCATCCTGCGGCCTTCGGTGATCTTCGGGCAGGAGGATCAGTTCTTCAACCGCTTTGCCGGCATGACGAGACTCGGGCCGGTTCTGCCGGTGGTGGGGGCCGGAACACGGTTTCAGCCGGTCTATGTCGATGATGTGGCACGCGCTGCGGTGTTGGGGGCCACAGGCAAGGCCGCCCCCGGTATCTATGAACTCGGTGGCCCCGAGGTGGACACGTTCCGCGGGCTGATGGAGCGGATGCTGGTGGTGATCCATCGCCGCAGGCTGGTGCTGAACCTGCCGTTCTTTGCCGCGCGGATCATGGCGGGCGCTTTCGATTTCCTGTCCTTCGCCACTGGCGGGCTGATCCGCAATGGCATTGTCACCCGCGATCAGGTGAAATCGCTGGCCGTGGACAATGTGGTTGGTGACGGCGCAAAGGGCTTTGCCGATCTGGGGATCAATCCCACGGCGATGGAGGCGGTCCTGCCGGAATATCTGTGGCGGTTCCGGCCGTCCGGCCAATACAAGGCCATCAAGGATTCTGCCAAGAATCTGCGCAAGGTCTGACTCCCGAAAGGAACTCCCCGTGGCCGATACAACCATGGCCGCCCTTTTTCTGGGCGTGCTTGAAGGTCTGACCGAGTTCATTCCGGTCTCCTCGACCGGACATCTGCTGCTGGCAGGCCATTTCATCGGGTTTGACAGCACCGGCAAGACCTTCGAGGTGGTCATCCAGCTCGGGGCCGTGCTGGCGGTTCTGTCGGTCTATGCGGCAAAGCTGTGGGAGGTGTTTTCCCGCGCGCCGCATGATCCGGCGGCCCGGCGCACGATCCTTTCGGTGCTGGTCGCCTTTCTGCCGGCGGCGGTGATCGGGGTCATGGCCCATGATTTCATCAAGACGGTCCTGTTCGAAAGCCCGCGCCTGATTGCAGTCATGCTGATCCTTGGCGGGATCGTGTTGTTGCTGATCGACCGGCTTGCCCCCGAACCGCGCGTGCAGGATGCGATGGAGGTGCCCTTGAAGTCGGCGCTTTTCATCGGGTTCATCCAATGCCTTGCAATGATCCCCGGCGTTTCGAGGTCGGGCGCCACGATTGTCGGCGGGCTGAGTCTCGGGCTGTCGAAGCGCGCTGCGGCAGAGTTTTCCTTTTTCCTGTCGATGCCCACCATGGCCGGGGCCTTTGCCTATGACCTTTGGAAAAATCATGCTGTTCTGGATAGCGGCGCCATGACGGAAATCGCGATCGGGTTCGTCGCAGCCTTTCTCGCGGCCGTTCTCGTGGTCAGGAGTTTGTTGAGCTATGTGTCCAAACATGGCTATGCCCTGTTCGGTTGGTGGCGAATCGCCGTCGGAAGTGCCGCGCTTGTGGCTCTTTCCATGGGGTTTTGAGGGTTTAGGTATCAAATGCTGACCTAAATTTGGAAGATTCCGTCAGAAATGCTGACACCTCATCAAAAATAAGTGCTATTAGGTCAGCTATGCTGACTTTTATTCGATCCGATGTCGAAGTATCAAACGGGCCTCAGCAGATTGCCAGGGAGGCTTCAGGCATGGCCAAGGAACGGATGCTCCGCTTCGTCACCGTTGCGCGGGAGATGCCGGAAAAGCGCCCGCCCAATCTGCGTGCGCAGGATTTCCACGAGATCTATCGGGACTACGCTGCCGACAAGGCCGCCGAGCAGGCCGCGCGGTGCAGCCAGTGCGGCGTGCCCTATTGCCAGTCGCATTGCCCCTTGCACAACAACATTCCCGACTGGCTGCGCCTGACCGCCGAGGGCCGGTTGCAGGAAGCCTATGAACTGAGCCAGGCGACCAATACCTTTCCCGAAATCTGTGGCCGCATCTGCCCGCAGGACCGTCTGTGCGAAGGCAACTGCGTGATCGAGCAATCCGGACATGGCACCGTCACCATCGGCTCGGTGGAAAAATACCTGACTGACACCGCCTGGGAAATGGGCTGGGTCAAACCCATCAAACCCGCCGAGGAACGCCCCGAAAGCGTGGGCATCATCGGGGCCGGTCCGGGGGGACTTGCCGCCGCCGAGCTTCTGCGCCGCAAGGGTGTTCAGGTCACCGTCTATGACCGCTATGACCGCGCAGGCGGCTTGCTGACCTATGGCATCCCCGGATTCAAGCTCGAAAAGCCGGTGGTCATGCAGCGCATCGAGCAACTGGAAAACGGTGGCGTGCAATTCGTCCTGAACTGCTCGGTCGGGCAGGACATTTCCTTCGACGCGATCCGGGGCCAGCACGACGCGGTGCTGATCGCGACCGGCGTCTACAAGGCGCGCGATCTCAGCGCGCCGGGCGTGGGGGCGCAAGGCATTGTTCCGGCGCTGGATTTCCTGACCGCCTCGAACCGCAAGAGCTTTGGTGACGAGGTGCCGGACTATGATGAGGGCCGGCTGAGCGCGCAGGGCAAGCGGGTCGTGGTGATCGGCGGCGGCGATACGGCGATGGATTGCGTGCGCACCGCGATCCGCGAAGGTGCCGTTTCCGTGAAATGCCTTTACCGCCGCGACCGCGCCAACATGCCCGGCAGCCAGCGCGAGACCCAGAATGCCGAGGAGGAGGGCGTGGAGTTCGTCTGGCTCGCGGCCCCCAAGGGGTTCACCGGGGGATCTACGGTCGAGGGCGTGATGGTGCAGCGCATGCGCCTTGGGCCGCCCGATGCAACCGGGCGGCAAGCGCCTGAAATCATCGAAGGTGCGGATTATGTGGAACCCGCCGATCTGGTCATCATGGCGCTGGGGTTTGAGCCCGAGGATCTGCCCGCGCTCTGGGATCAGCCGGAATTGAAGGTCACCCGCTGGGGCACGATCCGCGCCGATTTCCGGACCCATGCGACCAATTTGCCCGGCGTCTATGCGGTGGGCGACATCGTGCGCGGCGCGAGCCTTGTGGTCTGGGCGATCCGCGACGGGCGCGAGGCCGCCGAGGCGATGATGGACTATATTGCGCAGGGCGCGGCGGTCGCCGCAGAATAACACCCGTCTGCCTGCCGTGCTTCCCCTGTGCAGACAGCAAAAGGGCGGCCGGGACAGCAAGCCTGACAGAATTTCCCGGCCAGCCCCCCGGCAAGACAGTGAAGGACCGATGGACGACGCACCGATCAACATCGAGACCATCGAGGACAGTGCGCTGCTGCGCGCCTGGCAATACCGGGGGCAGAGCCGCCGGTTGGTCCTGTGTTTTTCGGGTCTGGGCAAGGATCAGTCGCAGGTGCCGGGCTATGAGTTCGCCTCCATCTCCACCGGCGGAGGGGAGGACAATGTCCTGTATTTTGCCGATCCCAACCGAAGCTGGCTGAACGAGCCCGGGCTGATCGATCAGATCGTCGCCGTGACCGAGGTGAAAAAGGCGCGCTGGCAGATCGACGAGGTTGTGACCATGGGTCATTCCATGGGCGGGTTCATGGCCTGTGTCATTCCACATTTCACGCCGATTGATGTCGCGTTGGCCCTGTCGCCGCAGGTGTCGATCCATCCCGAGGTCGTGCCGGACGATCCGCGCTGGATGACCCATCGCGATGCGATCGACAATATCGACATTTCGGATGTCGGCAGCTACCTGACCGCCCGCACGCAGTATGTCGTGATCTACGGGCGTCATGGCCGCGAGGCGCCGCAGCGCGACCGCTTTCCCAACCCCGACAACTTGCATCTCTATGTGATGCCGCGGACCAACCACAACACCGCCGCGCGGCTCAAGTCGCTGGGCCTCTTGGCCGACCTGCGCGATCTTGCCTTTGACCGGGATTTCGCGGCGCTGCATGATCTGATGTCGGAAGGTGCCCGCGCCGCCCTTGTCGAGACCCCGATTGTTGAAGATCTGGCGGAGGGACTGAAGTGAAGAAACTGTCTGTGGTGGCCGGTCTTTGTGGAATGCTTTGCCTTCCTGACCCGGGACATGCCGGAACCTTCACCCCGCCCGAAGGCTGCACCGGATGGCTGACCGTGCAGGCGCGGGCCTGCCGGGTGTCGAACTATTACAAATGCGACCGCGACGCGCCCGGCGACCAGTGGCGCGCGGATTTCGATCAGGACGGGCTGTTCTTTGCCTCGCGCATCGATGCCGAGGCGCAATGGGTCGAAAGCTATGACATGAACCCGATGACGCGGCAGACGCTCGACCCCGGCGCGCCCGATCCGGCCTCGTTCTCCGAGCTTCTGTCGGCGGGGCTGGACACGTTCGAGTTTTCGCTGACCAAGGACAACGGGGTGCAGAGCCGCGTGCAGGGCTTTGACCGGCTGACCGGGCGCACGATCACCATTGACGGCGTGGCCTTGCAGGAAACCCAGTTCGAATTTGCCGAAACCGACCTGTCGGACAACATCGTGCGCCGCACGCGGGGCAATGAATATGTGCATCCCGAATGGCGGCTGTTCTTTGCCGGGCCTTCGGAATGGGATGGCGGGTCGGGGGACTGGCTGCCGATGGATGGCAGCCCGGTGCAGTTCATCCATCCGGGCGAGCCGGGGTTTTTCAGCACCGAACCGATCTATGAATGTGATGCGGTCCTGTCGGGGCTGGGGCGCGTTGAAGGGGTGCGGAGGGTTGTCCATGTCGATTGAGCTGGTGATGGGCGGGTTCTACACCTGCCATCAGGAGGGACATGACCCGGTGCATATCTGGATCGGCCGGGTCGATCTGCCCTCCGATCTGGGGCGCGACGCGCGCCAGCCGGTCGCGAGTCTTGTGGTGACCACCGGCCTGCCCGATATGCCGGTGATGAGCCATGCGCCGTTCTGGGAATCCGCAGCCTTTGATGGCGAGATGAGCGTGGCCGCGCCGTTCGAGGTGGATCAGGCCGCGTTCGATATGCAGCATGCGGTCTGGCTGATGGCCTGGGAAAATGACGAGGCCAGCGCCTGGTCGCTGACCCCGAACGAGGCCTATGCGTCGATGATCAGCGACATGCGGGAGGGGTTGAAGGGATGAGCCGGATCGAGGGGAATTGCCTGTGCGGGGCGGTAACGATTTCCATGGTTCCCGCCGCACGGGAACTGCACGCCTGCCATTGTTCGATGTGCCGCCGCTGGACCGGCAGCGCCTTTCTGGAGATCGATGCGGCCCCCGGCACGCTGGAGCATCATGGCCCGATCCGTCTGTTCCGGTCATCCGATTGGGCCGAGCGGGCGAGCTGCGAGGCCTGTGGCACGCCGCTGTGGTATGCGCTGACCGATCCGGCGCGGCCCTTCCATGCGGTTTCGGCGGGGCTGTTCGCCGGAGCGGCGGATTTTCCGCTGACCAAGGAAATCTATATCGACCGGAAGCCTGCCGGTTTTGCTTATGCGGGCGACCATCCCAGACTGACCGAGGCGGAGTTTCTCGCGTCCATCGGCATCACGAATGAAGGAGACGACCAATGACGCGGTATGATGATGCCTGGGTTGCCGCCGAGGAAGCCAAGCGCGCCTTTCTGGATGCCAACGGGCTCTACAAGGCCGATGACGAACATTCTTCCTGCGGGGTCGGGCTGGTGGTGGCCATTTCGGGCAAGCCCTCGCGCAAGGTGGTGGAAAACGGCATTTCCGCGCTGAGGGCGGTCTGGCACCGGGGGGCGGTCGATGCCGATGGCAAGACCGGCGACGGGGCGGGGATCCATGTGCAGATCCCGGTCAGGTTCTTTTATGACCAGGTGCGCCGCACCGGGCATGAACCCGACATGGGCAAGCTGATTGCCGTGGGGCAGGTGTTCCTGCCGCGCACGGATTTCGGCGCGCAGGAACGCTGCCGGACCATCGTGGAAACGGAAGTGCTGCGGATGGGGCACTATATCTATGGCTGGCGGCATGTGCCGGTGGATACCACCGTGCTGGGTGAAAAGGCCAATGCGACGCGCCCCGAGATCGAGCAGATCCTGATCCGCTGTGAAAAGGACATCGACGCCGAACAGTTCGAGCGCGAGCTTTACATCATCCGCCGCCGTATCGAGAAGGCGGCCATCGCGTCGCAGATCACGCAGCTTTACCTGTGCAGCCTGTCCTGCCGGTCGATCATCTACAAGGGCATGATGCTGGCCGAACAGGTGGCGGTGTTCTATCCCGACCTGATGGATGACCGGTTTGAATCCGCCTTTGCCATCTATCACCAGCGTTACAGCACCAACACCTTCCCGCAATGGTGGCTGGCGCAGCCTTTCCGCATGCTGGCCCATAATGGCGAGATCAACACGCTGAAGGGCAATGTGAACTGGATGCGCAGCCATGAGATCCGCATGGCATCCAACAATTTCGGCGAGGCGGCAGAGGACATCAAGCCGATCATCCCGCAGGGCACGTCGGATTCCGGCGCGCTGGATGCGGTGTTCGAGGTTCTGGTGCGGTCGGGCCGGTCGGCCCCCATGGCCAAGACCATGCTGGTGCCGGAAGCCTGGAGCAAGACCACCACCGACATGCCGCAGGCCTGGGCGGACATGTATGCCTATTGCAACGCGGTGATGGAACCCTGGGACGGGCCGGCGGCGCTGGCCATGACCGATGGCCGCTGGGTCTGCGGCGGTCTTGACCGCAACGGGTTGCGCCCGATGCGCTATGTCGTGACCGGGGACGGGATGCTGATTGCAGGGTCCGAGGCGGGAATGGTGCCGGTCGATGAGACCACCGTGCGGGAAAAGGGCGCGCTCGGGCCGGGGCAGATGATCGCTGTGGACATGGTGACAGGCCGCCTGTTCCGCGACGCCGAGATGAAGGACAAGCTGGCGGGGGCAAACCCCTACAGCGAGTGGATCGAGAAGGTCGTGGACCTGAACACGCTGCTGCGCGACGTGCCGGAGGAGCCCGATTTCACCGGGGCGGAGTTGCGCAAACGCCAGATCGCGGCGGGCTACAGCCTTGAGGAACTGGAACAGGTTCTGCTGCCGATGGCGGAGGATGGCAAGGAGATGATCGCCTCGATGGGTGATGACACGCCTGCCGCCGTGCTGTCCTCGGTCTACCGGCCCCTGTCGCATTTCTTCCGGCAGAATTTCAGCCAGGTCACGAACCCGCCCATCGACAGCTTGCGCGAAAGCCGGGTGATGAGCCTCAAGACGCGGTTCGGCAACCTCAAGAACGTGCTGGACGAAAATTCCAGCCAGACGGAAATTCTGGTGCTGGAAAGCCCCTTCATTGCCAATGCCGAGTTCAAGGTGATGGTGCAGCATTTCGGCGAGCAGGTCGCGCATATCGACTGCACGTTTGAAAAAGGTGCGGATTCGCTGCGGCAGGGGCTGGAACGAATCCGCGCCGAGGCCGAGGATGCGGTGCGCTCGGGTGCCGCGCATCTGGTGCTGACGGATGAACAACAGGGGCCGGGCCGCGTGGCGATGCCGATGATCCTTGCGACATCGGCGGTGCATAGCTGGCTGACGCGCAAGGGGTTGCGGACCTTCTGTTCGGTCAATGTGCGGTCTGCGGAATGTATCGACCCGCATTATTTCGCGGTGCTGATCGGCTGCGGGGCGACGACGGTGAATGCCTATCTGGCGCAGGACAGCATTGCCGACCGGATCGCGCGCGGATTGCTGGAGGGCAGCCTGACGGATGCGACCCGGCGCTATCGCGAGGCCATCGACGGCGGGCTTTTGAAGATCATGTCCAAGATGGGCATTTCGGTCGTCTCCTCCTATCGTGGCGGGCTGAACTTCGAGGCGGTGGGATTGAGCCGCGCCATGGTGGCGGAATATTTCCCCGGCATGCACAGCCGGATCTCCGGCATCGGGGTGAGCGGCATCCAGCACAAGCTGGAGGAGGTCCATGCGAAGGGATGGCTGGGGGGCGCGGATGTGCTGCCCATCGGCGGCATCTACAAGGCGCGGCGGTCGGGCGAGAAACACGCCTGGGAAGCGCAGACCATGCATATGCTGCAATCGGCCTGCGACCGCGCCAGCTATGACCTGTGGAAACAGTATTCGGCGGCGATGCGGGCCAATCCGCCGATCCATATCCGCGACCTTCTGGACATCAAGGCGCTGGGCAAGCCGGTGCCGATCGAGGAGGTGGAATCGATCACCTCGATCCGCAAGCGGTTCGTGACCCCGGGGATGAGCCTTGGCGCGCTGTCGCCCGAGGCGCACAAGACGCTGAACGTGGCGATGAACCGGATCGGGGCCAAATCCGACAGCGGCGAGGGTGGCGAGGATCCGGCGCATTTCCTGCCGGAACCGAATGGAGACAACCCCTCGGCCAAGATCAAGCAGGTGGCCTCGGGGCGCTTTGGCGTGACGGCGGAATACCTCAATGCCTGCGAGGAACTGGAAATCAAGGTGGCGCAGGGGGCCAAGCCCGGTGAGGGCGGGCAGTTGCCGGGGATGAAGGTGACGGCCCTGATCGCGCGGCTGCGCCATTCGACCCAAGGGGTGACGCTGATTTCGCCCCCGCCGCACCACGACATCTATTCCATCGAGGATCTGGCGCAGCTCATCTATGACCTGAAACAGATCAACCCGCGCGCCAAGGTGACGGTGAAGCTGGTCTCAAGCTCGGGTGTCGGCACGATTGCAGCGGGCGTGGCCAAGGCCAAGGCGGATATCATCCTGATTTCCGGCCATAACGGCGGCACCGGGGCCAGCCCCGCCACGTCGATCAAATATGCGGGTCTGCCCTGGGAAATGGGGCTGACCGAGGCGCATCAGGTCTTGTCGATGAACAACCTGCGCGACCGGGTGACGCTGCGCACCGATGGCGGCCTGCGCACCGGGCGCGACATCATCATGGCGGCGATGATGGGGGCCGAGGAATACGGCATCGGCACGGCGGCGCTGATCGCGATGGGCTGCATCATGGTGCGCCAGTGCCAGTCCAACACCTGCCCGGTCGGCGTCTGCACCCAGAACGAGGCGCTGCGCGCCAAGTTCACCGGCAATGCGGACAAGGTGGTGAACCTCATCACCTTCTATGCGCAGGAGGTGCGGGAATTGCTGGCGAGCCTCGGCGCGCGGTCGATGGATGAGATCATCGGCCGGGCGGATCTGCTGACGCAGGTTTCGCGCGGATCGGCGCATCTGGACGATCTGGACCTGAACCCGCTGCTGATTACCGTCGATGGCGCGCACCGGATCACCTATGACCGCTCCAAGCCGCGCAACGCGGTGCCTGATACGCTGGATGCCGAGATCATCCGCGATGGCGCGCGGTTCTTCGAGGATGGCGAAAAGATGCAACTGTCCTATGCCGTGCGCAACACGCACCGCACCATCGGGACGCGGGCATCGAGCCATATCGTGCGGCAGTTCGGCATGAAGAACAGCCTGCAGCCCGATCACCTGACGGTGAAGCTGGCGGGGTCTTGTGGCCAGAGCCTCGGGGCCTTTGCGGTGCAAGGGCTCAAGATCGAGGTGCAGGGCGATGCCAATGATTATGTCGGCAAGGGACTCAGTGGCGGGCTGATCGTGGTGCGCCCGCCGATGTCGTCCCCGCTGGATGCATCGCAGAACACGATCATCGGCAACACGGTGCTCTACGGAGCAACGGGGGGCAAGCTCTTTGCCGCCGGTCGTGCGGGCGAGCGGTTCGCGGTGCGCAATTCGGGCGCATCCGTGGTGGTCGAGGGCTGCGGGTCCAACGGGTGCGAATACATGACCGGGGGCGTTGCCGTGATCCTGGGCCGGATCGGCGCGAATTTCGGGGCGGGGATGACGGGCGGCATGGCCTATCTTTATGATCCCGAAGGCATGGCGGAGGAGTTCATGAACCTTGAAAGCCTTGTCACCTGCACCGTCACCCATCCGCATTGGGAGGCGCAGTTGAAGGGTCTGATCGAGCAACACGCCGCCGAGACCGGGTCGTTGAAGGCGCGGCGCATCCTTGATCACTGGGCAGAGGAGCGGGGCAATTTCCTACAGGCCTGTCCGAAGGAGATGCTGGACAAGATCCCGCACCCGCTGTCGCCCGAAGATGTGCGGATGCCCGCCGAATAAACAGTTGCGCACGCTGCGGAACGAAGAGAGCCCCCGTTTCGGCGGGGGCTTTACTTTAAGTTTGAGCGACGGTGGCTCGGAAACGCCCCTTCTTCATCCAGATTAGGTGACAATTCTGCCCGATTTGACCGTGAAACAGAAAAAATGGTTTCGCGGGGGCAGATATGCCGACGAATTACAGTTTTGCCTTCTATGTTCTGGATCCGGGCAACCCGCCTGCACAGAACGCCCGGTTTTCGCCGGTCACGCTGACGGTGACGGACCAGAATGACGACGGGTTCATCCGCATTACGGGCGGCGATACGATTGGCGGGTTCACCGTCACGAATGTCTGGGTCGGGGACACGATCACCGTGCGAAACACCCGCAACGGGGCGGATTACACGATCACCGGAGTCACTTTTTATCGTGCAGGCGCCCCGGCGGTTTTCATGCCGACCGATGGAACCGTGTTGCAGAACAACATCTTTTTCCGGTCCTCGACCTTTGTCACCACATCGACCGAATATCAGGTCGGCCCGGTGCCCTGCTTTGTGGCCGGAACGCTGATCGAAACTGACCGGAGCTGCGTTCCAGTGGAGGATCTGCGCCCGGGCGATCTGGTGATGACGCGCGACAATGGTTTGCAGCCGCTGCGCTGGATCGGGCAGACCACGGTGCCGGGTCTTGGCGAACATGCGCCGATCCGGTTCATGGCGGGGGCGATGGGCAATGACCGCGCGCTGGAAATATCGCCCAATCACCGGATGCTGGTGGAGGGCTGGAAGGCGGAACTGTATTTCGGTGAGGAGGAGGTTCTGGTCGCGGCCAAACATCTGGTCAATGGCGACACCATCCTGCGGGTTCCACGCGCCGAGGTGACCTATCTGCATCTGTTGTTCGCCCGGCATGAGGTGATCTTTGCCGAAGGGGCGGCGGCGGAAAGCCTGCATCCGGGCGACCTGATCCTGAAAGGCGAGGGACAGACCGCACGCGAGATCCTTGCGCTGTTTCCCGAACTTGGTGACCGGACCGGGCGAAGCGTCCGCCGCGCCGCCCGGCCCATTCCGCTTGGTCGCGAGGCGCGGGTTCTCTGCGCGGCGTGATCGGCCGGGTTGTCCTGCCGCCGCGCCGGGCGTAGGAGCGGTGCTGACAGCGACGCAAAGGGATCCGCCATGACCGGGGATGACGACTATGTCTATGACGAGGTGACGGGCGAATGGCGACCGGCATCGGAACTGGTGGCTGAAACCGGCGCGCGCGAGGTACGTGATGCGTCGGGCAATCTGCTGGCCGATGGCGACAGCGTGACGCTGATAAAGGATCTGAAGGTCAAGGGTGCGGGCACCACGCTGAAACAGGGCACGGTGATCCGGTCCATCCGGTTGACGGACAATCCGGAGGAAATCGACTGCCGCCATGACACGATGAAGGGGCTGGTCCTGCGCTGCGAGTTCGTGCGCAAACGCTGATCGCGCCGGGCCACCGCCCTGCCCTTGCCCCGCGCGCGGCTTCATGGCTAAAGGGATCATGGCGAAGCGCGGCAAGACCAAGTCCAAGACCCCTGCAAAGGGCGGCCTCTGGCCGCGCTGGCGGCGCAGGATATTGCGGGGTCTGGCCGGTGTCGCGCTGGCGGTGCTGGGGATCGTCGTGCTGTTTGCCATCGTCAACCCGCCGACCAACATCTACATGATGCAGGAAAGCCGCCGCCTGGGCGGGATCAGCCAGGAATGGGTGGCCTGGGACGACATCGCCCCGGTCATGGCGCGGTCGGTGGTGGCGGCGGAGGATGCCAATTACTGCCTGCACTGGGGCTTTGACATGGGGGCGATCCGGCGGGCCATCGATGCGGGCGGCAATCGCGGCGCCTCCACCATCAGCCAGCAGGTCGTCAAGAACGTTTTTCTGTGGCACGGGCGCAATTACGCCCGCAAGGCCGCCGAGGCGGTTCTGACCCCGATGGTGGAAACCGTCTGGACCAAGCGGCGCATCCTTGAGGTTTACCTCAATGTCGCGGAGTTCGGCGAGGGCGTGTTCGGCATCAAGGCGGCGGCGGCCACGCATTTCCAGGTGGAACCGGCCAAGCTGACCCCGGTTCAGGCGGCAAGGCTGGCGGCGATCCTGCCGGACCCCAAGCGGCGCAACCCGGCGCGGCCCACCGATTTCCTGCGCCGCAGGACGGCATCGATCATGGATGGGGCGGAAACGATCCGCGCGGACGGGCGGGCCGCCTGTTTCGAGGATTGAACTCGTTGCCCCCACGCGGCTAAGTAGGCAGACCGAAAACCGAAGGGCCAAAGGGCATGAACCGCCTCTATCATTTTCCACTGTCGCCATTCTGCCGCAAGGTGCGCCTGACGCTTGCGGAAAAGCGGCTGGAGGTGGAACTGGTCGAGGAGCGCTATTGGGAGCCTTCCGCCGAGTTTCTGCGCCGCAATCCGGCGGGCAAGGTGCCGGTGCTGAAAACCGACGGGCGGACGATGTCCGAAAGTCAGGCGATCTGCGAATGGCTGGAAGAGACGGTGCCCCAGCCCCAGCTGATGCCGCGCGATGCCGAAGGCCGATACGAGGTGCGCCGCATCTGCGCCTGGTTCGACGACAAGTTCCATGAGGAAGTGACCTCCAAACTGCTCTATGAGCGCGTCAACAAGAAGATCATGGGCCAGGGATACCCCGACAGCCGCGCGGTGAAATTCGGAGCCTCGCGGATCAAGTATCATCTCGATTACATGGCATGGCTTCTGGACCAGCGCCGCTGGCTGGCCGGGGATGCGATGAGTCTCGCGGATTTCACCGCCGCAGCCCATCTGTCCTGTCTCGATTACATTTCGGATGTGGACTGGAACCGCAGCGCGAACGTCAAGGACTGGTATGCCAAGATCAAGTCGCGCCCCTCCTTCCGCCCGCTGCTGGCCGATCAGGTGCCGGGGTTCCCGCCCCCGGCACATTATGCGGACCTGGATTTCTGAAGCGCGTCCGGTTGAGACGGCTGGGTTCAGGCTTTCGAATTTCCGCGCTTCTTTGCGGGTTCCCTGGCGGGTTCCGGCGCCGATCCGGCCGCTGCCGTTTCGGCAGCCTCGCCGGATGACTGGCGGGCGCCCATTTTTTCCAGCAGTTCCGGTTCGACCATCTCCTTGACTCTGCTGATGGCGTGGATGCCCCCTCCTGACGGCATCGCACTGTGCCAATGTGATGAGTGTTGAAGCCATCACAGGAAGAGAGGACATCCATGTCGGAAGTTGCCATCATCGGCATTGACCT
>JBKBNP010000027.1:0-64590 GCA_046295215.1 Pseudorhodobacter sp. | reverse complement strand
CGCCGACGGCCGCCATCCGTGATGGTCTCAATCTCAGACATAAGCACGTGCTCAGGCATATGCCTGAGCCTCCATGGTTATGCCCAAGTGACCGGTCGAAAAGGGGGCCAGTTCAGTTGCCCCATGCGGTCCAATTCCTGCTTGGCCCGGGGCGGGGCGGCAGCTATGGTCGTGACCCGTCCAGCAGATCAGGGCCACCATGACCAAAGACATTCCTCGACAGATTGCCAACACCATCGCCGCCGAAATCGGGGCGCAGCCCGCACAGGTCACAGCAGCCGTTGCCCTGCTCGACGAGGGCGCGACCGTGCCATTTGTCGCCCGTTACCGCAAGGAAGCAACCGGGGGGCTGGATGACACGCAACTGCGCAATCTGGCCGAGCGGCTGGCCTATCTGCGTGAGCTGGAGGCGCGGCGGGGGGTGATTCTGGGGTCGATCCGGGATCAGGGAAAGCTGACGGGAGATCTGGAAACCGCCATCGGCAAGGCCACGGCCAAATCGGAACTGGAAGATCTCTATCTGCCCTTTAAACCTAAGCGTCGGACGCGGGCGATGATTGCGCGCGAAAACGGGCTGGGGCCGCTGGCAGAGGCGATTCTGGCGGACCGCGCGGCTGATCCGGAACGGCTGGCGGCGGCCTATGTCACCGAGGCGGTCGCGGATGTGAAGGCCGCGCTGGAAGGAGCGCGCGACATCATCGCCGAAGGACTGGCCGAGGATGCGGCGCTGTTGGGGCGGTTGCGGACCTATATGAAGGACAATGCCCGGCTGAGCGCCGGTGTTGTTGCCGGAAAGGAAACAGAAGGCGCAAAATTCTCCGATTACTTCGCCCATTCCGAGCCGTGGAAAGCCGCGCCCTCGCACCGGGTTCTGGCCATGATGCGGGGGCGGAACGAGGGGTTTCTGTCGCTGGATCTGGTGATCGACCCGGATGCGACGCGCGGGCAAAGCCCGGCTGAACGCATGGCGGCGGCAGCCTTGCGGGCGGAGAGTGCGGGCAAGGGCGATGCGTGGCTGCGTGAGGCGGCGGCCTGGGCCTGGCGGATCAAGCTCAAGACCTCGCTGACGCTGGACCTGATGGCCGATCTGCGCGACCGGGCGGAGGAGGAGGCGATCCGGGTTTTTGCCCGGAACCTCAAGGATCTGCTGCTGGCCGCTCCTGCGGGGGGCAAGGCCACGATGGGGCTGGATCCGGGCATCCGGACCGGGGTGAAGGTGGCGGTGGTGGATGGAACGGGCAAGGTGCTGGACACCGAAACCGTCTATCCCTTCCAGCCGAAGAACGATCTGCGCGGCGCGCAGGTCACGCTGGCGCAACTGATCCGCAAGCATGGCGTGGCGCTGATCGCCATCGGCAACGGCACCCACAGCCGCGAGACGGAAAAGGTGGTGGCCGACATGCTGGCCGTCTTGCCCGGGTCTGCGCCGAAACCCGCGAAGGTGGTGGTGTCGGAGGCGGGGGCTTCGGTCTATTCCGCCAGCGAGCTGGCGGCGAAGGAGTTTCCGGGGCTGGATGTGAGCTTGCGCGGGGCGGTGTCAATCGCGCGGCGCTTGCAGGATCCGCTGGCCGAACTGGTGAAGATCGAGCCGAAATCCATCGGGGTCGGGCAGTATCAGCATGATGTGGACCAGCACAGGCTGGGCCGCAGTCTGGAGGCGGTGGTGGAGGATGCGGTGAACGCGGTGGGGGTGGACCTCAACACCGCGTCGGGGCCGCTTCTGGCGCGGGTGTCGGGGGTGGGGCCGGGGCTGGCCGAGGCGATTGTCGCGCATCGCGATGCGAACGGACCCTTCGCCAGCCGCCGTGAGTTGTTGAAGGTGCCACGTCTTGGGCCGAAGGCGTTTGAACAGGCGGCCGGGTTCTTGCGGATCGCGGGCGGCAAGGAGCCGCTTGATGCGTCCTCGGTCCATCCGGAGGCCTATGATCTGGCACGACGGATCGTGAAGGCCTGCGGGCGCGATCTGCGCGAGGTGATGGGATCGGCGCGGCTGGCCGGGCTCGATGCGCGCGATTTCACGGATGAGCGGTTCGGCCTGCCGACAGTGAAGGACATTCTGGCCGAGCTGGAAAAGCCGGGCCGCGACCCGCGCCCGGAATTCCGCACGGCGACCTTTGCCGATGGGGTCGAGACCATGAATGATCTCAAGCCCGGGATGATGCTCGAAGGCACCGTCACCAATGTCGCGGCCTTCGGGGCCTTTGTCGATATCGGCGTGCATCAGGACGGGCTGGTGCATGTCAGCCAGCTTGCCGACCGTTTCGTGAAGGATCCGCATGAGGTGGTGAAGGCGGGTGATGTGGTGAAGGTGCGCGTGGTCGAGGTCGATGTGGCGCGCAAGCGCATCGCGCTGACCATGCGGTCCGACAGTGCCGAGGCCCGCGAATCCGCGCGGGAACGGGCGGCGGAGCGGGGTCCGGCGGGGCCGCGTGGCAAGGGCAAGGCCGGACCGGCCAGTGCGGCACCCGCGACACAGGGCGCGGGGGGCAATGCCTTTGCCGATGCGCTGAAGGGCAAATTCGGGCGCTGATGGCAGGCGGCGCAGGGGGCTTTCCGCCCCCTCTGCCTCCGGCATTCACCCCCGAAGGTATTTTTTCAAGGTGAATTGGGGGGAGGCGGCGCGGAAGAGGGGCGGCCCTTTTCGACCAATGCAATCATCAACCATTGCAGCAACAGAAACGGGCCGCCGAGGAAAAGGGGCAGGGCCGCGTCGAGGATCGGGGTGAGGGCCGCGCCGATGGCCGTGCCGAGGGCGAAGGCGCTGCCCCAGCCGAAAAGCTGCCTCCGCGCCAGCCAGTATTCCAGTGGCAGGGCGATCAGAAAGCCGATCCAGCTGTAGAACGTCGATAAAAAGAGGAACAGGCCCAGCCCGCCGATCCAGATCGCGGTTTCGGACGCGCCTTCGGTAGGCAAGCTCGCCACCTGCATCATGAGAAAGCCCAGAACCGCAGCGCCGACCCAGACCGTCACTGCCGAGGTCAGGAGCGTGATCCAGACCAGCGGTTTCGGTGTTGCGGGCCAGCGCAGAAAGCTCACGCAGCGGCCCCCCCCACCGTCAGCCCGCCGATCATCAGCGTGGGCTGGCCCACGCCCACCGGCACCCATTGGCCTGCCTTGCCGCAATTGCCGATGCCGGGATCGAGGGCCATGTCATGGCCGATGGCGCGGATCTGTTTGAGTGCTGTGGCACCATCCCCGATCAGGGTCGCACCCTTGACCGGCGCACCCACCTTGCCGTTTTTGACGCGGTAGGCCTCGGTGCAGGAAAAGACGAACTTGCCGTTGGTGATGTCCACCTGCCCGCCGCCGAAGCCCACGGCATAGATGCCGTCCCTGAGCCCTGCGAGGATCGCCTGCGGATCCTCGGTGCCGCCCAGCATATAGGTGTTGGTCATGCGCGGCATCGGGATATGGGCGTGGCTTTCGCGCCGCCCGTTGCCGGTGGGCTTCACCCCCATCAGCCGCGCGTTCTGGCGGTCCTGCATGTAGCCGACCAGCACGCCATCCTCGATCAGCACATTGCGGGCCGAGGCCGTGCCTTCATCGTCGATGGAGATGGAGCCGCGCCGGTCGGGGATCGTGCCATCGTCCAGCACTGTGACCCCGGGGGCGGCGATGCGCTGGCCCATCAGGCCGGCGAAGGCCGAGGTTTTCTTGCGGTTGAAATCGCCCTCCAGCCCATGGCCGATCGCCTCGTGCAACAGGATCCCCGGCCAGCCGGGGCCGAGGACGACATCCATCATGCCGGCGGGGGCGGGTTCGGCATCGAGGTTCACCAGCGCGATGCGCAGCGCCTCGCGCGCCAGCGGCTGCCAGTGGGACGGCTCCATCAGCCGCGCAAGGCCAAAGCGGCCGCCGCCGCCCATGCCCCCGGATTCGCGCCGTCCGGCATGATCGACGATGACCGAGATGTTCAGCCGCGCCATGGGGCGGATGTCGGACAGGCGCAGGCCTTCGGGGCGCAGGATCTCCACCTCCTGCAATCCGGCGGCAATCGTGGCCGAAACCTGCACCACGCGCGGGTCGAGCGCGCGGGCATAGGCGTCGATTTCGCGCAACAGGTCGATCTTGGCGGGAAAGGTTGCCTCCGCCATCGGGTCGGCATCGGTGTAGAGCCGCAGGTTGGTGCCGGTGGGGGCATCAGCCATGGTGCCGCCGCCATCGCCCACGGCAAGCCGCGCAGTTTCGGAGGCGCGCGCCAAAGCCGCCGCCGAGATTTCGGTGGAATGGGCATAGCCCGCCACCTCGCCCCGCACGGCGCGCAGCCCGAAGCCTTCGGAGGCGTCATAGCTTGCGGTTTTCACGCGACCGTCATCCAGCACGATTGCCTCGGACCGGCGCCGTTCAAGGAACAGTTCGCCATCATCGGCCCCCGCGAGGGCGGCGCGCAGCGTGGCGAGGGCTTCCGCCTCGTCGAGATGGGTCGCGAAGGGGCGGAAGGGGGCGTCGGTCATGGGCTGTCCTTGACTTGGGTCAAGCGGCGTCTCTTTGCCGCAACTGTTTCTCTTGTCGTTCCGGGCTTAATATGGTTTCACCGGGTCAGGAAACAACGGGATTCTGCCGCGCGAGGGGTGGGTCCGGCAGTGGCCCCGGAAAGGGGTCCGGGAACCGAAACGGGAAAAAACAAGATGCGCATGATGAAACATCTTTCCGGCGTGGCCGCATTCATGGGAAGCCTGACGACCGCCGGGGCGGCCTTCGCGCAGGAACTGGAAGTTGTGGGCCGTCCGGTGGACCGGGCAACCGGGTTCCAGCCCGCCGCAACCGAACTGATGCGCGATCTCGTGTGGCTGGACGACCTTTTGCTGGTCATCATTGCCGTCATCACGATTTTCGTGACCGCCCTGCTGCTCTGGATTGCCTTCCGCTATCATGAAAAGCGCAACACGACGCCTGCGACCTTCACCCATAACAGTCCTCTGGAAGTGGCATGGACGGTCGTTCCGATCGTTATCCTCGTGTTCATCGGGGCGTTTTCGCTGCCGGTCCTGTTCAAGCAGCAGGAAATTCCCGAGGCCGACATCACCATCAAGGTCACCGGCTATCAATGGTATTGGGGCTATGAATATGTCGATCACGGCGTCGAATTCGACAGCTACATGATCGGGGCCCCGGCAACGGGTGGCGATTACCGGCTGACCCCGGAGGTCGAGGCGGCACTGGTGGCCGCAGGCTACAGCCGCGAGGAATTCCTGCTGGCGACCGATACTGCAGTGATCGTGCCGGTGGGCAAGACCGTGGTGATGCAGGTGACAGGCGGCGACGTGATCCATTCCTGGACGATCCCGGCCTTCGGCGTGAAACAGGACGGGGTTCCGGGCCGTCTGGCGCAACTCTGGTTCAATGCCGAGCGCGAGGGCGTCTACTTCGGGCAATGTTCGGAGCTTTGCGGGATTGCCCATGCCTATATGCCGATCACCGTGAAGGTGGTCAGCCAGCAGGCCTATGACGCCTGGCTGGAAGCGGCCAAAGCCCAAGGCGGCTATGTCGAACTAGCGGGTTTGGGCAACTGAACCCGGCCCTGCGGGGTTGGAGATTGCGACCCGGTCGCCGCGCGGCCACCGGCAGTTACAAGGGACAAGCGGTAGCAAGATGAGCGACGCGACGATCAACAGCATGGGCGACAGCCTCGGCGCGGCCTCCGGCACCAGGGAGGCCGGATTCGGCGATTACGTCGCGCTGCTGAAACCGCGTGTGATGTCGCTGGTGGTGTTCACGGCGCTGGTCGGCTTGCTGGTGGCCCCGGTCGGGGTGCATCCATTTGTCGGAATGGCCGCGATCCTGTTCATCGCGCTCGGGGCAGGGGCGTCTGGCGCGCTCAACATGTGGTGGGATGCCGATATTGACGCGGTAATGAAACGCACGCAGCGCCGCCCCGTTCCCGCGGGTCTGGTGGAGCCGGGCGAGGCGCTGGCCGTCGGGCTGGCGCTGTCTGGCATCGCTGTGGTCATGCTGGCGCTCGCGGCGAACCTGCTGGCGGCGGGGCTTCTGGCCTTCACGATCTTTTTCTATGCCGTTGTCTATTCGATGTGGCTGAAACGGTCGACGCCGCAGAACATCGTGATCGGAGGCGCGGCAGGGGCCTTCCCGCCCATGATCGGCTGGGCTGTGGCGACGGGCGGTGTCGGGATCGAATCCATCCTGATGTTCGCGATCATCTTCATGTGGACGCCGCCGCATTTCTGGGCGCTGGCGCTGTTCATGAAGGAGGATTACCACAAGGCCGGGGTGCCGATGCTGACGGTGACCCATGGCCGCCGCGCGACACGGACGCATATCCTCGTCTATACCGCGCTGCTGGTTCCGGTGGCGATCGGGGCGGGCTTCACCTCCATCGGCGGGCCGGTTTACCTCGCTGTGGCGGCGCTGCTGAATGCCTGGTTTCTGATCGGTGCCTTCCGCATCTGGCGCCGCGACGAGGTGCAGGCGGAGGCTGACGGCTACCGCGTCGAGAAACAGGTGTTCCGCTTCTCGCTCTATTATCTTTTCCTGCATTTCCTGGCCGTTCTGGTCGAAGCCGCGCTGCGCCGCGCGCCGATGGGGGCATAGTTCATGGCCTTTCGCGCGGAACATGAGATTCACAAGCGCCGTTTCGGGCGCAATCTGGGGGTCGGGCTGACGCTGGTGGCCTTCATCGCCATCGTGTTCGGGTTGACGGTCGTCAAGGTCACCCATGTCGGTCCGATCCAGGGGTTCGATCATGTGGTCCGGCCGGAACTGATCCCGGTCGAGCAGCAAGGGGGCTACTGATGCGCGAACATCGCAAGACCGCAGCACAACTGGTGGGCGTCGTCCTGCTGATGGGGTCGCTGTCCTTTGCCGCCGTGCCGTTCTACGACTGGTTCTGCCGCGTTACGGGCTTTGGCGGCACGACGAGTGTCGCTGCCGCGCCCTCGGACCGGATTCTGGACCAGACCATCAAGGTGCGCTTCGACGCCTCCAAGGAACGCGGAATGCCATGGGATTTCGTGCCCCAGCAGCGCGAGATGACGGTGCGCCTGGGGGAAACCGGTCTGGCCTTCTACGAGGCCTACAATCCCACCAGCCGCCCTGTCGCGGGAACGGCCAGCTATAACGTCACGCCCTACGCGGCAGGCGGCTATTTCACCAAGATCGACTGTTTCTGTTTCCAGCAGCAGGTTCTGCAACCGGGCGAACGGGTGCTGATGCCGGTAACCTTCTATGTCGATCCCGATCTTCTGACCGACCGCGAAGGCAAGTTCGTGAAGGTCATCACCCTGTCCTACACCTTCCATGAGACCGACCTGCCCGCAGCCGATCCGTCGGCAGAGGATCAGGCAGCCCTTGCCCCGGTTCCGGGGACCACTGTAAACTGACCATAAGACTGCGGTGCCAAAGGACCGCAGGCATATAAACGAGGGAACGACCGCTATGGCCCACGCCAAGAACCACGACTACCACATCCTGCCGCCCTCGATCTGGCCGTTTCTGGGCGCGGTCGGGGCCTTCGTCATGCTGTTCGGGGCGGTGCTGTGGATGCACGGCTCCGGTCCCTGGCTCGGGCTGATCGGCTTTGTGCTGGTGCTTTACGTCATGTTCGCCTGGTGGTCCGAGGTGGTGAAGGAAAGCCTTGTCGGCGACCATACCCCGGTGGTGCGGATCGGTCTGCGCTATGGCTTCATCATGTTCATCATGTCCGAGGTCATGTTTTTTGCGGCCTGGTTCTGGTCCTTTTTCAAACACGCCATGTATCCGATGCATCCCGACGGGATCAGCCCGATTGTCGATGGCGTCTGGCCGCCAGCCGGGATCGAGACCTTCGACCCCTGGCACCTGCCGCTCATCAACACGCTGATCCTGCTCTGTTCCGGGGCTGCGGCGACCTGGGCGCACCATGCGCTCGCGCATGAGAACAACCGCCGCGACCTCAAGAACGGGCTCTGGCTCGCCATCATCCTCGGCGTGTTCTTCACGATGCTTCAGGCCTATGAATACAGCCATGCGGCCTTCGGTTTTGCGGGCAACATCTATGGTGCGAACTTCTTCATGGCGACCGGGTTCCATGGCTTCCATGTCGTGATCGGAACGATCTTCCTGTCCGTCTGCCTGATCCGTGCCTACAAGGGCCATTTCACCCCCGAAAAGCATATCGGGTTCGAGGCGGCGGCCTGGTATTGGCATTTCGTCGATGTGGTCTGGCTGTTCCTCTTTGCGGCGATCTACGTCTGGGGGCAGTAAGCCTCCGGGGGCAGGTGCCCCCGATCCGAAACACCGGAATCGCGCGGGCCATCGGGTCCGCGCCTTTCGTTTGAAGGCTGGAACATCCATGCGGCGCGTTGTCTTTCCCTTGCTTCTGGGCCTTGTCGGCGGGGCGGTGCTGATCTCGCTCGGGATCTGGCAGATGCAGCGGCTCTCGTGGAAGGAGGCGATCATTGCCGATATTGGCGCGCGGATCGTGGCGGTGCCCGTAGATTTGCCCGCAAGCCCCGACCCCGGGGCCGACCGATACCTTCCGGTGCGGGCCGAGGGTGTTTTCACCGGCGAAAGCCTCGATGTGCTGGTCAGCCGCAAGCAGATCGGGGCAGGGGTGCGGGTGATCGAGGTGTTCGACACCGGCGGGCGGCGCGTGATGGTGGACCGTGGCTTCGTTCTTGATGGGCAGCGCGGCACCCCCCGGCCTTCGGGCGCAGCTACGGTCGTCGGCAACCTGCACTGGCCCGAGGAGGTGGACGGCTTCACCCCCGAACCGGACGCCCGAACCGGCCTCTGGTTCGCCCGCGACGTGCCCGCGATGGCCGCGCATCTGGGGGCGGACCCCCTGCTGATCGTCGCGCGGCAACCGACAGCGCCGGGGATCGAGCCGATCCCGGTTGATACCTCCGGCATCCCGAATGACCATTTCGGCTATGCCGTGCAATGGTTCGGGCTTGCGGCGGTCTGGTTGGGGATGACAGCCTATCTTCTGTGGCGTATCAGACGGCGGACGGATTGAGAACAGGACCGACAGGCATGAAATACATTTCCACCCGTGGCAGTGCGCCGGTTCTGACCTTCGGCGAGGCGATGATGACCGGCCTCGCGCGCGATGGCGGGCTTTATGTGCCCGAAACCATCCCGCAGATGACCGCAGAGGACATCGCGGCCCTCGCGGGCCAGCCTTATGAGGAGGTCGCCTTCCGCGTGATGTGGCCCTTCCTCGGCGACACCTTCGGCCAGGACGAATTCCGCGGCCTGATCGCGAAAGCCTATGCCGGGTTCGGTCATGCCGCACGCGCACCGCTTGTGCAGATCGGACCCAACCATTTCCTGCTGGAACTGTTCCACGGGCCCACGCTGGCCTTCAAGGATTTCGCGATGCAGCTCATCGGGCAGTTGATGCAGGCGGCTTTGGCGAAATCGGGGGAGAGGATCACGATTGTCGGGGCGACCAGTGGTGACACCGGGTCGGCGGCGATCGAGGCGTTCCGGGGGCTCGCGAGTGTCGATGTGTTCATCCTCTTTCCGCATGGAAGGGTGTCCGAGGTGCAGCGCCGCCAGATGACGACGCCGTCGGAGGCCAATGTCCATGCCATCGCGATGGATGGCGATTTTGACGATTGCCAGGCCCGGGTTAAGGACATGTTCAACGATTTCAACTTCCGCGACGGGGTCGGGCTGGCGGGCGTCAACTCGATCAACTGGGCGCGGGTGCTGGCGCAGGTGGTCTATTACTTCTCCTCTGCGGTCAGCCTTGGCGCTCCGTCGCGCGTGGTGGATTTCACCGTGCCCACCGGGAATTTCGGGGACATTTTCGCAGGCTATATTGCCAAGCGCATGGGCCTGCCGATTGGCCGTCTGATCGTGGCAACGAACCAGAACGACATTCTGGACCGGGCCTTGCAGACGGGGGAATATCGCCCCGACGGGGTGCGCCCCTCGATCAGCCCTTCGATGGACATTCAGGTCTCGTCAAATTTCGAACGCGCGCTGTTTGACGCCTACGGGCGCGATGGCGGGGCTGTGGCGCAACTGATGGCCGAGTTGAAAGCGGGCGGTTTCACCATCAGTCAGGGCGCGGCAGGCGCTTTGCGCGAAACCTTTGCCTCGGGCCGCTGCGACGAGGATCAGACCAGCGCCACGATCCGCGAAACCCATGCCGCGACGGGCGAAGTTCTTTGCCCCCATACCGCCGTCGGCGTGCATGTGGCCGAGGCGCAGATGGGCGTGGCCCCGATGGTCACGCTGGCCACAGCGCATCCCGCGAAATTCCCCGATGCGGTGGAGGCGGCAATGGGCACCCGCCCCGCGCTGCCTGAACGCATGGCCGACCTTTTCGACCGGGCCGAACGGATGACCCGCCTGCCCGATGACCTTGCCGCCCTGCAAGCCCATATCCGCGCCCATATCCCGGAAAGAGCCGCCAATTGACCAGCCGCCTGACCACGCTTTCCAACGGGTTCCGCATCGTCACCGAGGACATGCCCGGCCTCAAATCCGCCTCCCTCGGCATCTGGGTGACGGCGGGCGGGCGGCATGAACGCGCCGAACAGAACGGTATCGCGCATTTTCTGGAACATATGGCCTTCAAGGGCACGGCGACCCGCAGCCCCTTGCAGATTGCCGAGGCCATCGAGGATGTGGGCGGCTATATCAACGCCTATACCAGCCGCGAGATGACCGCCTATTACGCCCGCGTGCTGACCGAGGATGTGCCGCTGGCACTCGACGTGATCGCGGATATCGTGCTGAATCCGGTGTTCGACCCCAAGGAAATCGAGATCGAGCGGCATGTGATCCTGCAGGAAATCGGACAGGCGCTGGACACGCCCGATGACATCATCTTCGACTGGTTGCAGGAGGCCTGCTATCCCGATCAGGCATTCGGGCGCACGATCCTTGGCCCTGCGGAACGGGTGTCGTGCTTTTCGCGGGACGACCTGACCCGGTTCGTGACCGAGCATTACAGCCCTGACCACATGATCCTGTCGGCGGCGGGGGCGGTGGACCATGACGCCATCGTGGCGCAGGCCGAGGCGCTGTTCGGCGCGCGCAAACCGGCGGGGGTCACGCTGATCGAGCCTGCGCAGTTTCGCGGCTGCGAACGCCGCGTGGTCAAGAAGCTGGAACAGGTGCATTTCGCGCTGGCTTTTGATGCGCCCGGCTACCGCGCGCCGGATGTCTACGCCGCGCAGATCTATGCCATGGCGATGGGGGGGGGCATGTCCTCGCGCCTTTTCCAGAAGGTGCGGGAGGAGCGAGGCCTGTGCTATTCAATCTTCGCGCAGTCGGGTGCCTATGAGGATACCGGGCAGATCACCATCTATGCCGGCACATCGGCGGCGGAAATCGGGGATCTGACGCAGATCACGCTGGATGAATTGAAGCGTGCGGCCGGGGACATGACGGATGCCGAGGTGGCGCGCGCGCGGGCGCAACTGAAGGCCGGGATGCTCATGGGGCTGGAAAGCCCGTCGAGCCGGGCCGAGCGTCTGTCGCGGCTGCTGGCGATCTGGGGCCGGGTGCCGGAGCCGGACGAGGCCGTGGCGAAGATCGACGCCGTCACCACGGCGGATGTGCGGCTGGCGGCGGAGCATCTGCTGTCGGCGGATGCCGCATTGGCGCTTTACGGCCCTGTGCGCCGCGCTCCGGGGCTTGAGGCGATCCGCCAGCGGCTTGCCGCCTGATGTTCGGCCTGCGCCGCAAGGTCAAGCTGGAGTCCGAGCGCATGACATTGCGCCTGCCCCAGCATGCCGACTGGCGCGGCTGGTCGGATCTGCGGGCGGAATCGGCGGCGTTCCTGACGCCGTGGGAGCCGGTCTGGTCCTCGGACCATCTGTCGCGGCGGTCCTTTACCAACCGCGTTTACTGGGCGGCGCGGGCGGAATCGCAAGGCATTGCGCTGCCGCTGTTCCTGATCCGGCGCAGCGATCAGGTGCTGATCGGGGCGATCACGCTGGACAACATCCGGCGCGGTCCGGCGCAGGCGGGAACGGTGGGTTACTGGATCGGCCAGCCCTTCGCGCGGCAAGGCTATATGCGCGAGGCGCTGCTCGCGGTCGTGCATCACGCCTTTTCGGTGCTGGACCTGAGCCGGGTCGAGGCCGCCTGCCTGCCGGAAAACACCGCTTCGCGCGGGGTGCTGGAAAAAAGCGGCTTCAAATATGAAGGCGTCGCGCAAAGCTATCTGCAAATCTCGGGGCGCTGGCGCAACCATGTGCTTTATGCCAGCCTGCGCCATGACCGGCGTGGGCGCACGGGGGCGGGTTGAGACATCCATCCGGCGGACCGCTCATCAAGCGTGACCGCTTTTCTCACTCTCCCTGCGCCAGCAAGGACGCCCGTCAGGGCGGAAGAGCGGTTTTCATCACGCTGGCGCGATTGTGACGTGACCTCTGCGGATCTGCGCCTAACCTTCCCGCATCAGGAGGTGCCGCCGATGATCCGATCCGCCATTCTTGCCCTGCTTCTTGCCCCGATGCCCGCGTTTGCACAGGATCGCATTCCCAGCCACTGCATTGCGCTGGCCGATGCCGGGACCGAGCGTATCCACCGCGCAAGGTTCGAGGCCCCGGTGGCGGAGGGCGAGGTGCGCATCCGCTATCTCGATCACGCGAGTTTCGCGCTGCGCTCGCCCTCGGGCCGGGTGATCGTCACCGACTATACCGGCTATATCGGCCCGGTGGACATCGTGCCCGAGGTGGTGACGATGAACAACGCGCATCGCACGCATTGGACCGACCGCCCCGACCCGCGCATCCCCCATGTGCTGAAAGGCTGGGACGATCTGGGGGGCGAACCGGTGCATGAGCTGGATCTGGGCGAGATCCTCGTGCGCAATGTGGCAACGGATGTGCGCCAATACGGATCGGTCCGGAGGCACGGCAATTCGATCTTCATCTTCGAGGTTGCCGGGCTCTGCATCGGGCATCTGGGCCATCTCCACCATATTCCCGATGCCGAACAGTTTGCGGCGATCGGGCGGGTCGATGTGCTGATGGTGCCGGTGGATGGCGGCTACACGCTCGATCTCGCGTCGATGACCGAGGTGGTGCGGCGGCTCCGGTCCTCGGTCGTCCTGCCGATGCACTGGTTTTCGGGGGCCTCGCTCAACCGGTTTCTGGTGGATATGGATGCGGAATTCGACGTGGTCCGGCTGGAGGACAGCCAGATCGACCTGTCGCTGGGCCGCCTGCCGGGGCGCCCGACAATCATGGTGCTGGACCCCGAATGGTTGCCCTGAGGCCTCTGCCGCGTTGAGGGGGTGAATTGCACTCCCCCTCGGCCGCAGGCCGCGCTAATCAGGGCCAAAGGGGAGGCGACGCATGCTCAACGACGCGACCGGGGATTTTATCCGCCAGCTTGGGGCCGCCCTGCCACATGGCACGATACGCGCGCCGGAACCGCGCGATCTGGACGAGCCGCGCGGGCGCTATCATGGGCAGGCGGCGGCGGTCGTGCGGCCCGCAACGGTGGAGGAGGTCGCCACCGTGATCCGCGCCTGTGCGGCGGCGCGGGTGGGGGTGATCCCGATGGGTGGCGGCACCGGCCTTGTCGGTGGGCAGGTGATGGAGGAGGGGCCTCTGCCGATCCTTCTGTCGCTGGAACGGATGCGCGCGATCCGGGCGGTTCACCCGGATGAAAACGTGCTGATCGTCGAGGCGGGTGCCACGCTCGCCGAGGTACAGGCGGCGGCGGAGGGGGTGGGGCGGCTGTTTCCGCTGTCGCTGGCCTCCGAGGGCACGGCGCGGATCGGGGGCAACCTCGCCACCAATGCGGGCGGGGTGAATGTGCTGCGCTACGGCAATGCGCGCGATCTCTGTCTGGGGTTGGAGGCTGTGCTGCCGGATGGCACCATCTGGCACGGGCTCAAACGGCTTCGGAAAGACAACACCGGCTATGACCTGCGCAACCTGTTGATCGGGGCGGAGGGCACGCTGGGGGTCATCACGGCGGCGGCGCTGAAACTGGTGCCGCGCCCGGCGGCAGAGGGCACGGCGTTTTTCGTGGTTGAGAGCCCCGCCTCGGCGCTGTCGCTGCTGTCGCTGACGCAGGGCCGGCTGGGCGGGCTGGTTTCGGCCTTTGAACTGATCGGCGGGACCGGACTCGACTTTCTGGCCGAGAAACTGCCCGAGGTCCGCCAACCCTTTGCCACACGCCCCGACTGGATGGTGCTGGTCGATCTTGGCCTGCCCGAAGGGCTGGACCCGGAGGCCGCCCTTGCGGATCTGTTCGGGACGGCGCTGGAGGCGGGGCTTGTGACGGATGGCGTGATCGCCCAGTCCGAGGCGCAGCGCGCGGCCTTCTGGGCGGTGCGCGAAACCATCCCCGAGGCGAACCGGCGGATCGGGTCGATCTCCAGCCACGACATCTCCCTGCCGCTGGGCATGGTCGCGGATTTCATCACAGAGGCCGGGCCAGCATTGGCCGCTCTGGGGAACTTGCGGATCAACTGTTTCGGCCATCTGGGGGACGGGAACCTGCATTACAACGTCTTTCCCGTTGCGGGTGAGACCCGGGCGCAGAACGATGGCGCGCGCGCGGCGATCAAGGCGATGGTGCATGATCTGGTCCATGCGCGCGGCGGGTCGGTTTCCGCCGAACATGGCATCGGGCGGCTGAAGGTCGAGGATCTGGAACGCTACGGCGATCCGGCCAAACTGGCGGCGATGCGGGCCATCAAGGCGGCACTCGACCCGTCTGGCATCATGAATCCCGGCGCGGTGCTGCGCAGCGATAAATCCCGTCAGGGCTGAGGAGCGGCCCGCCAGAGCCTCCCTCTACAGCCCCTCGAATTCGCAAAGCGTGTGGAGCGCCATGCCCATGGACTCCAGCCTGCGCCGCCCGCCCAGATCGGGCAGGTCCACGACAAAGGCGCAGCCCACGATCTCCGCCCCCAGCCGTTCCAGAAGCCGGATGCCCGCCTCGGCCGTGCCACCGGTGGCCAGCAGGTCATCGACCAGCAACACCCGTTCGCCGGGCTGCAGCGCGTCCTCATGCACCTCCACCACCGCCTCGCCATATTCCAGCGTATAGGACTGGCTGATGGTCTGCCCCGGCAGTTTTCCCTTCTTGCGGATCGGCACGAAGCCGGTGGACAATTGATGCGCCACCGCCCCGCCGAGGATGAATCCCCGCGCCTCCAGCCCCGCCACCTTGTCGATGCGCAGCCCCGCATAGGGCGCAAGCAACTGGTCCACCGCCATGCGGAATCCGCGCGCATCGGCGAAAAGCGTGGTCACGTCGCGAAAGAGGATCCCCTCATGCGGGAAATCGACGATGGTGCGGATGTAATCCTTGACGGTTTTCATGGCAACTCCGGTGATCGGATCACAGCACGCGGCCCGCCACGGCATCGAGCCGGGCCACCAGATCCGGGTCGCGCATGTCCCGGGTGGTCATGATGGCATGGCTCAGCGCACGGTCGCAGCCATGAGGGCAGGGGGCGCGGTCGGGGCCAAGGATCGCGGGCAGGGCGGCGACCAGCGCCTTCGCATGGCCCGAATTGGCCTTGAGCGTCGCGATCACCTCTGCCACATCCACCGCGCCGTGATCCTCGTGCCAGCAATCGAAATCGGTGACCATGGCGACAGAGGCATAGCAGAGTTCCGCCTCGCGGGCGAGTTTGGCCTCGGGCATATTGGTCATGCCGATCACATCCGCGCCCCATTGCCGGTAAAGGCGCGATTCCGCGAGGGTCGAAAACTGCGGCCCTTCCATGGCGAGATAGGTGCCGCCCTGATGAACGGTCACCCCGGATGCGGCTTGCGCGCAGGCCGCCCCCAGGCGCGGGCAGGTCGGATGCGCCATGGAAACATGCGCGACGCAGCCCGCCCCGAAAAAGGATTTGTCCCGCGCAAAGGTGCGGTCGATGAACTGGTCCACGATCACGAAATCGCCGGGCGCATGATCTGCGCGCAGACTGCCGCAGGCAGAGACAGAAATCAGATCCGTGCATCCGAGCCGTTTGAGCGCGTCGATATTGGCGCGGTAGGGCACATCCGTGGGCGAGAGCCTGTGGCCCCGTCCGTGACGCGGCAGGAAGGCGATGGGAACCCCGTTCAGCCGCCCGACCAGAACCTCGTCCGAGGGCTTGCCCCAGGGCGATTTCACCCGGACCCAGCTTGCGCCCTCCAGCCCGTCGATCTCGTAAAGGCCCGATCCGCCGATGACGCCGATCATGGTTTTCAGGGGCGGCATGAAGGCTCCTCGGGGCAAGATCGCGGGCAGGATAGCCTGACCGGCAGGGCCGTGAAAGAGGGGATTTGGGCAGGTGGTCCTTGTTTCACCAGCGGGCGGCGGCTCGGGCAGGGCAGCGGGATTTTCGGTATTTGCCCCTTTCTGCATCGCATGTTACGCGCGTGCTGTCTGGATTCGGCAAGGGGCCCGCGCGTGTATCGTCTGGAGGAGGAAACCGAAGCCGACTGGTGGGAAGTGGAGGCGCTTTATGACCTTTGCTTTGCGCCGGGGCGCACGGCGCTTTCCTCCTACCGGCTGCGCGAGGGGGTGCCCACGGTGGCCTCGCTCTGTCTTGTGCTGCGGGATTCCGACGGGGTTCTGGCCGCCGCGATCCGCTATTGGCCGGTGGAGGTTGGCGGGCAGGATGCGCTGCTGCTGGGGCCTGTCGCGGTGCATCCGACCCGGCAGGGGGAAGGTCTCGGCGGTCTGCTGATCACCGAAAGTCTGGCCGAGGCCAAGCGGCTGGGCTGGGAAAGGGTGATGCTGGTGGGGGATGCGCCCTATTATTCACGTTTCGGGTTTTGCAGGCTGTCGGGCGTGGACATGCCGCCCCCCACCAACCCCGACCGGGTGCTGGGGGTGGATCTGGTGCGCGGCGCATGGGCGGGCGTCACAGGGGATGTGACCCGCACCCATGGCTGACGCGGCTAGTCAGACGAGATAGCGGCGGAACCAGTCGATCGTGCGGGTCCAGGCAAGCTCTGCCGCCGTCTCGTCATAGCGGGGCGTTGAATCGTTGTGGAATCCGTGATTGGCGCCTTCGTAGAAATGCGCTTCATAGGTTTTTCCGGCGGCATCGAGGGCGGCCTGATAGGCGGGCCAGCCTTCGTTGATGCGGGTGTCGAGTTCGGCGAAATGCAGCAGGATCGGGGCCTCTATGCGCGGCACATCCGCAGCATCCGCCTGCCTGCCGTAGAAGGGCACGGCTGCACCAAGCTCGGGGTAAGCCACCGCCGCGGCGTTGGCCACACCCCCACCATAGCAAAAGCCGGTGATGCCGACCTTGCCGGTCACATCGGCATGCGCCATCAGGAATTCCACAGCGGCAAAGAAATCGTTCATCAGCTTGCCGGGATCGACCTGCGCCTGAAGCGCACGCCCGTCGTCGTCATTGCCGGGATAGCCGCCCATCGCGGTCAAACCGTCCGGCGCAAGCGCGATGAAACCCGCCTTGGCGACGCGCCGCGCGACATCCTCGATATAGGGGTTGAGGCCACGGTTTTCATGCACGACCACAACACCGGGCGCGTTGGGGCTGGCGGTCGGGCGCACGAGATAGCCGCGCACGTCGCCATGGCCGTTGGGCGAGGGGTAGGTGATCCATTCCGCCCGGATGTCCGGGTCATTGAAACTGACCTGCTCGGCCAGCGCATAGTCGGGTTTCATCATTCCGAGGATCGCCGCCGCTGTCATCCCGACCGCCGCGTATTTTCCGGCCCGGTCCAGAAACTCGCGCCGCGAAATGATGCCATGGGCATAGAAGTCGTAAAGCTCCAGCAGTTCGGGGCTGAAATCCTGCGCCGTCAGCCGTCTGTCCTGATCGTTCATGTCGCAACCTCCGGTTGGGTGGGTCGGAAAGGGCAGGGCGCGCGTGCTGGACCCCGCACCGAAAGGTTGCAGGGGCAGATGGCGCTTGGCAAGCCGCGCCGCAGTCACGACAGGGTGATCTATGCGCTGCTGGCCGGGCGATTTTCGTTAATTCGGGGCACCGGATTCGAATCACTTTTGCATCGAATTGATTCGGGCCGAGCATTCCCGCCGTTCGTAAAAGCGTCGAGAAACTGACTTTTAGACAGGTTTGCACGAGCATGGGCAACAAAGCGGCGGGGTGCGGTCCAATAAATATGGCGAAAACATGCCAATGGGTTAACGGCCCTTCGTCCTGATGCTTCGTTTCTGGATCGACAACGACTTCAACCGGCGCGCGAATCCGAATTTATGGGATTTTCTTGTTTTATTGTGGGTTCCGCTGTTCTGGCCTTGGAGGCGGTTTCCAGCGGGGTGACAAGCCTCCCTGCCCAGCCCGTGCCGTGAAGCGGCATTGCCAGACCCTTGTCGGAAAGGTGACGCAGGATCGCCACGTTTCCCCTTTGCGCCAGCGTCCCGACGAGAGTATCCAGATGAGGTCCTGCTGGGAGGACTAAGGCCGTGGGGGCGGTCGAACTGAGTGTGGTGCGCTTCATGTGCAAAGAGTTAATGGATGCTGCCAAAGCTGGGATCGCGAAGATCCTTTTCCCGTTTAACGGGAAATTCTGTGTCGTCTCCGGGCAGCGCGTTCTTGCTCCCGTGGCGTCACACCTCACTCCGTCGATGTGCCGGAAGAACGGGAGTGCGCGGTTTGCGTGCGCTCGCTCTGGTCGAGCGGCTGATCTTCAGCCGCAGTTGATGGAATGGCGGCACCGCTGAGGCGGGGAATGCCGAAGTTGAGGACACAAGTAAGATGCCGATTTTCGCGCTTTACAATTTTGACGACACCAGCACGACCGCTGCCGATTCCGCCGTCGAAAACGGCGCACAGGACGGCATCTATCTTGATGGCGCGACGGCAGTGGACGGTCGTGCGGTGCTGGACGGCATCGACGACAAGGTAAAGATCTATCCGGACCCGACCTTCCAACTCCCTCGGGGCACGCTGGAAATCCAGTTTTCCCAGACCGCACATCAAGGGGAAGGTGCGAACACCATCCTGTCGCGCGACACGGCGTCCGAGACCCCCGGCGGTTTCCGGATCGAGGTGCTGGCGGACGGGTCGGTGCTGATTTCGCATGAATCGGCGGCATCGACGACCACCTTCCAAACCGAACCCGGTTTTCTGAATCCGGGCGACGAGGTCAATGTCACTTATTCCTGGGATGCCGCGAACGGTGGGACGGCGCAGATTTCCAACCTCACGACCGGAGATGCCTTCGAGGCGGCGGTTCCTGCAGGCCTGACGATGGATCAGGGGCCGATCAGCCAGCCCTGGATCATCGGGGCGGGGCAGTCCAATTCCGACGCCGATGCGCTGAACAACATTGACCAGTATTTTCAGGGCTCTGTAGAATACTTCTCTTTGTCCGATACGGTAGACAATGGTGCGCAGGGCCCTGTGGCCAATCCAGATACCGCCTTGACCGATGAGGATGTACCGGTCGTCATCGACGTTCTGGAAAACGACACCGATCCGCTGACGATCGTGGGCACGCCCACGGCGGATAACGGCACGGTGACGGTGAACCCGGACGGCACGATCACCTACACGCCCGATCCCGACTGGAACGGCACCGACACGATCACCTACACCGTGACCGATCCTGACGGGAACACCGCGAGTTCGACCGTGACGGTCACGGTGAACCCGGTCAATGACGCGCCGGTTGCGAATGATGATGCGGCGACCACCCCCCTGAACACCGCTGTCGTCATTCCGGTTCTGGCCAATGACACGGATGTCGATGGTGACATCCTGTCAATCTCCGGCGATCCGGTCGTGGTCGGAGGCGCGGCTGTCGGCACGGTTGCGGTCAATTCCGATGGCACGATCACCTTCACCCCCGCCACAGGTTTCGTGGGCGAGGCGACGATCACCTATGTCGTGACCGACCCTGAAGGGCTGACCGATGACGCAACGGTGCTGGTCACGGTTTCGCCCTCCGAGCGGGACGGCATCGTGCGCGGGACGGATGATCCCAACCTGATCGACGAGGCCTATGTTGATCCGTTCGACGGTGACCGGATCGATGCCGAGGATGCCATCATCGGGACCGACGGCCCCAATGACGACCGGGTCGTGGCAGGTGCCGGGGATGATACTGTTTTTGCCGGACTTGGCGATGACACGGTGTTCGGCGGCACCGGCAATGACCTGATCTATGGCGGGCCCGGCAATGACGAACTGTTCGGAGGCGAGGGCAACGACACGATCTTTGGCGGGGACGGCAACGACACGATCTATGGTGGCCCCGGCGTTACCGAACAATATGGTGGCGCGGACCGCGACCTCTTCATCGTCAATGATGTGGCGGGCGGCCCCGGCACCTTCATCGACGGCGGGGAGGAGGGCGACGACTATGACACGCTCGACCTGCGTGGCGCGGGGCCGCTGCGCGTCACCTTTGACGATGACAACATCGAAAACGGTGTGGTCGATTTCCTCGATGCCGATGGCAATTCGACGGGGCAGCTCCGTTTTGTCAACATCGAGAGCGTCACCCCCTGCTTCACCCCCGGCACGCTGATTGCGACGCCGAAGGGCGAGGTGCCCGTGGAAAGCCTGCGCCCGGGCGACCGGGTCGTCACCCGCGACAACGGGATTCAGGAAATCCGCTGGACCGGCACGAAGGCGATGGATTGGGGCGCGCTGACCGCGAACCCGCATCTGCGCCCGGTGATGGTCCGTCAGGGCAGTCTCGGCAATGGCCTGCCGGAGCGGGACATGATGGTCAGCCCGAACCACCGCGTTCTGGTCGCCAATGACCGCACGGCGCTTTACTTCGACGAACATGAGGTGCTGGTCGCGGCCAAGCATCTGGTGGGCGCGCGGGGCATCTTCGAGGTGGAGAGCGTGGGAACCTCCTACATCCATTTCATGTTCGACCAGCACGAGGTCGTGCTGTCGGATGGCGCCTGGACCGAAAGCTTCCAGCCCGGCGATTACACGCTCAAGGGCATGGGCAATGCGCAGCGCAACGAGATTTTCGAGCTGTTCCCCGAATTGAAAACGGTGGAAGGGCTGGAAAACTACATGGCGGCACGCCGCACGCTGAAGAAACACGAGGCCCGTCTGTTGACGCGCTGACCCGGGACGATTGACGAGTTGCAGCCGATGCGTCGTTTTGGGGGCGCGCGTATCGAGGTAAGGGGCGGTTTTACCGCCCCTTTTCCTTTTCCGCCCGCCAGGTCTCCCAATCCTCGGGCGTGTCGAGGTCGGTCGTGGCGCGTAGCCCCGGCAGGGCAATCTGGCGGAGTCGCGCCTTTTCGGTTTTGAAAAGGTGCTTTGCTCCCACGTCCCCCGAAAGGCTGGCCAGCGCGGGCCGCGCCCAGTCGGGGAAGATCACCGGATGGCCGGGGCGACCTTCGGCATCGGTCGCGCGCAGGATCATCTCCGGTGTCTCGTGATGGGCTGCGATCATGTGGCGCAGATCCTCCGCTCCGATTTCCGGCAGATCGGCCAGATGGACCAGCACCGCGCCGTCAGGACATGCCGCCAGCCCGGCCCGCAGGGAAACGGCCATGCCCTCCGCCGTATCCGGCACGGCGACCGGCCGGTATGCCAGCCCGGCCAGTGCCGCGATGCGGTCGCGGCGTGCGGGGTCCAGCGCCACCAGAACGGGACGGCCGGTTTGCAGCGCGGCGCTGACGGCCCGGACGAGTTGCGGCACCCCGTCGATCTGTTCCAGCAGTTTGTCCCCCCCACGCATCCGCGACGAAGACCCGGCAGCAAGGATCAGGATTGACAGCATGGGCAAAGGCTCCGGAGGCGAGGCAGGACCATCTGGACCCGGTCGGATGCGCCGGTCAAGCCTGCCTGGCCGAGGGTGCAGGCCTGTCGGGGCATCTGTGCGCGGCAGACGGCTTGGCACCCTGCAGAATGGGACTTACATCTGGGCTGAGAAAAGAACCGGATGGAGCGAGGACCGAATGACCGATTACACCCCCCCGAAGGTCTGGGAATGGAAACAGGGCAATGGCGGGGCCTTCGCCTCCACCAACCGTCCCATTGCCGGGCCGACGCATGACAAGGAATTGCCGGTCGGGCAGCATCCCTTGCAGCTTTACTCGCTCGCCACCCCCAACGGGGTGAAGGTGACGGTGATGCTGGAGGAGTTGCTGGCCCTCGGGCACAAGGGCGCGGAATATGATGCCTGGCTCATCAAGATCGGCGATGGCGACCAGTTCGGGTCTGGCTTTGTGGGCGTGAACCCCAATTCCAAGATCCCCGCCCTGCTGGACCGGTCGGGCGACGCCCCGGTGCGGGTGTTCGAAAGCGGGGCGATCCTGCTGCATCTGGCCGAGAAGTTCGGGGCGTTCCTGCCTGCCTCCGGACCTGCACGGACCGAAGTTCTGAACTGGCTCTTCTGGCAGATGGGGTCGGCCCCCTATCTGGGCGGCGGGTTCGGGCATTTCTACGTCTATGCGCCCGAGAAGTTCGAATATGCCATCGACCGCTTCACGATGGAGGCCAAGCGGCAATTCGACGTGCTGGACCGCCAGCTTGCTGACCGGCCCTATATCGCGGGCGATGACTATTCCATTGCCGATATGGCGATCTGGCCCTGGTATGGGCAGGTCTTGCTGGGCGATGTCTACAACGCGGCGGAATTTCTGGATGCGGGCAGCTACAGGAATGTGATGGCCTGGACCAAGCGGATCGCCGCGCGCCCGGCGGTCCAGCGGGGCCGCATGGTCAACCGCAGCTTCGGCGATGCGTCGATGCAGTTGCACGAACGCCATGACGCATCCGATTTCGAGTTGAGAACGCAAGACAAGATCGGCGGATAACGCCTTCGATCAAAACGAAAAAGGCCGCCCATCCGGGCGGCCTTTGTTGTTTGGGGCTGCGTGGTCAGCCCGCCTTGGCCAGATCGCGCAGCACATAGTGCAGCACACCGCCATGTTCGACATATTCCTTTTCGATGGCAGTATCGATCCGGCATTTCAGGTCGATCACCTTCTTGCTGCCATCGGCATAGGTGATGGTGCAGGGCACGGTCGAGAGCGGTTTGAGATCGCCCTCAAGCCCTTCGATGCTGACCGTCTCGTCGCCCGTCAGAGCCAGCGACTTGCGGGTGTCGCCGCCCGTGAACTCGAAGGGGATCACGCCCATGCCGACGAGGTTCGAGCGGTGGATGCGTTCGAAGCTTTCCGCGATCACCGCCTTGACGCCCAGCAGCGCCGTGCCCTTGGCCGCCCAGTCGCGGCTGGAGCCTGCGCCATATTCCACGCCACCGAAGATCACCAGCGGCACGCCCTGATCCTGCCAGGCCATCGCGGCATCGAAGATCGAGGTCTGCGCGCCGTCCGGGCCCTTGGTATAGCCGCCCTCGACGCCGTCCAGCATCTCGTTCCTGATGCGGATATTGGCGAAGGTGCCGCGCATCATCACCTCATGGTTGCCGCGCCGCGACCCGTAGGAGTTGAACTCCCGCGGGGCCACCTGACGGTCGGTGAGGTAGCGGCCCGCAGGCGTGCCTTCCTTGAAGGATCCCGCAGGCGAGATGTGGTCGGTGGTAATCATGTCACCCAACAGCGCCAGCACCCGCGCGCCCTCGATGTTCCGGATAACACCCGGATCTTTGCCCATGCCTTTGAAATAGGGTGGATTCTGGATGTAGGTCGAGGTGGACGGCCAGTCATAGGTTTCCGAATCCGGGGTCTGCACGCCCTGCCATTTCGGGTCTCCCTTGAACACATCGGCGTATTTCTTGAGGAAGGCCGCCCGCGTCACGGTCTGCTGGACCAGATCGGAAATTTCCTCATTCGTGGGCCAGATGTCGCGCAGATAGACCGGCTTGCCGTCCTTGGAGGTGCCAAGCGGTTCGGTCGTGATGTCGATATTCATGTCGCCCGCAATCGCATAGGCCACGCAAAGCGGCGGCGAGGCGAGGTAGTTGGCGCGCACATCAGGAGAAATCCGGCCCTCGAAATTGCGGTTGCCCGACAGAACGGCGGTGGCGACCAGATCGCCCTCGGCAATCGCGGCCGAAATTTCCGGTTGCAGCGGGCCGGAGTTGCCGATGCAGGTGGTGCAGCCATAGCCCACAAGGTTGAAGCCGAGCGCGTCGAGATCTTCCTGCAGGCCTGCCGCCTCCAGATACTCGCTTACGACCTGGCTTCCGGGCGCGAGCGAGGTCTTGACCCAGGGCTTGCGCGTCAGGCCGAGCGCGCGGGCCTTGCGCGCCACCAGCCCCGCCCCGATCAGCACCGAGGGGTTGGAGGTGTTGGTGCAGGAAGTGATGGCGGCAATCACGACCGAGCCGTCATGCAGTTCATACTCCTCGCCCTTCACCTTGGCGGTGGAAAAGCCGGTGGTGTTGCCGGGCAGGCTGGCCGGGGCAGGGCTTCCGCCTTCGGCCATCATCTCGGCCTTTTGCTCGGTCTGCGCGGGCGTGATCTTGCGCAGGCCCCGGATGTATTCGCCGAAGGCCGTCGCGGCGGTGTCGAGCGGCAGGTAATCCTGCGGACGCTTGGGGCCGGAAATGGCGGGCACGATCTCCCCCATGTCCAGTTCCAGCGTCGAGGTGTAGATCGGGTTGTAATCGGCCCCGCGCCACATGCCGTTTTCACGCGCATAGGCCTCGACCAGCGCGATGCGGGCCTCGTCGCGCCCCGTCTGGCGCAGGTATTTCAGGGTCTCGTTGTCGATCGGGAAAAAGCCGCAGGTCGCGCCATATTCCGGGGCCATGTTGGCAATGGTCGCGCGGTCCGCCAGCGGCAGATGGTCCAGCCCCTCGCCATAGAATTCGACGAACTTGCTGACCACGCCATGTTTGCGCAACATCTGCACGACTTTCAGCACGAGGTCGGTCGCGGTCGTGCCTTCCATCATGCGGCCGGTCAGCTTGAAACCCACAACTTCGGGGATCAGCATGGACACGGGCTGGCCCAGCATCGCGGCCTCGGCCTCGATCCCGCCGACACCCCAACCCAGAACCGCAAGGCCGTTGACCATGGTGGTGTGGCTGTCGGTGCCGACCAGCGTATCGGGATAGGCGACCTCGACCCCGTTCTGGTCCTTGTCGGTCCAGACGGTCTGCGACAGGTATTCCAGGTTCACCTGATGGCAGATGCCGGTGCCGGGAGGCACGACGCGGAAATTGTCGAACGCGTTCTGACCCCATTTGAGGAAGGTGTAGCGTTCCATGTTGCGTTCATATTCGCGGTCCACATTCATCTGGAAGGCGCGGGGATTGCCGAATTCGTCGATCATCACCGAATGGTCGATGACAAGATCCACAGGGGCGAGCGGGTTGATCTGCTGGGCATTGCCCCCCAGCCCGATGATGCCGTCGCGCATGGCGGCAAGGTCCACCACAGCCGGAACACCGGTGAAATCCTGCATCAGCACGCGGGCCGGGCGATAGGCGATCTCGCGCGGGTTCTTGCCGCCCTGTTTGGCCCATTCGCCAAAGGCGCGGATGTCCTCGACCGAAACGGTCTTGCCATCCTCGAAGCGCAGCATGTTTTCGAGAACCACCTTCAGCGCGGCAGGCAGGCGGGAAAAGTCGCCCAGACCCGCAGCCTCGGCCGCCGGGATCGAATAATAGGCAATGCTGGCGCCTCCTGCGGTCAGGGTGCGGCGGGTCTTGGTGCTGTCATGTCCGACGGTGACGGTCATATCTGGCCTCCTGGCTGGATGGGCGATAAAGCGCGGCTCTCACCTTGCGTCATGCCCTGAAAGGGTGGTGTTGGGCAAGGGAGTCGCGTCGTTGTATACATTTGTATGCCGAAAATCCAGAGGTGATTTCTGCATTTTCGTCAGTTCACGGGGCGGTGCCGGGAAATCGGCAAAGGCTCGCAAAACCTTGATTGGCAGGGGCGGATCGGATTGGCTAGAGGTTGACGGGCAAGGGGATCGGGATTGATGGGCATGACAGGCAGATTTGTCGGGGCGGTGCTGGGGTGTCTTGCCCTTGCCGGAGGCGCCGACGCGCAGGAAACGAGGTCGCCCGTCGTCGTGGAACTCTATACCTCGCAGGGTTGTTCCTCCTGTCCGCCGGCGGATGAAATCCTGGCCCGGCTTGCCAAGGATCCGCGCGTGATCGCTCTGGCGCTGCATGTTGATTACTGGGACTATCTCGGCTGGAAGGACAAGTTTGCGGATCCGAAATTCTCGGCCCGTCAGAAATCCTATGCCAAGGCGATCCGGGACCGGATGGTCTATACCCCACAGATGATCGTGCAGGGGCAGGACCGGGTGGTCGGGTCGCGCGGGGATGAAATCGAGGCCGCGATCCTGCGCCAGATGGACCGCCCGAGCGCGGTGCGGATGGTGCTGGAACGGGGCGATGGGGGGCGCGTGACGATTCGGGCCGAAGCAGACCCGCCGCCGGGCAAGATGCTCCGCGTGCAACTGGTGCGGTTCCGTCCGGCGCAGGACGTGACGATCAAACGCGGTGAAAATTCCGGCCGCAGCCTGACCTACCACAACATCGTCACCTCCTGGCAGGTTCTGGCGGACTGGTCGGGCGAGGCGCCTTTGATAATGGAAGCCGATGCGAGCGGCGCGGATCCTGCCGTTATCATCATCCAGAGCGAGGGCCCGGCAGAGATCCTTGCGGCGCAGAAACTGCGCTGACCTCGGATCGGTCATTCCAGCGGATCAGTCTTTCCAGCGGCGGTGGATCCAGAACCACTGGTCGAGATGGTCGCGCACCAATCGCTCCAGACTGTCGTTGAGCGCCTGGGTCATCGCCTCGGGCGTGCCGGCAGGAATGGGGGCCTCGACCACGATGCGGAAATCGAGGCCGTTCGGCTGGCGGATGCCATAGGTCGGCACCAGAAGCGCATCATATTTCAACGCGAGTTCCGCCGCCGACAGCGCCGTCATCGCGGTATGGTCGAAGAACGACAGGGCCGCGCCATGGCGCATGTGCTGGTCCATCAGAAGGCCCAGCATGCCGCCCGAGCGGAGGAACCGCACCATATCCCCCAAGCCCGCCCGTCCGCGCGGGAAAACCGGCGTGCCGATGCGCGAGATGGCGGCAACGTAATGGGCGTTGAACTCCGGGTCGCCCATGGGGCGGTATAGCGCTCCGACCCGGTAGCCGCGTGCGATCAGCGCCGCGCGGGAGGCGTCGTAATTGCCGAAATGCCCGGTGACGAGGATCACCGGGCGCCCCTCGGCATGGGCCTCGGCCAGCGCGGTCAAGCCTTCGCCTTCCAAGGGGGTGGCTGTGGCGCGGGCGGAAAATTCAGGGCCGGAATAGATCTCGATCAGGGTGCGCCCCACATTGCGCGGCACGTCGCGCATCAGGCGACGCACCTCTGCCTCGGGCAGATCGGGCAGCACGAGCGCGAGGTTCTCGCGCACCCGGCGGCCATATCCGGCAAGCGGTGCGATGACCCGCGCCATCACCCAGCCACAAAGCGGCACGCGCCAACGGTAGGGCAGCAGCAATAGCCCCCCGATCAAGCCTGTCAGCGCCCGGCTTTGCAGCCTTTTCCAAAGGCTTCTGTGGATTTCTTCAGCCAATCGGCACCTTTCCAGCGGCTTACGCCGCCCTGGCGCGCGTCTCCCGATGCCAGACATAGAGGCCCGCCGCCACGATCACAAGTGTCCCAAGGATCGTCCAGCCATCGGGGTATTCGTCGTAAAGCAAGATCCCCCAGCCAGTTGCGAAGGCGATGCCGATATAGGCGAAGGGGGCAACCGCCGATGCCTCGGCCAGTGAAAAGGACCGGATGATGCAGAGTTGCGCCAGCATTCCCAGAAGCCCGACGAGGCCCAGAATGGGCAGATCCCCGGGCGGGACCGGCACCCAGAAGAAGGGCAGCGCCAGTGTCGTGAGGCCGGTGCAGACCAGCGAGGTCCAGGCCATCGCGGTCCAGAGGCTTTCCTGTGGCCCGATGAACCGGGTCAGCAACGCATTGGCGGCATAGCACACCGCCCCCAGAAGCGGCAGGACGGCCGCCCAGGTAAAGACGCCCGCACCGGGGCGAATGACGATCAGCGCCCCGACAAGGGCGGCGAACACGCCGAAAAGCCGCCTTGGCCCCAGCCGTTCGCCCAGAAACAGCGCGGCCCCGAGCGTGATGAGGACCGGGTTGATGTCCGACAGCGCCGTCGCCTCCGCCAGCCCGATATAGACCAGTGAAGTGAAGAACAACGCCGAGGCCCCGAGTTGCGTCAGCGCGCGGGCCAGATGCAGGCCGGGATAGCGCGTCATCAGACGGGCAGGCAGGTGGTGGCGCAGCACGATCAGCACGAACACGAGTTGCCCCATGAACCGGACCCAGACAATCATCGGGCTGGGGTAGCGGTCCACCAGCCCCTTGACCACGGCATCCATTGTGGTGAACAGAAAGATTGCCAGCAACATCAGAAGGATGCCAAGTCCGGTGCGCAGCGGCGGCAGGGTCGGAGCGATCTGGGCTTGCATCGGGGCCGGGCTGTCCTGATAGCGTGGCGAAGCCCGGAACGGCCCTGCATCGGGGGGACCATAAGCGCATCGCGGAGGAGAGGAAAGCCGCGATCTCTGCGGATTTGCGCATCAGGGCTGAGGGCCCGGTGCGGAGATTTTCCACGGTCCACGAAGCGCGGGCTTGGGCACCGGTCTGCGATCTCCTGCGCTGACCCGTAGTCGCAACCGGACGGATACAGCCCGCCTCAGACCGGATCTTCGACCTCCACCATCACCAGGTCCCCCGCCGCTTCCAGATTGCGTATGGCGGCTGTCACAGCGTTGGTCGCCGCTTCGGCATCCTTCGCCCTGACCTTGCCGCGCGCGTCCATTTCCTCGCGCAGCGCCTGTGCCATCCGTTGCGACATGTTGGACAGCAGAAATTCGGCCACTTCCGCCGTATCCGGGCTGGCCATGGCGGCGGCAAGGGCGGTGACGAGTTGTGGTTGTTCGACCATTCGGATGACCCTCGGCACATCGCGGGGGGCGATGCGGGCGGGGATATGGGTGAAGGTGAAGATCGCCTTGCGCACCTCCTCGGCAAAGGCCGCGTCTTCGGCATCCAGCCCTTCGAGAACATCCGCGCGGCGCGCCTGCGCGACGACATTGAGGATTGCGCCGACGCGCTGCACCGGCCCCGCCTCGAAGGCGCGGGCAGGCTGGTTGTCAAGCTGCGCGGCAAGGGCAAGCCCGATGCGGCGCACGGTTTCAGGGTCGACATTTCCGGTCAGCGACACCGCATAGGCCACACGGCGCGCGCGGTCCCCGGCCATCTGTCCCAGAAGTTCGGCGGCTTTCGGCACGGGAAGCTTTGACAGAAGCACCGCCGCGACCTCGGTGCCTTCCTCCTCCACCACAGGCAGCAGGCGGTCCAGCGGCAGGGTCGAAATGCGGTCCCAGGGATCGGCCTTGGCCGAGGCCCCGGCCAGACGTCGCAGGCGACCCGCCGCAGTGGGGCTGATATGACCGTCCATGATGGAGAGGGCACCGTCAATGCCGCCGGGAAAGGACAGGCCGACCTCCCCAAGCTCACTCACAAATTCCGTCACGACGGCGGAGAGCGTGGCGCGGTCCACCAGACGCATCTGGCCGATCTGCTCGGTCAGGGCTGCCTGAAGATGTTCGGGAAGCGAGGCAAATGGCAACGTCCCGCCTTCGGACAAAAGGAGCCGGACGATCACTGCCGCCTTTTCGCGCCCGTTCAGACTGCGCGGCACTACGCGGCGAGCACCCGGCCTTGTCTGTCCGGCACCAAAGCCCTGTTGCCCGGTCTGGATCACTGCCTGCGCCATACGTCCCCCGATTCTGCCTTCGGGTCACTCTGGGGGAGTGCAGGTTAACACGGGCTTACGGTCTGCGCGGATCGCCTAAGCAAAATCCGCGCAGCCGGGATGTTCAGGTCAGCCGGTGACCGGCACGCAGGCGCGCGTCTGTTCGTCGAAGACCGAGCCTTCGGCGCAGCTCATCGCGGTGGTCATATGCTTGGAGCCCGCGCAATAGGCCGCAGCAACGGTGGGCGACAGCATCAGGGCGATCAGGGCGATCGCAGCTTTGGTTTTCATGGGCCGTCCTTTTCTGGGTGGTTCCGGGGGAATTGGGTCGTCTGTCACAAAGAGAAAGAGCCGTTTCCGCGCCGCTGCGCGAGCCTTGCCCGACCCCTTCCCAAAGAAAAGTAGCATGACTTCCGTGGCGGCAAGCAGAATTTCTGCCTGCCCCCCTTCACCGATCCGTGACCATTCCCGTTCCTGCCCGAAAATCGGTCAACGGCCGAACACGCGGGCGAAAATCGTCTCGACATGCTTCGTGTGATAGCCGAGATCGAATTTTTCCTCGATTTCGGCGGGCGAGAGCGCCGCCGTCACCTCGGCATCGGCCAGAAGCTCGGTCTTGAAATCCGCGCCCTGTTCCCAGACCCGCATCGCGTTGCGCTGGACGAGGCGGTAGGCATCCTCGCGGCTGACCCCGGCCTGCGTCAGCGCCAGAAGCACGCGCTGGCTCATCACCAGCCCCCGGAACTTGTTCATGTTGGCCAGCATGTTGTCGGGGTAGATCACCAGCTTTTCCACCACACCCGCCAAACGGTGCAGCGCGAAATCCAGTGTCACGGTCGCATCCGGCCCGATCGCGCGTTCGACTGAGGAATGAGAGATGTCGCGTTCATGCCAGAGTGTCACGTTTTCCATTGCGGGCACCACGGCCATGCGCACGAGGCGGGCGAGGCCGGTCAGGTTTTCGGTCAGCACCGGGTTGCGCTTGTGCGGCATGGCCGACGAGCCCTTCTGGCCGGGGGAAAAGAACTCCTCTGCCTCCAGAACTTCGGTCCGCTGCATGTGGCGGAATTCGGTGGCGATGTTTTCGATGGAACTGGCGATGACACCGAGCGTGGCAAAGAACATCGCATGACGGTCACGCGGAATGACCTGCGTTGAAATCGGCTCGGGCGTCAGGCCCAGCATCTTGCAGACATGCTCCTCCACCGCCGGGTCGATATTGGCGAAGGTGCCGACGGCGCCGGAAATAGCACCTGTCGAGATTTCGGCCCGCGCGGCCTCCAGCCGGGCGCGCCCCCGCGCCATTTCGGCATAAAAGCGGGCGAAGGTCAGGCCCATGGTCGTGGGTTCGGCATGGATGCCATGGCTGCGCCCGATGCGCACCGTGTCTTTGTGTTCCATCGCGCGGGCCTTCAGCGCCGCCAGAACCCGGTCCATCCCCTTCAGGAGCAGATCCGACGCCCGGACCAGTTGCACATTGAGTGTGGTGTCCAGAACATCGGACGAGGTCATGCCCTGATGCACGAAGCGTGCCTGATCGGCGCCCACATGTTCAGCCAGATGGGTCAGGAAGGCGATCACGTCATGTTTGGTCACGGCCTCGATCTCGTCGATCCGGGCCACGTTGAATTCCACATCCTTCGCGCGCCAGACGGCTTCGGCGTTTTCCTTGGGGATCACGCCAAGGGCAGCTTGCGCATCGCAGGCATGTGCCTCGATCTCGAACCAGATCCGGAACCTGGTTTCGGGCGACCAGATGGCGATCATCTCGGGGCGGGAATAGCGCGGGATCATGGGGCAGGGGCCTTTCGTCTGGGAAGCCGGAAAATGCGCCTTTCCCTTACGGCGCGCATGCCGAAAGGGCAAGTCGGCGGGCGGCCCGGTCAGGCGTCCCGGCGCGGGGCGAAATAATCGGGATAGGCCACGTTGATCCGGGGCAGATCCTCCAGCATCTGGCACAGATGCGCGCGCAGGGCAGCCTCCGCCAGATCGGGATTGCCGGTCGCGATGGCCTCGACGATCCTTGTATGTTGGGTGATGAGGATCTGAACCGGGAAATCCTGGGTCGCCAGAAAGCGCACGCGGTCGAGTTGCGATTTCAGCTTTTGCAGATGGTCCCAGGCGCGGCCCTTGCCGGCGGCCTCGGCGATGGTGCGGTGAAAGATCTCGTCCAGCCGCATGAAACGCGCGGCATCGGTCAGGGCCGAGTTCTGCTGTTCGAGGTTGTCGTTCAGAGCGGCGAGCAGCGCATCATCCTTGCGTTCCGTCGCAAGGCGGACCAGATCGGCCTCCACCGCCTCGCGCACGAAACGGGCATCCAGCACTTCCTCGGCAGAGATCTTGGAGACGAAGGTGCCGCGTTGGGGCCAGACCTCCAGCAGCCCCTCGCCCGCAAGCCGGATGAAGGCCTCGCGCACCGGCTGGCGCGAGATCCCCATGGCATTGGCAATCTCCTGTTCCGACAGGCGCATGCCGGGCTTCAATTCTCCGGTCAGGATGGAGTCGCGCAGGAGTGATATGGCCTGCGACTGCGCCATGCGGTCGGGTTCGATGCGGAAATTCAGCGTCGGTCGCGTCAAAGGGGTCTGTCCCATACTGGTCACTCCCTCGCTTGTGGCATCTTTCCGCGCCTTTCGAAAGCTATTGCACGAAACGCGGCATGATGAGGCGCGGCAGGGCCAGGATCAGATCCGGCAGCAAGATGATGAGCAGCAGCACGCCGACCATGGGGGCAAGGATCACACCGACATCGCGCAGCGCCTGCACCAGACGGATCTGCCCGATGGAGGCCGAGATCAGCAGGCAGAGCCCGTAGGGCGGTGTCACCAGCCCGAAGGCCAGACTCATCACCCCGATGATGGCGAAATGGATCGGGTGCATGCCGACATGCATCGCGACCGGCATCAGCACCGTGCCAAGGATGATGATGGCCGGGATCGCGTCGATGAACATGCCGATGATGAGGAAGGCCAGCGCCACCATGATGCCGGTGCCGATCAGCCCGAGGCCCAGATATTCGATCTGCGAAACCAGCGCGGCGGGGATCTTGAAGTAAGCCAGAACCCAGCCGAAGGCCGAAGCCGTGCCGATGCAAAAGAGCGTGATCGCGGCAAATCGGGCGCTGTCATACAGCACCCCCGCGAGCTGGCGCGGCGCGATGGTGCGATAGACGAAAAGGCCGAGGAACAGCGAATAGATCACGGCCACGACCGAGGCTTCGGTGGGCGTGAAGAAACCGCCGACGATGCCGCCGACGATGATGATGGGCGTCATCAGGGCAAGGCTGGCCCCGGCGACAGCACTCATCAACTCGCGAAAGGTCGTGCGGTCATAGACCGGATAGCCGCGCCGCTTGGCATAGATATAGACGGTTATCATCTGGCTGGCCGCAATCAGGATGCCCGGCACGACGCCCGCCAGAAACAGCCCGCCGATCGAGACGGACATCAGCCCGCCCCAGACCACCATCAGGATCGAGGGAGGAATGATGACCCCCATGACCGAGGAACAGGCCGTGATCGCCACGGCAAAGGAGGCGTCATAGCCTTCCTTCTTCATCTGGGGGATCAGCAGCGAGCCGATCCCCGCCGCATCGGCGGTGGAACTGCCCGAAATCCCCGCGAACAGCATGGAGACGGTGACATTCACATGGCCGAGCCCGCCCGGCAGATGCCCCACGAGCGCCTTGGCCAGCCGGATCAGCCGGTCGGTGATGCCCGCCGAGTTCATCAGGTTCGCGGCCATCAGGAAGAAGGGCACGGCCAGCAGCACGAAGGCGTTGTAGCTCTTGAACATCTCGCGCATCAGCAAGGAAGGTGTCAGGCGCGGGTCGATGAAGAACACCGGCACCACCGCAAGACCGAGCGCGAAGGCCACCGGCACCCGCAGGATGACCAGCACGGCGAAGGTGCCGAAAAGGATGAAGGCGACTTCTGCTGGGCTCATTATTCGTATCCTGCCTGCATTTTCTTGTAATCGTTCCAGATGTTTTCCAGCGTGAACAGCGCCCAGGTCGCACCGGCCATCGGCCAGGCGACATAGATCGAATGCATCGGCAGGCCGAAGATCTCGGACCGTTGACGGGCCCCGAGATTGTAGAAATCAATGCCCCACCACAGGAAGGACAGCGCCATCACCATGATCGCGCCATGGACGACCAGTTGTGCGAGAAAGTTGATTTTCGGGTTGGGACTGCGCGGCAGCAGGTCCACGTCGAAATGCGTGCGGTCGCGCACGGCAATCATCGCGCCGATCATGATGATCCAGATGAAGCAGAACCGTGCCAGTTCCTCGGTCCAGATATAGCGGGGGATCATCGAGGAATATCGGCTGGCAATCTGCATCGTGACGGGCACAAGCAGAATGGCCATGAGACAGGTCAGAATGATCTGCAACAGCCTGTAATAGCCGTGGATCAGCACGCGCATGGGGGTCTTTCCTTGGCTTGAAAAGGACGCGAAGAAACCGGCAGGCGGGGGAGCGCCGCCTGCCGGTCCGGCAGTCCGTCGTTACTGGACCGCCTCGATCGCCTCAAGCACAGCGGTCGCGCCCAGTTCTTCGGCATAGGCGCGCTTCACCGGCCCGGCGAGTTCCAGAAGCTTGTCGCGTTCGGTGAAGGGATGCGTGGTCAGCAGACCTGCATCTTCCATCCCCTTCAGCTTTTCATTGTCCTGGGTGCTTTCGATCTCGCGCCCCAGTTTGCCGCCGACGCGGCCTGCTTCGAGGATACAGGCCTGTTCGGCTTCGGTCAGGCGCTGGAAAGTCGACTCGGCAAAGGCCAGCGGGCGCACGGTGATCGCATGGTTGGTCAGCGAGATATGGGGGCCGACCTCGTAGAACTTCATCTGTTCAAGGCCCGCGGCCTCGTTCTCGGCCGCGTCGATCACGCCGGTCTGGATGGCGTTGTAGACTTCGGAATAGGCGATGACCGAAGGGGCGGCCATGATCGCTTCGAAGATGCGGGTCTGGATCGGCGCGCCCATGACGCGGATCGGAAGGCCGGCAAGCTCCGCCATGTTGGTGATCGGCTTGTTGACGATCAGGTTGCGCGTGCCGCCGCCCGCATAGCCGATCAGCCGAACATTGGCTTTTTCCAGCACGTCATCGGCCAGAGGCTGCATCGCGTCGCCATCCAGCACCTTGTTCCAGTGATCGAGATCCCGGAACAGGAAGGGCATGTCCATCAGCGGCGCCTGCTGCGAGAAAGTGGACATATGCGAGGGCGAGACGATGGCGTAATCCACCGCGACACCCTGGCTCATGTTCTCGAAATAATCCTTTTCGAGGCCGAGTTCCGAGTTCAGGTGCAGATCGAAGGTCAGCGAACCGCCGGAACATTCGCCTGCCACACGCTCGAATTCGCGCATGGCCTTGGTGAAGGCGTGGTCTTCGTTGAACTGCGAAGCACCAACCAGTTGGGTGGCGCTGGCAGGGACGGCCAGAAGCGCTGCAAGGCTCACGCCAAGGGCGAGTTTCTTCATTCTTTTCTCCTCCTCGTTGCGCCGGGGATTCTCCCGATCTCCGGCTTGTGTATGGTAGTATGGTATTATAGCTTTCTGTCAATCAAGCGTTTTCGGAAGCGGTTTGCAGGGGAATCGGGGGGCAGATGCGGAAATTCGGGATAGGTGTTCTGGGGGCGGGGCTGGCGGCCGCGCCACATTTCAAATCCCTGCGCGATCTGGCGCCAGAGATCGATCTGCGCGGTGTGTTCTGTCGCAGCGAGGCGGGCCGCAAGGCCGCGCAGGACCGCTACGATGTGCCAGTGGTTGCCCGGTTCGCCGATCTGCTGGAGGATCCGGCTGTTGATGCGCTGCTGGTGCTGACCCCCCCCGATCAGCGGCTGGAGGTGGTGCGTGCGGCGGTGGCGGCGGGTAAGGCCGTGCTGCTGGAAAAACCGGTGGAGCGCAACACGGAGGCGGCGGCGGAAATCGTCGACCTGTGCAAACGTGCGGAGATTCCGCTTGGGGTGATCTTCCAGCACAGATTCCGCGAAGGGGCGCTTGCCATGCGCGACCTGATCGACCGGGGCGCATTGGGTCGGCTCGGCTCGGTTTCACTTCAGGTGCCGTGGTGGCGACCGCAATCCTATTATGACGAACCCGGGCGCGGCACCAGGGCGCGCGACGGCGGCGGGGTGCTGATCACGCAGGCGATCCATATGCTTGACCTCATGCTGTCGGTTGCCGGCCCGGCGGCAGAGGTGCAGGCCATGGTGGCGACCACAAGGCACCGCATGGAGACCGAGGATTTCGCCGCTGCCGCGATCCGGTTCGAGAATGGCGCAATCGGGTCGGTCATGGCGACGACAGCCAGCTTTCCGGGCGGGGCCGAGGTGCTGACGCTCAACGCCGAAAAGGGCACGGCGCATTTTGCGGGCGGGGTCTTGCGGGTGGACTGGCTGGCGGGCGGGTCGGAAACCTTTGGCGCGGTCACGGCCTCGGGCGGGGGGGCCAACATCATGGATTTCCCGCATGAATGGCACCGCGCCCAGATCGCCGATTTCGTCTCTGCCGTCCGCGAGGGGCGCGCGCCGCGGTCCAACGGAAAGACGGCGCTGCATGTCCACAGGCTCATCGACGCGATTCTGCGGTCCTCCGACACCGGACGCCGCGAAGCCGTCATCTGATATTTCAAAGGGAGGAACCCCATGTCACTCAAAACCATCAGGCTGCCGGAACTGGCGGGCAAATCGGTGCTGATTACCGGCGCGTCCACCGGCATCGGTGCGGAACTGGCGCGCGCCTTCGCGGCGCAGGGGGCCAAGGTCGGCCTGCATTACAATTCCAGCGCCGATGCGGCAAAGGCACTGGCGCAGGAGATCGACGCGGCAGGCGGGACCGTCCGGCTGGTCAAGGCCGACATGATGAACCCCGACGAGATCATCGCCGCCGTCAAGGATGTAGCCGAGGCCTTCGGAGGGCTTGACGGGCTCATCAACAATGCGGGTGGCATGGTCCAGCGCATCCCCTATGCCGAAGCCACGGACGCGATCTATGACGAGATCATGGATCTGAACGCGCGTTCGGTGATCGTGGCCAGCAAGGCCGCCTATCCCTATCTGAAAAAGCAGGGCGGGTTCGTCATCAACACCACCTCGATCGCTGCGCGCAATGGTGCGGGGGGCGGGGCGGGGCTTTACGGGTCGTCCAAGTCCTTTGTTTCCAACGTCACGCGCGGCATGGCAAAGGAATGGATCGGGCAGGGCATCCGGGTCAATGCGGTGGCACCGGGTGTCATCACGACGCCTTTCCACGAACGCTATTCGACGCAGGCGCAGATGGATGCGATGCTGGCCACCGTGCCGCAGGGCCGCCTTGGCGTGGCCGAGGATTGCGTGGGGGCCTATCTGTTCCTCGCTTGCGAAAGCCTGTCGGGCTATGTCATCGGACAGGTGATCGAGGTGAATGGCGGGCAGTTGATGCCCTGAGGGGGACCGGAGAATGACGACAACAGACGTGATCCGCGCACCCGTCGCGGCGGTGGAGGCATTCTGCAAAGCCGCCTTTGCCGCCTGCGGGGCGGATGCGGAAACCGCGCGGGATGCCACGCGGTCGATGATGCACGGGTCGGTGCATGGGGTGGACAGCCATGGCGTGCGCCTGACCGCGCATTACATCCGCGCGCTGGAAGGCGGGCGGCTGAACAAGGCGCCGAAACCGTCGTTCCGCCGTATCAAGGCTGGGTCGGGCCTGCTGGAGGCCGACAATGCGCAAGGCGCGCGCGCGACCTATCTTGCGATGGATCACGCGATGGAAATGGCGCGCGAAAGCGGCATCGCCGCTGTCGGCATCCGCAACTCGTCGCATTTCGGCCCGGCCGGCGCCTATGCCAAATATGCGGCGGATCAGGGGTTTCTGGCGCTGGTCGTGGCCAATTCCGACAGTTTCGTTCGGCTCCATGACGGGACAGAGCGGTTTCACGGCACCAATCCGTTTTCGGTTGCGGCCCCCTCCGGTGGTTCGGACCCCTGGCTTCTGGACATGGCGACCTCGGCGGTGCCCTATAACCGGGTGGAGCTTTACCGTTCGCTTGGCGTGACCTTGCCGCTTGGTGTTGCCTCGGATGCCGAAGGCGTGGACACGACCGACCCGAACAGGGCGGAAATGCTCGCCCCGGTCGGTGGGGAGTTCGGCTTCAAGGGGGCAGCGCTTGGCGGTGTGGCCGAGATCTTCTCGGCGGTGCTGACGGGGATGCGGCTCTCGCCCGAGATCCTGCATATGGGGGGGCCGGATATGGAAACCCCGCGCGAAATGGGGGCCTTCGTGATGGCCATGGACCCGGAGGGATTCATCGGGGCGGGGATCGTGGAGGCCGGAATGCGGCGCTATCTCGACCTGCTGCGCAACTCGCCCGCGCGTCCGGGCTGCCGGGTGATGGCGCCGGGGGACCGGGAATGGGCCGAGGCAGCGCGCCGCCGCGCCGAGGGATTGCCGCTCGATCCGGTGACGCAGGACGGGTTCCGCACGCTGGCCGGGACTTATGGTGTGAAACTGCCGTTCTGACCCGGCCGCCCGGCCCTATGGGGTGCGGCGGGCGGGGCGATCGGGAGAGTTTCGGCAAGAAAACACAGGCGCATGACATGAAAAAGCGCCTATAATACATTGATTACAGGCGCTTTTCAATTTGTTTGCGTCGTCAGGCCAGCATCGCCATCGGGTTTTCGAGATTCTCGATCACCGCCTTGAGGAAGGCCGCCCCAAGCGCCCCGTCGATCACGCGGTGATCCACCGACAGGGTCATCGACATGACGGTTGCCACCTTGATCTCGCCTGCCGCATCCACCACCGGCTTCTTGATGCCTGCGCCCACGGCCAGAATCGAGCCATGCGGCGGGTTGATGACGGCGTCGAAATTCTCCACCCCCATCATGCCGAGGTTGGAAATGGCAAAGCTGCCGCCCTGATATTCATGCGGGGCGAGTTTGCGGGTCTTGGCGCGGGTCGCCAGATCCTTCATCTCTGCCGACAGGGCCGACAGCGATTTCTGATGCGCGTCGCGCAGGACCGGGGTGAACAGCCCGCCCTCGATGGCGACAGCCACGGCCACATCCGACGGCTTCAGCTTCAGGATCCGGTCGCCCGCCCAGACGGCGTTGCAATCGGGCACGGCTTGCAGTGCATTGGCGCAGGCCTTGATGATGAAGTCATTGACCGACAGCTTGACCCCGCGCCCTTCCAACTGCTTGTTGAGCGTGCCACGGAAGGCCATCAGCGTATCAAGCTGCACCTCGCGGCGCAGATAGAAATGCGGGATGGTCTGCTTGGCTTCGGTCAGACGCGCGGCGATGGTCTTGCGCATCCCGTCGAGCGGCACCTCGGTATAGGCGCGGTCGGCAAACATCTTCATCACCGTTTCCGCCGAAGCGCCGGTTGCCATGGCGGTGGCAGGGGTGGCCGGCTTGGCGGGGGCCTCGGCGGCTTTTGCCGGGGCAGGGGCCGCCTTGGCACTGTCGAGATCGGCCTTGACGATCCGCCCATGCGGGCCGGTTCCGGTGACCGTTGCGAGGTCGATGCCCTTTTCCGCAGCCAGCCTGCGGGCGAGCGGTGAAGCAAAGACCCGCGCGCCGGACGACGATTTTGCCGCTGCCGGGACAGGGGCTGCCGATGGTGCAGCGGTCGCCTCTGCTTTCGGGGCTTCGGCGGGGGCGGCTTTGGCCGCAGGCGCCGCCTCGGCGGCAGAGGCATCCTCGCCCTCCTCCAGCAGCACGGCGATGGGGGCATTGACCTTCACGCCGGAGGTGCCTTCGGCAACAAGGATCTTGCCGATCACACCTTCATCGACCGCCTCGAATTCCATCGTCGCCTTGTCGGTTTCGATCTCGGCGAGGATCTGGCCGGATTTGACCTCGTCGCCTTCTTTCACCAGCCATTTCGCCAGCGTGCCTTCCTCCATGGTGGGGGAAAGCGCGGGCATCAGGATTTGCGTCGCCATTGCGTTTTCTCCTTACCGGTAGCAGACGGATTTGACGGCCTCGACCACCTCGGCGGTCGTCACCAGCGCGTGTTTTTCAAGATTGGCCGCATAGGGCATCGGCACATCCTTGCCCGTGCAGTTGATGACAGGCGCATCCAGATAGTCGAAGGCGCACTGCATGATGACAGACGAGATATGGTTGCCGATGGCCCCGACGGGGAAGCCTTCCTCCACCGTCACGCAGCGGTTGGTTTTCTGCACACTTGCCAGCACCGTGTCATAGTCGATGGGGCGCAGGGTGCGCAGGTCGATCACCTCGGCCGAGATACCGTCTGCTGCCAGCTTGTCGGCGGCCTCCAGCGCATAGGTCATGCCGATGCCGAAGCTGACGATGGTGACATCCGTGCCTTCGCGCCAGACGCGCGCCTTGCCGAAGGGGATGGTGAAATCATCCAGCACGGGCACATCGAAGCTCTTGCCATAGAGGATTTCATTCTCAAGGAAGATCACAGGGTTCGGGTCGCGGATGGCCGATTTCAAAAGACCCTTCGCATCCGAGGCCGAATAGGGCATCACCACGCGCAGGCCCGGAATGGCGGCATACCAGGCCGCATAATCGTGGCTGTGCTGTGCGCCGACACGCGCGGCGGCCCCGTTCGGCCCCCGGAACACGATTGGACTGCCCATCTGCCCGCCGGACATATAGAGCGTCTTGGCCGCCGAATTGATGATATGGTCAATCGCCTGCATGGCGAAGTTGAAGGTCATGAACTCGACGATGGGGCGCAGCCCGGCCCAGCTTGCCCCGACCGCGATCCCGGCAAAGCCATGTTCGGTGATCGGCGTGTCCACCACACGCTTGGGGCTGAATTCATCCAGCAACCCCTGGGAGATCTTGTAGGCGCCCTGATATTCGCCCACCTCCTCGCCCATCAGAAACACGGTCGGATCGCCGCGCATTTCCTCGGCCATGGCCTCGCGCAGCGCCTCGCGCACGGTCATGGTTTTCATCGCGGTGCCTTCGGGCCAGTCGGGCGAGGCCTTGGAGACGACCTCGACCGGGGCGGCGGCGGCTTTGGCGGCCACAGGGGTCGCGCTGGCCGGGGCTTGCTCGCTGGCGGCAGGGGCCGCAGCCTCGACCGTGGCCGAGGCGTCCTCGCCCTCTTCCACCATCACGGCGATGGCGGTGTTGACCTTCACCCCGGCGGTGCCTTCCGCGATCAGGATCTTGCCGACAATGCCCTCATCGACCGCCTCGAATTCCATCGTGGCTTTGTCGGTTTCGATCTCGGCGAGGATCTGGCCGGATTTGACGGTATCGCCTTCCTTGACCAGCCATTTCGCCAGCGTGCCCTCTTCCATCGTGGGCGACAGCGCGGGCATGAGTATTTGAGTTGCCATTCGTCTATCCCCCTCAGGCGTAAATGTCGGTCCAGAGTTCCTCGAGCGCGGGCTCGGGGCTCTCCTTGGCGAATTCGGCGCTCTCGTTTACGACCGCCTTGATGTCCTTATCGATGGCTTTCAGATCCTCGTCGGTCGCGTGACCGCCCTGGATCAGCAGGTCGCGCACATGTTCGATGGCGTCCTTTTCGTCGCGCATCTTCTGCACTTCCTCCCGCGTGCGGTATTTCGCAGGGTCGGACATGGAATGGCCGCGATAGCGATAGGTCATCATTTCAAGGATATAGGGGCCTTCGCCCGCGCGGCAGGCGGCAACCGCCTTTTCGCCCGCAGCCTTCACCGCCAGCACATCCATGCCGTCCACCGCCTCGCCCTTGATGCCGTAAGCGGCACCGCGTTCCCACAGGCTCGGGGATTTGGTAGACCGTTTGACCGACGTGCCCATGGCATATTGGTTGTTCTCGATCACGAAAACCACCGGCAGGTTCCACAGCTCCGCCATGTTGTAGGTCTCGTAGACCTGACCCTGATTGGCGGCCCCGTCGCCGAAATAGGCGAAGGTCACATTGTCATTGCCGAGGTATTTGTCGGCAAAGGCCAGCCCCGCCCCCAACGGCACCTGCGCGCCCACGATTCCGTGGCCGCCATAGAAATGGCGTTCCTTCGAGAACATGTGCATCGAGCCGCCCTTGCCCTTGGAATAACCGCCCTCGCGCCCGGTCAGTTCGGCCATGACACCCTTGGGGTCCATCCCGCAGGCCAGCATATGCCCGTGGTCGCGGTAGGAGGTAATGCGCTTGTCGCCTTCCTTGGCAGCGGCTTCCAACCCGACAACCACCGCTTCCTGCCCGATATAGAGATGGCAGAACCCGCCGATCAGGCCCATGCCGTAAAGCTGCCCCGCCTTTTCCTCGAATCGCCGGATCAGCAGCATTTCGCGGTAATACTTGAGCAGGTCTTCCTTGGATGTGTTTGGTTTGGCGGCTTTTCTGGCAACGGCCATTGGCAGTCTCCTCCCGGGACGGTAGAATAGTTTAGCGTTAAACTATCCAAGGAGATACGGAAAAACAAGGCTTGGCTTGGGCCTTAAGCTGCCTGCGCTCAGCGGATCACGATCTCATCGGCGCGCACATAGCCTAGAATGTCGCGCGCCTGTTCATCCAGAAGGTCGAGGTCGAGGAAATCGTCGGACAGACGCCGGGTCAGGTTCTGCATCTGGGCGAGTTCCTCGCGCAGCCGGTCGCGGGTTTCACTCAGTTCCTGCTTTTCGACCGACAGTTCGACCTGACGGAACACGCCATAATCCCCCTGCACGGCGGCAAAGGTGAAATAGCCACCCAGCATAACCGCCAGTGTCATCATCAGAAGGGAGGCCAGCGCGGGCCGCGTTTTCTGGATTGTCATATGTCTGCCTCTGCCCATGCCCCTCTGCCGGGGGCGTGACAGCAGGATGACATAGCCGAATCACAAAGGGAATCCCCCAAAGGCGGGAATTCCATGGATTTTTCCGAGATGTGTGCGGTCTCGCGCAAGCGTGACCGGGGCGCTTCAGGTGGTGGAGGCGGCGTGGATGCTGTCGATCGCCTGGGCAAGAGCCGCGTTGAACTCTGCTTCGGTCTGCTGCGCGGTCAACCCTTCGGTCAGGGCACGGCTGAAACTGGCGATGATGCCGGGATTGCGCGCCAGCCGGGCATTTGCCGCGTCGCGGCTGTAGCCGCCTGACAGCGCCACGACCTTCAGAACGCGCGGATGGGCGACAACAGGGGAATAGAAGCCATCCGTTTCGGGCAGGGTCAGCTTCAGCATGACCTGTGCCTCCCCCTGCATCGCGTCGAGTTGCTTCAGCAGTTCCGTGCGCAGCAGTGCCTCGGCCTCGGCCTTGTCGGGGATGGAGATTGTCACCTCGGGTTCGAGGATCGGCACGAGCCCCGCCGCCAGAACCTGCGCGCCCAGCTCGAACTGCTGCCCGACGCAGGCGGCGATGCCGCGCGCATTGGCCGCGGAGACGACCGAGCGTTCCTTGGTGCCATAGATCCCCGCCGCCACGGCGCGCGCCAGCAGCGCGTCCAGCCCCGGGATCGGCTTCATCAGTTGCACGCCCATCGCCTCGGCCTCCAACCCCTTGTCGATCTTGAGGAAGGGGACGACCTGCCGCTCTTGCCACAGATAGGTTGCCGTAGGGGTGCCGTCGATGTCGCGGTCCATCGTCTGTTCGAACAGGATCGCACCCACCACCTTGTCGCCGGTGAAGGCGGGGGATTTGATGATCCGGGCGCGCATGGCGTGGATCAGGTCGAACATGTCCGCCTCGGAGGACCAGTCGACATCCGTCAGCCCGTAGAGTTTCAGCGCCTTGGGGGTGGAGCCGCCGCTCTGGTCAAGGGCTGCGATGAACCCGTTGCCTTTTGCGAGGCGGGCGGTCTGGTCCTTGTTCGGCATGGTCGGTCCCCGGCTGTGGAAAATGCACTCCCCGGGCATAGCCGCTTGCCTGCGCGGGCTCAATCATGGTTGCGCTACCAGCGACGCCGCAGGAGCATCCCCGTCACCGTGGTCATCAGGCGGCGGGGCAGCACATGGGCGAGGACCGCCACCAGCTTGTTGAGAAGGCCCGGCACCACGATGCGGCGCCCTTTCTCCATTCCGGTCCAGCCCGCCTGCGCCACCTTTTCGGCGCTGGCCATGGGCAGGATGCGGTTGACGATCGTCGTGCGCTCGCCCGCGTCGGCGGCAAAGAAGGCGGTTTCGGTCACACCGGGGCAAAGCGTTGTGACGCGCACGCCGCTGCCCTTCATTTCCACGGCCACCGCCTCCGACAGGCTGAGCAGATAGGCCTTCGTCGCATGATAGACCGCCATCTGTGGCCCGGCCATGAAACCCGCAAGCGAGGCCACGTTGAGAATATGGCCCGACCTGTTTTCCGCCATATGCGTGGCCGCCGCTTTCAGAAGGATCGTGGCCGCCACCACATTGACGCTGACGGAATCCGCCTCGCGCGGCCAGCCCGCAGGATCGCTGAACGCCCCGTTGCGCCCCAGTCCCGCATTGTTGATGAGGACACCGATTTCGCGCCCCTGCACTGCCTCCATCCACAGCCGTTCGACCTCGGCCGGATTGGAAAGGTCAGCGGGGATTATATCCACATCGACATGATAGGCGCGGGTCAGTTCATGGGCGAGGCGCTGGAGCTTGTCCTCCTGCCGGGCGGTCAGGATCACGTCGAATCCCGATTTCGCAGCGAGGATCGCGAATTCGCGCCCCAACCCTTCGGAAGCTCCGGTCACCAGCGCCCAGATGGCCATATGCTATCCTTTCAGGATGGCGACGCCGGGAAGATCCTTGCCTTCCATCCATTCCAGAAAGGCCCCCCCCGCCGTCGAAATGAAGCTGAACCGGTCGGCAGCGCCCGCCTTGTTGAGTGCCGCCACCGTATCGCCGCCCCCCGCGACCGAAATCAGCGCCCCGGAGGCCGTCAGGCGGGCCGCGTGTTCGGCTGCGGCATTGGTCGCAGCGTCGAAGGGCTCGATCTCGAACGCGCCGAGCGGGCCGTTCCAGATCAGGGTTTTCGCGCCCTCAAAGACCCCGCGCAGATGGGCAACGGTTTCCGGCCCGGCATCGAGGATCATCGCATCGGCGGGGCAGGCGTCCTGTGCCACAACCTCGCTGGGCGCGCCGGCCCTGAATTCGCGTGCCACGACCAGATCGCGGGGCAGGTGGATGGTGCAGCCTGCCTTTTCCGCCTTGGCAAGGATGTCGCGGGCCGTGTCGGCCATGTCGCGTTCGGCGAGGCTCTTGCCCACCTCGATGCCCTGCGCCACGAGGAATGTATTGGCCATGCCGCCACCAATCACCAGATGGTCGACGCGGCCCACGAGGTTGCCCAGAAGATCCAGCTTGGTGGACACTTTCGCGCCCCCGACCACCGCGACCACGGGCCGCTCCGGCGTGCCGAGCGCCGCCTCCAGCGCCTTGAGTTCGGCTTCCATCAACCGGCCTGCGGCCGATGGCAAAAGCCGCGCGATGCCTTCGGTCGAGGCATGCGCGCGGTGGGCGGCGGAAAAGGCGTCGTTCACAAAGACATCACCGAGCGCGGCGAAGCTTGCCGCCAGCACGGGGTCGTTCTTTTCCTCGCCGGGCTGGAAGCGGGTGTTTTCCAGCAGCACCACATCGCCCGGCCCCATCGCGCTGACGGCAGCCTTGGCAGGGGCGCCGATGCAGTCGGAGGCAAAGATCACCTTGCGACCCTTCAGCGCGGCGGTCAGGGCAGGGACGATGGCACCGAGGCTCATCTCCGGCACGGGCTTGCCCTTGGGGCGCCCGAAATGCGCCATCAGAACCGGCTTGCCGCCCTTGGCAATGATGTCCTCCACCGTCGGCACGATCTTTTCGATCCGGGTTGCATCCGTGACCTGTCCGTTCTCCATCGGCACGTTCAGATCGACGCGGAGCAGCACGACCTTTCCACCGATTTCGAGATCGTCGAGCGTCTTCCAGGCCATGTGGCACCTCCAGGCATTGTTGCTGTCTTTCGACCCGATTGACGGCCCCGCGTCAACCATAGCCCTTCCCAATCAGGGCCCCAAGCACTAGGTTGCGCCCCGAAACGAGATGCAGGAGAGCCTCATGGCCGAGATCAAAGACCCCGAAAACACCATCCTGATGGAATTGAAGGGCGGCACCGTCGCCATCGAACTGCTGGCCGATGTCGCCCCGCAGCATTGCGAACGGATGAAGGCGCTGGCCCGCGCCGGGGCCTATGACAATGTCTGTTTCCACCGCGTGATCGAGGGCTTCATGGCCCAGACCGGCGATGTGGAAAACGGCAACATGGAAAAGGACTTCAACCTGCGCCGTGCCGGCACGGGCGGGTCCGACATGCCGGATGTTCCGGCGGAATTTTCCAAACTGCCGCATGACCGGGGCACGCTGGGGGCGGCGCGGTCGTCCAACCCCGATAGCGCCAATTCGCAATTCTTCATCAATTTCAAGGACAACCACTTCCTGAACGGGCAATATACCGTTTACGGGCGGGTGATTTCCGGCATGGAACATGTCGATGCGATCACGCGCGGTGAGCCGCCGCAATCGCCCGACCGGATGATCTCGGTCAAGGTGGCGTCCGATGCGTAAGGAGCCGGTGATTGCAGGGGGTCTGTTTGCACTCGGTCTTGCGCTTCTGGGGGGCTCTGCCGTCATGCAGGGGGCGGGTCCGTCCCACGCGCAGGCGACCGATGGCCCCGGCCCGAACCTCGTGATCGAGGTGGCGGGCGAGGCCAATGGCACCATCGTGATCGACATGCTGCCCGATCTTGCGCCGAAACATGTGGAACAGATCACCACCCTTGCGCGGGAAGGCGCCTATGACGGGGTGGTGTTCCACCGCGTGATCGAGGGGTTCATGGCCCAGACCGGCGATGTGCAGTTCGGCAAGGGCGATGACACGTCCCGCGCCGGGATGGGCGGGTCCGAGAAGCCGAACCTGCCTGCGGAATTCTCCAGCGTCAGCTTTGACCGGGGCATCGTCGGGATGGCCCGCTCGCAAAGCCCGGACTCGGCCAATTCGCAGTTCTTCATCATGTTCGCGCCGGGGCCGTTTCTCGACGGCCAATATACGGTTGTCGGACGGGTCATTGACGGGCTGGACGTGCTGGACGCGATCAAGCGCGGACGGGGTGGCAATGGCGAAGTGACCGGACCGGACCGGATGGTGCGGGTGACCGTGACCGACTGACGCGCGACCGCAGGGCTGCGGAAGGGAAGGGGGCGCAGGCCCCCCTTTTCAGTATTCGAAAGCTCTTGGTCTTTCTGGACCCGGCAGCCTCCTTGCGCTGCATGCGCGACCGCGCGGGAGCCTTGCTTGCCCGACCCTTGCCCGACGGGCAATGCCTCCGGCCCGACCCCTGATCGGCCAGCGCGTCCACGATGCGGCGGGCATGGCCTTCTGACCGGGGAAACCCGTTATTCGTGGCAAGGGCGGGACAACCGGCAGTCAGGCAACCGTCCCGGCAAGGCGGATGCCGCAGATCGCAACGGCCTTTCCTCCCCTCGGGTGTCAGACCAGCGGACCGTCCGGGCCGAAGTGGCGCGGATAGAAGGCGGCGGCGCAGGTCCAGACCGTCGCCATGGCCTCGGCCTGGGAATAGGGGGTCCGCATGGTCATTAGATCGAGCCAGACGCCCTCGACCGTCACGCGCATCACGCGCGCAGCGCGGACGGGATCGCGGTCATAGCCGAATTCGGAGTTCATCCGCGCACATTCGCCTTCAAGCTTGCTGTTGTAATCGGCATCGTTCGATCCGCAATGATCCTGATACATCGGGCGGCTCTGCGCCTCGCCCCAGAAGGCGCACCATGCCGAGAGCCGGTGCGGCGTGCAGATCTCCGGGTTGAAATCGGCGCGCAGGAAGGCTGCGATGCGCGAGGGCGCATCGGGCTCCGCCTGATCAAGCGCCGTCTGCCAGTTCTGCCGGTATTCTTCGGCCAGATGGTCGAGCGTAGCTGCAAGCAGCTTTTCCTTGGTTTCGAAATGGAAATTCGCAAGCCCGTGTGACAGGCCTGCGACCCGGGCCACCTCGCCCAGAGTGGTGCGCGCATAGCCGCGTGTTGCCAGCGTCTCGATGGTCGCCTCGATCAACTGGCCACGGCGGGCTTCCCGGCTCTGTTTGCGCCGGAAGACCGGTTTTTCCACATCCCCGCTGTCCATGCCGTTTGCGCCCATGCTCCGCCGATCCCCGAACGCCCAACATACCCGAAACCGGGCGCAATCCTAGTATTCGCCATGCGACAAAAGATTCCCGGCCGATTCCGCTGCGCCCTCGGGTGTTCGGACCAAGGACTAAGGGCAGGGGTGGAGCAGACGTTGCTCCGGCAGGGTCAAGAAGAGGGATGTCCCTCGGATTGCGGCGCATCATCGCAAATCTCATACCAGTTCGGCTTTTCAGAGCTGAATTCATGAAACTGGTTCCTGAGACCGATGTCCGTATCCAGCGCGTTTGCTGCGATAGGAAAAGTGGCATCCTCGGACAGAATCTCTCCGAGTGAAGTTCCGCAAATCTTGCAGAAGCAGCGGCCATATCTGTAAGGGGGAGGCGGCTTGCAGAGCGCCACATGCTCCTTGCCTTGATGCCATTTCAAGTCCCCACGCCCTACAAAAACGATGGCGCTTGCCCCAACTTTTCGGCACCGGGAGCAGTGACATGTCCCCATCATGGACGGCACCGCCAACAACTCGAACTGCACAGCACCGCAACAACAGCTTCCCTTGATCACGATATATCCACTCCGGATTCAGGTGAAATTCAGGAACAATACAAGAACAAAAGCGATTGGGCAAGGGCATCAATGGGCCCTCTGCCGTCATCCATCCGTGTCGTTCAGGGACACCGACCTGTGTCCGATGACCTGCTTGCATCGGGATCTTGTGTCAGGTGGCGAGCAGTGACGATACACGCCGCCATTTTTATTCTGATTGACAGTTCAATCAGAATTTTGCCATCCTGAAAACTAAGCAACCCGGACGGACCATGACCTTGCCAATCACTGAAAAGACCCTGCCGCATCGCGATCTGACGAAATCCAATGCCCAGTTCCAGCGCGCCTTGACCCGCCTGCCGCTGGGGGTCGCCTCGACCTTCCGCTACTGGGGGGAGGAGCGGACGATCTATGTCGATCATGGCAAGGGTGGCCGGGTCTGGGACATCGACGGCAACGGATATGTCGATTACCGGCTGGGCTATGGCCCGGCGATCCTTGGCTATGCCGACGAGCGGGTGGATGCGGCGGCCCGGCGCGGGATGGAGGTCGGCGGCGTTTTTGCGCTGTCCACCGAGCGCGAGTTTGCCGTTGCCGAACGCATCGCCAGAATGGTTCCTGCGGCAGAACTGGTGCGGTTTTCCAATTCCGGCACCGAGGCGGTCATGGCCGCATTGCGTCTGGCGCGCGCGCATACCGGGCGCGACAGCTATCTTCTGGTCGAAGGCAGCTATCACGGGCTGTTCGATGCCGCGATGTGGATGGCCAATGTCGAGGACTGGACAGCAGGTTCGGGGAACGACCCCGAGGTTGTGGCCTATTCCGGGGGGATCCCGTTGACTCTGAAGGAACTGGCGCATCTGGTGCCGATGAACGACCCGCAGCGGCTGGAGGACACCTTCCGCCGGCAGGGAAACCGGTTGGCCGCCATGCTGATCGAGCCGATTCAGGGAAACTGCTGCTCGATCATGGCGTCGGTGGATTATGTCCGCCTCGCGCGGGAATTGTGCGACCGCTACGGCGTGTTGCTGATCATCGACGAGGTGAAATCGGGCTTTCGCGTCGGGCGCGGCGGGATACAGGGGATCATGGGCGTCAGGCCCGACATCACGACCTTTGCCAAGGCGATGGCCAATGGCTACCCGATCGCGGTGGTTGCGGGGCGCGAGGATGTGATGCGCACCTTCCGCTATGGCGGCGCCGCGCATGGCGGCACCTATACCGCGCATTCCGTTTCGCTGGCGGCGGCGGAGGAATGCTTGCGCATTCTGGACGAGACCCCGGCGCTGGAGCGGATCGAGGGCTATGGCAAGCGGCTGATGGCGGGGATCACCGGAATTCTTGACGCGCGCGGGATCGTGCATTCCTACAGCGGGCATCCCTCGATGTTCGGCCTGTTCTTTGCCGAAACCCCGCCCGACAATTACCGCGACTGGAAAACCTCGGATTACAGTTTCTATGACCGGATGGCCTATTTCCTGCACGATCTGGGCGTGATCTGCGAACCCGACAGCCGCGAACCGTGGTTCATCTGCGAGGCCCATGCAACCGACGATACCTGCCTGACCGACACATTGGCGGCGGTGGCGCGCGCGGTGGATCTGACCCTGCGTGATCAGGAGGCGGGGGTGCTGGACGCATGAGCCATGATGCCGTCATCGTCGGGGCGGGGCATAACGGGCTGGTCGCCGCCTGCTACCTTGCCCGGGCGGGGCTGAGGGTCTGCGTGGTGGAAAAGAACGACTGGGTAGGCGGTGCCGCCGTCAGCCGCGAACTGTATCCCGGCTTCACCTATTCCAACTGCTCCTATGTCAGCAGCCTGTTCCGCCCCGAAATCATGCGTGATCTGGATCTGGCGAAACACGGCCTCCAGATCCTGCCCTATGAGGGCGGCGCGGTGCTGACCTCGGATGGTGGCTATCTGGGCATGCACCGGGACCATGACGCGAACCGCCGCGAATTCGCCCGCCATTCCCCCCGCGATGCCGAAGCCTATGACCGTTATGCGCGCGATGTGCTGCGCCATTGCCGGTTCATCCGCCCGATGCTGATGCGCACGCCGCCCGATCCGTCGTCTTTCCGCCCCCGCGATCTGGCGGAACTGGCCTGGCAGGGCCGCCAGATCGCGGGACTTTCCGAGGCGCGGATGGCGGACATGATCCGCTTCTGGACCATGTCGATTTCCGACTATCTGGACAGCTATTTCGAAAGCCCGGTCATCAAGGCCTATCTGGCGGTCTCGGCCATCATCGGCACGGCGCTGGGGCCGATGTCGCCGGGGTCGGCCTATGTGCTGCTGCATCATTACATGGGTGATGTGGATGGCAATATCGGGGCCTGGGGCTATGCGCGTGGCGGGATGGGGTCGATTTCAAAGGCGCTGACCGAAAGCCTGATCGCAGCAGGGGGCGAGGTGCGCACGGGGCAGGGGGTGGAGCGTATCCTTGTGTCGGATGGCCGCGCGACCGGCGTCGTGCTGGACAATGGCGACGAGTTGCGCGCCGCGCGGGTGCTGTCGAACATGGATGTGAAACGCACCTTCCTGCACCATGTCGCGGAAAAGGACTTGCCCGGCGATTTCCTGCGCCGGGTGCGGGCCTTCAAGATCCGCGGATCGTCGGGCAAGCTGAACATCGCGCTGGATGCAGCCCCGGAATTTCCCGCATTGCCCAAGGGGGCGCCGCATATCCGGGGTGATCTGCATTTCACCGACAGCATTGAAAAGATGGAACGCGCCTATGACGACTGGAAGGCCGGGCAGTTCAGCCGTGACCCGTTTCAGGATGTGATGATCCCCACCATGATCGACCCGACCATGGCCCCGCCCGGCAAGCATTTCATGTCCTGTTTCGTGCAATATGCGCCGCCAAAGATCGACGGGCGCGACTGGACCGACGCCGACCGCGATGCCTTTGGCCGCACCTGCATCGACCAGATCGCGGCGCATTCGCCGGGGTTCCGGGACCGTATCCTGCATGTGGAGGTCCGCACCCCGCGCGAGCTGGAGGCCGAGGTGGGGCTGACCGAGGGCAACATCTTCCAGGGCGAACTGACCTTTGACCAGTTGCTGTTCAACCGACCCGTGCCCGGCTATGCGCAATACCGCTCGCCGATCCGCGACCTGTGGATGTGCGGATCGTCCACCCATCCGGGTGGGGGCGTGATGGGCGCCCCGGGGCGCAACGCCGCTGCCGAGATCCTGCGCGAGATGCGCCACCCCCGCCAGATGATGAGTGACGCCTATGCCGTCATCTGACCCCATTCTGGTGATCGGCGGCGGGGTCAACGGGCTTGCCTGTGCGACGCGGCTGGCGCAGGCGGGAAGGTCGGTGACGCTGATCGAGGCGGCGACCGAGCCGGGCGGGGCGGCAACAGGCTGGGACTTCGCGCCGGGATTCCGCAGCCCCGGACTGGCACATCTGGCCTTTCTGCTCGATCCGCGGGTTGTTGCGGGCATGGAGTTGGAAAACCACGGGCTCCGGTTTGCCGATGCGGCCATGGCCTCGGTCGCGTTGTCGGCAGGCGGAGACCACCTGACCCTCGCGGGCGCCTATGGCGAGACATTGGCGGGGGAGGGGATTTCCGCGCAGGACAGGCTCGCCTGGGCCGATCTGCGCGCGCGGCTGATGCGCTTTGCCGCCGTTCTGGCACCGTTCCGCGCCATGGTGCCGCCGCGCCTCGCCGGGCGCGGGTCCGGCAATGAATGGACGCGGCTGGCGCGGATCGGGTTCGATCTGCGACGTCTGGGCCGGGCAGAGTTCCGCGAATTCCTGCGGCTCATCCTCATCAATATCTGGGATGTGCTGGAGGACGATCTGGAGGATGACCGGCTGAAGGGTCTTGTCGCCTTCGACGCGACATTGGGGCACTGGCTCGGCCCCCGGTCGCCCAATTCGCTGATTCTGCTGCTGAACAGGCTGGCGGGGGAAAATTCCGGTCGGCAGGGCGCGCTTGGCTTTCCCGAGGGCGGAATGGCGGCGGTTGCAAGGGCGATGACGGGCGCGGCAAAGGCGGCGGGCGTCACGATCCATGCGGGCGCGAGGGGGACGCGCATCATCGTTGAAAACGATTGTGCAACCGGGGTGCAGATGGAGAGCGGCGAGGTTCTGGCCGCCGCGCGCGTGGTCTCCGCGCTCAACCCGAAAACCACGCTGCTGGACCTTCTGGGCGTGCGTCATCTGGATACCGGCATGGCCCATGCGCTCCGGCACCAGAAATCGCGCGGCGCGGCGGCGCGGCTCAATCTCGCGCTGTCGGGCCTGCCGGACCTGCGCGGCGCCGATCCGCGCGCGCGGCTGGTGATCGCGCCTTCGGCCACGGCGGTCGACATGGCCTTCAATCCGGTGAAATACGGTGAGGTGCCGGAACATCCGGTGATGGAGGTGATTTTTCCCTCTGCCCACGGCCCCGGTTTTGCCCCGAAGGGCCAGCACAGCCTGTCGGCCATCGTGCAATTCGCGCCGCATGACCCGAAGGCGGGTCAGGACGCCGCGCGGGCGGCGATGCTGGAAAACAGCCTCGCGGTGCTGGAGGCGCATCTGCCGGGCATCCGCGATCTTGTCAGCCATGCCGAGATGCTGATGCCCTGTGACATCGCGGCGCGTTTCGGGATGCCGGACTCGCATCACGGGGAATTGTCGGTGGAGCAGATGCTGTTCCTGCGGCCCGTTCCGGGCCTTTCACAGTATGAAACGCCGGTTGCGGGCCTGTGGCTGGCGGGGGCGGGCAGTCATCCGGGGGGCGGGATTTCGGGTGCCTCGGGCTGGAACGCGGCGGAACGCATCCTGAAAGGGGGCAGGGAATGACCGATCCGCGCCTGCACTATCTGACCCCGCTGAAACAGACGCCGTTCCATCCGCGCAGCGCCGCGCTGAACCGGCTGAACGACTGGGGGCCATGGGCGGGCTATACCACCGCGCTCAGCTTTGACGATGTGGCCATGGAACATTCGGCGATCCGCAATGCGGCGACGCTCTATGACCTGTGTCCGATGGTGAAATACCGCATTGAGGGGCCGGAGGCGGCGGATTTCCTGAACCGCCTCACGCTGCGCAATGCTGCGAAGCTGCCGGTCGGATCGGTGCATTACACGGCCTGGACGGATGATGCGGGCAAGCTGCTGGACGACGGCACGCTGTTCCGGCTTGGCGAGGATCGTTTCCGGCTCTGCTGTCAGGAACGCCACCTGCCCTGGCTTGTCGCCTCGTCCCACGGGTTCGACGTCGCGATCCATGAGGAGACGGAGGAGATTGCCGCGCTGTCGCTGCAAGGCCCCTGCGCGGCTTCGGTGCTGGCGGCGGCAGGCGTGGATGTGTCCACGCTCAAACCCTTCCGTATCATGGAAACCCGGCTTGGCCCGGTGTCTTTGATCATCTCGCGCACCGGATTCACCGGCGATCTCGGCTATGAACTCTGGACGGTGCCGGACCATGCGCTGCCGCTCTGGGATGTGCTGATGGGGGCGGGGGAGGCGTTCGGGCTGCGGCCCGTCGGGTCCACCGCGCTCAATATCGCGCGGATCGAGGCCGGGTTCATCCTCACGCATCTGGATTTCACCCCCGCCGATCAGGCGCTGCGCGAGGATCGCGCACGATCCCCCTTCGAGATGGCGCTGGACTGGATGATCGACTGGGAGAAGGGGCATTTCACCGGCCGCCGCGCGCTTCTGGCCGAACGCGACCACGCGCCGGACTGGGCCTTTGCGGGGTTGGACGTGGCAGGCAACATCCCGGCGGACGGGGCAATTCTCTATGCCGGAAAGATCGAGGCGGGGGTGGTGACGGCGGCGGTCTGGTCGCCCGCGCTGAAACGCAACATTGCGATGGCGCAGATCCGCCGCCGGTATCTGCATGCGGTTCTGCAAGCGGAAATCTACGCGCTGCGCGAATTGCATTACGCCAAGATGATGGTGCCGGTGAAGGTCATGGACCGCCCCTTCTTTGCCCCCGCGCGTCGCCGCGCAACTCCGCCGGGGAGGTTCTGATGCAGAGCCCGCGTCTGGATCATTGCCCCGAAGGACTGCCCGTTGCAGCCTATCTGTCGGCCGACTGGTTCGCGCGGGAACGGCGGACGGTGCTTGCCCGCAACTGGATCTGTGCGGGGCGTGTGGCGGATTTTCCACCCGGCACCCTGCGCGCCGTGGTGGCCGGGACGGCGCCCGTTCTTGTCTGCCGGGCCAGGGATGGTGCGGTCAGCGCCTTTCACAACACCTGCCGGCATCGCGGGTCGGAACTGTGCGCGCCGGGCGAAGGCCGGGCTCTGGGGCGGCTCGTGACCTGCCCCTATCATGCCTGGGCCTATGACGCGCGGGACGGGCGGCTGGTATCCACTGCCCATGCCCGTCCGGGCGCGGATTTCCGCAGGGAGGCGCATGGCCTGATCCCGGTCGCAAATCGGGTCTGGGCGGGATTCCTGTTCCTGCTGACCGATCCGCAGCCCGACCTGCGCCCCCTGCGGGGCGATGTGCCGCTGGAACTGCTGGACAACTGGCCGATGGGCAGTCTGATTGCAGGGCACCGGGAGGAGGTCGAGCTGGACTGCAACTGGAAAACCTTCTGGGAAAACTATTCCGAATGTCTGCACTGCCCCGGCATCCATCCCGAATTGTGCGACATGGTGCCGGTCTACGGGCGGGGTCTGATGGCGCCGAACGAGGCGGTTGACTGGACCCCCGGCACAGCCGCCGCCCCGCCGCTGAAACCCGGCGCGCAAAGCTGGACGATGACGGGTGCGCCCTGCGGACCGGTCTTTCCCGGCCTGAGCGGGGCGGAGCGGCAGGCGGGGTTCACCTTCGTCACTCTCTGGCCCTCGCTCTATGTCGTGGCGCATGCCGATCACGTCCGCGCGGTGCGGCTGGAACCCTTGGGACCGAACCGCACGCGCCTGACCGCCGAATGGTTTTTCGCACCCGAAACGCTGGCGCAACCGGGGTTCGATGCTGCCGGGGTCGCGGCCTTTGCCATGATCGTGCTGCGTCAGGATGCGGCTGCTGCCGAGATGAACCAGCGCGGCCTTGGCTCACCCGCCGCGCGCCCCGCCCGCCTGATGCCCGAGGAATACGAACTTCTCCGCTTCCAGCGATGGGTCATCCGCGAAATGGAGGACCAGCCATGACCACCCACCCGCTCCGCTCCCTTCCCGTGCCCGAAACCTGGGACCGCAGGGGCCTGCCCGCCTGGACCTACCGGTCAGAGGCCCTGTTCGCGCTGGAGCGAGACAATCTGTTCCTGACCCATTGGCAGGTGGCGGGCCATGAAAGCGACGTGCCGCTGCCCGGCGACTGGCTGAGCTTTGATCTGCTGGGGGAGCGTGCGGTCCTCATGCGGGGGCAGGACGGCCGCGTGCGCGCCTTTCACAACCTCTGCCGCCATCGTGGCGCGCGGGTGGTGGATGGCACGCAGGGGCAGTGCAGGGGGGCCATCATCTGCCCGTTCCACGGCTGGGTCTACAATCTGGACGGCAGTCTGCGCGGGGCGGCGCAGCCTTCGACCTTCGGCGAGATGGAACGCGGGGATTTCGGCCTGAAACCGATCGAGATGCAGGTTTTCCACGGTTTCCTGTTCCTGCGTTTCCACCCCGGCCCGCAGCCGGATGTGGCGGATCTTCTGGCCCCCTATGATGCCGATTTCGCCGCATGGCGGGCAGGCGGCATCGTGCCGACCCGCGCGCCCGACTGGCATGACGATCTGGCGGTGAACTGGAAATCCGTGCGCGATGTGGACAACGAAGGCTATCATGTCCCGCTGGCCCATCCCGCCTTGCAGGATCTTTACGGCCGCGACTATGTGGACATCTACCGCCCCGGTGGCCTGCATGTCTCGATCGGCCGGTTCGGGGACAAGCCGGCCCGCCGCTGGTCGGTCCGCCAGTATCTTGCTGCGACCGGGCAGAGCGACTGGCTGCCGCCGCATCTGCAGGGAACCTGGGCCTATTACGGGCTCTTTCCCAACATGGTGTTTTCCTTCACCCCGGAAGCGGTCCAGTTCTATCAGGACATTCCCCTGTCCCCCGGCAGGACGCGGCTCACCGGGCGGACCTATCGCCAGCCCGAGGAAAGCCGGCGCCAGCGCATTGCGCGCTATCTGGCGATCCGGATCGACCGCGACACATCGGTCGAGGACCGCCAGCTTGCCGTCTGGTCCAACGAATCAATGCGCTCGCAGGCGTTCGACGGCTTTCACCTTTCAGATCTGGAATACGGGCTGAAACGCCACCATGACGCGCTCCGCCGCCTGATCCCGGTGATGACGCTGGACGAAGCCCCGCCAGAGACCGAAATCGCGCTCGTCAATGCGGAAATGATTTGCCGCAATTCGCAACCGGCGTAGCCTGAAATCAACGCCATCGACCGGAAAACCGGCATCAGACAGGGAGAGAACCATGAAACTGACCCGCCGCCATTCGCTCGCGCTTTTCGGGGGGGCGCTTGCCGCCCCCGCTGTCCGCCCCTCCTGGGCGCAGGCCGGATCCGTCAATGTCTACAACTGGTCCGATTACATCGGTGAGACGACCATCGCCGATTTCGAGGCCGAAACCGGCATCCGGGTGGTCTATGACCTCTACGCCTCCTCCGAGGAGATGCAGGCCAAGATCCTGGCCGGGTCCACCGGCTATGACGTGGTTCTGATGGCGGGGCTTTCGCTGCCGCAATTCGTGACTGCCGGCGTCTATCAGAAACTCGACCGCAGCAAACTGACCGGCTGGGGCAATCTCGACACCGAGATCCTGCGCGTGGTCGAGGGTTTCGATCCCGGCAATCAATATGGCGTGCCCTATATGTGGGGCTCGGTCGGATTCACGTTCAACATGGGGCTGGTGCGCGAGCGGCTGCCCGATGCCGACCTGTCCGATCTTGCGACCATCTTCGATCCCGAGAATGCGGCGAAGCTGGCCGATTGCGGGCTTTCGATCCTCGACAGCCCCACGGATATCGGGTTCACCGTGATGTCCTGGCTGGGCATCGACCCGAACACCGCAGGCCCGGCCGAATATCGTCGCATGGCCGAGGCCTTTGCCCCGATCCGGCGCCATATCGCGACCTTCGACAATTCGAATTATCTCAATGCCCTGCCGAACAAGGAAATCTGCGTCGCCAACAGCTGGTCGGGGGATTACGGCGTGGCCAGGGCCCGGGCCGAAGAGGCGGGGATCGACATCGACCTGCAATATTTCGTGCCCAGGACCGGCGCACCCGCCTGGTTCGACATGTGGTGCCTGCCGACCGATGCCCCGAACACGGAAAACGCCTACCGCTTCCTCGACTATCTGCTGCGCCCCGAGGTGATCGCGGCCTGCACCGATTACACGGGCTATGCCAATGCCAATGCTGCGGCCCTGCCGCTGGTCGATCCCGATATTTCGGGCGATCCGGCCGTCTATCCCGACGCCGAAACGATGCAGCGTCTCTATACGCCCGCACCCCAAACCGAAGATCAGGACCGGGAGATCACCCGTATCTGGGCGGAAATCAAGGCAGGCTGACATGCCGGGCGATCTGCCCTTCATTCGCATCGAGGGGGTGTCGAAGTATTTCGGCACCTTCCCGGCGGTGCGCGATCTGTCCCTCACCATCGACAAGGGCGAGGTGTTCGCCATTCTGGGCGGGTCCGGCTGCGGCAAGACCACGCTCCTGCGGATGCTCGCGGGGTTCGAGGAACCCACCGCGGGCCGCATCTTCCTCGACGGGCAGGACATGACCGGCGTGCCGCCCTGGGAACGGCCGGTCCATATGATGTTCCAGAGCTATGCGTTGTTTCCGCATATGACGGTGGAACGGAACATTGCCTACGGGCTCAAGCATGACAGGATGACGCGCGCCGCGCGCGATGAACGGGTGCGCGAAATGCTGGACCTCGTGCAACTGACCCCCTTCGCCAGCCGCAAGCCGCATCAGATTTCCGGCGGGCAGCGTCAGCGTGTGGCGCTGGCACGCGCCCTGGCGCGGCAACCGAAACTGCTGCTGCTGGATGAACCGCTGGCCGCACTGGACAAGAAACTGCGCGAGCAGACCCAGTTCGAACTGATGTCGATCCAGGCCCGGACCGGTGTCACCTTCATCGTCGTGACCCATGACCAGGAGGAGGCGATGACGCTCGCGGACCGCATCGCCGTCATGGACCGGGGCGAGGTGCAACAGGTGGGCAGCCCGACCGAGATCTACGAGAACCCGGCGAGCCGTTTCGTCGCGGGCTTCATTGGCGCGATCTCCACCTTTCCGGCGCGTGTCGTCCGCTTGTCCGGTGAAATCGCCGAAATCGACATCCCCGCCCTGGACGGCACTTTCGCTGCCCGCGCGATCCCTGGACTTGAACAGGGCACCAGACTGACCTTCGCGGTGAGGCCGGAAAAGGTGACGATCTCCCGAAACTGTCCCGATGCTGTCAATGTTGTCGAGGGGCAGGTGAAGGACATTGCCTATTTCGGCAAGGACAGTCTCTACCGCGTGACGCTGCCAGGGGGTGAACTGATGTCCGTTCACGCGGTCAATGCCCGGCGCGGCGCGGAGGGTGCGTCGGCCCTCGACTGGGAGGACCGGGTCTGGCTGTCCTTCGATCCCGCCGCCGCCATCCTTCTGACGGATTGACCAGATGTCCGCTGTCACAGCCCCTCCGCTGTCCTGCGTTTCCGGCCACAGCCCGCCTTTCGCCTTCGGGGACATATTCCCGCTGAAGTCCGCCCCCGCAGACGGACAAGGGTGGCGGGTGCCAAACCACGGAGGCCGCCCGTGACCCGGTTCGTGCGATGGTTCAACCGGCGTGGCTGGCGCGACACGATCATCGCGCTGCCCTATCTCTGGCTGGTCGCGTTGTTCCTGCTGCCCTTCCTGATCGTCTTTGCGATGAGCTTTGCCACCCGCACCCCGACAGCCCCCCCCTTCGGCTATGGTGGGGACAATCCGCTCATCAATCTGGCAGGCTATGCGCGCGTGTTCTCCGATCCGCTCTACATCCGCGCCTTCACGACCTCGATTGCCAATGCGGCCGTGGCGACGGTGCTGTGTCTGCTGATTGGCTTTCCGATGGCGCTTGGCCTGACGCGCGTCTCGCGAAGCTGGCGGCTGATCCTGCTGATGCTGGTGATCCTGCCGTTCTGGACCTCCTTCCTGCTGCGCGTTTATGCTTGGATGGGGTTGATGGGGCGGAATTCCTGGTTCAACCGGATGCTCACCGATCTGTGGAATACCGTCACGCCAGAGGCCTGGGCGCTGACCTCCATTCCGATGATGCACAGCAACTTCGCGGTCGTGCTGGTGATGGTCTACACCTATCTGCCCTTCATGATCCTGCCGCTCTACGCCAATCTCGAACGGCTGGACCCGGTGCTGGACGAGGCGGCGATGGATCTGGGCACGCGGCCGTTCGGGGTGTTGCGCGACGTGACGCTGCCGCAATCCATTCCCGGGATCGTGGCGGGCAGCATGCTGGTTTTCATTCCTGCGGCGGGGGAGCTTGTGATCCCCACGCTGGTCGGATCCGCCGGTTCGCCGATGATCGGACGGGTCATTTCCGACGAATTCACCTCGGCGCGCGACTGGCCCATGGCCTCATCGGTGGCGGTGGTTCTGCTCTTGCTGATGGTGGGTCCGACAATGCTCTACAGCCATTATCAGAACCGGGCAGAGGGCGGCGGGCCGGAGGACAAGTCATGAACCGCAGACCCGTCTTTCTGATTACGGTTCTATGCTTCGGCTTCGCGTTTTTCTACATCCCGATCCTGTCGATGATGGTCTATTCCTTCAACGGCTCGCGCCTCGTGACGGTCTGGGGCGGATTCTCGACGCGCTGGTATGTGTCGCTGCTCACGAACCGGCAGGTGATCGACGCGGTGGTGCTGTCGCTCAAGATCGCGGTGATCTCGGCCTCCATGGCCACCATTCTGGGCACCATGGCCGGAATCGCGCTGGCGCGGTTCCGCAAGTTCCGGGGGCGGCTGCTGTTTTCGGGCATGGTCACGGCACCGCTGGTCATGCCCGAGGTCATCACCGGCATTTCCACGCTGATGCTGTTCATCCTGATGGCCGAATGGATCGGCTGGCCGGGTCAGCGCGGGTTCCTGACCATCACCCTGGCGCATATCACCTTTTCGATGGTTTTCGTCACAACGGTCGTGCATTCGCGCATGGTGCAGGCCGATACCGCGATTGAGGAGGCGGCGATGGATCTCGGCTCGCGCCCCTGGCAGGTGATGCGGGATGTCACGCTGCCGGTGATCTCCCCCGCGATCCTGTCCGGCTGGCTTCTGGCCTTCACCATCAGCCTTGACGATGTGGTCATCACCTCCTTCACCACAGGGCCGGGGAACACGACGCTGCCGCTGCTGATCTGGTCGAAGGTCAAGCTGGGCGTGACGCCGGACATCAATGCGCTGGCAACGCTCACCGTGGTCGTGGTGGGGATCGGGGTCGCCCTTGCAGGCTGGATCCTGCACCGGGCCGAAAAGCGCCGCGACCGCGATGCGCGGCTGGCCTACCGTGCCAATGATTGATCCCGCGCGCCTCATCACCCTGCCGGTGGGCGAGCCGGGATCGGGTCGCATCCGATACGGTGCCGCAATGGCGCTTTTTCGCCGGGGCCGGCTGCCCGAGGCGGCGCTGGAGGTTTACCGGATCTGTGCCTCGCTCGATCATCAGGATCCCGTTCCGCTTTTGCACGAAAGGGGGCTTGCGGCCCCGGCTCCGGTTTCGCGCCCCGCAGAGGCCGAAATCCGCGCGCTGCTGGCCGAAGCCGCGGCCTATCTTGCCACGCTTCCCGGCGATGGTGCGCTGGAGGTCCGGGCCGGGCTTGCGCGCTGGTCGGGCGGGGCGTTGCGGCCGGTGGAAGCAACGGGCGGGGCAGGGGAGGCTGCGCGCCTTGCGGCCCTTCTGGAAGAACACCTACCGGTCGCTCTCACCGCGCTTGGCGAAACCCATCCCGCGCTCGCCGCCCGCATCGAGGCCGCCGCACCGCATCTGGACTGGCGCGCCTATGGCGGCTATCCGCCCGACCGGATCGGTGCGGGGTTTGCGGCGGGCCATGCCTATGCTTCGCTGTTCGGCGATGGCCCCATCCCGGCGGAGGATTTCGACTTCGGCCTGTTCCTGATCGCGCCGGGTCTGCTTTACCGGGACCATCGGCATCTTGCACCGGAACTTTACGCGCCACTGACGGGGCCGCATGGCTGGCGCTTCGGGCCGGGCAGGCCGCTGATGCTGAAATCCGCGCATGAGCCGGTCTGGAATGACCCGATGGTGCCGCATCTGATCAAGGTGGGGGCGCTGCCCTTTCTGTGCCTCTACGGCTGGACCCGCGATGTGGACGCCCTTGCCGAGGTGGTTGACGCCCTCGACTGGGACGAACTGGAGGCCATGCCCCTGTGACCGCAACCCTCCTTCTCAACGCGCGCATCCGCACAATGGATCCGGCCCGCCCCTTCGCCGAGGCGGTGCTGATCCGGTCGGGCCGGATTGCAGCGGTTGGGGATGCGGCCACGCTGCGGGCGCAGGCGCCGGGGGCGCGGGTGATTGACGCCGGAGGCCGGTTGTGCCTGTCGGGGTTTCAGGATGCGCATATCCATCTGCTTGATGGCGGGGTGGATCTGGTCGCCGCCGCGCCGCTCTGGGAGGTGTCGACCCTGCCCGGGCTTTGTCAGGTGCTGTCGGCGCATGCCGCCGCCTGCGACCTGCCGCTGGTGATGGGGGCCGGGTGGCAGGCGGGCGTATTCGGCGACCACAACCTGTCCGCCGCCGTTCTGGACGCGGTCGTGCCCGACCGGCCCGTGATGCTCTATGACAGTTCCTACCATCTGGCGGTGGTTAATTCGGCGGCGCTGCGGATGGCCGGGATCGGCGTTGAGACAGGCGACCCACCCAAGGGACATTTCGTGCGGGATGGCAATGGCAAACCGACAGGGATGCTGCATGAGGAAGCCACCCAGATCCTGCGCGACCGCCTGCCCCCCATCGGCGCGGACACGCATTTCGCGGGGCTGATGGCGGCGCAGGCACTGGCCAACCGCCACGGCATCACCGGCATTCTGGACCCGAGGATCGAGCCGCACAATGCCGCTGCCTATGCGCGCGCGGCGGCGGAGGGCCGGCTGACCCTGCGGGTGGCCGGGGCGGCGCTGGTCACGCCTGAGGATACTGCCGCAACCGCCCTGCCGCGCCTGACGTCCTTGCGGGCCGCGCATCCCGGCCCGATGTTCCATGTCCATTCCGCCAAGTTCTTTCTGGATGGCGTGTTCGAGAACGGCACCGCCGCCTGCCTTGCGCCCTGCACAGATGGCACCAATGCTGACACCATGTTCGATCCCGCCGCGATCCGGGTCCTGTTCACCGCGCTCGATGCCGCGCGGTTCCAGATCCATGTCCATGCCATCGGCGATGCCGCGACCCGGGCAGCCCTTGACGGAATCGAAGCGGCGCGCGGCACGAATGGCCCCTGGCCCGCGCGCCACCAGATCGCGCATCTGCAACTCGTGCATCCCCACGACATGCCGCGCCTTGCCGCGCTCGGAGCCATGGCGAACATCCAGCCGCTCTGGGCGCGGTTCGACCCGGCAATTCCTGACATCGCACTTGACCTGATCGGGCAGGACCGCTGGCCAATGACCTATCCGTTCCGGGCGTTGCTGGATGCCGGTGCCACGGCCTGCCTGTCGTCGGACTGGCCGGTCACCACGCTCAACCCCTTCCCGATCATCGAAACCGCCGTGACCCGCCGCCCGCAGCACCACGAAGGCATGCGCCCGACCTTCCAGCCCGAGCATTGCCTGACGGTCGAGGAGGCAGTGGCGGGCTACACGATACATGCCGCTGCGGCCTGCTGGCGCGAGGATCTGACGGGGATGATCCGGCCCGGCCTGTCGGCGGACCTGATCCTGCTGGACCGCGACATCTTTGCCTGCGCGCCCGAGGAAATCGGCGGGGCGCAGGTGGATCTGACCCTTTTCGAGGGGCGCGAAGTGCATCGCGCCCCCGGTTTCGGAGGCTGAGATGGACGAGCATTACCCCGAACGGCTGATCCTGATGCTGGAGGCGATCTGGGGCGAGGGTTTCCTGTCGCCCGGGGGCGCGGAGGAGGTGGCGCGGGTGATCGGTCGCCATGACGTTTCCGGCTGCACTGTGCTGGACATTGGGTCCGGCGCCGGGGGAATAGACATCGCCCTGGTGCGCAATCACGGCGCGGCGCATGTGACCGGGATCGACGTGGAGGATACGGTGATAAACCACGCCCGCCGCCTGATCGCACGGGAGGGGCTTGCGCATCGCATCGGCCTCGCAAAGGTGGCACCCGGCCCACTCCCCTTTCCACCGGATTGCTTTGACGTGGTTTTTTCCAAGGATTCCATCATCCATATCCCCGACAAGGCCGCTTTGATGGCCGAGGTTTTCCGCGTGTTGAAGCCGGGAGGCTGGTTTCTCGCCTCCGACTGGCTGATCGGGACGGAGGAGGTTTCCCCCGCGATGGCCGCCTATATCGCGGCGGAGGGGCTTGATTTCGGAATGGCTACCCCGGCGCGCCACCACGAGGCGATGGAGAAGGCAGGGTTCGCGGACATCACCACCACCTCCCGCAACATGTGGTATCGCGAGACCGCGCGCGAGGAACTGGCGCGGATGAAAGGGGCTGTCGGGCAAGCGGCGGCAGCGGAGGTCGGGGCGGAGTTCGTTGCCCAGAACATCGGCATCTGGTCGCGCATGATCCCGGTTCTGGACACCGGCGAGCATTGCCCCACGCATCTGTCCTGCCGCAAGCCGGGCGGGTGAAGGGCAGCAGGTCCAGGAGCTGAACGCACCGGAAACAGGCGGGCGCGCTGTGCCCGCCTGCCCGCAGGTTCACTTGCTTTTCTTCTCGCCGATCGAGACCGGTTTTGCTGCGCCGGAATTTGCGGTCGCCAGAACCTTGGGCTTCTCCTGCTTTGGTTTCTTCACTTCCTTGTTTCCACGCTTGTTGTCGCCTTTTCCCATGATGCATCCCATTTTTTCTAACCAGTCCGGCGACATGCCGGACGGACCGATCCTCAGGAAAATCACGGTTGCCTGATCAGTGTCAGGGCGATGACTTTGGTGAGTTGCGTCTGCCCTCAGATCGAGGGCCATTGCATTTCCTCAAGGTAAGATCTGTTCGTGATCTCACAAGATGCGGCAATGACGAACATTTCGGGCGGTTTGGCTCATGGCTGTGTGATCCAGCAAAACGACAGAATCCCGAACCTCGCGCCTACCGCCTGTTCCGGCAAGGTTGCCATCGGCCTCATTCAGAGGCCATTTTTGGATTCTGGCGACTTTGAAGTCAGGCTATTGAAAAAGCGTGAGAAAAGGGGAGAGGCCGGAACGGACGAGGTTCGCCCAAACTGAGACGGAGAGCCGTTCAGGGCCCAAATTCGGTAATCCCCCCATTTCTAACGGGGTGCATCCGCAGAACTCACGCGGCCATTTTCAATTTCTGTGGGGGTGTGACGCCGCCGATGCCCATGCTCGGGCGGTCATTGTTGTATGTCCA
>JBKBNP010000026.1:0-64678 GCA_046295215.1 Pseudorhodobacter sp. | reverse complement strand
CTCTGGACTTACAACAACGACCGCCCGAACATGGGCATCGGCGGCATCACACCCGCCCAGAAACTGAGAATGGCCGCGTAAGTTCTATGAGTGCACCCCGTTAAAAACGGGGGGATTACCAGTTCTTGCGTGTCGGGATCACCGGAAAGCCGATGAAGTTCCGTTCATCCACCCGCACGATGATCTTGCCATCCGCGAGTTGTCCGACCTGTATTCCTTGAACCGATACGCAACTTCCGACCGAAATCGTCCTCAGCATCTGCCAATCCCCCCATCAGCGATGGAGGAAAGCTATCCGTTTGGTCGTTAAAAACCAGTTTCTTTTTGTCACATTGAGAGGGTATTTTGCACAAGTAACGATCAAATCCGCTGATTTCCGGGGATTGGTCAAAGCCAGTCGCGCAGAATCGGGATCAGAGGCAGGTCGGCGGGCGGCATGGGGTAGTCGCGCAGCCTTTCGGGCCGAACCCAGGCAAGGACCTGGCCTTCGCGTCCCTGTGCGCTTCCCTGCCATTTGCGACAGGCAAAAAGCGGCATCAGCAGATGGAAATCCGGGTAGCTGTGGCTGGCGAAGGTCAGGGGCGCGAGGCAGCTTGCCCAGGTGTCGATGCCCAGCTCCTCGTGCAACTCGCGGATAAGGCAGGCCTCGGGCGTCTCGCCGGGTTCGACCTTGCCGCCCGGAAACTCCCAGAGCCCGGCGAGCGATTTGCCTTCGGGCCGCTGTGCCAGCAGGACACGGCCATCAGGGTCGATCAGGGCAACGGCGGAGACGAGGACAATCTTCATGCGGCGGATTTCCGGCTCAGGGCGGGGAAGGGGGGCTGTCTGCCCCCCACCGACCGGCCCGTGCGGGCCAGTCCTCCCCCCGAGGATACTTCTGGACAGAAAAAGGGCGGTGTCAGGACCGGTAATCGGCGTTGATGTCGATGTAGCGATGGGTGAGGTCGCAGGTCCAGACTGTGCGGGACGCCTTGCCGAGGCCGAGATCGACGGAGATCACGATTTCGGGCTGTTTCATATAGGCCGCGCCATCCTCTTCGCGGTAGTCCGGGCTGCGCCAACCGTTTTCGGCCACGAGAATATCGCCGAACCGGATGGTCAGGCGGTCGCGGTCGGCTTCGGCGCCAGATTTCCCGATGGCAGCGACGATGCGGCCCCAGTTCGGATCCTCGCCCGCGAGGGCGGTTTTCACCAGCGGGGAATTGGCGATGGCCATGGCGGCGCGCTGCGCATCTTCAGGCGAGGTGGCGCCGGTGAGGCGGATCTCCACGAATTTCGTGGCCCCTTCGCCGTCGCGGATCACCTGATGCGCGAGGTCCATCATCACGTCGCGCAGTCCAGCTTCGAAGGCCTTGGCGACCTTGCCCTTGGGTGGGGCGGCGGCGGACCGGCCGGTGGCTGCGAGGATGAGCGCATCGGAAGTGGACGTATCACTGTCCACGGTGATGGAGTTGAATGTTTCGTCCACATTGCGCGCCAGCATCCGTTGCAGGGTGGCGGGGGCGATTTTCGCATCGGTGAAGATGTAGACCAGCATCGTTGCCATATCCGGCGCGATCATGCCTGATCCTTTGGCGATGCCCGCGATATGGATCGCCCCACCCTCGCCCTCTATGGTGGCGCTGGCACCTTTGGGGAAAGTGTCGGTGGTCATCATCGCCTCGGCCGCCATGGCGATGGCCGAGCCGTCGAGCGTCGCGCAGAGGGTGGGCAGGGCGGCGAGGATGCGGTCATGCGGCAGGGGTTCCCCGATCACCCCGGTCGAGGAGGAAAAGACCCGGGTGGCGGGAAGGCCGAGGGCGGCGGCCACGCCTTCGGTAACGGCGGCGACGGATGCGGCGCCCAACTGGCCGGTGAAGGCATTGGCATTGCCGGAGTTCACAACAATGGCCGCGCCGCCTGATGTATCCTGCCGGCCTGCCAGTTTTTCCTGACAGTCCAGCACGCAGGCCGCGCGGGTGGAGGAGCGGGTGAACACACCCGCGATGGAACTGCCGGGGGCGATGCGGATCAGCATCACATCCTTGCGGTCGGCGTAGCGCACCCCGGCCTCGATGGCAGCAAATTCCACGCCGTCAATAGCCGGGAGCGCGGGGAAGCCGCCAACGGGAGCGAGGGGCGAGACCACCTTGGTTTTCTTTACAACGACCCCGGCGATGGAGGAGGCGACGGCGCTTGTTGCCTCCTGCACCGCACCGGCGGCGCGGGACGCGGCCTCGGGCAGGCCCTGCTCCAGCTTCGCCACGGTCTTGCGCAACTTCTTCTTCAGCGTCTTGGCCTTGGTTTTCCAGTCGGTCTTTGCCATTGTCGCACCCCTGACGCCCGGTTGATTTTGGGTCCGATCACTGGTCCAGAAGCTCGGTCGCGCGCAGCAGGGCGGGATCGAAGGCTTCGCCGGGGCGTGTGATCGCCGCACCCTCGGTCAGTTTGGCAATATGCGCCTCGACGACGGACTGTTCAATCTCGGATGCAAGCTGGTCGCGCATCTCGTCCAGGGTGGGGGCGGCGGCCTGCCGGGTTTCCTTGAGCTGGATGAGATGCCAGCCGAACTGCGTCTGCACCGGGTCGGAGACGCTGCCCGCTTCCATGGCCGTCACGGCCTCCTGGAAGGGAGCGACCATCATGCCCTCGCTGAACCAGCCCAGATTGCCACCGTTCGCGGCGGCGCCGTCGCTGGAATGGGCGCGGGCCAGCTCTGCGAAATCCGCACCGCCGTCGATGTCTGCCTTCAGTTTCGCGGCCTCTTCCTCGGTTGCGACAAGGATATGGGCGGCATTGTATTCAATGCGGGGTTCGGCATTCTCGAACCGTTCGGCATAGGCGGTCTGCAGCGCCTCATCCGTCACGGCCCCGTTGACCACAGCCCCGAGCGCCACGCCGGACAGATAGCCGCGCCGGTCATTGTCGAGCGCCATGCGGTCGCGCAGTTTCAGATCGCTCTCGACCGATTGCGCCAGCGTCGCCTGTTGCACGAGCTGGTCGAGGATGCCGCGGAACAGCACATCGTCGGGCAGCGCCTGATATTGCGGCGGCAGGCTCTGGCGCAGGACGATCATGTGGCCAAGCGTGATGTCGGAGCCGTTCACTGACGCGACCACGGCCGCAGCGCCGCCTTCGGGCGGGGCGGGGGGGGGGGTCGTATCCTGCGCCGCGACGGGCAGCGCCATCGCCATGCCACCGATCATCCCGAAAAGCGCCTGTCTGGCCGTTTTATTCAGCATTATCCCAAACTCCTGAACAGGTCGCGTCCTTGCGCGACGTTGACTTGCCAGCCGCCGCCCCTTACATCGCGAAGGTCGCGCGATCCGGGTCCGGCATCCTGCCTCGGCGTCCTTACTATGGAAGGGCGCGGGCACGGGCAAGGCCGGGGGTCGCACGATCATGTCAGGAAACCCTGGCATGGCGGGAATGCGCCACGGAGAAAACATGCTCGGTCTTGGAACGCTAACGCGGAAGGTCTTTGGAACTCCCAATGACCGCAAGGTGAAATCGGTTCGCCCCATCGTCGCGAAGATCAATGCGCTGGAACCGGAGTTCAAGGCGCTGACGGATCAGGAGATCAAGGACCGCACCCAGGCCCTGGCCGAGCGCGCGCAGAAAGGCGAAAGCCTGGACGACCTGCTGCCCGAGGCCTTTGCAAATTGCCGGGAGGCCGCGCGCCGCGCGCTTGGCCTGCGCGCCTTCGATGTGCAGTTGAAAGGCGGGATCTTCCTGCATCAGGGCAATATCGCGGAGATGAAAACCGGCGAGGGCAAGACGCTGATGGCGACCTTCCCGGCCTATCTCAATGCGCTGGCGGGCAAGGGCGTGCATATCGTCACGGTCAACGATTATCTGGCCAAGCGCGATGCCGACTGGATGAGCAAGGTTTACAGCGCGCTGGGGCTGACGACCGGCGTCGTCTATCCCTACCAGCCGGACGAGGAAAAGCGCGCGGCTTACCGCGCCGACATCACCTATGCCACAAACAACGAGCTTGGCTTCGACTACCTGCGCGACAACATGAAGTCGACGAAAGAGGACATGGCGCAGCGCGGCCATTTCTACGCCATCGTGGACGAGGTGGATTCTATCCTGATCGACGAGGCGCGCACGCCGCTCATCATTTCGGGGCCGAGCCAGGACCGCAGCGATCTTTACACCGCCGTTGACAGGCTGATCCCGTCCCTGACCGAAGAGCATTTCAAGCTGGACGAGAAAACCCGCAACGTGACCTACACGGATGAGGGCAACGAGTTCATCGAGGGGCTTGTGACCGAGGCCGGGCTTCTGCCCGAGGGGCAGAGCCTTTACGACCCTGAATCCACCACCATCGTCCACCATGTCACGCAGGCGCTGCGCGCGCACAAGCTGTTCCACAAGGACCAGCAATATATCGTCCGCGACGGCGAGGTGATGCTGGTCGACGAATTCACCGGGCGCATGATGCGCGGCCGCCGCCTGTCGGACGGGCTGCATCAGGCGATCGAGGCCAAGGAAGGCGTTGCGATCCAGCCCGAGAACATGACGCTGGCCTCGGTGACGTTCCAGAATTATTTCCGGCTTTATGCGAAGCTGGCGGGGATGACCGGCACGGCCACGACCGAGGCCGCCGAATTCCGCGAAATCTACGGGCTGGGCGTGGTCGAGGTGCCGACCAACATGCCGGTTGCGCGCAAGGACGAACACGATCAGGTCTATCGCACCGCGCGCGAAAAGTTTGAAGGCATCGTGAAAGCCATCAAGGAGGCGCATGCCACCGGGCAGCCGATGCTGGTGGGCACGACGTCCATCGACAAATCCGAATTCCTGTCAGGCCTGCTGACGCAGGAAGGCATCCCGCACAATGTGCTGAACGCGCGCCAGCATGAACAGGAAGCACAGATCGTTGCGGATGCGGGCAAGTTCGGCGCGGTGACGATTGCCACCAACATGGCCGGGCGCGGCACCGACATCCAGTTGGGCGGCAATGTGGAACTGAAGGTGCTGGAGGCGCTGGCCGCCGATCCCGGCGCCAATCCTGACGAGATCCGCGCCCGGATCGAGGCCGAACATGCCGAGGAACGGGCCAAGGTGATCGCCGCGGGCGGGCTGTTCGTGCTGGCCACCGAACGCCACGAAAGCCGCCGCATCGACAACCAGTTGCGCGGCCGGTCGGGCCGGCAGGGTGATCCGGGGCGGTCAGCGTTCTTTCTCAGCCTTGAAGACGACCTGATGCGCATTTTCGGGTCGGAACGGCTGGATTCGGTCCTGTCGAAACTGGGGATGAAGGAAGGCGAGGCCATCATTCACCCCTGGGTCAACAAGAGCCTCGAAAAGGCGCAGGCCAAGGTCGAGGGGCGCAACTTCGACATCCGAAAGCAGTTGCTGAAATTCGATGATGTGATGAACGACCAGCGCAAGGCGATTTTCGGCCAGCGGCTGGAAATCATGGAAAGTGAGGATCTGTCCGAGATCGCGCAGGACATGCGCCATCAGGTGATCGAAGATCTGGTCCATCAGTTCATGCCGCCGAAAAGCTATTCGGACCAGTGGGACACCGATGGGTTGGCCGAGGCGCTGCGCGAAAAACTCTCGCTCGACATGCCCGTGGCCGACTGGGCCGCCGAGGAAGGTGTCGATCAGGAGGTGATCCGCGAGCGTCTGGAAGAAGCCTCCGACGCGATGATGGCCGAAAAGCTGGAAGCCTTTGGCGCGGACACCATGCGCAATATCGAAAAGCAGGTCTTGCTTCAGATCATCGACGCGAAATGGCGCGAGCATCTTCTGCGGCTGGAACATCTGCGCTCGGTCGTGGGCTTTCGCGGCTATGCGCAGCGCGACCCGCTGGCGGAATACAAATCCGAGGGCTTCCAGCTTTTCGAATCCATGCTGAACTCGCTGCGTCAGGACGTATCGCAGCGCCTGTCGCAGATCCGACCGCTGTCGGAGGAAGAGCAGCGGGCGATGATGCAGCAATATCTGGACCAGCAGCGCGCCCTTGCCGGGGATGCGACGCCGGTGGGGGGCGATGGGCCTGTCCCCGCGCCGAACCCTGATGCCGCAGCGGGGTTCGACGAAACCGATCCCGCCACCTGGGGCGATCCGGGGCGCAATGATCCCTGCCCCTGCGGATCGGGGCAGAAGTTCAAGCACTGTCACGGCCGCCTCACCTGACCCTCCGGGGCAGCCTGACGCCCCGCCCGGGTTCCGGGCGGGGTGGGCTGATCCTGCGTCGCGTTGACCAAGACTGCCGCAATTGCTGGAAACATTCCTCATTCCCGCCATGCGGCCGCCCGGATTGCCGCCTAAGCCATCGTTCGGGGTGGCTCGCTGGAGGGCGGAATGGACAGAAAACGCAAACTCGCCATGGTCTTTGCAACGGCTGCTGTTGCGATGGGCGTCGGTCACGTGTTGCAGGGCGGGCTTTCGGGCGCGCCTTTGCGAGCGGCGGGACTGTCAAGCGAGCCGAGTTCGATCACCCCGCTCGCGGCAGGACTGGGGGGCGCGCCTTCGGCGGCAGACACAGTGACCGGTGGTGCGCGGGCCGAAGCCGGACCCAGACTGCCCGATGACGCGATGCAGCCTGCTGATCCGGTGGTCAACCCCATCCCCGGCGCGACGGCGACCGCAACCGCAACCGAGCTTCCCGAAGGCGCCGAGGGCGCATTGGACGCGGCATCGGTTGCCGCTGGACCGGTCGCCACGGATACCGCCACCGCCGATCCTGCCAGCCTGGCCTTGTCGGGCGACAGCATCAACTGCCCGGTCGAACTTCAGGTTCTGGCTTCCGAGGCCGCGTCGCTGTCCCTTTCGCTGATTGCGCCCTGCCGCGCCTCGGAACGTGTCGTGATCCGCCATGGCGGGCTTGCCTTCACCGCGAAGACTTCGCTCAGCGGCGGGCTGGTGGTCGAAATCCCGGGAATGGAACTGTCGGGCGGTGTCTCCGTCCGGTTCGAGGATGGGTTCGAGGCCGTTGCGGCCGCCGATCTGCCTGACCTGCCGATCTATCAGCGCTTTGCCGTTCAATGGCTGTCGAATGACAGTTTCGAACTGCACGCCTTCGAGAATGGAGCCGAACCGGGCGGGGCAGGCCATGTTTCCGCCGCCAATCCGCAGCGCCGCATTGCGGGCGTGCCGGGTCGCGGCGGCGTTCTGACCCTTCTGGGGGATGATTCGGTGGCCTTGCCGATGCTGGCCGAGGTTTATACCTGGCCGCTCGACCCTGCCATAAATGTCGAGGTGCAGGTCGAAACCGTTGTCAGCGCGGCAACCTGCGACCGTGAATTGCTTGGCGAATTGCTGCTCAGCCAGGCCGGGACGGTGGAGGTGACCGACCTCACCATGGCAACGCCGGCCTGTGATGCGATTGGTGACGTTCTGGTGTTGAACAATCCTGTTGCAGACATGAAACTCGCCCTGACGGATTGACCGGTCGGCGGGGGATGGATGAAGCGTCTTTTGCAAGGTGCCGCGCTCTGCGCGGCGCTTTTGCCATGTCAGGCGGCGTTCGCGCAGGATATAACCCTGACCGCGCGCAATGGTGGGCTGTCCCTCAACGGGCAGTTCCGGGGCTATGACGGGGCGTTCTACCGGATCGACACCGCCTATGGCCGGTTGACCGTCGATGCGGAGGGCGTGCTTTGCGATGGTCCCGCCTGCCCCAATCTCATCGCCCCCATGGCCGAGATCCGCATTGTCGGCGCATCCGAAGCGGCGGCGGCGGTTCTTCCCGCGCTCTTTGCCGGATTTGCTGCCAGCCGGGGCCTGATCCTGTCTCCGCGAATCGGCGCCGATGGCTTTGCCGCTGAAATTTCCGACCCGACCGAAGGTCAGTTGCTGGCACGGGTCGGTTTCAAGGCAATGGACCGGGCGGCGGCGCAGGCCGCGCTGATGGCGGAGGAGGCGGATCTGCTGCTCGACTTCGGGGATGTGGCGGGCCTTCGGGCGCGCGGTCTGGCGCTGGAGGCGCTGGTGCCTGTTGTCGCGGTGGAAAACCTGCTGCCGACACTCCGCAGCGCCGATCTGTCTGCGGCCCTGCGTGGCGAGATCTCGAACTGGCAGGATCTGGGCGGGCCGGACATGCCGATTGTCGTGCATGGGCTGGACCCGGACCACGCGCTGCAAGCTGCCATTGAGGCGCGGCTCGGGGGCGCATTGGCGCAAGGGCCGCGCCACGCGGACCTTGCCACATTGTCGCGCGAGGTGGCGCGCGACCCCTGGGCGCTGGCGCTGACCGGGCTGTCCGGCGCGGGACCGGCGCGGGTGCCGCTGCTGACCGACGGTTGCGATTTTCCGCGCCCGGCCACGGCACTTGCCGTCAAGGCCGAGGATTACCCGCTGACCGTACCGCTGTTCCTTCTGTCGCCCCCCCGCCGCCTGCCGCTGCTGACGCGGGAGTTTCTGGAGTTTCTCGCGACCGATCCCGCGCAGCAGGCTGTTGCCTCCGCCGGACTGATCGACCGGCGGCTGGGCCGCGCGCCGCTGACCGAGGATGGCCAGCGCCTGCTGGGCGCGATCCGCAATGCCGGGACCGATGTTTCCCTGGCCGAACTCCAGCGCCTTGCTGCCGCAATGACGGGGGGGGAGCGCCTGTCGCTGACCTTCCGCTTCGAAGATGGCTCGGCGCAGCTCGATGCCAATTCGCGCCAGAACCTCGAAGATCTGGCGCGCTGGATCGGGGCTGGCGGATTTGCGGGTGACCGGCTGACGCTTGCGGGCTTCACCGATGGCACCGGCGCGCCCGATGTGAACCTGGCGCTGTCGCGCAGCCGGGCGGAGGCCGTGCGCGCGGCGCTGCGCGAGATGGCGCCCGATCTGGCAGAGCCGCAGCTCCCCGTGGCCGATGCCTTTGGCGAGGCGCTGCCGATGGCCTGTGACAGCACCGCCGCAGGCCGCCAGGTCAACCGTCGCGTGGAGCTTTGGGCGCATCCCGTCCCGCAGGCCGAACCCTGATCCGGCCCTGTCCATTATTCGACTACAGTGGACAGCGGCCTTGCCTAGCCCTACTCTCGCGTCCTGAAACAGGAGGTTGCCATGCCCCTTCCGCTAGCGCCGATAGCCCTTTACGCGATCAAGGGCGGCGCGATTGCCGCGACACTCTGGGCCGCCCGTCGCGGCCTGCGTGCCCTTGCCCATCGGGGCCGCACCGACCAGCGCGCCGAAGAGGCCCTCGACGCCCTTGACGAAGGGCTGGCACATCATCGCCCGCGCGACCGGGCCGAGGACGGCCAGAGCAATGCCGCAGGCCGGTTGCGCCGTACGATCCGCTGGGGCGCGGGCCCCGGACAGGCCGTCGAGATCGACGCGGCCTTTCTGGCGCGGTTGCGGCTGCGGCGCCTCTGACGCAGAAGGGGATTTCCACATTTCCGGGCCGGGGCGATGCGCCGGTCCGATCCGTTCCATCAGACAGTGCAACCGAAGGACATGACCATGCGTCTCTATCACTCCCCGGCCTCCCCCTATGTGCGCAAGATCGAGGTTCTGCTTGCGGAAACCGGGCAAGGGGACGCGGTCGAACGGGTCGCTGCGGGGGGCACGCCCGTCGACAAGGGCACGCAGCCGGTCGCGCATAATCCGCTGGGCAAGATCCCGACGCTGGAACGTCCCGACGGGCCTTCGCTCTATGACAGCCGGGTCATCACCCGCTATCTGGACGATCACTTCAAGGCAGGGCTCTATCCGGCAGCCCCCCGGCTCTGGGATACGCTGGTGCTGGAGGCAACGGCGGATGGCATCATGGATGCGGCGATCCTGATGGTCTATGAATCCCGCGTCCGCCCCGAGGAAAGCCGGTTCGAGCCTTGGGTCGAAGGTCAGTGGGCCAAGATCGACCGCACACTGGACGCGCTGGAGGCGCGCTGGATCAGCCATCTGCACGGACCGCTCGACATGGGGCAGATCGCGCTGGGCTGTGCGCTGGGCTATCTGGATCTGCGCCATTCCGCGCGCAACTGGCGCGCGGGCCGTCCCGCGCTGGCCGCGTGGCAGGCGGGATTCGCAATCCGCGACAGCATGGTGGCGACCGCCCCCCCGGCCTGAGGCCCCGCATTTTCTGCGACATTTCGGCTTCGGTCTGGAAAAGCTGCACAATTGCCCCATAATTCCGCATCAAAGGCGCAAGCTGCGCCCGTTTGTCCGCTGGACGCCACGGCACAAGGCGGCTAAACACCCGAACTACAAGGCAGCAGGTCACTGCGGCCCCGGCAGGTTTTGGGCCGCCATCGCGCGGTTTCGGAAGGGAGAATATCTCGTGTCCCACGCAGACGAACACGCAGGCACCCGCAGGGATTTCCTGTATTACGCAACCGGCGGCGCAGGTGTCGTCGCCACCGGCGCGGCGGTCTGGCCGCTGGTCAACCAGATGAACCCCTCGGCGGATGTGCAGGCGCTCGCCTCGATCTTCGTCGATGTCAGCACGGTCGAGCCCGGCACGCAGATGACGGTGAAATACCTCGGCAAGCCGGTGTTCATCCGCCGCCGCACGCAGGACGAAATCGATGCTGCCCGCGCCGCCGACGGTGCATCGGACCTGATCGACCGGATGTCGCAGAACCCCAACAAGCCCGGCTCCAACGCCAATGACGCCAACCGCACCCTGGATGCAGAGGGCGAGTGGCTGGTGATGGTCGGCGTCTGCACCCATCTGGGCTGCGTGCCGATCGGCGATGGCGCGGGCGATTTCGGCGGCTGGTTCTGCCCATGCCACGGGTCGCATTACGATACGGCAGGCCGTATCCGCCGCGGCCCCGCGCCGGAGAACCTCTGGATTCCAGTTGCGGAATTCGTCGACGATTCAACGATCAAGCTCGGGTAAGGACAGCACATGGCCGGTATTCCGCACGACCATTACGAACCCAAAACGGGCGCCGAGAAATGGCTCCACAAGCGTCTGCCCATCGTCGGGCTGATGTATGACACGCTGATGATCCCCACACCCAAGAACCTGAACTGGATGTGGATCTGGGGCATCGCGCTGACGTTTTTCCTCGCGCTCCAGATCGTGACCGGCATTGTGCTGGTGATGCACTATACGCCGCATGTCGACATGGCCTTTGCCTCGGTCGAACATATCATGCGCAACGTGAATGGCGGGCATATGCTGCGCTATCTGCACCAGAACGGTTCGATGTTCTTCTTTGCCGCCGTTTATCTGCACATCTTCCGCGGGCTCTACTACGGTTCCTACAAGGCGCCGCGCGAAGTGACCTGGATCATCGGCATGCTGATCTATCTCGCGATGATGGCGACGGCCTTCATGGGGTATGTGCTGCCCTGGGGACAGATGTCCTTCTGGGGGGCCACGGTGATTACGGGCCTGTTCGGGGCGATCCCGGGCGTCGGTGAACCGATCCAGACCTGGCTTCTGGGCGGGCCTGCGGTGGACAATGCCACGCTGAACCGCTTCTTCAGCCTGCACTACCTGTTGCCCTTCGTCATTGCGGCGCTGGTTGCCGTGCATATCTGGGCCTTCCACACCACCGGCAACAACAACCCCACCGGGGTTGAGGTGCGCCGCACCTCGAAGGCCGAGGCCGAGCGCGACACGCTGCCCTTCTGGCCGTATTTCGTCATCAAGGATCTGTTCGCGCTGGCGATCATCCTGCTGGTGTTCTTCGCCATCGTCGGCTTCATGCCGAACTACCTCGGCCACCCCGACAACTATATCGAGGCGAACCCGCTGGCGACGCCCGCGCATATCGTGCCGGAATGGTATTTCCTGCCCTTCTACGCGATCCTGCGCGCCTTCACCGCCGATGTCTGGGTGGTGCAACTGGTGCAGTTCCTGACCTTCGGCATCGTGGACGCCAAATTCTTCGGCGTGCTGGCGATGTTCGGCGCGATTGCGGTGATGGCGCTGGCGCCCTGGCTTGACACCTCCTCGGTGCGCTCGGGCCGGTATCGCCCGATGTTCAAATGGTGGTTCTGGCTGCTCTGCGTCGATTTCATGGTGCTGATGTGGGTCGGCGCGATGCCGGCGGAATCCCCCTATGACTGGATCTCGCTGATCGCCTCGGCCTATTGGTTCGCCTATTTCCTCGTGATCCTGCCGCTGCTGGGCGTGATCGAGAAACCGCTGCCGCAGCCGGTGACGATCGAGGATGATTTCAAGTCGCACCACCCCGAAACGACCCCGGCAGAGTGACAGAAAAGGACTGATGAGGATGTTTCGCAAAATTGCACTCAGCGCCATTTCTGCCCTCGCCCTGACGGGTGGGGCCGCGATGGCTGCCGGTCCGGCCGGTGAGATCAAGGACGTGGCCTTCAGCTTCGAAGGCCCGTTCGGCACCTATGACCGCAACCAGCTCCAGCGCGGGTTGCAGGTCTATACCGAGGTCTGTTCGGCCTGCCACGGGCTGAAATTCGTGCCGATCCGCACGCTGTCGGATCCGGGCGGCCCGGAGATCCCGGCCGATCAGGTCCGCGCCTATGCGGCGCTTCTGAACCCGGTGATCGACATGGCAACCGGAGATGACCGCGACCGCGTTCCGACTGACCATTTCCCCGAATCGGGGATGGAAACCGCCCCGGACCTGAGCCTGATGGCCAAGGCGCGCGCCGGGTTCCATGGCCCCTACGGGCTGGGCATCACCCAGCTTTTCAAGGGCATCGGCGGGCCGGAATACATCTATTCCCTGATGACCGGCTATACCGGCGAGGAAAAGGAAGAGGCGGGCGCGATCTTCTATGAAAACACCGCCTTCCCGGGCGGGTGGATCGCAATGGGGCCACCGCTGGACGACGGCCTGCTCGAATACACGGATGGCACAGAGGCAACGCTCAGCCAGATGTCGCAGGATGTCTCGGCTTTCCTGATGTGGACGGCGGAACCCAAGCTGATGGCGCGCAAGCAGGCGGGTCTGACGGCGGTGATCTTCCTCACCGTGCTGTCGGTGCTGCTCTACCTGACCAACAAGAAGGTCTGGGCCGGGGTCAAGGGCCGCAAGGTCACGGTCTGAACCGCAGCCAACCTGTCTGAACAGAGAACCCCGTCCGCATCAGCGGGCGGGGTTCTTCATTACTGCGCTGCGGGTTCGGTCCAGACGAAGCGATAGTGGTCCAGTTCCTCGGGGAGCAGCACATAGATGGCCTCGGGCGGGGTGGCGAGCGCGTGGCGCATCGCCACAGGATCGACTCCCATTTCAAGGAAATGATCCATCACCTCGGCCTGTCCGCGCTGGATGTCCTGCACCGCGATGAAGGCGGGCAGATAGGTGCTGGCGCCGAAATACTGCTGGTGCAGGCCGACCTGGGCCTCTGCGTCCACGCGCCGGTTGACACCGCCCGCAAGGATGTAGGGGCAGGCCGACAGGCAGATGTCCCCCGCCTCCAGCACGGCATCGAGCCTTCCTGCGCGCAGCGCCCGTCCGATCTGCAAGGCCTCCTCCACCGCGCCCCCCGGCGAATTGAGCCGGATGGTCGTGATCCCGCTCTCGGCGGTCAGCGTATCGACAAAACGGCGTGCATCGCCCTCGTCGATCCCGCCGGTGACGGTCAGCACGTCGCCGGATCGCTGGAAGGACAGACGCTCCGGCATTTCTCCGGTGCTGCGGAAGGGGCGGTCGGGATTGCCGTCGAGCGCAGGCGACAGCGGCATGTCGCGGGGGCGATAGCGGCGCGTCTGGTCGCCCGGGCGCACCGGCACGTCAAAGGCGGGCTGACGGTCGGGGGACCAGAGTCGGGGCAGGGCGGGCAGGATGTCGCGCCCCGCCAGCAGCGCACCGAGACTGACCTGCACCGCCAGCAGGCCCCACAGCACCCCGCGCGTGGAAAGCCGCCGCCGGGCCAGGGCAGTCATCGGCTGACGCTTCCCGAAGGCCCGTATGCCGGGGTGATGGGTTTGACTTCGGCGAGGGCAGGCGGGGTCGTCGCAGCGGCAAGGTCCGCTGGGACCGGGGCGGGGGGCGATGCCGTGTCAGCCGTGGAGGTCGGCATGGCCTCCGATCCGGCGCGGGGCGTCCTTGTGGCAACGGCAGGCGGATCCCGTTCCAGCGCCTCTTCGACCTCGCGCACCGCGTGCATGGCGGCGCGGAGTTCGGCCAGTGTCAGCGTGTCCTCGATCCCTATGCGGGCCTTGCCCGACCGGATTGCGGCCTGGGTGATTGCCATGATGAACACCAGAACCGCCGGGAGCAGGTCGATGGCAATGGCCCCCGCCCAGCTTGGCACGAAATTCCCGGCATAGAGGATCACGGCATCGGCGGTGGAAATCGGCGTATAGGTCGTATCGACCGGGGGCGTCATCGCCATCACGCCTTCCGCCGCCACCCGCAGCGTATCGGCGCGCTGTGCCAGGAGGCCCAGAACGGATGTGATGGTGCTTTGCTGGCTGCCGCGCGCCTCGCCCGTGCGTCCGTCGAGTTCCGGCAGCACCACCGATTCCGCCAGATCCTGCGCCGCGCGGGAAACCAGCGGCGCCACCGAAAGCTGGCGCAACTGGGTGATGATGCCGGCGAGCCGCACGGCCTCTTCGGAAAAGGCAACGGTGCGCGCCTCCACCGGGCCCGGCTCCACCGTCAGCGCCCGCATCCTTGACAGGATCGAATTGCCCTCGGAAAAGGCCGCGTTGACCAGCGGCTGCTGCGATCCGATCTGCGCCTCCAGCCCGGCGAGTTCATCCGATTTCTGCCGCAGCACCCGGAACACCGCGCCCCGGCCCGCAAGGCCCGACAGATCTCCCGTCGCCTCCTGCTCGCTCAGATCCTGAAAGCTTTGGCGCACACGGGCCACGTCCAGTTCCAGCCCCTGCGCGGAAATGGCGATGGTGTGGGCGCGTTCCAGCGCGGTCTGATAGTCCTGCACCGTGCGCGCCAGATGCTGTTCCACCGCCGCCGCCCCGGCAAGGGCCGCCGCGTTGAGCCAGCTCGACATGGCGATGATGGCGACCGAGCCGAGCGCCATGGAGAGCAAGAGCCCCAGCCGCGCCCCCATTGTCCGCACCGCCGGCAGAAGCCGCATCATATAGGTCCAGAACACGAAGATCCCGACCGACACGGCGATCGAATAGGAAAGGGCCGCAAAGACCGACAGCGCCCCGGTGCGGTCCAGGAGCGACGAGACCCCGAGATAGGTATAGATGCCCGAAGCCGTGGCCAGCACCCCGAGTGCCGCCCCGGTAATGCTGTCGAGCCATGCGACATGGCCTTCCAGTTCCTTGGCATAACGCAGCCCCTGCGCCTCTGCCGCTGTCAACCGCTCGGTTTTCCGTTCCATCGCCCGATCCCTACCCATCTGCGGCGTCCAGCTTGCGCAAGACGGGCCGCTTGGCAATGGCCCATGATCTGCCCTGTCCGGAAAGTGACTGTGCAGGACGCGCTGCGATTGCCCTTGCGGCGCGGCACGCAGGCGCTATGGTCTGCGTTACCTCGGGGTGCCCTGCATGGGGCTGAGATGCGGAGAGATCCGTGAACCCGTTGAACCTGAACCGGATCATACCGGCGGAGGGAAGGTGAATGGAATGATCCATCCCGACTCCGCCCGTCGCAGATGGAGACATGACATGAGACGTCCTATCCTTGCGCTGGGTCTTGCGGCAACCGCCACGATGGCGCATGCCGAAACCCCTGTGCTGACCGTGCTGGCCTATGACAGCTTCACCTCGAAATGGGGCCCCGGCCCCGCCATCGAAAAGGCGTTCGAGGAGGTTTGTGGCTGCGACCTTCGCTTTGTCGGCGCGGGCGATGGCGCGGCGCTCCTGGCACGCGTGCAGCTGGAAGGTGCGCGATCCGAGGCGTCGGTTGTCCTTGGCCTCGATACCAACCTCACGGCCGCCGCCGCTGCCACGGGGCTTTTCGCGCCCCACGGGATCGAGGATCTGCCGAACGACCTGCCCGTGGCCTTCGACGACCCGTTGTTCCGCCCCTTTGACTGGGGCTGGTTCGCCTTTGTCCATGACCGCACCCGCGTGCCGGACGCACCGGGAAGTTTCGAGGAACTGGCGGCCTCCGACCTCAAGGTGGTGATCCAGGATCCGCGATCCTCCACCCCCGGTCTGGGCCTCCTGATGTGGGTCAAGGCCGCTTACGGCGACCGTGCGCCGGAAATCTGGCAGGCGCTTTCCGACAACATCCTGACGGTGACACCCGGCTGGTCCGAAAGCTATGGCCTCTTTCTGGAGGGCGAGGCCGATATGGTGCTGTCTTACACCACCTCTCCCGCCTATCACCTGATCGCGGAAGGCGATGACAGCAAGGCCGCCGCCGCCTTTGCCGAGGGGCATTATCTGCAGGTCGAAGTGGCGGGGAAACTCGCCTCCGCACCGCAGCCGGAACTCGCCGATCAGTTCCTGCGCTTCATGGCCACCGAGGCCTTCCAGTCGATCATTCCCACGACCAACTGGATGTATCCCGCACATCTGCCGCAGGCGGGCCTGCCCGAAGGGTTCGACTGGATGATCCGGCCCGAAACCTCCTTGCTGCTGTCGGCTGATGAGGCCGCAGCGGTGCGCGCAGGCGCGCTGGCCGAATGGCAGGCCGCGCTGTCACGTTGATCGCGGGGGGGCTGGCGGCGGCAATCATCCTGCTGCTGCTGGCACCTCTGGCGGCCCTGGGCCTCCGGCTCGGGGCCTTTTCGCTTGCGCCCTCGGATCTGGCGGCGATCCGGTTCACGGTGACGCAAGCGGCAATTTCGGCGCTGCTGTCGGTGGTGCTGGCGGTGCCGGTGGCGCGGGCGCTTGCGCGGCGTCGGTTCATGGGCCGGGGGCTTCTGGTCACGCTTTTGGGCGCGCCCTTCCTGCTGCCGACGATTGTCGCGATCCTGGGGCTTCTGGCGGTCTTTGGCCGCGCGGGCTGGGTCAATCAGGGGCTGGGCGCGCTCGACCTGCCACAGGTTCCGATCTATGGGCTGCACGGCGTTGTGCTGGCGCATGTGTTTTTCAACCTGCCACTGGCGGTGCGGCTGATCCTGTTGGGCTGGCAGGGCATTCCTGCCGAACGCTTCCGCCTCGCCGCCTCGCTGGGGTTCACCCCGCGCGACCTGTTCCGCCATATCGAAGGCCCGATGCTGCGCGAGGTTCTGCCGGGCGTGGCGCTGGTCATCTTCACCATCTGCCTGACGAGTTTCGCCGTGGCACTGACACTGGGCGGCGGTCCATCGGCGACGACAGTGGAACTTGCGATCTATCAGGCGTTGCGCTTCGACTTCGACCTGCCTGCCGCCGCACGGCTGGCGCTGGTGCAATTCCTGCTTTGTGCGCTGGCCTTTGGCCTTGCCGGGCGGATCACCCGGACCGTCGGCTTCGGCGCGGGGCTTGACCGCGCCGAGGGGCCGCCCGGCCCCGCCGGACTCGCCCGGATGATCGACGCCGGTGCAATCGCCCTGATGGCGGGCTTTCTGCTGCTGCCGCTGACGGCGGTGGTGCTGCGCGGCCTGCCGGGGCTGGGCAGCCTGCCGCCCTCGGTCTGCCAGGCGGCGCTGCGGTCGATCCTTGTGGCCCTGTGCAGCACCGCGCTGACCATGGCCGTGGCGCTGACCCTTGCGCTGGCCGCTGCCCGAACCCCGCGCGGCTGGCCGGGGCTGGTGGCGACCCTGCCGCTCGCCTCGTCGTCGCTGGTTCTGGGGACGGGGCTGTTCCTGATCGTGCAGCCCTTTGTGCGCCCTGCCGATCTGGCGCTGCCGGTGACGATGCTGGTCAATGCGTTCCTCGCGCTGCCCTTCGCCTATCGCATCCTCGCCCCCGATGCCCGCGCGCTGGAGGCTGATTTCGGCCGCCTTGCCCGGTCGCTGGACATGCCCGGCCTTGCGCGGCTGCGGCTGGTGATCCTGCCGCGTCTGGCCCGCCCGCTGGGCTTCGCCGCCGGGATCTGTGCGGCGTTTTCCATGGGCGATCTCGGCGTCATCGCCCTGTTCGCCACGGAGCGCGAACCGACCCTGCCGCTGCTGGTCCAGCAACTGATGGGGTCGTTCCGCACGCAATCGGCGGCCTCCGCCGCGCTGGTGCTGGTCACGCTCAGCTTCGGGCTGTTCTGGATTTTCGACCAATGGGGGCGGCGCCATGCTGCGACTTGACGGGCTGGAGTTGCGGCAGGGGGAGTTCCGGCTGACCGCCAACTGGCAAGTGCCTGCGGGCGCCCGCATTGCCGTGATCGGCGCGTCGGGCGGCGGGAAATCCACGCTGATCGCCGCAATTGCCGGGTTCCTTGCCCCCCATTCGGGGCGCATCCTGTGGCAAGGGCGCGACATTGCCGAGACGGACCCCGGCAAGCGCCCGGTCACCACGCTGTTTCAGGATCAGAACCTGTTTCCGCATCTGACCATCGCGCAGAATGTCGGCCTTGGCCTCTCGCCTGCGCTCCGCCTGACGCCGGAGGATCATGCAAGGATCGACGAGGCCCTCGCCCGAACCGGCCTTGCCGGCATGGGGGCGCGCAAACCCGCCCAGCTTTCGGGCGGCCAGCAGGGCCGCGCGGCGCTGGCCCGCGCGCTGCTGCGCGACCGGCCCCTCCTGTTGCTGGACGAACCTTTCGCCGCCCTCGGCCCCGCGCTGAAGGCCGAAATGCTGGGCCTTGTCGATGACCTCACGGCGGCGGCCGGCACCACCGTCCTGATGGTCACTCATGACCCTGCCGATGCGCGCGCCTTTGCCCCGCTCACCTGCCTCGTGGCCGATGGCATCGCCCATCCGCCGCACCCGACCAGCGACCTTCTCGACAACCCGCCGCCCGCCCTTGCCGCCTATCTCGGCCCGCGCTGACGCTGCCCCATTCATCTTGGCGGAAATACCTCCGGGGGTGAGCGGGCGACCCGCGCGCGAGGGGGCTGGCAGCCCCCTCTGCCACAGCGGTCACGCGCGCCCGATCATCGCCTTGATCGCCGCGCCATGTCCGGGCCGCGCCGCCAGCGCATCCGCCGCCAAGGCCCGCGCCTCCGCCATCAACCCCTCTGGCGGCACCACCCGGTCCACCAGCCCCCAGGCCAGCGCCTCTGCCGCCTCGATCCGCGCGCCGCCCATCAGGATCATCGCCGCCCGCGACCGCCCGACCAGCGCCACAAGGCGCGGCACATCCGCAGCCTGTGGCAGATAGCCGAGCCGCATCACCGGGTAGAAGAATTTCGCCCCCGGCACCGCAAGCCGCAGATCGCAGGCCAGCGCCATTCCCATCGCCCCCCCCGCCAGCGTTCCGTTCAGCGCGGCCACCGTCAGCCCGTCAAACCCCGCAATCGCCCCCGACAGCCGGTCCCAGAGCGGCGAGATGGCAAGCCCCGCCCGCGCTTCCTCCAGATCGGCCCCTGCCGAAAACACCTTGTCCGTGCCCGTCAGCACCAGCGCCCGAGCGCCACTGTCCGAGGCCCGTCCGACAGCGGCGATCAGATCCTCCAGCATGGCAGCGGTCAGCGAATTGGCCTTGTCGGGCCGGTTCAGGCACAGCGTGACGAGGCCGCCTTCCTGCTCCACCGCGATCATCGGGCCAGCCCCAGCGCGCTCAGAACCGCCCCATCGCGCAATGAGACTTCCTCGCCCAGCCAGTTGTCGCCACCCGGTCCGCACATCCACAACAGCGCCTGCGCGGGCCATTCGGGCGGAATATGCGCGCCCGGGTCGATCTGGCTGACGGGGTTGATCCCGCTTGCGCGGATCCTCACCTGCATGTCGGTCGCCACGGTTCCGGGCGACAGGCCCATGATCCGCAATCCGTTTTCCACCTCTTCCAGATGCGCCGCGCGGGTCAGCATCGCCGCCCCCGCCTTGGCGGCGCAATAGGCACTCCAGCCTTCCAGCGGGCGATGCGCGGCCCCCGAGGATACCGTGATGATCGTGCCGCCGCCGCGCGCGCGCATCAGCGGGATGGCCGCCCGCATTCCGTGAAAGACGCCCTTGAGATTGATGTCGATGGCGCGGCCCCAATCACCGGGGTCCGCCTCGGTGATCCGGGCGATCGGGTCGATCACACCGGCATTGTTGATCAACACGTCAAGCCGGCCGAGTTCGGTCGCGGCCCGCCCCAGAGCGGTTGTGACCTGCCCCGCATCGGCCACGTCACAGGGCAGGGCCAATGCGCGGTCGCGCCCGATCTCCTGCGCCAATGCAGCTATCTCCACCTCGGACCGCGCCAGCAGCACGACCCGCGCCCCTGCCGCGGCAAAGGCCCGCGCCGCCGCTGCCCCGATCCCCCGGCTGGCGCCGGTAATGGCCACGATCCTGCCCTGCATCGGCTCTCCTCCCCTGGTGATTGATCCTGACTAGACGGCCCGGCCAGTCCTGCCAAGCCCTGCGCAATCGCGTGACAGGAAGGCACGCTCCCTTGACCCCGGGGCGCCGTGGCCTGATGCTGACCGCCACAGCATTTCGCAAAGAGAGGCCCCGGCCATGCCCCGCCCCGTTCTCGCCCCCCTTGTGGCCCTCGCGCTCCTGTGGCTCCCGGCCATGGTCCGGGCCGACCTGACGGCCGATCTGGTCTGGCAGAACTGGCAACAGATCGGCGCGGCCTCCGGCCAGACCTTCGCCCCCGGCGAGATCCGCCGCGACGGGCCGGTGCTGACGCTCAGCGATGTGGCGATCGCGGCCAGCGGACCCGACATCCGGTTGACCGGGGTGATTCCATGGATCGAACTGCGCGAGAATGGCGACGGCTCGGTGTCCGTCGCGATGCCGGACCGCTATGACCTCTTCATGGAACGCGCCCCGCAAGCAGGTCCTTCGGGCTCCATGACCCTGATGGTCGAACAGCACGCGGTCAGCCTCAGGGCGCATGGCACCCCCGAGGCGCTGGTCCATGATTTCACCTCCGAACGGTTCTCGGTGCATGGGCGCGATCTGGTGGTCGACGGCGAACCCGGCGCCGGTCACTGGTCGATCAATGTCGAGGGGCTCAACCATACCTATGACGTGAAGCCCGGCGCGATGATGGCCCTGACCCTGACATCGGCGGCACGTTCTGCCGATATTTCCATGTCCGCTCCCGAATCGACCGATGACAAGGCCTCGTTCGAGGCCAGTCTTCGCCTGACCGGGCTTGCCGGTGCGACCAATGCGCAATTTTCCCCTGATGCCCCGGACATTGGCGAAACGACATTCGAATATCTGGCGGCAGGTGGGAATGCCGATGTCTCTCTGACCTTCGACACCGGCAGCATCCGGGCCTCGGCCACGGATTTCGAGGGGCAGAACACTGTTCTCAGCGGCACTTCCGACGGGGGGCATCTCAGGGCTTCGCTGGACACGCACCGGCTGACCTATGACATCGGCACACGCGGCGCGCGGATGCGGGTCGCGGGTATGCGCTCGGATGCGCTTGGCGGATTTCCCGTGCCGGAAATGGTGCTGGCCCTCGACGAGGCCGGAATGTCCCTGCGATACCCGATGAAACAGGCCGAGGAGGCGCAGGATTTCGCACTGGGCCTGCGGATGCGGGGCGTCGATCTGCCCGAAGCACTGTGGTCGATGCTCGATCCCGAAGCGATGCTGCCCCGCGACCCGGCAACGGTGATTCTGGATGCGGTCGGCAAACTGCGCCCGCTGGTGGACCCGCTCGATCCGCTGGGCGCGCCGTTGCGGGGGCCGCCGGTCGAACTCCACGCGCTTGCCCTCAGGGAGGTGCAACTGGCCATTGCTGGGGCGGAACTGACAGGCAAAGGAGCGATGACCTTCGACCATAGTCAACCGCCGATGCTGTTCGGCCTCGCGCCGATGCCGCAGGGCCGGGTCGAATTGTCGCTGACCGGGGCCACCACCTTGCTGGGCAAGCTGATGGAACTGGGCCTTGTCGATACGTCGCTCGCCATGGGGTTCGGCATCGCGACCGCCATGTTCGCCCGGCCGGGCGAGGGGCCGGACAGTTTCGTGTCGGAAATCGAATCGCGCCCGGACGGCCTCTATGCCAATGGCCAGCCGCTGCCCTTCGGACCCTGACCGGGGCAAGGCAACAGCCCCGCCTCGCGCGCGGCTTGCACAGGCGGGCCTGACGGACTACCTGCTTGGCGAACCGGCAGGAGAACACGAATGACAGCCCCGCTCGAGCAACTCACCGACGCCCTGTTGCAGGCGGCCCGCCTTGCGGGGGCAGAGGCTGCGGATGCCATCGCCGTGGACGGGCGGTCCGTGTCCATAGACATCCGCCATGGCGCGCTGGAACAGGCCGAGCGGGCCGAGGGGCTGGAGCTTGGCTTGCGGGTGTTGATCGGGGGGCGGCAGGCTTGCGTTTCCGTTTCGGACACCTCCGCCCGCACGATCACCGAAATGGCAGAACGCGCTGTCGCCATGGCGCGCGAGGCGCCCGAGGATCCATTCGTCGGGCTTGCCGATCCCGGTCAACTTGCGCGCGGCTGGGACATTGCGGCGCTGGATCTGGCCGACCCCGCCGCCGACCCCGGCGCGGCAGAGTTGGAGGCCGATGCCCGCGCCGCCGAGGCAGGCGCGCTGTCGCGGGCCGGGATCGAGCAGGTCGAGGCCTCCGCCAGCCAGTCCCGCCGCCGGGTGCATCTGGCCGCCTCCAACGGCTTTGCCGGGGGCTACATGCGCACATCGCGCTCGGTATCGGCTGTGGCCTTCACCGGAACCGGCACGGGGATGGAACGCGACTGGGCGGCCGAGGGGCGGATCCATGCGTCCGACCTGCCCGACCCTTCAGGCGTGGGCGCCTTGGCCGCTGACCGGGCCTTGGCCTGCGCCGGGGCGCGCAAGCCGCCGACCGGCGCCTTTCCGGTGCTTTATGACGAACGCATCGCATCCTCGCTGATCGGGCATCTTCTGTCGGCGGTGAACGGGGCGACGGTGGCGCGCGGGTCGGGCTGGCTGCGCGACGCGCTGGGCAAGCAGGTGCTGCCCGCCGGGTTTTCGATCATCGAGGATCCGCTGCGCCCGCGCGTGTCGGGATCCCGCCCCTTCGATGCCGAAGGACTGCCGACCGCGCGGCGGCTGATCGTGCAGGACGGCGTGTTGCAGGGCTGGACGCTCGATCTGGCCACGGCGCGCAAGCTGGGCATGGCCTCCACCGCCTCGGCGGCGCGGGGCACGTCGTCGCCGCCCTCGCCCTCCACATCCAATATCGACCTGACGCCGGGGGGGCAAAGCCGGGAGGATCTGATCGCCGCCATGGGCACCGGGCTTCTGGTCACAGGGCTGATTGGATCGACCATCAACCCGACAACGGGGGATTATTCGCGCGGGGCCTCGGGATTCTGGGTCGAAAACGGCGAGATCACCCATCCGGTCAATGAATGCACCATTGCGGGCAATCTGCGGGAGATGCTGATGCGCCTGACGGCGGCCAATGATGCGCGGGCGCATCTGTCGACCCGTGTGCCGTCGCTGCTGGTCGAGGGCATGACCCTTGCCGGAGCGTGAGGCGGATGACCTTGCGCTGCTGACAGCCGCCGCGCGGGCGGCGGGGGAGGTGGCGCTGCGCTTCTGGAAGCGCGATTACGCGATCCGCGACAAGGGGCAGGGTGAGGGGCCGGTGACCGAGGCCGATCTGGCTGTGGATGCCCGGCTGGCAGAGATCCTGCGCGAGGCGCGGCCCGATTATGGCTGGCTGTCGGAGGAGAGCCCCGAGCATGGCAGGCGCGGCACGGCACGGCGCTGCTTCATCATCGACCCCATCGACGGCACGCGGGCCTTCATCGCGGGGCAGGACACGTTTTCGCACAGCCTTGCCGTGGTCGAGGCGGGGCGGGTGGTGGCAGGGGTGGTCTATCTGCCCGCGCTGGACCGGCTCTATGCGGCTTCGGTGGGGGGGGTGGCCCTGCGCAATGGCGCGGTGATTTCGGCCAGCGCGCGGGCCGGGATCGAAGGGGCGCGGGTGCTGTCGCCGAAGTCGAATTTCAGCGCCGACCATTGGCCCGGCGGGGTGCCTGATGTCGCCTTGAGTTTCCGCCCCTCGCTGGCCTTCCGGCTCTGTCTCGTGGCCGAGGGGCGGCATGACGGGATGCTGACGCTGCGCCCGGCCTGGGATTGGGACATCGCCGCCGGGGCGCTGATCGCCGCGCGGGCCGGGGCGGTCGTGACCGATGCAGCGGGCGGGCAGATTGTTTTCAATGCCGCCGATCCACGCAGCCCCGGCGTGATTGCCGCCGCCCCCGGGCTGCATGCGGCCCTGTTGCAGCGGCGCATGGTGCCCTCGGCCTGAGGCATGGCAGAAAGGGCGGGAGCCTCCGGCGGAGGTATTTGGACCAAGCTGAAAGAGGCGGGTCAGGCGCGGGCGGCGGCGCGCCCGGCATGAAGGCCGGTGGCGAGGCAGGCGGTCAGCAGGTAGCCCCCGGTTGGCGCTTCCCAATCCAGCATTTCACCGCAAGCGAAGATACCGGGCAGGGTCTTGAGTTCGAGGCTGTCGGTCAGCCCATGTCGCGCAATGCCGCCCGCGACCGAGATCGCCTCGTCCATCGGGCGCAGGCCCTGATGCGGGACGGGCAGGTGCTTTAGAAGGGCCGCCAGCGCCGTGCCGCCGGGCAGGGGCCGGCCGCCCCATTCCAGCGCAAGGGCGGCGGCGGCGGGGGAGAGCCCGAGCTTGCGCAGCCGCGAGCCGATGCTGTCACCCTTGCGTGCCTTTGCGATGCGCGCGGCCAGCGCCGGTTCCGACAGGTCGGGAAAGAGGTCGAGCGACAGCCCGGCCCGGCCCCGGATCTGCCTTGAAAGGGCATAGATCCCGCCACCCTCCAGCCCGCGCTGCGAGATCACGAATTCTCCGCGCGAGGGCGGGCCTTCGGCGGGGTGGAGGGCGGCCCCCTTGATGGGCGCGCCGAAATGCCGGGCCATCGGGGCAGACCAGTCGATCCGCAGCCCGGCATTTGCCGGGGCGAAGACGATGACCGGCACGCCTTTCGCGGCAAGCCAGGGCGCCCAGGCGCCATCCGACCCCAGCCGCGCCCAGCTTGCGCCCCCCAAGGCGAGGACGGTGACATGCGCGCGCAAGAGGCGCGGGCCGTCCGGCGTGTCGAAGCGCAGCACCTCGCCTTCGAACCCGGTCCAGCGCCAGCGCGGGCGCAGGGTCACCCCCGCCGCCGCAAGACGTTCGAGCCAGGCCCGCAGCAGGGGGGAGGCTTTCATCGCGACTGGAAAGACCCGGCTGGAACTGCCGGTGAACACTTCTTGCCCCAGCGCGCGGCACCAGTCCTGCACCTCGGCCGGGCCGAAGGCGGCGAGCATGGGGCGCAGCCAGTCGGCGGCCTCAAGGTAGGCGGCGATGAAGGCGGGCAGGGCTTCGTCCCTGGTGATGTTCAGCCCGGATTTTCCAGCCATCAGGAATTTGCGCGCGGGGCTGGGTTTGGCGTCCACGATCACGACACGCCGCCCGGCGATGGCCAGCGCCTCGGCGGCCATCAGCCCGGCGGGGCCTGCGCCGATCACCAGCGCCTCGGGATGTTCGATGGACCCTGTCACGCCGCGGAACCGCGGCGCAGTTCCACCACGCGATGCGGATAGGGGATCTGGATGCCTTCGGCCTTGAGCGTGTTCCAGACCGCGAACAGCACGTCGGATTTGAATTTCCGGGTCAGATCCTCGATCCCGTTCACCCAGAATTCCACGCCGAATTCCACCCCGCTCTCGCCAAAGCCGCGCAATTCACATTCGGGGGGCTCGGGGCTTTGCAGGATGAAGGGCAGATCCGCCACCGCGGCCTCGATCAGCGCGGGGATGCGGTTGATGTCGGTGTCATAGCTGACCGAAAACTCCACCTCGTAGCGATGTGCGGTGCCTGCGTCGGAATAGTTGATGACGCGGCTGGTGATGAAATCCTCGTTCGGGACCACGATCCAGCGCCCGTCGATGGTCTCCAGGATACAGGCGCGCGCGGTCATTTTCAGGATCGTGCCGGATTCGCCATTGTCGAGTTCGACGAAATCGCCAACCGTTGTCTGCCCCTCGATCAGCAGGATCACGCCCGAGACGAAATTCGCCGCGATCTGTTGCAGGCCGAGCCCGATGCCGACCCCCAGCGCGCCGCCCAGCACCGCCACCGCTGTCAGGTCGATGCCCATGATCGACATGAGAAGCAGGAAGGCCGCGCCGAAAATCGCGATCTCCGCTGCCTTGACCGCCAGTTGGCGGGTAGCAGGGCGCAGTTCCTCCTGCCGGGTGATGTAATCGGCGCTCTGGCGGTTGGACCAGTTGCCGAGCCAGAACAGGAGGCTGCCCGCGATCAGCCCACGGATCAAGGACAGCACCGAGAACTGGATATTGCCGAGCGCCACCTGCGTTTCGGCCAGCCGCAGCGTCAGGTCATCCAGCAGGCCAACCGCATAAAGGGCCGCGACCGGCAGCAGGATGAACCGCCCCAGAAGCCGCAGGAACGGGTCTTTCAGCACATCGCGCACAAGGATGCGGGCGGCGATGAACAGGAACACCCGCTTGCCGAAGGCAATCACCGCGCCGGAGCCAAAGAGCGAGCGGGTCAGTTCCTCGCCGATTGCGGTGAAGGCATAAGCGATCAGCGGCAGCAGAAGCGGCGTGAACCCGATCAGGAAAGTGCCAAGTTGCGCCAGCATCCCGCCGGTTCCGGCGCGTGACGACAGGATCCTGTCCAGCGCCGGGCGCAGGCGGCGCGTCATCAGCATGGCCAGCAGGAAGGCCGCGACCAGCAGGGCGAATTGTGACCAGGCGGCGGGGCTTGCCAGCCAGCCAAGCGCGATGTCGCCCGCCTCGTCCAGCCAGCCCAGTGCCGAGTTCAGGAAATCCGCCTGTCCGTCCATGTCGCCTACGCCCCGGTTCCGGCCCGCCCCTTGGCGCGGCCCCTTGCGCGTGCCTATGCCGCAGTTTCACGGCTTTTGGCAACAGATTGCGGCCTGCGGTTTACCGGACCCGGCATCTTTGCCAGACCGCAGAGTCCGGGCAACGGATGCGCCCCTGATGCTGCGGTTGCTCCGTTTCCGCCGCCGAGACGAGTGCGCCGTCAGGTTTCGCCATTCTCCCCCGGGGGGGCGTTGCGGCTCAGGGATCATGCGCGCCCCTGTCGAGATGCGGGGGGCCTGCGGGTGTGGCCGTGCCGGGCGCCTCTTTTCCGCCTGCACGGTTGGTCTTGCGGCAAGGCTTGGCATTGACGGTGTTGCAGGTGGATCGGGTGGGCTGGAGTGGCTTTGCAGTTCGCTGGTGCCGGGGTGGCAGCGAAGCCGGGACATGGGGTTCGGGCGCGAACAGCGTGGGGGGCCGCGCGGCGACGGAGCGGCCACCGGTTACGATCAGGCAGCGGCGAGCAGCTAGCCGCGCTCGGGGATCTTGTTGTTGGCGGGCAGTATGCGCAGCACATGGCCAAAAACCGATCCGGTTGCCAAGGCGCGAGACGAGATCGGCCAGCGTATCCTCATGCCGCAGGGCAGGGCCGGGGCCGGTCTGCTCGGGCGGCAGGGGTTGCACCGGATCAATCGCTTCGCGTTCGACCCCTGCCCCCCCTTCTCCGCCAGACCGGGCCAGACCGGGGCGATCCCGACATGGACCACCCCGTATGTAAAACCCCGCAGACCCGGCTCGGCACAACGAGACTGTCGGGGGGCAAACATTCTCAACGCGGGGCAAGCGGCTCGACGAATCCGTCGCGGTGCTGGCTGGCAGGACCGGAGGCGAGTCTGTGGTGGAGGATTGCGTCACGACGATGGGCCTGACGCAGCGCGGCGATCCCATGGCCTTGCCTCGGCCCCTGCCGGCGACGGAGGCGGGCGGGCCGGTGCCCGAATGATGCGCCGGGCCAAGGGCTTGGGTCATCGCAGATGAAATCGGTGGGATCATGGCGGTCATTGTCAAAATTGACGCTAGGGAAAGTTTCCTTGCTTTGCGCGCCCGATCGGGCATCCTGAGGATATTCAAACGACAATCCAGAGGTTTCAAATGCGTTTTCTTTCCAGTCGGACAGGACTGTTTCTTGCGGGTGCGGCGCTTGCCTTCACGGCGGCCTGCGAGGCCCCGCAGCCCCAGCCACGCTATCGGACGCAGGTCTCGCCGCCGCCTGCGCAGGTCGCCCCAAGGGCACCGCAGACCCGTCAGGCCACCCCGCAACGCCGCGTCCCTGTTCAGCAGGAAAGAGGCGGCAATGGGGGTGGCGGCAATGGGGGTGGTAGCGGTGGCGGTGATGGCGGCAGTAGTTGGTGAGATGACCATGCCTCGCCTTCTGCACACGATTGCCTGCCTTGGGGCAGGACTCTGGCTTGGACTTGCGCCGCCCGTTGCGGCGCAGACCCCCGATACCGATGCGCTGTCCCGGCTCTACACGCTCGAACGCCCTTCGGAAGTCCTCGGCCTGCCGCCCCTGCGGCTGGACCTGTCGCAACCCGCACAGCACCGCCACGCCCTTGTCATCGGCAATGGCACCTATGCCCATGCCGAACCGCTGCCCAATGCGCTGGCCGATGCGCGGCTGGTGGCCGATGTGCTGCGACGCGGCGGCTATGTGGTGCAATATTACGAGGATCTGACCAAGCGGGGGTTCGAGACCGCGCTGCGCAGCCTGCTCTTGGATCTGGTCAAGGGCTCGGAACTCGTGGTCTATTTCGCGGGCCATGGCGTGCAGGTCGGCGGGTCGAACCGGCTGATCCCGGTCGATGCTCAGATCACCAGCATCTATGACCTGCCGTTTGAAACCGTCTCGCTCTCCAGCCTTCTGTCCATCGCGGGGGGGCGGGCGCGGTCCTTGGTGGCGATCCTCGATTCCTGCCGCGACAACCCTTTTCCCGACCAGACCGGCATCGTCGGGCTGGAACCCGTGCCGCAATCGTTGCGCACCGGGTTCACGGCGCAGGACACCCCGATCAATTCGTTGCTGATCTTCTCCACCTCCCCCGGCGCCAAGGCGCTGGACGGCGAGGGCGCGAACAGCCCCTTCACCACCGCGCTGCATGAGGTGGCGCTGGCCAATCCCGCTGCCCCCCTGCCCGAGATGCTGCGCAAGGTGCGCGCGAAGGTCTGGGCCGATACGGACGGGATGCAACTGCCCTGGGAAAGCTCTTCGCTGGTGGAGGAGGTGTCGCTGAACCTCGACCCCGACATGACCTCGGCCGATCTGCCGATGGCAACGGCCACGGCCGAAGGCGTGATCGAGTTGACGCTGCCGATGGATACCCGCGTGGCCCTGGGCGATGCGCTGCGCGAGGCGGTGGGGGCGGATGCCGTGGCGCTGTCACGCGCACCGGGCGAGGGGCGGCTGGAAGTGACCAGCGGCAACCGCTTTCGCGGATTGACGCTTGTGACCATGTCCACCGATCAGCTCAGTTCGATGATCTATTCCGGCAACCGGCTGGAACGCACCGCCAAGAACCTGATCGAGCCGCGCGTGACCGATGAATTCCAGATCACGAGCGGAGGCGTGTTGCAGACCGTGCAACTGACGCTGGAGATCGACCCCTGCGACCATCAGGCGGGCGATTATCTGGACCCGGACGGCGTGGCCGTGGCGCGCTATCCCAATGAGATCGAACCCGCCGTGGCCCGTCCCGCCTGCGAGGCGGCGGTGGCCCGCGCGCCCGATGTCGGGCGGTTCCACTATCAGCTTGGCCGCGTCCTGCTTGCCTTGGCCGATCTCGATGGGGCGGAGGCCGCCTTTGAAAAGGCGCTGGAACTGGGCCATATCCGCGCATGGCAGGCGCTGGGCGTGCTGGAGGTGCAGCGCCTGCAGGCGGTGGGCGGGGCCACCCGCCCCAAGGCGCCTGAAACCGCGCTCGCGAAACTCGCCATCGGCGTCGATCTGGGCGATCCCTACGCTTATCACGCGCTGGGCCAATTGCTGCTGGAACAGGAAACCGACCCCGCGCTGCAACGGCAGGGGTTCGAGTTGATGCTGCGCGCGCTGGAGGTGGGGCATACGTTTTCGATGAACGGCCTTGGCGCGTGGTTCCTGCGCGAGGGCAGCCCGCAATACGATCCCGAACGCGGCGCGCGCTATTTCACCGAAAGTGCGGCGAGGGGCGATATCTACGGATTTGCCAATATGGGCTGGCTCACACTCAACGGGGCGGGGGGCGTGGCGCGCGACCCGGCGGCGGCGCTGCAATGGTATGCACAGGCGGCCGATCAGGGGCACCCGACCGCGCCCACGGCCATCGGGCGGATGTATCTCAACGGCGATGTCGGCGGGCGGTCCGATCTGACCGAGGCGCTGCGCTGGTATGACATGGGCCTCGCGCGCGGCGATGGCTGGGGCGGCGCCAACGGCGCCTGGGTGATTGCCAACCGCCGACCCGCAGGCTTCGATCCGGGCGATGCGGCGGCGCGGGCGGCCAAGGCGGCATTGTTGCGCAACGAGGCCTCCTCGGGGGCGGCGCGCGAGGTTCTGATGGCGCTGGACGCCCGGGCGCTGGATCAGGGCGCGCAGAAGCTGATGATCGAACTGGGCGAGGATCTGGTGGCCGATGGGGCCTTCGGACCGGGCAGCCGCGCGGCGGCGGACCGGGTGGCCGCGCGGTTTTCGGTGCCTGTGCCCGAGGACCGGATGGACCGGCTGATGGCCCTGGCGCGGATCCACTGGTCGACGCAGAAACTGCGGGTGGATCTGTATTGATCGCGGGATTTCATGCTTTTACACCCCCCGACACAGCGTTGAGACCGGCGCGGAACAGCCAGAGCGACGCACCGCTGCCGACCTTGATGCGCCTGTAGCCGCGCAAGCCCGGCTGCCAGCCGCTGAAACCGGACCGAGCATTTGCCGGGTCAGGACTTTTCCCTCTTTATTCCGCAAATTCCCCTCTGCCTGCCGGCGGCGCGCCCTTCCGCTCTTCTGGTTGCAGGGCATGACATTGCCGTGAGCCCGGGCGCGCGGATCACGACCCCCCTTCCGTGACGCAATGTCGCGGCTATAGTCGGACGAGATTTCCAGCGAGGAGCCAGTGAAATGAAGTTTCTGACCAAAAGCCTGATTGTCGCGATTGCCCTGACCAGCGGGGTCGCCCTTGCCAAGGAAGGCGTGCAGGATCCGACCGTGAAGGCCCGGATGGACCTGATGGGCGTGATCGGCCAGAACACCAAGGTTCTGGGCGACATGGCCAATGGATCAGCGGGTTTCGACGCCGCCGCCGCCGCTGCCGCAAAGGCGGCGCTGATTGCCGCCGCCGCCGAGATTCCCGCGAAATTCGAAACCGAGGCCGATGATCCGGTGGCCGAGGCCCGCCCCGATGTCTGGATGAACTGGGACGGGTTCGTGGCCCGCGCCACCGCGCTTCAGACCGCCGCCGAGGCGGTGGATGTCAGCGCGCTCGCCGGGGTGCAGGCGGGCATGGGCGGCATCGGCGGTGCCTGCCGCGATTGCCACACCGATTTCCGCGCCAAGAAGTAAGACGCTTGCGTGACCTGACGTGAGGGGCGGTCCGCCGCCCCTCAAGATCAGTAAAAATGTTTCCGCCGTATCAGCCGCAATAGATCCGGCTGATGCGGCGGCGCTCGTTGATGTCCACATTCAGGCGGTCATCGCGGAAATCCATCGTGACGGCCATTCCCGGCCGGATCACGCGCGAGGGTTCCGGCAGCCGGATCCCGCGCAGCGCGCGTTCGTGCTGGCCGACAAGCCCCTGAAAGTTTTCTGCACCGCAGGAGGCGACCGGGCCGGGGGCAGGTTCCTGCGGCACACAGGCCGCCAGCAGAGCCATCAGGAGCGGCCCCATCAGGAGCGGCGAGGCAATGATCCGTTTCATCCGCAGGAAATCCTTCCGATCAGGCCGTTCGCATCGAGGTAGAAATTGATGCGTTCGGGGTTGTAGTCCTGTATCATCATCCCGCCCAGCGGAATGACCCTCATCGGACGGGAAATCCCCGCCCTTTGCGCCGCATCTCCGGGTTGACCCATGAGACGCATGGATCCAACGACGCCGCAGCTGTCCGGTTCCCTGCCCTGCAAGATTCCGCCCGCAACCGGCAGCGCGCCGGTCGGATTGTAGATCTCCGGCTCGGATGCAGGGCCGCAGGCTGCGAGGATCAGCAAGGCGCCAAGCAGGGCGGTTTTCGAAAAAGCATGCTGCATCATCTGTTTCCCGCGTTGCATTCGGTCCGGCTTTGCCGCAGCCTCGCAAAAAACCGATCAGGAGGAAACCCCCATGCGCACCCGTGCCGCCGTCGCCCTTGCCCCCGGCAAGCCCTTGGAAATCATGGAAGTCAACCTTGATGGCCCGAAGGCAGGCGAGGTTCTGGTGGAAATCAGGGCCACCGGCATCTGCCACACGGATGAATTCACCCGCTCGGGCGCCGACCCCGAAGGGCTTTTCCCGTCGATCCTCGGGCACGAAGGCGCGGGCGTGGTGCTGGAGGTGGGCGAGGGGGTCACGACCCTGAAACCCGGCGACCATGTGATCCCGCTTTACACGCCCGAATGCCGGCAATGCTATTCCTGCCTGTCGGGCAAGACCAACCTCTGCACCGCGATCCGCAACACCCAAGGGCAGGGGTTGATGCCCGATGGCACCACGCGGTTTTCCATGCTCGATGGCACGCCGATCTATCACTACATGGGCTGTTCGACCTTCGCCAACCATACGGTGATGCCCGAGATTGCGCTGGCCAAGGTCCGCCCCGACGCGCCGTTCGACAAGATCTGCTATATCGGCTGTGGCGTTACCACCGGCATCGGGTCGGTCATCAACACGGCGGGGGTGGAGATCGGGTCCACGGCGGCGGTGTTCGGGCTGGGTGGCATCGGACTCAACGTCATTCAGGGCCTGCGCATGGCGGGGGCGGACATGATCATCGGCGTTGACCTCAATGACGGCAAGGAGGAGATGGCCCGCAAATTCGGGATGACCCATTTCATCAACCCATCGAAGATCGAAGGATCTGTCGTGCAGGAGATCGTGACCCTCACGAAGCGCGGCCTCGACCAGATCGGGGGGGTGGATTATTCCTTTGACGCCACTGGCAACGTCAAGGTGATGCGCGACGCGCTGGAATGTTCGCACCGGGGCTGGGGCGTGTCGGTCATTATCGGGGTCGCGCCTGCGGGGGCCGAGATTTCGACACGGCCCTTCCAGCTTGTCACGGGCCGGGTCTGGAAAGGCACGGCCTTTGGCGGAGCGAAGGGGCGCACGGACGTTCCGAAATTCGTGGACTGGTATATGGACGGCAAGATCGAGATCGATCCCATGATTACCCACACCATGCCGCTGGACCAGATCAACGAAGCCTTCGACTTGATGCACAAGGGCGAATCCATCCGCTCGGTCGTGCTTTACTGATCCTGCGCTCCCCCCCCCCTGAACGGGGGGGCCTCGGGGCCTTGCGAATGGGGCAGAATGACAAATGCCGTCATCCGCGCCGTTCTGCCCTGTTGCGGATTGCCCGGTCGAAAACGCGCGCCTAGATTTGCAATAGTGATGCAAACCCGGAGGAAACCACAGGATGAAACTTCTTCTTGCCGCTGCCCTGACCCTTGCCACCGCCCTGCCGCTTGCCGCGCAGGAGGCCACGATGACCGTCTCGCAACTGGGCGACATCGCCACCGCCGAACGCCTGATCGCCTTGGGCGAGGCGCGGGGCGAGCCGCTGCTGATCCTTGCCGCGCTGCGTCTGCGCGCCACGATGGGCGGGGCGGAACCCGAGGGCGTTGCGGGCATGGTGGATGACGAGGCAGCACTGGCCCGCGCGCGCGCGCTTGCCGCCGGTGACGAGGCGCTGACCGGGTTGATCGAGGATGTGGCCGCCGCAGGCTCCCGCCGCCTGCCGATCTGCGCGCGCAACGGCTTCTGCTTCTGACCCGCCGCGACTCGTTGCGATACCGGAAAGGCCCGCCGGACCCGTGCGGGCCTTCATCCTCTGTGCGCGCCCCCGCTTTCCATATCCCGGGGTATGAGGCATAAGGAGCGAAAAAGGAGGCATCATGCCCGATCCCCGTTCCCCCCGCCTCTGTGTCCTCATTGATGCCGACAATGTGCCCGCCGGTTATGCCGAGGCGATTTTCGAGGAAATCGCCAGTCTGGGCGAGGCGTCGGTCCGGCGCATCTATGGCGACTGGTCGGCGCAGCGTCTTGGTGGCTGGGCGCGCAAGGTCGCAGCCCTCGGCATGGTGGCCGATCAACAGTTTTCCAACACCAAGGGCAAGAACGCCTCCGACATCGGCCTTGTCATTGCCGCGATGGATTTTCTCCATTCGGGCCTCTTTGACGGCTTCGTGCTGGTGTCGTCGGACAGCGATTTCACGCGCCTTGCGGCACGCATCCGCGAACAGGGCCTCGATGTTTACGGCATTGGCGAGAAAAAGACGCCCGAGGCGTTCCGCATGGCCTGCAAGCGGTTCATCTATGTCGAGAACCTTGCCGGAGGCGAAGAGCCGCCTGAACCCGTCCGCGAACAGCCCCGCCCGGAACGCGGCATGATGCCGGATCTGCCGGTCGAGGCCCCGCCCGCCCCGCGAAGCGGCAAGGAACCGCCCGCCAAGGCGATTCCCCATATCATCGCCGCGATGCGCGCCATCGACCCCGAAGGCGAATGGTATTCGCTGGGCCAGATCGGGCAATACATCACGCAAGGCGCGCCCGATTTCGACACCCGGACCTATGGGGCCGCCAAGCTCAGCGATCTGGTGCGCAGGATCAGCCGCTTCGAGGTGAAATCCGGCCCCGGCGGCCAGTTGCTCGCCCGCGACGTGGCCTGAGGCACCAAGGGCCCGCGCCTGCGAGCCCGCGCCTAGAAGATTGCGGCCAGCAGCCGACGCAGCGCGCCCGGAACCTTGTCCACGGGCAGCGACAGATCCTTGCCCGTGACGCCGGGCAGGGCCTCCTCGACCCGCTCCCGCTCGGCTGCCGAGGCGAGATGTGCCTCCAGTCCCAGCCTGTCTGGATTTGTCTGCCGGGTCAGCCGGATATGCTGGCTGTCCGGCCGCCCCCGAAGGAACAGGCGCAGATAGGGGCGGCCGGTGGCCAGATCCGGCAGGATACCGGGCGGAAGGGCGGGGCGCAGCACGGCATAGACGCCTGCCCAGAAGGCGCGCAACTCCGCACTGCGCAGCGCCCGATCGAGCCCCAGCGGGTATTCGTCGTCCAGAAGCAGCGGCCCGTCATAGGCCCGCCCGCCAGCCGCGACATAGGTCGCCTGATGCGCCTGCCAGTCCGGGCAGCCGCCAATCAGCGGCGTCGCGTTCCAGAACTTGTGCGGCCCGATGGCATGCAGGATCGCCGCCCCTGCCGCCCCCGCCATCCCGACCGGATGATTGTAGGCCAGCGGCTGCGGATGGACCGCCATGCCCCGGCTCGCGGCCAGCAGATAGAAGGCCAGCTCATCCACCTGGTCGGTCTTGCAGCCTGTCAGGATGCGGCGGGCGAGCGCGAAGAGATCTGCCGATGTGGCATGGTCGCGAAACCGCTGCCCCACGCCCACCAGCCCGCCGTTCAACAGCGGAACCGAGGCCGCGCGTGGCAGATCGTCAAACGCGGCCAGCACCCTTGCGCGGCGCGCAAAGGCCCCCTGCGGCAAGGGCCGCCATGTCAGGCAGTCGAAGGACCAGACCGGACCCAGCGGCTTGCGGATCAGCATGTCGGCATCCAGCCACAGCACCTTTGCAAAGTCGTCCAGCATGTCCGGCAGCGTCAGCTTGGCCAGAAACAAGGGGCTGAACCGTGCCAGCAGATCGGCAAGCTGCGGCACGATGCCCATGCCCAGACGCGCCATCAGCGCCGGCTCGTCAAAGACGCCGAACCGAACCTCCGGCGCGAGCCGCGACAATGCCGCCTGCTGCGGCTCCGACAATCCGTTGTGCAGGACCACGATGGCCCCGGAAAAGTCCGGCTCCTGCCGCATCAATGCGGCGATCAGCGCCCCTGCCGCAAAGTCGAGCCCGGGGGTGATGCCCAGAACGATGGCACGGTTTGAGGGGGGCGGCGGCAAGCGGGGCATCTTCGACCAATGAGAAGGAACTCGTGATGCGGGCGATGATGCGTCCGGGCCGCCGGGCACGCAACTGCTATTCCCGCCCTCTCTGCACGCCCCGCCATGATTGCAATTCCCGCCCCGACCGCTTATCTGGCAAGGCAATCCGCAGACCAGAGGGCCCCACGTCGATGAACTGGATTACCAACTATGTCCGCCCGACGATCAACTCGCTGTTTTCCCGGCGGGAGGTGCCCGAGAACCTCTGGACCAAATGTCCCGAATGCGGAACCATGCTGTTCCATCGGGAACTCAAGGACAATCTCAACGTCTGCACCTCCTGCGATCACCATATGGCGATCACACCGCGGGACCGTTTTGTGAACCTGTTTGACGGCGGCATCTTCACCGAGGTGAAAGTGCCCGAACCCCTGGTCGATCCGCTGCACTTCCGCGACCAGAAGAAATATCCCGAACGCATGAAGGCCGCGCAGAAGGCGACCGGCGAAAAGGATGCGATGCTGGTGGCCGAGGGAGAGCTTGCGCGCACACCGATCATCGCCGTGGGGCAGGATTTCAGCTTCATGGGCGGGTCCATGGGCATGTATGTCGGCAATGCGCTGCTGGCCGCCGCCGAACGCGCGGTGAAACTCAAGCGCCCGCTGGTGCTGTTTTCCGCCGCAGGCGGCGCGCGGATGCAGGAAGGCATCCTGTCCCTGATGCAGATGCCGCGCACCACCGTTGCCGTGCAGATGCTGAAGGAGGCGGGGCTGCCCTATATTGTCGTGCTGACCCATCCGACGACGGGCGGGGTGACGGCCTCCTATGCAATGCTGGGCGATGTGCAGATTGCCGAACCCAATGCGCTGATCTGCTTTGCCGGGCCGCGCGTGATCGAGCAGACGATCCGCGAGAAACTGCCCGAAGGCTTCCAGCGGGCGGAATATCTGCTGGACCACGGCATGCTGGACCGCGTGACCCACCGCCGCGCGATGCGCGACGAACTGGCCACCGTGCTGCGGATGCTGCTGAAACTGCCGCCCGCAGTGCGGGGCGACCTGCCCGCGCCCGAGGCGGGTGCTGCCTCCCCCGCAGATCCGGCCACCGAGGCAGCCGTGGCACCCGCCCCGGCGAAAGACGCAAAGAAGTGACCACGCCGTCCTCGGACCTGCTGTTGCAGCGGATGATGACGCTGCACCCCAAGATCATCGACCTGACGCTGGACCGGATGCACCGGCTGCTTGCGGCGCTGGACCATCCCGAACGGCATCTGCCGCCGGTGGTCCATATCGCGGGCACCAATGGCAAGGGGTCCACGCTCGCGATGATCCGGGCGGGGTTGGAAGGCGCAGAGGCGCGGGTCCATGCCTATACCTCGCCGCATCTGGCGCGGTTCCATGAGCGTATCCGCCTTGCAGGGGAGCTGATTGCCGAGGATCACCTGACCGCCCTTCTGGACGAGATCATGCAGGCCAATGGCGCGGCCTCCATCACCTTTTTCGAGGCGACAACCTGTGCCGCGATGCTGGGCTTTTCCCGCACCCCGGCCGATTACCTGCTGCTGGAAGTCGGGCTTGGCGGGCGAGTCGATGCGACCAATGTGATCGACCGCCCGGCGCTGTGCGTCATCACGCCGGTCTCCATCGACCATCAGCAGTATCTGGGCGAGACCCTGGCCGAGATCGCGGGCGAAAAGGCGGGGATCCTGAAGCGCGGCGTGCCCTGCGTTGTCGGGCCGCAGGCCCCCGAAGCGCTGGCGGTGATCGAGGCGCGCGCCGCGCGTCTGGGGGGGCCGCTTCTGGTGCATGGCCAGCACTGGCATTGCTTTGCCGATGCCGGGCATATGGTGTTTCAGGATGAGAATGGCCTGCTGGACCTGCCCTTGCCGAACCTGCCCGGCCCGCACCAGATCGACAATGCCGGTGCGGCCCTTGCCGCCCTGCGCGCGCTTGGCCGGGGCGATCCGGAGGCCGCCGTCACCCGTGCCCACTGGCCCGCCCGGATGCAGCGCCTGCGCCATGGCCCGCTGGTCGAGGCCGCAGGGCCGGGGATCGAGCTTTGGCTCGATGGCGGGCACAACCCGGCGGGAGGGCAGGCCGTGGCCGCAACGCTTGCAACCATGACCGCGCGACCCACCCACCTGATCTGTGGCATGCTCAACACCAAGGATGTCGCAGGCTACATGCGCCCGCTGGCCCCGCATGTGGCCAGTCTTTCCGCCGTCTCCATCCCCGGTGAAGCGGCCACCCTGCCAGCCGATACGACCCGCGATGCGGCACGCGCGGCAGGCATCCCCGCCGAAAGCGCCGACACTGTGCTGGCCGCGCTTCTTTCCATCAAGGACCGCGCCGCTTCCGCCCGGGTTCTGATCTGCGGCTCGCTTTATCTTGCCGGGCAGGTGCTGCGCGAGAACGGCTGAGGTTTAGGCCGGGCCGAATGCCAGCGCACCGCCAAAAGCGACAAGTCGCACAGCTTCTGCTGCGAACGGTCCCGCTTCCGTCCTGCGCGCCCTTCATATGACCCCAGCGCCCCCGCCATGCGGTTGCCAAGCCCGGCGCCTCCGTCGCGCGCACGTCATCACATGACCTCCCCGGTCGGGCATCCGCAGCCTGCCACTGGCGCGGCAAACACGCAGCCAGGAGCGTTTCAGCAAGGAGCGTGCCCCCGCTCAGACGCACGCTTGCCGCAGCGGGCAGGCACCTTCCGGCCCGCGCGCCTCGCCCGTCAGCACCTCCCGCCCGGCGCGACGGTCTTCCCTCAGCGCGCCCCGGTCACAGAAAGCCTTGCGACCGGAAGCTCAATTCCCGTTCCTTGCCGATGATGAGGTGATCGTGCAGCACGATCCCCAGGACTTCCGCCGCTGCGAGGATCTGCGCTGTCATGTCAATATCGGCTTGTGACGGTGTCGGATCGCCCGAGGGGTGATTGTGGACGAGGATCAATGCGGAAGCGTTCAGTTCCAGCGCCCGCTTGACCACCTCGCGAGGGTAGACCGGCACATGATCGACCGTGCCGCGCGCCTGCTCCTCGTCTGCGATCAGAACATTCTTGCGGTCCAGAAACAGGATGCGGAACTGTTCCGTCTCCTGATGCGCCATGGCGGTGTGGCAATAGTCCAGCAGCGCCGCCCAGGAGGACAGGACCGGCCGGTGCATCACCCGCGCCCGCATCATGCGCTGCGCTGCGGCCTCGACGATCTTCAACTCCTGCACCACAGCATCGCCCACGCCCTGCACCGCTGCCAGCCGCGCCGGTGGCGCCGTCACCACGCGGTTGAAATCCCCGAAGGTATCCAGCAATCGCCGGGCCAGCGGCTTCACATCCTGACGCGGGATCGCCCGGAACAGGACCAGTTCCAGCAATTCGTAATCCGGCATCGCCCCGGCTCCGCCCTCCATGAACCGCGTGCGGAGCCGCTTGCGATGATCGGCGATGTAGGAGGGCAGGCGTTCCGGCAGGGGCCGGGCAACGGCCTCGTCTGCATCGCCGAAAAGCGGCATTGCGGAATCGGAAAAGGCGGGGCGCTGTTGCATGGGCCAAGCCTCGCCCAACAGGATGAATGATCCGTTAACAGCTGTTTCACCTTGACTGAAATACCTCCGCCGGAGGCATCCACCGTCAGGATCGGGGGCGGTGGCACTGCTGTGCAGGCGGTCGCAACCTGCCATGGAAATGCCGGACCAAGGGGCTCGATGCCCCGCGGCCCGGCCGCCCCCTCAGCTTTTCATGCCGTCCCAGAAGCTGCGCACCTTGGAAAAGAAGCTGGAGCCTTCGGGATTGTTGTCCTCGCTCAGCTTTTCGAACTCGCGCAGCAATTCCTTCTGCCGCGAGGTGAGGTTGACCGGCGTTTCAACCGCCAGTTCGATCAGCATGTCGCCCGCGCCACCGCCCCGCAGGGCAGGCATCCCCTTGCCGCGCAGACGCATCTGCTTGCCGGTCTGGCTGCCGGGCGGCACTTTCACCCGGCTCTTGCCGCCGTCGATCGTGGGCACCTCGACCTCGCCACCCATGGCGGCGGTCGGCATGCTCACCGGCACCCGGCAGAACAGATGCACGCCTTCGCGCTGGAAGATCGCATGTTCCCGCACCTCGATGAAGATGTAGAGATCGCCCGAAGGCCCGCCGCGCAGGCCCGCCTCGCCCTCGCCCGCCAGCCGGATCCGCGTGCCGGTTTCCACCCCGGCGGGGATGTTGACCGACAGCGCGCGTTCCTGTTCGATCCGTCCCGCGCCATGGCAGGATTTGCAGGGGTTCTTGATCGTCTGGCCCATGCCGTTGCAGGTCGGGCAGGTGCGTTCAATGGTGAAAAAGCCCTGCTGCGCGCGCACCTTGCCCATGCCCGAACAGGTCGGGCAGGTCACCGGTTCTGCGCCGCCCTCGGCGCCCGTGCCCCGGCAGGTGTCGCAGGCAATGGAGGTGGGCACGTTGATCGTTTTCTGAATGCCGGTGAAGCTTTCCTCCAGCGTGACCCGCAGGTTGTAGCGCAGGTCCGATCCGCGCTGCGCGCGCGACCGTTGCTGGCCCCCGCGCCCGCCCATGAAATCCCCGAAAAGATCCTCGAACACATCCGAAAAGGCCGAGGCGAAATCGCCCTGTCCGCCCTGCCCCGGACGCCCGCGCGGCCCCCCGCCCATACCACCTTCGAAAGCAGCGTGACCGAAGCGGTCATAGGCCGCCTTCTTGTCAGCGTCCTTCAGGACGTCATAGGCCTCGTTCACTTCCTTGAACTGCGACTCGGCCTGCGGATTGTCGGAATTGCGGTCGGGATGCAGTTCCTTTGCCTTGCTGCGATAGGCTTTCTTAAGTTCTTCGGCAGAAGCCCCGCGGGCAACGCCCAGAACCTCGTAGAAATCGCGTTTCGCCATTGAATTTCCCCTCCGGCAAACGAAGCGGGGCGGCCCGAATGCAGGCCGCCCCCTCCGGTTCCTGCGGTGTTACTTCCGCTTGCCGTCGCCCAGATCCTCGAAATCGGCATCGACGATGTCATCGTCCACCGGGCGCGGGCCATCCTCGCCAGCGGAGGCTTCGGCCTCGGCCTGGCTGGCCTTGTAGATCGCCTCGCCCAGCTTCATCGCCGCTTCGGTCAGGTTCTGGATGCCGGATTTGATCTTGCCTGCATCCTCGCCTTTCAAGGCCTCTTCCAGCGGCTGCATCGCGAATTCGATGGCCTCGACGGTGGACGGGTCCACCTTGTCGCCATGTTCCTCCAGCGATTTGCGGGTGGAATGCAGCAGGCTTTCGGCCTGGTTGCGGGTTTCCACCAACTCGCGGCGTTCCTTGTCGGCCTCGGCATTGGCCTCGGCATCCTTGACCATCTTCTCGATCTCGTCGTCCGAAAGTCCGCCCGAGGCCTGGATGGTGATCTTCTGTTCCTTGCCGGTGCCCTTGTCCTTGGCGCCGACCGACACGATGCCGTTGGCGTCGATGTCGAAGGTCACCTCGATCTGCGGCATCCCGCGCGGGGCAGGGGGGATGTTTTCAAGGTTGAACTGGCCCAGCATCTTGTTGTCGGCCGCCATTTCCCGCTCGCCCTGGAACACCCGGATCGTCACGGCGTTCTGGTTGTCCTCGGCGGTCGAGAAAACCTGGCTTTTCTTGGTCGGGATGGTGGTGTTGCGGTCGATCAGCCGGGTGAACACACCGCCCAGCGTCTCGATCCCCAGCGACAGCGGGGTGACGTCCAGCAGCACCACATCCTTGACGTCGCCTTGCAGCACACCGGCCTGAATGGCGGCGCCAAGTGCAACAACCTCATCCGGGTTCACGCCCTTGTGGGGCTCCTTGCCGAAGAATTTGGTGACTTCCTCGATCACCTTCGGCATCCGCGTCATGCCGCCGACCAGCACGACCTCGTCGATGTCGGACGTAGACAGGCCCGCATCCTTGAGCGCCGCCTGACAGGGCTTGATGGAGGCCTTGATGAGGTCGCCCACCAGTTGCTCCAGCTTGGACCGGGTCAGCTTCATCACAAGGTGCAGCGGCGTGCCGGAATTGCGGTCCATCGAGATGAACGGCTGGTTGATCTCGGTCTGCTGGCTGGAGGAAAGCTCGATCTTGGCCTTTTCGGCGGCTTCCTTCAGGCGTTGCAGCGCCATCTTGTCCTGCGTCAGGTCGACATTATGCTCTTTCTTGAACTCGTCGGCCAAGTAATTGACGATCCGCATGTCGAAATCCTCGCCGCCGAGGAACGTGTCCCCGTTGGTGGATTTGACCTCGAACAGGCCGTCGTCGATTTCCAGAATGGTGATGTCGAAGGTGCCGCCGCCAAGGTCATAGACCGCGATGGTGCGGCTTTCCTTCTTGTCGAGCCCATAAGCCAGCGCCGCCGCCGTCGGCTCGTTGATGATGCGCAGCACTTCCAGACCGGCGATCTTGCCCGCGTCCTTGGTGGCTTGCCGTTGGGCATCGTTGAAATAGGCGGGCACCGTGATCACGGCCTGCGTGACAGTCTCACCCAGATAGGCCTCGGCGGTTTCCTTCATCTTTTGGAGGATGAAGGCGGAAATCTGGCTGGGCGAGTATTTCTCTCCCCGGACCTCGACCCAGGCATCGCCATTGCCGCCATCGACCAGCGAATAGGGGAGGTTCTTCTTGTCTTTCGCCACATGGCTGTCATCCAGCCGGCGCCCGATCAGGCGCTTGACGGCAAAGACTGTGTTGGCAGGGTTGGTGACGGCCTGACGCTTGGCGGGCTGGCCCACCAGCCGCTCGCCTTCCGTAAACCCGACGATGGAGGGCGTCGTGCGTGCGCCTTCCGAATTCTCGATCACCCGGGGCTGCGATCCATCCATGATGGCAACGCAGCTATTGGTTGTCCCGAGGTCGATCCCGATGACTTTGGCCATGATAATACCTCTTCTTACGGCGATGTTGTGGTGCCCAGACCCGTTTCGGCCCCTGAGCCCCGATCCCAGATGCAACCCGTGGGGCACGGCCGCCCTTCCGGCTACCGGGCGTATATAAGGAGGGGTCCGGAGGGCTGCAAGCGGGTGCGGCAGGAGTTTCTTTGACAAAACAGGGTTCATTTCCGACAACCGATGGTCCACAAGGGCGGGGATCGTCAGCGGGTGGGGAACTCAGCCTGCCCGCTGGCGTTGACATGTCATCAGTTGAGTTTTCCAGGAGGATCAATGCTTCATCTCGACATTCCGACCGAGGCCCGGCTTCGCAGACTGGCCGCCGAGCGTGGCGACGCCTGCGTTTCCATCTATGTTCCGACCACGCCCGACACCCAATCCATCGGGCAGGCCCGCATCGAGCTTGGCAATCTGCTGAAGCAGGCAATCGAGCAGCTTGAAGCGGTCGGCACGCCGAAGCGGACCATGTGGCCGGTCGAGGAACAGGTCGCCGACCTGCTGGAGGATGAGGATTTCTGGGCGCATCAGGCCCACAGCCTTGCGCTGTTCGTGACGCCGGAACGTCTGCGCAGCTTCCGTCTGCCCAACCATCTGCAGCCGCTGGTGCAGGTCGCGGACCGGTTCTTCCTGAAGCCCCTGTTCCGCTCGGTGTCGATCGAACAGCACGCCTTCGTGCTGGCCTTGGCCGAAAACGAGATCCGGCTGATCGAGGTGTTTGCCGATGCGCCCCCGCAAGAGGTGCGCGTGCCGGACATGCCCAAGGATGCGGCCTCGGCTGCGGGCACGTCGAATATCAACAGCCGGTCCTACAGCCGCCGCCTTGGCGGGTCGGAAGGCCAGAACGTGCTGCTGCGGTCCTTCTGCCGCAAGGTGGACGAGGCGCTGAAGCCGATCCTTTCCGGGCGTTCGGAGGCGCTGATCCTTGCGGCCGCCGATCCGCTGCACGCGATGTTCCGCAACCTGAGCAGCTATGAGCCGCTGGCTGCCGAGGGCATCCGCACCAGCCCGGTGCGCATGTCCCCCGCCGAACTGGCCGCCGCCGCGCGGCCGGTTCTGGACGGGTTGCACGCAGCGCGTCTGACCGATCTGCGCGATCTTTTCGCAGCGCGAGAGAATGATGGTCGGGCCACAACCCAGATGGACCTGGCCGCCCGCGCCGCAACGCAAGGGGCTGTCGAGACGCTGATGGTCGATATCGACGTGGTCGTGCCGGGATCGGTCGACGAAACCACCGGCGCCGTCACGCTGGAAAAGGCAGAATCCGCCGCAAGTTATGGTGTGATCGACGAAATCGCCGCCCGGGTTCTTGCAACCGGGGGCGATATCGTTGCCGTGCGCAAGGAGGATATTCCGGGCGGGGCGGCGCTGGCCGCGATCCTGCGCTACGCGGTCTGACGGCGCGCGCCGCCCCTCGGGCCGGGTGGCTTTCCCTGCCCGGGCACCCCGGGAACGAGGAAGGCGGAGCGGCCCGAGGAGCGGGAATCAACCTGCGCGGAGTTCCGCAACAATATCGCGGGCCGCCGCTGCCGGGTCGGCGGCCTGCCAGACCGGGCGGCCGACAACGATATGATCGGCCCCGTCCGCAATCGCCTGCGCCGGGGTCGCGATCCGCTTCTGGTCGCCCGAGGCGGCCCCTGCCGGACGCACGCCGGGGGTCACGATCAGGCGGCCCGCCGCCTGTGGCAAGGCGCGGATCAGCGCGGCCTCCTGCGGGGATGCGATCACGCCATCCGCCCCGGCCTCCAGCGCCCGCGCTGCGCGCTCCACGGTGATTGCCCGGATGTCGCCTGTCACGATCATGTTGGCATCGAGATCCGCGCGGTCGAGCGAGGTCAGCACGGTGACGGCGAGGATCTTCAGGCCGCTCCCGCTTTTGCCCTCGCAGGCCGCGCGCACCACCTGCGGGTCGCCATGCACCGTCAGGAAATCGAGATCATACTGCGCGATCCCGCGCACCGCTGCCTCCACCGTGGCGCCGATGTCAAAGAACTTCATGTCCAGAAAGATGCGCTTGCCGCGTTCCTGTTTCAGTTCATTGGCCAGCGCCAGCCCGCCGCCCGTCAGCATCCCGAGCCCGATCTTGTAGAAGGACACCGCATCCCCGATGCGGTCGGCCAGGTCCAGCCCCTGCACGATATTCGGCACGTCCAGTGCCACGATCAGCCGGTCATCCGCCATCGTCCCGCCCCTCTTTCCATTTCCATTGAAACCGGCGCGTCTTGGGCGCAACGACCTGCCCTGTCAAGGCCCCGTCCGGACCGGCTGCGCATTGACAGCCGCGCCCCGCCTTGTTTGGATCGGCGCAGACAGGGCGAAAGGCCGGAAATGCAGATCAATCTTGAATTCGAACGGCCCGAAGACGACGGGCAGGGCTCTGGCCCGGTCACGGTCGGCTGGTTCCTGACCAAGGAAAAGGGCGCGATCCTCTATGACCCGCCGGAGCGGTTGATCTTCCGCCAGACCAACAAGACCCATGCGAAATCGGCCAGCCGCTGCCCGGCGGTGATCCAGATGGAAAGCCGGTATTTCGTGGTGAAATGCCCCTTTGACCTGAACATCGGTTTCGGGCGGGACGACAAGGGGCGCGGGCATCTGATAAACCGCAATGGTCCGGCTTCGGGGGTGCGGTCGAACAAGCTGAACGAAGTGCTGACACTGGTGAACGAGGCGGAATGGCGCTTTCCTGACCGGCCCACGGTGCAGTTGATGTTGCCCTATTGCTTCATTGCCGATGAAACCGTCTATATCACCCAGCTTGGCACCTTCGCGCACTACCGGCCCGACCCGTTGCCCGGCACGATTTTCGGCGGTCGCTTTCCGCTGAACATCTGGCCGCGTCCGCTGATGTGGGCCTTTGAATGGCACGATCCGAAAAAGGATATTGTGCTGAAACGCGGCGAGCCGTTGTTCTATCTTCAGTTCGAGGCATCCGATCCGTCCCGGCCGGTGCAGGTGGTGGAAGCCGAGCTGACGGCCGAGCTGAATTCCTACATGGAGAAGATTTCCGGCGTGGTGAATTACGTCAACCAGACCTTCGGTCTGTTCAAGGCGGCCGAGGCCGCACGCCCGGCGCGCTTGCTGACCCCTAAGCGGCGCGACTGAAAGCCGTGCGACTGACGAGCGGCGTGGGCGCGCTGCGGGCCAGAAGCAGGGCGCGGGCCGAGGCGATGACCCGGTTGCGCAGGGGCGTCGTGCCCTGTGCGGCGACCGCCGTTCGCTGACGCAGCGTATAGGGGACCGGGCGAAGGCCGTCCTTCACGAGGAAAGCGACCATCGCCTCCACCTGCCCGAAATCGCGGGCATATCTGGCATGTTCGACCGTTGCAGACAGGATACGCATGTTTGCCCCTCCCTTATCGCAGGATCTGGCGTTCGGCCGCGCGAACCAGTCCGCGGACCAGCATCGGGTGAGACAGATCCTGCCCTGCGGGCAACCTGACACCCACCCGGAGCGGCATCGGAAGGCCGGGCGCGAAGAACTCCACTGCCGCCTCGAAACTGCGACGGGCGGCGTCATAGGCTATGTCTGCAACTCGGATGGCGGTTACGGCCATTGGATGTCTCCTTTACCCGGCGCTCATACCTTCAACGCAGAGATGGGGGTTCGGGTTTCCTTGGGAAAGCCGCATGCGAATCACGGTTGAGTGAGGCTCTGCTCGTCAAGTCACGCGGCTTTCCGCGCTTGCGACAGGATTGAAGAAGCCCGTCAGGGCTGATGAGCGGTGGTCGCAGGCGCGGAAATCGCGAGACCGCATCGGGCGGTTCTTGCAACCTCCCGCGTCACTTCCCATTTCTGGACTGAGGCCGCGGGGACCATGCCGGAACGGGTGGTCCCGGAGGCGGTGCCAACCAGAGGAGAATGACCGATGAACCTTGAAAAGTTCACGGAGCGGTCGCGCGGTTTCCTGCAAGCTGCCCAGACCATCGCGATGCGCGAAAGCCACCAGCGCGTCGTGCCCGACCACCTGTTGAAAGCCTTGATGGACGACGATCAGGGGCTTGCCGCCAATCTGATCCGCCGCGCGGGCGGTGCGCCCGAGCGTGTGACCGAAGCGGTCAATGACGCCATCGCAAAACTGCCGAAAGTCACGGGTGGCGATGGCCAGACCTATATCGACCCCAGCCTTGTGCGGGTGCTGGACGAGGCCGAGCAGGTGTCAAAAAAGGCGGGTGACAGTTTCGTGCCGGTGGAACGGCTGCTGACCGCGCTGGCGCTGGTGAACACCCGGGCCAAGGATGCGCTGGTGGCGGGGGCCGTCACGGCGCAATCGCTCAATTCCGCGATCAACGACATCCGCAAGGGCCGCACCGCCGACAGCGCCTCGTCCGAGGATACGATGGAGGCGCTCAAGAAATACGCCCGCGACCTGACCGAGGCCGCGCGCGAGGGCAAGATCGACCCGATCATCGGGCGCGACGAGGAAATCCGCCGTTCCATGCAGGTGCTGTCACGCCGCACCAAGAACAACCCGGTGCTGATCGGGGAGCCGGGCGTGGGGAAAACCGCGATTGCCGAGGGGCTTGCGCTGCGCATCGTCGATGGCGACGTGCCGGAAAGTTTGCGCAACAAGCGGCTGATGGCGCTCGACATGGGCGCGCTGATCGCGGGGGCAAAATATCGCGGCGAATTCGAGGAACGGCTGAAGGCCATCCTCAAGGAGATCGAGGCCGCCTCGGGGGAGATCATCCTGTTCATCGACGAGATGCACACGCTGGTCGGCGCGGGCAAATCCGAGGGTGCCATGGATGCGGCCAACCTCATCAAGCCTGCGCTGGCGCGGGGGGAATTGCACTGTGTCGGTGCCACCACGCTGGATGAATACCGCAAATATGTGGAAAAGGACGCGGCCCTTGCGCGCCGGTTCCAGCCGGTGATGGTGAATGAGCCCACGGTGGAAGACACCATCTCCATCCTGCGTGGGATCAAGGAAAAATATGAGTTGCACCATGGTGTGCGGATCAGCGATTCCGCGCTGGTGGCGGCGGCGACGCTGAGCCACCGCTACATCACCGACCGCTTCCTGCCCGACAAGGCCATCGACCTGATGGACGAGGCGGCGAGCCGTCTGCGCATGGAAGTGGACAGCAAGCCCGAGGAACTGGACGCGCTGGACCGCCAGATCCTGCAACTCCAGATCGAATCCGAGGCGCTGAAGAAAGAGGATGATGCCGCCTCCCGCGACCGGCTGGAAAAGCTGGAAAAGGAACTGGGCGACCTGAAGGAACAGTCCGGTGCGATGACCGCCAAGTGGCAGGCCGAGCGCGACAATCTGGAAGTGGCGCGGGAGTTGAAGGAACAGCTTGACCGCGCGCGCGCGGAGTTGGAGCAGGCCAAGCGCGAGGGCAATTTCCAGCGGGCGGGTGAATTGCAATATGGCCGCATCCCGGAACTGGAAAAGAAACTGTCCGAGGCCGAGGCCCGCGAGGGCGAGGCGCTGGTGTCCGAGGCCGTGCGCCCCGAACAGATCGCCGAGGTCGTGGAACGCTGGACCGGTATCCCCACGACAAGGATGCTGGAAGGCGAGCGCGAGAAACTGCTGCGGATGGAGGAGGAACTCGGCAAGCGCGTGATCGGCCAGCGCCCGGCGCTGACGGCGGTGGCCAATGCGGTGCGCCGCGCGCGCGCGGGGCTGAATGACGAGGGCCGCCCGCTGGGTTCGTTCCTGTTCCTCGGGCCGACCGGCGTGGGGAAAACCGAACTGACCAAGGCTGTGGCGGAATATCTGTTCGATGATGACAGCGCGATGGTGCGCATCGACATGTCCGAATTCATGGAGAAACATTCCGTGGCGCGGCTGATCGGCGCGCCGCCGGGCTATGTCGGCTATGATGAGGGCGGCGTGCTGACTGAAGCCGTGCGCCGCCGCCCCTATCAGGTGGTGCTGTTCGACGAGGTGGAAAAGGCGCATCCGGATGTGTTCAACGTGCTGTTGCAGGTGCTGGACGACGGGGTGCTGACCGATGGCCATGGCCGCACGGTGGATTTCAAGCAGACACTGATCGTGCTGACCTCCAACCTCGGGGCGCGGGCTCTGTCGGAACTGCCCGAAGGGGCCGATCCGGCACCCGCGCGGCGCGAGGTGGAGGAGGCCGTGCGGATGCATTTCCGGCCCGAATTCCTCAACCGGCTGGATGAGCAGATCATCTTTGACCGGCTGGACCGGGCGGATATGGCGGGGATCGTCGCGATTCAACTCGGGCGGCTGGAACGGCGTCTTGCAGGCCGCAAGATCGTGCTGGATCTTGATGATGCGGCACTGACCTGGCTTGCCGACGAAGGTTACGATCCGGTGTTCGGGGCCCGCCCCCTGAAACGGGTGATCCAGCGCCATCTGCAAGACCCGCTGGCCGAGATGCTGTTGGCGGGGGATGTCCTCGACGGGGCCACGGTGGCGGTCAGTGCCGGGGTTGACGGGCTGAGGATCGGCGACAGGGTGAGTGCGTCGCGGCGCGCACCTCCGGCTGTGGCGGTGGTTCACTGACCGGAGGGACGGGCATCAAGCCGACAGGGTGGGGGGCTTCGCGCCCCCCACATCCCCGGCGAGGTATTTGAGCCAAGATGAAAGGGCGGCGCATGTCTCCCGACGGGATCATTCTGCGGCAAGCGGCAGCGCCTCGCGGCCAATGTCGGTGATGTCGGCGACGATGCCTGCGATGAGGTCGCGAAACCGGTCGAAATCCGGACGCGGGACAAGGCGGGCCTCGTCCATGTAGAGCGCGCGGTCGATCTCGATCTGGATCACATGCTGGCGGCGCGAGGGGCGCCCATAGGCCTGGGCGATATAGGCCCCCGCAAAGGGCGTGTTGCGGGCGACGCGGAGGCCCGCAGCGGCGAAGGCGCTGGCGATCCGGTCCACAATCACCCGGTCGGCCGCAGCACCGAATCGGTCGCCCAGAACCACCTCGGGCGGCGGGGCGCCGGGGCGGCCCTGCGTCTCGATCGCCTCATGCGGCATGGAATGGCAATCGATCAGGATTGCCTGACCGAATTGGGCGTGGCTTTCGTTCAGAAGGCCGCGCAGCGCCGCGTGATAGGGGTGCCAGTGCCGGCGCAGGCGTTCATCGGCCTCAAAGCGGCTGAGCTTGCCGTCATAGATGGGTCGCCCGGCCGAAACCACGCGCGGAATCACGCCAAGACCGGAGGAAATGCGTGGATTGTGCGGCTGGCGCGGCACATCCTCGATCAGGGCGGGATCAAGTTCTTCCGCCGCGCGATTGAGGTCGATCCAGGCCCGGGGCGCACAGGCCACCAGAAGCGGAGCCCCCGCCAGCGGGGCGGAGCCAAAGAGCCGGTCGACAAAGGCATCCTCGGAGGACCGGAGCGACAGCGCGTCAAGCCGGGACCGCCGCCGGAAGGTTGCCGCATAGTCACTGCCGCTGTGCGGGGATGAAAAGACGACCGGCGTGCTGCGCCGGACAGGAAGCGAAAGGCGGTATGCGTCGCTGGTCATCGAACCTCCGTCACGCCGCAGACTATAGACCGGATTGTTCGTTTGCCAAAACCCCTTGAACCGGGCGGCGACTCCTTTTATAGCGTCGCGCACCTGATCGGCTGCAGGGTCGTCTTTTTTTCGCAATGGAAGACGATGATGGAACCGAAACGGGACGTGGGCGGTTAGCTCAGCGGTAGAGCACTACGTTGACATCGTAGTGGCCACTGGTTCGATCCCAGTACCGCCCACCATTTCGCCGCCCCCGGGCAGACCGGGGGTTTTTGAATTTCATGGCGCACGCCTTCCGTGCATCCGCGCCGCGAAAAGGAGAAGAACGATGAAGGTTGCGAACTCGCTCCGCTCGCTCAAGACGCGGCACCGCGATTGCCAGGTCGTGCGCCGCAAGGGCCGCGTCTATGTTATCAACAAGACGCAGAAGCGCTTCAAGGCCCGTCAGGGCTGATCTCCCGGGCGCATGCGTCCGGGATGGTTGGAAAAACCGCTGCCGGCAGGTGTCGGCAGCGGTTTTTTCTTGCCTGCGGCAGAATGTTCCGCCGAGAAGGGAATGATTGCGCGATGGGCTTCGATGCCATAACTCTGGGTCCGACGGGAATACCAGGGCATCCAATCCTGCCCCAAGAAACAACCGGAAACGGAACAGGGAAACCGAGCAGATGACCTTTCAGACCGTGCGGGAGACCGCGATTGCCCCGGTGCGTTCCGAAGAGGCGTGTCGGGATGACGCCCGGGATGCGAAGGACTGGGTGCGTGTGCTTGCACGCTATCGTGATCCCGATCCGGCCCGAAGCGTATTCGAGGTTGTCGTGACCGTGCTGCCGTTCGCGGCGATCTGGGCGATGGCCTTCGCGGTGCTGCCCCATTTCTGGCCGCTGGCCTTCGCGCTGGCCATCGTCAACGGCGGATTTCTGGTCCGGCTGTTCTGCATCCAGCATGATTGCGGCCATGCGTCGTTCTTTTCCAACCGCCGATTGTCGGATTGGGTCGGGCGCTTTCTCGGCGTGCTGACGCTGACACCCTATCATGTCTGGCGGCGCCAGCATGCGATCCACCATTCTTCCTCGGGCAATCTGGATCACCGGGGCATCGGGGATGTGACCACCCTGACCGTTGCCGAATATCGCGCGAAATCGCCCTTCGGCCGGTTCATGTATCGGATCTATCGCAGCCCGCTGGTGCTTTTCGTCATCGGTCCGGCCTATATCTTCCTGATCCAGAACCGGATTCCCTACGGATTGACACGGGCGGGTGCCTCTTACTGGCTGTCGGCCATGGGCACCAACATTGCCCTTCTGGCCGGAATTTCCGCAGTGGTCTGGCTGGGGGGCTGGTCGGCCCTCCTGCTGGTCGTGCTGCCGACCTGGGTCACGGCGGCTTCGGTGGGGGTGTGGCTCTTCTATGTCCAGCACCAGTTCGAGGACACGCATTGGCGGCGCGAAGCTGACTGGCAGTTGCATGATGCTGCCCTTGATGGCAGTTCGCATTACGACCTTCCCGGCCCGCTGCGCTGGATGTCGGCCAATATCGGCATCCACCATGTTCACCATCTTTACAGCCGGATCCCGTTCTACCGTCTGCCCGATGTGCTGCGCGATTTCCCCGAACTGGTGGACAATCACCGCATGACGCTGCGCGACAGCTTTGCCACCGCGCGGCTGCATCTGTGGGACGAGGAGACGCGCAAGCTGCTGTCCTTCCGTCACGCGCACAGGATGTATCAGATCGGCTGAGGCACCGGGATCAGCGGGCCATGCCGTGATAGGCGGGGTTCGGCTGCATTTCCGTCGCGGCTGCCAGCCGGTTCGACATGTTGTAGAAGGATGCGACCGCCGCGATGTCCCAGATGTCGCGATCGGAAAAGCCCGCATCCCGCAGGATGGCGCGATCCACCTCCTCCATCGCTTGCGGCGCATTGGTCAGCTTGACGGCGAAAGCCAGCATCGCGCGCTGGCGCGGTTCCAGCCGGGCCGCGCGCCAGTTCTGGGCGATGACCTCAGCCAACGCGGGATCACCTGTCAGTTGCCGCAGCGCCGCACCATGGGCTGTAAGGCAATAGACGCAGCGGTTTTCGGCGGACACGGCAACCGCGATCATCTCCCGTTCCGTCTTGGTCAGGCCGGAGGGGGCCAGCATCAGGTCGTTATACATCGCCATGAAGGCGCGCAGCTTGTCCTGATCGAAGCTGTAGGCGCGCAGAACATTCGGGATCAACCCCAGCCTTTCCTCGCATTTGGCGAAATAGGCGGCGATGTCGGCGTCCAGTGGATTGGCGGGCGCGAGATCGAGCGCGACAGGGTCATCTGACATCGGGGGGCCTCATGCTTCAACGGTCCGCCCATCTTGCCCGTGCCGGTCATCGGAGCAAGCTGTTTCGGTGGGCTGGCCCCGACGGGGTGGCGCCGAAACCGCAGAGCGGGGTGATGTCCGTCTGCCGCAGAGGTCTCTGTGGCGAAAGCGATTGACGCAGGGCTTGCGCCTGTAGCACGATCTTTCAAATCCTTATTTCCTCCGGGTGTGTTCATGTCCAAATTTCCGACCGAGGGCGCTGCCCTCAAGAAACTCGTGGAACGGTCAAAGAACAAGGAAGTGGCTTTCGGCTACAACCCGGGCACGGATGAGGACGATCACTACTTCGCCGCCGACATCAAGAAATCCCCCGAGATCCTTGGCAAACTGGCGCGCAACGAAGGGCTTGGGGCCAAGATCGCCTATGGAACCTTCACCACACAGGGCAATCTTGTCAGCCTGCGCTGCATCAGGATCGTGCCGATGCTGGCGAAATACATCAAGCGGCTCTTGCGGCAGAACAAGATCGGGCTGAACGTCCAGATCCTCGATCAGGACGGCAATTTGATCGACGCCGACATCGAGGATCTTGCCGAAGAATGGACCTCGGGCGAGAGTCTGACGGATGACGATGCCGAGGACGATGCCGATGATCCGGCCATCGCAGCCGCTGAAGCGGCCGTGCCGGATGCGGAAATGGCGCCTGACAGCGCCGAGGATCTGCGCCGGATGCAGGCGCTGGTGGCGCGATTGAAACCCTTGCAGCCGCGTCTGGCTGTGGCACCCGCCCCGGTGGCGGCAACGCTGGCGGGCGCGATGAAAAGCGCGCTCACGACCCTGCGCAACGGCGACTATGACCGAAGCGAGCAGACTGTCGCACAGATCGAGGCAGTGCTGGCAAAGCTGCCTGCGGCACCCGCCCCGCAGGCGCAACCGCCCGCTGACCCCCGCCTGCAAAAGCTGCGGGATGCGGCACAGGCGCTTGCGACGCAGGTGGCGGGCCTTCCGGGGCCGCTGGCGGAGCCGATGGAGGCAGAGATCGACAGCGTGATGGCGCAGATCGGGTCCGGCGAGGCAGAGGCGGCGCTTTCGGGGCTGAAGCGGGTGCAGGACGGTCTGAAATCCGCGCTGGACGCCAAGGCGAAATGGGACAAGGCCTTTGCGGTTCTGGACCCGCAGGTGACGGCCGCCCTGTCGGCAACGGCAGTGCCTCAGGATCTGCGGACGAAGTGGAAATTCGCGACGGACCTTGCCAGCGAAGGCCATTTCGACCGCGCTGCCGCCTCTCTTGGTGCGATCATGGCCCTGCTGAAGGCCGGACCGGCGCAGGCGGAGGGCGACGGTTCCCCTCCCGCCGGGGTCGTGGCATTCCAGAGTTCCCGCGTGCTTTGGGTCGGCGCACGGGCGAAGATGATGGAAGAGGCCCGCAGGCTTTGCGACCGCATTGCCGCCGCTGGTGCGGATGACGAGGATGCCGCCGAAATCGCCAGTGCCAGCCGAGAGATCCTTGCGGATGTGGAACGGATCGACGAACGCTTGCAGACCGTGCTGGATGACCTCACCAACGCAGCCGAGGGCCGCCCCCGCGAGACATTGAAGCGCAAGGCCTCGGGCATTGTCGCGGAATACGGGGCGATGCTTGGCACCGCACCCTTCAACATGATCGATCAGAACCCGTTCGAGCCGGTATCGGTGGCGTCGCGCGCCCGTGCCGCGTTGAGCGCAATTTCCCGCAGCCTCGCCTGACGGACCGGGCCGAAGCGCGCCAATCAGCAGGACAGACCCCATGGCACTCGACGATGACCAGCGTAAATGGCTCGATGCCGCCCTCAAGGCCAAGGGCCGCTTTACCCGCGCCAAATCCATCAAGGCCGATTGGGACGACTACCGCCGCCGCCGCGCGAAGGCCGAAACCTATCTGTCCACCATGGACCCGAACGCCCCGCAGCGGGGAATCGTCGAACAGGGACTCAAGGACGCCGATGCCCTGGCCGGGGCCGGGAAATTCTCGGCCGCCTACAAGTCGCTGGATGCAGTGAAGGCGCAGGCCAAGACCGCAAGTCCCGCGCGGATCGAGGCGATTGCGGCCTCAACATTGGCTACGCTGATCGACCGTCTAGAGGGGGATGTCACACAGTTGCGTGCCGCCAGCGCCCGTGTTCTGGGCGATCAGCGCAGGATGCTGGCGCGCGTGAAGGCCATGCCCACGGCCGCCGATCAGCCGGACCGTGACAGGTTCATCACCTTCATCAACACCCATGTCAAAACGGTCGAACCGCAGCTTTATGCCGAAAACGAACTGCTCTTTTCCAATACGGGCGAGTGCTTGAAGCTGCTGACGGCCAAGGCTGTCGCCAGGCAGATCGCCCGCATCGAGGAGGAAATCCGCGTCCTGTCCCTGGCCGGTCTGGACAAGACTGTCGCCGCGCAGAAGGGTCGTTTCGACGGGATCAAGGCGCGCGCAGTGGAGAACGATGGCGTCGCCATTGATCCCAACAAGTTCGTGAGCATGCGCCTGACCCAATACAACGAGATCAAGGCCGCGATCCAGTTGGTTCGCAAGGGCGGCTCGCAGTTTCAGGAGCGCGACAGCGCCATCGGTCCGGATGCGGCAACCAAGGATGCCAGGAAAGACCTCGAAAAAGACCCGCTTTCCGACCTGATCCTCGAGCTTGAGGCGGATTCCCGGCTTGAGGAGGCGGTTGGACGCATGAAGGCCGACGGTGCCACCGATGCGAGGCTTGCCGCCGATACGGGTCTTGGCCCCGTTGCCCGCGTGGCAGAACCCCGGAGCTTCGATGCCGACCATGTCTTTGGCGGGGCGGTTGCGGATACGGCGGATTTTCCCGATCTGGTGCCGGACGACATGGCCGATGATCTGGTCGATTTCGCGGTGATGCGGACGAAGGCCGTGCTCAAGACGCTGGATCCGAAGGGCGACGAGATTTTCGACCTGATGCTCAAGACCCCCGAAGAACTGGCCCAACTCTGTTCACTGTCGCTTTGCGGCGTGGATGCGCCCGGAGGGCAGAATGCCTCGCAGGCGGCCTGTTTCAAACGGGTGGCCGAGGCGATGCGGGCCGAAATCCTCGCGTCCAGCCCCAACCGGATGGCCGATGACAAGTCCAAGATCAGCGTCGGCGGGGTGGATTACGACCTTGCCGAAACGTTGGGGCAGGGGGGCTTTGGCGCGGTCCGCCGCTATCGCGATCCGGCCACCGGCAAGACGGTGGTGGTGAAATCGCTGACCGGCACTGCGTCGGACGAGAAACGCGCGGCGATGGTGGCGGAGATGCGCACGCATCGCCAGGTCCTGAACGAGGATCCCGATGCACCGGGAGCGAAGAATATTGTCGGGATGGAAGGGGCGGCGGTGTCGTCGGACGGCTCGCTCCACCTGATGCTGGAGGATGCCGAGGGCGGTGACGTGACACTTGCGGGCAATGCTCTGGTGGCGCTGGAACGGCAAGGCATCCTGCCCCCCGAGGCGCGGCAGGCCATCGCGCAGGACATGATAAAACAGGCCGTGATGGCGATGAAGGCGATGGAGGCGCGCGGACTTGTTCACAATGACCTCAAGCCCGCCAACATGATGATGACAGCGGATGGCACGTTGAAGGTGATCGACTTCGGGGAAAGCCGCTTTGTCGATGATGGCGGCAACGCGCCGTCGCAGGAGGAGGGCAAGTTCAACACGACGCCGGGCTATGCGGCGCCCGAGGTGGAGGGACGCACCGATGCCCCGGTGACGTCCCGCGCCGACGCTTTCGCGCTGAGCGGGATCATCCGGTCGCTCGGTGGGCCGGACATGGACCAGAACATCGCGACCCGGACAGAGGCGCAGGCTGCAACGTCGCTGGGGCGGCTGGCCAAGGCGCTGGCCGACCCCGATCCGGACAAGCGCCCCTCGCTCGATGCGGTTCTTGCCAGCACCTATCTCAACAGTGCCGGGAAGGACCACGCCCCGGAGGATGTGAAGGATCTGGTCGGGGCCGCATCGGAAATGAATGCAGCGGTGGCAAGGATCCGGGTTCCGCTGGGGGCCCAGGAATTCAAGGCCAACGAGCCGCGCGGGATGGACGGGAGTTGGGCGGCCTTCACTCCGGCAATCGCAGCGGGCAATGGCGATGCACCGCTGAGTCTCGTGCAGTCCATGGTGACATCCTGCGATGCCAATATCTTGCTTTATCAAGGGCGTATTGCCACGGAAAGTGCGGCTGGCGCGCAGATGAACCGGCAGCTTCTGGCGGAAGCAGAGGCGAAAAAGGCCTTCTGGATGCAGAAGGTCAGCAGCAGTTTCGACAAGGCCCGCGTGGCGGGGAAGGCCGAATATGACCGCGCGCTGGCCGATCCCGGTGTCACGGTCGCGGTGCCGGGCGATGGGGGGGGGACGCTGGGTCTCGGGCAGGCCGTGGCGCTGCGGGATCGTCGCAAGGCCGAGATTGCAAAGCTTCAGGCCGATTTCTACCGCGTCATGGTGCAGGATCCGGTGCGCGCGCAGGGGGCGATGGATGCGGTGAACCAGAGGCTCGCGGCGCTCGATGCGCAGGTGAAGGCCATCGACACGGGCGCGAAGGCAGCGCTTGGCGATGCGGCGAAATACTATCTTGCCGAACAGCACCTGGCCGAGGTGTCGGCGCGGTTCGGGCCGCGCAAGGCCACATCCGAGGATCTGGCGGCCAAGGGTTCCCCGCCCCCGCTGCCCCCGCTGCCCCCGCGCAGGCCGCCGCCGCTGCCCCCCTCCGGGAGCGGTCGTGTTCCCGACCCGCCGCGAATGCCGGGGGAGGTGGACCCGACAGGCTATGAGGCCGATACCGAGGACAATCCGCGCGATTGACCCTGGGGCAGGGCGCGCGGAGGTGGAATTTCGGTGTCATACCGCCGTTGCCTTCCCGGGTTATCCACAGGTTCATCCCCTGATTGAGCAACCCCCGGACACCGACCGATGCGCCCCCGCCTGCCAGATCTGAGACTGACCGGCGTGCGCGTGTTGCGCGACGCGGGCTTCTGTTCCCGGCCCCTGCACATCGTCGGGGGGCGGTTGGCCGGGGGGGATGACGGCTGTCTGGACGGGGTCATGCCCGTCGATCTGTCCGGACATGTCGTGCTGCCGGGGATCATAGACCTGCACGGCCCCGCACCGGAAAGCCGAACGCATCGGTCAGGGCGCGCGGGTGCCGCGGTCGCGGGGCTGGCAGAGGTTGATCGCGCCGCAGCGGCCCATGGTGTCACCACCTGCCATCTGGCACAGGGCTGGAGCTGGAAGGGCGGGCCGCTTGGCCCGGAAGCCGCCGAGCGCGCGATGCAGGCGGTGGCCGTCCGGCAGGCCATCGCGCTGATCGACCTGCGGGTGAAGCCCTGCGTCGAGATCCGCCTTCTGGGGCAGGATGCGCGGCTCCTGGCGGTCATGGCGCGGCATGGCTCGCGCTACGCTGTCTTGCAGGACAGCCTCGACCCTTCTCTGGCACTTCACCGGTTGCAGCCCATGGCCTTTGTCCGGCAGGCGGAGCATCTGGGCCTTTCACCCGAGGAAATGCTGGCACGGATGGCGGGCGTGCATGCGACCTCGCATGCGGTGCCGGGCAATCTGCGCGCGCTTGCCAACGGGTTCGATCAGGCGGGGGTGCGTTTCGGAAGCCTTGGGGATCCCGATGCCGAAACCCGGGAATATCACGCCATGATCGGCGCGCGGATCACCGAGTTTCCGGCCTCGCGCAGCGTGGCAATGGCAGCGCGGTCAGCCGGGGATGCGGTTTTGCTGTCCGCGACCGAGGTGCTGCGGTGCGATGACGGTCTTGCCTCCGTGCTGGCCCGCGATTTGCTGGCGGCCGGGGCGGATCTGGCGCTGGCTTCCGCCGGGGCTCTGCCGGATCTGGCGCTTGCTGTCTTTCGACTGGCAGACGGAGGCTGGTGCGATCTGGCAACCGCATGGGCGGCGATTTCCTCCAACCCGGCGCGGATCCTGCGCCTGACGGACCGGGGCCGCATTTCCCCTGGCCTGCGCGCGGATCTGGTCGTGCTGCACGAAGGCACGCGCCGGATTGCCGCCGTGATCTGCGACGGCCGGCTGGTCCATGCCCGGCCCGCCCTGCGGCACCGGCTTCTGGATCTGCCCGCCCCCCGCATCGCCGCGCAATAGGCGGGATCAGCGACCAAACGCCTGCCGCAGCGCATCGGTGAAGCGGATCATTGCCGGCCCGCTGGCATCCTTCGCATCATGCAGGGCAGTTGACAGGTCGGCCAACCCGGTCACGCCATGGACCTGCCATCCGCAGGCCCGGGCAATCGCGGCGAGGTCCGGTGTCAGGATGTCCACACCCAGCGGCGGCACGTTCTGCGCGACCATGGCGGATTTGATCTCTCCATACCCCGCATTGTCGTGCAACAGCAGGAGGACCGGCACATTTGCCTCCACCGCGCTGGCAAGCTCGGACAGCGTGAACTGCAACCCGCCATCGCCCGACAGGCAGACGACCGGTGCCCCCACGGCCAGTGCAGCCCCGATTGCGGCAGGCAAGCCATAGCCGAGCGTGCCGAACCCCGTGGCCGAATTGAAATAGCCCCCCGCCCTCGAGGGTTCGAAGGCGGTGTTGCCGGAATAGACAAGCTGCGTTGAATCCCCGACGATCAGCGCGTCGGGCAGGGTTTCGCGAACCATCTCCAACAGCGCCAGATCCGCCCGCATCAGGTCCGGCAGGGCCGCGATCCCGGCCTGTGCCGCCGCCGCCCGGGCCGCCCCCTTGCCCGCAGGCCGGGGCGTCAGGGCGGCAAGCAATGCCTCCGCCCCCAGCCGCGCATCGCCGGTCAGGATCAGCGCCGGTTGCGGCCCGCGCAGCGCCTGTGCGGGGTCAATGTCCAGCCGGATCAGCCGCCCCGGCAGAGACAGGCCGCCATCCTCATACATGTCGTAATCCGTGGGGCCGAATTCCGTGCCGATGGCCAGCACCACATCGGCCCCCGCGATCAGGGCGCGGGTTTCCGGCATCGAGGGGCTGAGCGTCACGGCCAGCGCATGACCGGGCGGCAGAAGCCCCCGCGCATTGGTCGTCATCACAAGCGGCGCATCCAGTGTCGTGGCAAGCGCAGGCAGCGCGTCAGCCGCGCCAAGCGCCCCACCCCCGGCGAGGATCAGGGGCGCATGCGCGGATTGCAGCAGGGCCGCCGCAGCCGCCACACCTGCCGGGTCCGGCCCGGCGCGCGAGGCCCGCACCGGTGCCGCGGGCAGGGGCAGATGCCCGGCATCGGCCAGCATCACGTCGATGGGCAGCTCCAGATGCACCGGGCGGGGCCGCGCGCTGTCGAACACTGCGAAGGCCTCGGCGAGGGCAGGGGCAAGATCCTCGGGCCGGTGGATGGTGCGGCTGAACGCGGATACGCCTGCCGCCATCGCCTGCTGGTCGGGCAGTTCATGCAGCCAGCCGCGCCCCGACCCCATCCGCCCATGGGCGTTGACGGTGGAGATCACCAGCATCGGAATGGAGTCGCCGTAAGCCTGCCCCATCGCAGTGAAGATATTGGTCATGCCGGGGCCGGAGATGATGAAACAGACACCGGGCCGTCTGCTGCCGCGCGTGGCCGAGGCGCGGGCATAGCCATCGGCCATGAATCCCGCGCCCTGTTCGTGGCGCGGCGTGACATGGCGGATGCCCGACCCGGCAAGGCCGCGATAAAGCTCGATCGTATGCACACCGGGGATACCGAACACCGTATCCACCCCATAGGCGCGCAACAGATGGGTCAGATAGACGCCTGTCGAGATCCCGGTTGTCATGTTTCCCCATGCCTCCCTGCAACATTGAATTTGCCCCGGTCGGAGCCGCGCATCCCACATTAGCGTCTGGCGCATTGCGCACCACCGAAATCGTTGGAAAGGCAGCCTGCGGCGAGTGTGCGGGCAGGGCCTTCCGTTCCGTTCAAAAAAGCGTCACACAAGGGGATCGGCCCGACCGGCCATTGTCCCTCCCTTTCGTATCAGCCCCCATCGGGGCAGGATCCTGCCATGCACCCTTTCCTGATACTGTTCCACCTTGCCGCTGCCGTGATGCTCCTCCTCTGGGCGGTGCGGATGGTGCGAACAGGGGTGGAGCGCGCGCATGGTCCGGCGCTGAAAACGATCCTGCGGAGCGCGCGCGGCGGACAGCCGGGCATGGCCGCCGTGGGCATGGGGCTAGCGGTCGTGCTGCAAAGCTCTACTGCCGTGGGGCTGTTGGCTGCCGGGTTCGCGGCCAGCGGCATACTCGGGATCGCGGCAGGGCTTGCGGCAATGATCGGGGCGGATCTCGGCTCCGCGCTGGTGGTCAAGGTGCTGTCCTATGACCTGTCGGAACTGATCCCGCTCCTGATCCTCGGCGGAACGGTGCTGTTTCTGAAATTCGAGGACCGTGCCCTGCGGCAATGGGGGCGCATCCTGATGGGCGTGGCCTTCATCCTGATGTCGCTGGGCATGATTTCCGCCGCGACCGAGCCGTTGCGCGAAAGCAGGCTCCTGCCCATGATCGCGGGCTATCTGGCGGGTGACCCGCTGACCGCCTTTGCGGTGGCGGCCTTGCTGGCCTGGGCGGTCCATTCCTCGGTCGCGACCGTGCTGATCCTTGTCAGCTTTGCCGGGTCGGGCCTGTTGCCGATGGAGGCGGCGCTGCCAATGGTGCTGGGGGCCAATCTGGGCGGCGGGCTGGTGGGGGTCTGGTTGACGCGGGACATGCCGTTGCCCGCGCGACGTATCCCGCTGGGCAATCTGATCGTGCGCGGGGTGGGCGCGGCGCTGGCGCTGCTGGCGTTGATCGCCCTTCCCCTGCCGCTGGACCGGATCGGTGCGGGGGCAGGGCAGCAACTGGTGAACTTCCATGTGCTGTTCAACATGGTCCTTGTGCTGCTTGCCCTGCCGCTGGTCGGTGCCGTTGACCGGCTGACCGCGCGGCTATGGCCCGAACCCGCCGTGCAGGACATGGCAAAGCCGTTCCTCTCGGCACTCGACAAGGGGGCTGCGGCAACGCCCGCGCTGGCGCTCGCCTCCGCCAAGCGCGAACTGTTGCGCATGGGCGAAACGGTGGAGGTGATGTTCCGTCCGGTGATGGACCTGATCGATGGCGGCGACAAGGCGGCCATCGCCCGCATCCGCGCCACGGATGACGACCTCAACCGTCGCCATACCGACATCAAGATGTTCGTCGCCGGGATGAACCGGGGCACCGTTTCCCACGAAGAAGCGCGCCGGGGGCTGGAGCTTTCCTCCACCGCCACGGATTTCGAATATATCGGCGATCTGGTGGCCAAGACCCTGCTGACACTGGCCGAGGAAAAGTCTCGCAAGCGGCTGCGCTTTTCGTCCGAGGGCTGGCTGGAAATGAACCGCCTGCATGCCCGCGTGGAGGCCAATCTACAACTCGCGATGAATGTGCTGGTGTCCGGGGATCTGGCCAGCGCCCGCACCCTTGCCGCCGAAAAGGAAGTGATGCGCAGGCTGGAGCGCGACAGTCATGACCGTCATCTGTCGCGGCTGCAATCAGGGCAGGTCGAGAGCATCGAGACGAGCGACATCCATCTGGAGATCGTGCGGGCGCTGAAGGAAATCAATTCCCTTCTGGTCAAGACTGCCTATCCGATCCTCAAGGAAAGCGGGCATCTGCTGGACAGCCGTCTGGCCCCGGCCGACAAGGAAACGGTCTGATCCGGGGAGGAGGCGACCCGTTTCCGGCCCAGTCCGTTTCCGGCCCGTCAGCCCCGCTTGCGCCGCACCAGCTTGCGCCTTGCCGGGGCCTGCCCGGGCTTTCGCGCGCCACTGCGCCCGCGTTTCGAAGCTGGCGCGGGAAGGCCGCGATCCTCCACTTCGATCAGCTCCAGAATGATTCCGCCGGTTACCGGCACGGCCTCGGTCAGCCGCACCGTCACGCGCTGACCGATCCCCAGCGTCAGGCCGCTATCGGCCCCCACAAGGATCTGAGAGTCCGGGTCATAATGGAAAAATTCGCGCCCCACCGACCGGATCGGCACCAGCCCGTCCGCCCCGCTGTCATCGAGCCGCACGAAGAGGCCAAACCGCTGGACCCCCGAAATCCGGCCCTTGAAACTGCTGCCCACCCGGTCGCGCAGCCAGGCGGCCAGATAGCGGTCGGTGGTGTCACGCTCGGCCACCATGCTGCGCCGTTCGGTGTCGGAAATCAGCTTGCCGGTCTCGGCCAGGTTCTCCACATCGAACTGGCTCAACCCGTCATCGCCCCAGCCATGCGCCGAAATCAGCGCGCGATGCACGATCAGGTCCGAATAGCGCCGGATCGGCGAGGTGAAATGCGCGTAGTTGCGCAGGGCGAGCCCGAAATGGCCGGCATTGTCGGGGCCATAATAGGCCTGCGTCATCGACCGCAGGGTGGTGATGTTCATCAATTCGTCGAAATCCGTGCCCTCTGCCTGTGCCAGCAGCCGGTTGAGATGCGCGGTTTTCAACACCTGCCCCTTGGCGAGCGTGAAACCCGACGCCTCCGCCACCTCGCGCAGGGCGTCGAGTTTCTCGGGCGAGGGTTCTTCATGCACCCGGAACAGCAGGGGGCGCTTGAGCCGGATCAACTCCTCGGCGGCGGCGACATTGGCCAGCACCATGAATTCCTCGATCAGCTTGTGCGCGTCGAAGCGTTCATAGAAATCGACGGAAGTGACCTCGCCCGCCTCCGACAGCACGATCTTGCGTTCGGGCAGATCAAGATCCAGCGGCTGGCGCACGGCGCGCGCGGCCCTGGTCGCGGCATAGGCGGCGTAAAGCGGGCGGATCACGCGGTCCAGCAGCGGTGCGGTCACCGGGTCCGGGTTGCCATCCTGCGCCGATTGCACCTGCGCATAGGTCAATGAGGCGCGCGAGCGCATCATGCCGCGCGTGAACCGATGCCCGATCTTGTGCCCCTCGGCATCCAGCACCATGCGCACCGCCATGCAGGCCCGGTCCACGCCGTCATGCAGGCTGCACAGATCGCCCGACAGGATATCGGGCAGCATCGGCACCACGCGGTCGGGGAAATAGCTGGAATTGCCGCGCCTGCGCGCCTCGCGGTCCAGCACCGATCCGGGGCGGACGTAATGGGCGACATCGGCAATGGCGACCCAGACGACATGCCCGCCCGGATTGGCGGGGTTGTCATCCGGCATCGCCAGCACCGCGTCATCACGGTCGCGGGCGTCCGGCGGGTCGATGGTGACAAGATCAAGGTCGCGCAGATCCTCGCGCTTGCCCATCGAGGCAGGGGTGGCGGCATCGGCGGCGGCAATGACGGTATCGGGAAAGGCGTCCGGGATGCCATGCTGGTGAATGGCGATCAGGCTGACCGCCCGCGGCCCGGTCGGGTCGCCAAGCCGTGCGGTGATGCGCGCCTGCGGCAGGCCCATCTGGCGCCGCCCGATCTGTTCGGCCTCCACCAACTCGCCGTCGCGGGCGTCCAGCGTGGCATCGGGGGCGACACGCCATTCCTTGTCGGCCTTCTTGTCGATGGGCAGGATCCGCCCGCCTTCGGACCCGGCGCGGAAAATCCCCAGAACCCGCTGCGGGTTCGTCCCGATCTTGCGGATCAGCCTGCCGATATGGCTGTGATCCTCGCCTGCGACCGGCTCGATCCGGGCCAGGATCCGGTCCCCCTGCCCAAGAGCTTCATCGGTTTTCCTGAGGCTCAACAGGATGCGCGGCGCCTCGCCCTCGCCCTGCCATTCCATCGGCCGGGCAAACAGATCGCCCTGCGCATCCGGGGCAAGAACCTGAAGGATGCTCACGGGGGGCAGCGTGCCGGGGTCGCGGTAACTGCGCTTTTTCCGCTCGACCGCGCCCTCCTCCTCCAGATCCTTGAGCATCCGCTTCAATTCGATGCGCAAGGCGCTGCCCTTGATACCGAAGGCGCGCGCAATCTCGCGTTTCGAGCCCTGCAAGGGGTTTTCGGCGAGCCATTGGAGGATCTGGTCTTTGGAAGGCAACTGGTCCATGCCCGGGGATTATCACGGCCTCTGCGGCGCGTCACCCGCAATCGCGGGTCGCTCTTTCTTGCCGTTAATCTTGGCAAAAATAGGCGATATTATACTTGACGTACCCATTGCAGAATCGGGTAGGACGTGAGACGCTTCGCGCATCATGTGGTGTGGGGGGGGCTTGTGCCGGAAGAGAGGCGATACTGCGTTATCATCGGCCTGAAATCTGACTCCGATCTGGCGAGGATACGTCAGGACGTGCCCCAGCTTATCGCATGGGTCCAACGCTTCGCCGTCAAGTCAGAACAGGTCTTTCGATCCAGTGACGGGCAGTTGTTCGGGTACTTCATTCAGACGACCACGCCAACTGGCGTGGTAATCCCCCCGTTTTTAACGGGGTGCACTCATAGAACTTACGCGGCCATTCTCAGTTTCTGGGCGGGTGTGATGCCGCCGATGCCCATGTTCGGGCGGTCGTTGTTGTAAGTCCAGAG
>JBKBNP010000025.1:0-66598 GCA_046295215.1 Pseudorhodobacter sp. | reverse complement strand
GCCTCGGCCATCAGCGCGCGACTCCAGTGCGTTGCATCGGGCGGGGTTTCCCGCACCGTCTTGGCGATCAGCTTCAGCCTTGTTTCCATGGGCAGCGGCGGCACCCGCGATGGTCTCGTCCTGTCGCGTTTGAGACCTTTCACACCCTCGTCGAGATACCGCTCCTGCCAGCGCCAGACCGTCGGCTTCGACGTGCCACGCGCCGCATGATCTCGAACGTGCCACGACCGTCTGCCGTCGCAAGAACGATCCCGGCCTGCCAGACCAGCTTGCGTGGGGGGGGTGCGGTTGGGGATCAGGGCCTGAAGCTCAGCACGGTCGGCGGGGCCAAGGTAAAGGCAGATGTCATCACGTCTCATACTCCGAATATCGCACGGCAGAGCGGCCTTGGGAATCCTGTGTCAGGCGTGCAGCATTAGCCTGTTGCGCGGCAGGGGCAAGGGCCTATTCGCCGCGCCCGCCCTCCCCATGGATCGCCTCCAGAAAGGCTGCGCCGAAACGGTCGACCTTCTGCGTGCCCATGCCCGGCATCCGCTCCATTTCGGCCAGCGTCGCGGGTCGCGCCTCGGCGATGTGGCGCAGCGTCGCATTGGTGCAGGACAGCGGCTTGTCGATGCCCAAAGGCCCGCGCGCAAGCTGCCGTTGCGCTGCTTCCAGCCGGTCATAGACCGCCCCCGCATCGCGCCCCGCAAGCCGCATCCGCTGCGGATGGAAGGCCTCTGCCGCGCCGTTGATGACCTCCAGAAACGCCCGGCCATAGCTTTCGAGCTTTTTCGCCCCCACCCCGTTGATCCGCGCCAGGCCGTCCAGATCGCGGGGCCGCGTTTCGGCCATCTCGATCAGCGTGCGGTCGGGAAAGATCACATAGGCCGGAACGCCCGCCGCCTCGGCCAGCGCGCGGCGCTTGGCCTTCATCGCAGACAACAAAGGCGCATCCTCCTCCGACACCAGCGCCTTGACCGCCACGCGCGGGGCTGTCGCCTGCACCGTGTCGCTGCGCAGCGTGATCGCCTCCTCCCCGCGCAGGATGGGGCGGGCGGCCTCGGTCATGCGCAGGGCGCCATGGCGTCCGGCATCCGGGCGCACCAGATCACGGCCCATCATCTGCCGGAACACCGCGCCCCATGCGGGTTTGGTCATGTCGCGCCCCACGGCGAAGGTCGGCAACTGGTCATGGCCGCGCTGTCGCACCTTGTCGGTTGCAGTCCCGGTCAGGATGTCAATGAGATGGCCCGCGCCAAAACTTTCCCCCGTCCGCAGGATCGCCGACAGCGCCTTGCGCACCGCATCGGTCGCATCAAAAACCAGCGCTGGCCGGTCGCAGATGTCGCAATTCCCGCAAGGTGACGCTGTTTCACCGAAATAGCCCAGCAGCACCTGACGCCGACATCCCACCGCCTCGGCCAGCCCCAACAGCGCGTTGAGCCTCCCGTGATCGGCCTCTTTCCGTTCGGGCGGGGCCAGTCCCTCGTCGATCTGGGACCGTCGCAGGCGGATATCGTCAGGACCATAAAGCGTCAGCGTCTCCGCCGCCGCGCCATCACGCCCCGCACGCCCGATTTCCTGATAGTAGCCTTCGATGGATTTCGGCAGATCCGCATGGGCGACCCAGCGGATATCGGGCTTGTCGATCCCCATGCCGAAGGCGACCGTCGCCACCACGATCAGCCCGTCCTCGCGCTGGAACCGCACCTCCGTTGCGCGGCGGTCCTCGGCATCCATGCCGCCATGATAGGCGGTCGCGGGATGGCCCGCCTCGCGCAACCCCTGCGCCAGCGTTTCCGTCTTGGCCCGCGTGCCGCAATAGACGATGCCCGACTGCCCCTTGCGCGCCGCGGCAAAGTCGAGGATCTGGCGGCGCGGGCTGTCCTTCACCGCAAAGGCCAGATGGATGTTCGGCCGGTCAAACCCGCGCAGGAAGGTCGCAGGCGCCACCCCGTCAAAAAGCCGCGTGACGATCTCGGCCCGCGTCTCCTCATCTGCGGTGGCGGTGAAGGCCGCGAGCGGCACATCCAATGCACGGCGCAATTCCCCGATGCGCAGGTAATCGGGGCGGAAATCATGGCCCCACTGGCTGACGCAATGCGCCTCGTCCACCGCAATCGCGCTGACCCCCACGCGGCGCAGCATCTGCACCGCCGAGGCCGAGCCGAGCCGTTCCGGCGCCATGTAGAGCAGTTTCAACCGTCCGGCATCGAGGGCTGCAAAGACCTCCACCGTCTCGGTATCCGTATTGCCCGAGGTCAGCGCGCCCGCCTCCACCCCCGCCTCGCGCAGCGCGCGCACCTGATCGCGCATCAGCGCGATCAGCGGCGAGATCACCACCGTCACCCCGTCCCGGCAAAGCGCCGGAAGCTGGAAACACAGCGACTTGCCGCCCCCGGTGGGCATGATCGCCAGCGTGTTGCGCCCCGCCAGCACCGCATCGACAATCTCTTCCTGCCCCGGACGGAAACCGGAAAAGCCGAAAACGCTGGCAAGATAGTCGGTGGGCGTGGTCATCGGCTCAGTAGAACGCCGCCGCGTTGTTGATCAGCAGGATGCGCAGCGCATAGACCCCCAGCAGCACCAGAAGCGGCGCCAGATCAAGCCCCCCCATCTGCGGCAGCACCGCCCGCACGCGACCGTAGACCGGTTCCAGAATCCGGTTCAGCCCGAACCAGATCTGCGCCACGATCGGCTGGCGCAGATTCAGCACCTGAAAATTGATCAGCCAGGACATGATGATATGAGCAATGATGATGAATTGCGCCACATCGAGGATCAGCAGCAATATCTGCAACAAAGAGGTCATGCGCGGCTCCGGTCCACCAATGGTAGGGGAGGGATAGCCTGCCCCCCCCGAAAGGGCAACAGCTTCCGCAGCGTTTCCCTTGACGCGCCTGCTGCGGCGCGGCATCGACAGGCGCAAAAGGAGTGCGCGCATGTATCCCTATCTCCGCATGGCCCATCAGTTGTGGAAGTTCCGCAACGCCCCGCGGCTGCCGATCCTCGGCACCCATGTAAGCCATCACCGCTGCTGGCCGCTGGACATCGACCCCTGGATGGAGTTGAACAACGGTCGCACGCTGACGATCTATGACCTGGGCCGCCTGCCGCTGGGCGAAAGGGTCGGCCTGCACAGGGTGCTGAAAGCAAACAAATGGGGCATGACGGTCGCGGGCAATTCGCTGCGCTACCGCCGCCGTGTGCGGATGTTCGATGTGGTGGAAATGCGCTCGCGCTGCATCGGTTGGGATCACCGGTTCTTCTACATGGACCAGAGCATGTGGAAAGAGGATGACTGCACCTCCCATATGCTCATCCGCTCGGCCGTCACTTCCAAGGCCGGGATCGTGGCCCCGTCAGAGGTGCTGAACGCCCTTGGCCAGGCCGTTGACAGCCCGCCGCTGCCATCCTGGGTTCAGGGCTGGATCGCCGCCGATGCAACCCGCCCCTGGCCCCCCGGGCGGGACGAGACCTGACGCCCTGCCTTCATCTGTTTGCAAATATCCCGGGGGGAGTCGCGGAACGCGACGGGGGTCATCGCCCCCCTATTTTTGCAAAAGAAAGACGGGCATCGGCCCCCAGGCTTGCCCCGATCCGGGGCACAAGCCTGATGTCCGGACTATTCGCCCCCGGACATGAATTTGCGCCAGAGGGCGATCAGCAGCATCGCCCCCAGCACCGCGCCGACAATCCCGGCGGCCCAGCCCGTCAGCACCAACAGGAACCGCAGGATCAATCCCCCGATCAACGCCCCTGCAATCCCGATGAAGATCGTCGTGGGAATGTCGGTGTTCAGCCGCATCAGGCGTGTGGCCAGAAACCCCGCCGCTGCCCCGATGATCACAAGTGCGATGATCGGCATGGAATGCTCCCCGCTGCGATGACGCCCAAGCCGAGAGCCTGCCCCAGCCGCACCTCCGGGTCAATCAAGAGGCTGCATCCCTGCCCGATATGTCATCCCACCGCCGCATCCCGGCGATCTGTCACCCGAGCGTTTCGGGCATCCGGACGCCGCGCAGAAACTCCTCCGCATCCATCGGTCGCTTGCCTTCGCGCTGCGCCAGCGTGATCTCGACCGCTCCCGTCCCGCAGGCGATGCGCAGCCCGCCCAGCACCTCGCCCGCCGCCCCTGATCCCTCCGCCAGACGGGAGCGAAGCAGTTTCACCCGCTCCCCGCCCATCTCGCACCAGGCCCCGGGAAAAGGTGACAGGCCCCGGATCTGGCGGTCCAGTTCGACCGCCGGGCGCGTCCAGTCCACCCGCGCCTCGGCCTTGTCGATCTTGGCGGCATAGGTCACGCCATCGGTGGGCTGCGGTTCAGCCACCAGTTCGGGCAACCGCTCCAGCGCCGCAACGATCAGCCCTGCCCCCATGGCAGACAGCCGGTCATGCAGATCCGCCGTCGTTTCCTCCGTGCCGATCGGGGTTGCCTCGCGCAGTAGGACCGGCCCGGTATCGAGCCCCGCCTCCATCCGCATGATGCAGATGCCGGTTTCCGCATCGCCTGCCAGAATGGCGCGGTGGATCGGCGCCGCCCCGCGCCAGCGTGGCAGAAGGCTCGCATGGATGTTGAGGCAACCAAGGCGAGGCGCCTCCAGCACCGCCTGCGGCAGGATCAGCCCATAGGCCACCACCACCGCCACATCCGCATCAAGGGCGGCAACCTCCGCCTGCGCGACCGGATCGCGCAGCGACAGCGGATGCCGCACCTCCAGCCCCAGCGCCTCTGCCCGCGCCTGCACCGGCGAGGCGCGGTCCTTCTTGCCGCGTCCGGCGGGGCGCGGCGGCTGGCAATAGACGGCCATCACCTCATGCGCCGCAGCAACCGCCTCCAGCACCGGCACCGAAAACTCCGGCGTCCCCATGAAGATCACGCGCATCTGCCTCGTATCCTTCCGGCTTTTCCCCGCGCAGGTCCGTCCGGGCTTGCCAGCCGCTGCCTGTCGCGTCACTTTTGCCCGCACCTAGCCACGCCCGCCAGAGGGGATCAAGCATGAGATGGATGTCAGTTGCGCTCTATGTGCTGGCCGGGCTTGCAACGGCGGCCTGGGTCTGGGGCTATGTCTGGGTGCAGGGCCTCGCCTGCGCCTTCGGCAGTCCCCACGGCAACTGCCGGCTCGAGGCGCCCTGAGAGTTTCGGGGCGAGGATCTGCTGGCCTTCGTCCTCGGGCCGCTCTTCGTGGTCCTGCTTCTGACCGGACTGGGATGGCTGGCCGGATCGCGCGCGCGGCGCTGAACTTCAGACCGCCGCCTTGCGCGCGCGCCGGATCAGCATGTCGCGCTTCACCTTCCCCAGCCGGTCGAAATACATCCGCCCCGCCAGATGGTCGATCTGATGCTGCACGGATGTCGCCCAGAGATGCACGAAATCGCGCTCCTCCACATCGCCTGCCACATTGAGAAACCGCACTGTCACCGCACGCGGGCGGCGGATCTTGGCGGACACGCCCGGCAGGTTGGGCGAGGCTTCCTCATGCTCCCGCATCTGGCCCGAGGCGTGCAGCACCTCCGGGTTGGCCATCAGCACGGCCTGCCCGCGTTCGACCGAACAATCCACCACCGCAAGGCGCAGCATCACCCCGATCTGCGGGGCGGCAAGGCCATAGCCCGGCATCGCCTCCATCGTGTCCACCATATCCGTCCAGATCGCGCGGATACTGTCGTCGATATGCTCCACCGCGGCGGCGGGGGTGCGCAGGCGCGCATCGGGCCATGGAATGCAGCGCCGCACGGTCATCCTCCGGCCTCCGGGGACATGTCGGCATAGTCCCGTTCGGCGGCGGCCCGCGCCTCCGGCGAAAGGCGGTCAAAGGTCACGATCCCGTCCAGATGGTCCACCTCATGCTGGGCGCAGATCGCGGCAAAGCCTGTCATTCGCGCGCTGTGGCGCGTTCCGAAAAGGTTGGTCCATTCCAGCGTCACCTCCGCTGCGCGGCTGACCTGCACGGTGATCCCCGGGATGGACAGGCATCCCTCTGGCCCCGTCACCCGGTCGGCTGACGGATCCCGCACCACCGGGTTGATGAAGATGCGCGGCGTGGCGGTGCCCGTTTTCCACGTCTCGTCCATGACAAACAAGCGTTTGGTGACGCCAACCTGCGGCGCGGCAAGGCCCCGGCCATTCGCTGCATACATCGCGCGCAGCATGTCATTGGCCAGCAGGAACACGCCCGGCTCCCCCGGCGCGATCTCGGCGCAGGGCGCTGACAGCACCGGGTCGGGCCAATGCCGGATCGGGCGCAATGCCGGGGTCGCCATCAGCCGCGCCGCGCCAGATCGCGTTTGAGCTTTTCCATCTTGCGGGTAATCATCTGGCGCTTGAGCGGCCCCAGATAGTCGATGAACAGCTTGCCATCCAGATGGTCGATCTCGTGCTGCACGCAGGTTGCCCAGAGGCCTTCGAACTCCTCCTCCGCCCGCGCGCCGTCCAGCCCTGTCCAGCCCACGCGCACCTTTGCCGGGCGCGTCACCGGCGCATATTGATCGGGGATCGAGAGACACCCCTCCTCATACTGGTTCAGATCCTCCGAAGCCCAGGTGATTTCGGGGTTGATCAGCACGATGGGGCGTGGCGGCTTTTCGGGGTCTTTCACGCAATCCATGACCAGGAGCCGTTTCATCACGCCGACCTGCGGCGCGGCCAGTCCGATGCCCGGCGCGTCATACATGGTTTCCAGCATGTCCTCGGCCAGCTTGCCGATCTCGGTGGGCACGCCCTCGACGGGATCGCAGGCTTTCTTCAGACGCGGGTCGGGATGGATCAGGATGGCACGTTTCATGCCCGCCGATGTAAGCCAAGCCCGGCCTTCGCGCAATCCTTGCACAGCGCCGAAAATCGCGCCCCTTTTTCTGTCCGGAAATATCCTCGGGGGGTGAGGACCGGCCTCGCCGGTCCAAGGGGGGCAGACAGCCCCCCTTTCGCCCCCGCCTCAGCGCCCCGTCAGTTCCGCCGTCACCCGCACCGGACCCGGACTGCCGCGCAGCTTGGCGCGGTAGATCACCAGCGATTCGACCACCCGCATCACATAGGTCCGCGTTTCGGCAAAGGGGACCGTCTCCACCCAGTCCACCACATCGACCGAAGCCTGCCTCGGGTCGCCGAATTCGGTGATCCAGCGGCGCGGGCGGCCCGGGCCTGCGTTGTAGCCCGCGGCAACGAGCGTGATGGCAGGCCCGAACTCCTCGACCAGTTGCGCCAGATAGGCGGCCCCCAGACGCACGTTGAAGGGCGGATCGGTGGTCAGGCGCGGCACCGAATGCGGCAGGCCCAGCTTGTCGGCCATCAGTTTCGCCGTGCCCGGCATCACCTGCATCAGCCCCAGCGCGCCTGCCGGGCTGCGCACATCCACCGCGAACTCGCTTTCCCGCCGCGCGATGGACAGGGCCAGTGCCCGGCTGACCGGCAGGCCATCGGGCACCAGATCGGGCACCGGGAAATAGGCGCGGGGCAGGATGATCCCGCGCCCCGCCGCCTGCTTGCCGATCAGCACGGCGAAATTCGGCTCCCCCGCCTCCAGCGCGTAGTCGCCCAGGGCCTCCAGCCCGCGCGCATCGAGGCTTTCGGCCAGATGCAGCAGGAAGCGCCGCGCCTGTCCGCGATCCCCGGCTGCCAGCAACAGCCGCGCGGCCTGCATTACCGACCCTTGCACGAAGCCCGCCTGCCGCCAGTCGGTCCGGCGACCGTCCGTGACCAGCGCCGGATCCAGCGAAAGTCCAAGCCGTTCCGCCGACAGAAGCCCGTAATAGGCAGTCTGGTGTTTCGCGCCTTCCCGCCAGGCGGCGTTTGCGGCATCGGCCCTGCCTGCGGCTTCCAGTGACCTGCCTTCCCAGTAATGCGCGCGCGACAGGCTGATCGGGGTGGAAACGCCGGTGCGCAAGTGCCGGAAATGGGTCAGCGCGCGGTCGGGATCATTGAGATGCCGCAGCGCGATCCACCCGGCCAGAAACTCCAGATCCGCATAGCTGGCCCCCGATGTCTGATGATGCGGTGCGGCTGCGCGCAGCGCGTCGCGGGGCCGGTTGTCCGACAGAAGCTGCCGCACGAGCTGGATCCGCCGCCGCCCCCATTCCTCGGGAAGGCCCAGCCCGGTGGCGCTGGCCGAACGTTGCGTCAGCATCTCCAGCGCGCCGTCCCAGAGCCCCTTGCGCATCCGCCAGGTGAAGCGTTCATAGGCCAGCCCCGGATCATCGCGCAGCGCAGCGGGAACCGCAGCGATCAGCGCGTTCACCCCCTCGGCATCGGCGCGCAGCGCCATGCGTGCCCGCGCCAGCGCCTGCCAGCCGGGCGACAGTCTTGGCAGCATCCGCTCCGCCTCCGACACCCGTCCGGCCCAGAGCGCCGCATCGGCACGCGCCTCATGCGCAAGGGAAAGCGCGGGCCCTGCAAGAGCCATCAGCGCGGCCTCATCGGCCGCTGTCAGCCGCAGGCCGACCCAGGCGCGCCGCGCCGCGCCTGCGGCCTCATCGGCCCGGCCCAGGGCCTGCAGCGCGCGGATATGGGCCATCGCGCCCTCGGCGGTGGCCGCCTGACCCTGCCCGAAGAAGGCCAGAACCCGTTCGGGACTGGTGGAGCGCGCAACGGCGGCCTCGCCCTGCTGGCGCAGGTAATCCATGCCCGGCCAGTCGGCGCGGCGACGCAGGAAATCCTCGAAATCCCCCAGCAACCCCTCGCCCGCGCGCAGCCGGTGCCATTCGACCACGTCGCGCCCGACCCCGGCGGGCGCAAGGCTGCGCGCGCGGTCCCAGTCGCGGGCGGCGACGGCCTCGAGCGCCGCGCGCATTACGGCAGGATCGGCGCGCAGCGGCTGGATGAAGGACAGAAACGCAATCCCGGCCAGCATGACGAGCGGCAGGACCGGCAGGATGAGGCGGCGGAAAGAACGGTGATGTGTCATGCGGCGCAACCTGCCATCGGGCCGGGATGGCCGCAACTCACATCCGCGCCAGACGCCTCCCGTCCCGCGCGCTTTTCCCCTGCTTGGCAAGCGCAGGGCCGAAGGATAGAAGGCCCGATGTAACCGGAAGGGCGACTCGAACAGCGGGCGCCCGATGTCAGAGGAGATGCGTGCCATGATCAGAGGGTCGATGCCTGCCCTGGTGACGCCGTTCAGGAACGGCGAACTGGATCTGGAGACGCTGAAGAAACTCGTGGACTGGCATGTCGCCGAGGGCAGCCATGGCATCGTGCCGGTTGGCACCACAGGCGAAAGCCCGACGCTGAGCCACGAGGAACATGAGACGGTGGTGGAAGAGGTCGTGAAGGCCGCGGCCGGCCGCATCCCGGTGATCGCCGGGGCCGGGTCCAACAACACGGTCGAGGGCATCCGCCTGATCCGCCACGCCGAACGTGTGGGGGCGGATGCCGCCCTTGTCGTGACGCCCTATTACAACAAGCCCACGCAGGCCGGGCTGATCGCGCATTTCACCGCGCTGCACGATTGCTGCGCCCTGCCGATCATCATCTACAACATTCCGGGCCGGTCGGTCGTTGACATGACGCCTGAGACGATGGGCGTCTTGGCCAAACTGCCCCGGATCGTCGGCGTCAAGGATGCAACCGGCAAGCTGGAGCGGGTGAGCCAGCAGCGCCTCACCTGCGGCCCCGAGTTCATCCAGTTGTCGGGCGAGGATGCGACCGCGCTGGGGTTCAACGCCCATGGCGGGGTGGGCTGCATTTCGGTCACCGCCAATGTGGCGCCGCGGCTGTGCGCCGAATTTCAGGAGGCGACGCTGGCGGGGGATTATGCCCGGGCACTCGACCATCAGGACCGGCTGATGCCGCTGCACGAGGCGATCTTCATCGAGCCGGGGCTTGCGGGGGCGAAATACGGCATGTCGCGGCTGGGGCTGTGTTCGGAGGAGGTGCGCCTGCCGCTGGTGGGGCTGACCGAAGGCACGAAGGCGAAGATCGACGCCGCGATGCGCCATGCGGGGCTTTTGAACTGAGCTGTGGCTGAAGGGGGGCCAGCCCCCCTTCACCCCCCGGGATATTTCTGGACAGAAAAAGGGGCGGGGCTCAGCCGCCCTCGAACATCCGGTCGCGGGCGGCGCGGATGTGGTCCTGCATGGCGGCGCGGGCGGCATCGGGGGATTGCCCGGAAATGGCGTCGATGATTGCCCCATGTTCCGCCATGACCTGTGCCTGCCGGTCGGGGGCGGCCTGAAGCGTGAGGCTGCGCGACAGGTTCATCCCGAAGCTGATCTGGACCGCGAGCGAGTCCAGAACCGTCGCGAAAAACGCATTGTGCGAGGCGCGGCCGATCGCCAGATGCAGATCCTGATCTGCCTCCACCCCCTTTTCACGGGCGCTGTAGAGGGCGCCCATCCGGTCATGCGCCGCGCGCATGTCGGCAAGATCCTTGTCGGTCCGGCGCTGGGCGGCCCAGAAGGCGGCGGCTGATTCCACCTCCAGCCGGAATTCATAGCAGCGCTGAATATCGGTGATGGACCCCAGCGGCACGAAATCCACCACCGAGGCGGCAGGGCGGCGCAGGACATAGTTGCCGGACCCGCGCCGTCCCGCAACAATGCCGTCGTCGCGCAGCCGTGCAAGGGCGGTTCGCAGCACCGGGCGGGAGACACCGCAGGTCAGCGCAAGCGCTTCTTCGGGTGGCAGGCGCGAATTGAGCGCATAATCCCCGGCCATGATGGCGCGCAGGAGCCGGTCATAGACCTGGTCGGCCAGCGTCGGTTCGCACTGCATCGGCGGTTCCCTTCAGATCGTCACACCGGCCAGTCTGTAGATGGCCTCCATCAGGCGCAAGGTGCGCAGATTGTCGAGCCGGTCGGTGGCAAAGGTGCGCCCGCTGCGCAGCCCGGTCACGAATTCGGTGACAGCACCGGTGAAGCAGGCCTGATAATTCGCGGCCAGATCATGCCGGGAAATCTGATCGGGGGCAGAGAGCCGGGTGATCCGGTCGCGGTCGAGGATCAGCGTGTCCGCCTCCCCCAGCACCTCCAGCCGGTCGGTGGGCAAAGGCGGGTGGCCGAGGGCAGAGATATTGGCGTCGATCTGCACCAGCGCGCCGGAGGCGGTGCGCAGGGTCACAAGGGCCGCATCCTCGCCCGCGAGATCGGGGTTGATGCGGTCGAGGATCGCCGCCACCGGTTCCATTTCGCCAAAGGCCGCACGCAGCGCGTCAAGATGGTGGATCAGCACCTCGAACACCAGAAGGCGCGGGAAGCTGGCCAGATAGGGCTGGCGGCCCAGGAGGAAGGGCACCTTTCCGGGGTAGTCGTTCAGCGAGGAGGCGCGCACGGTGAGGCGCACATGGCGCACACGCCCCACCTCTCCGGCAGCGACGCGGGAGGTCAGTTCGGCGTAATGCGGGCGGAAGCGGTAGTTCTCATGCACCATGAAGCGCACGCGATCACCCACATCGGCAATCAGCGCCTCGGCCTCGGCCACGGTGGGGGTCATGGGTTTCTGGCACATCACGTGCGCGCCGTGATCCGCCGCTAGCCGCACGAGCGGGGCATGGCTGGAGACCGGGGTGATGATGTCGATGGCGTCGGGGCGGGTTTCGGCCAGCATCCTGCCCACATCGTCAAACACCCGGGGGATGGAAAATTCGGTGGCGCGGTCATTGGCGCGGGCGGGATCGGGATCACAGATGGCGACCAGTTCCACGCTCTGCTGTGCCTGCCAGCCCTTGAGGTGGAATATGCTGATGGCGCCTGCGCCCGCGATGGCAACCCGGATCGGTGTCATGCTGTCGAATCTCCCTTCGCATGTCTGGGCACCGCATAACCGGTCAGGACGGATTTTACAACTATTGACTAATTATGCGAATCGCGTCTAAAGAGAATAACTGATTTTTACCGGAGACTGCCGATGCGCCGCAGCGTTACCCCCGCCGATCTTGCCCGGGCCGTCATGGCCGTTCCGCCCTTTGCCCGCGATGCCGTAGGCGACATGAACGACGCCGCGAATGGCGCGGTCATCCGGCATCTGGAAGCGGGGGGCGTGTCCACCATCCTTTATGGCGGCAATGCGCTGGTCCATCACTGGCCGATGTCGAGCTATGCCGACTGGCTGGACCGGCTGGCGGCGCTGGCGGCGGCGGACACATGGCTTCTGCCCTCGGTCGGACCGGATGGCGGCAAGCTGGTGGATCAGGCGGAGGTGCTGAAATCGCGGAGCTTTCCGGTGGCGCTGCTGTTGCCGATGGGGCCGCCGCTGACGCGGGATGGCGTGATGACGGCGCTGCGGGACTTCCATGCGACCTCGCGCGTGCAACTGCTGGTTTATATCAAGACGGACGGGTATTTCCCGGCCGAGGATCTGGGAAAGCTGTGCGCCGAGGGCGTGGTCTTCGGGGTGAAATACGCGGTGCCGCGCAGCGGTGCCGCGCGCGACGCCTATCTTGACGCGATCATTGCGGAGATCGGGGCAGACCGGGTGATCTCGGGCTTTGGCGAGCCGCCTGCCATTCCGCATCTGGTCGATTACGGGCTTGCGGGGTTTACGGCGGGCTGTGTCTGCATCGCGCCCGCCCTGTCGATGGCCATTCTGCATGCGCTGCAAATGAGCAATCCCGAGCGCGCCGAGGCGTTGTTGCAGTCGCTGTTGCCGCTGGAGGCCCTGCGTGGCGAGATCAATGAAATCCGTGTGTTGCATGAAGCGATCAGACAGTCGGGTATTGCCGATACTGGTATGATAATTGCACCATCATCCCCGATTCCCGATGCTGACCGCGCCCGTGTGAAAGCGGCTGCGACCTCGCTTCTGGAAGCGGAAAAGACATTCCGGGCAGCGCAGGCTGCCTGAGATCCACCCCCGCGCATGAGGCGTGGGGGAACGCTCGTTCACTTGGGAGGAACCGACATGACGACACAATTCAAACCGACACGCCGCGGCGTGATTGCGGGCGCTGCCGCTGCGGCTGCCCTTGGCGCGGCCCCGATGCGGGCCTTTGCCTCTGATTATCCCAGCCGACCGATCACGATGATCGTGCCATGGGGTGCGGGCGGTGGCACCGATGCAACCGGCCGGATCATTGCGGCCCTGCTGGAGCGCAAGCTGGGGCAGCCGGTCAATGTGGTGAACCGCACCGGCGGGTCGGGCGTCGTGGGCCATTCGGCCATCGCGACGGCGGCGGCGGATGGCTACACCATCGGCGTTGTCACCGTGGAAATCGCGATGATGCACCATCAGGGCCTCACCGCGCTGACCTCCAACGACTTCACGCCGCTCAGCCTGATGAATGCCGACGGGCCTGCTGTCACGGTGCGGTCGGATGCGGGATATGCCGACATCGGGGCGCTGGTTGAGGCGATCAAGGCCTCGGCCCCCGGCACGTTCAAGGCCTCGGGCACCGGGCAGGGCGGCATCTGGCATCTGGCGCTGGTGGGCTGGCTGCAATCGCTGGGGCTGGCCCCGAACCATGTGACCTGGGTGCCGTCGGAGGGTGCTGCCCCCGCAATGCAGGATCTGATCGCGGGCGGGATCGACCTTGTCACCGTGTCGCTGGGCGAGACCAAGGCGATGGTCGAGGCTGGCCGTGCGGTCAACCTTGCGCTCATGGGGTCGGAACGTGCGGCGAGCCGCCCGGACCTGACCACGCTGCAAGAGGCCGGGGCGGGTGACTACTACACTGCCGCATGGCGTGGCATCTGCGCGCCTGCCGGTCTGCCCGAGGACATCACCGCGAAACTCTCCACCGCGCTGGGCGAAATCGCGCAGGATGCCGAGTTCACCGACTTCATGAACTCGCGCAGCTTCGGCGTCGTCTATCTGCCGCCGGCGGACCATGCCGCGCTGATGGAGGATACTGACGTCAAGATGGGCGAGGCAATGCGCGCCGCAGGACTTGTGCAGGGCTGACGCAAGCGCAATGCTGACATGAGAAAAGGCGGAGGCGCTGCGGCGCCTCCGTTCGTCTCGGACGAGGCGCATCGGGGGAGGGGAACTGCATGCAACTGTCGGACGCGCTGTCGGGCGCGCTGTTCATCCTGCTGGGGCTGTTCATGGTCTGGACGGCATCCGGCTTTCCGGCCTTTCCGGGCCAACCCTATGGCGCCTCGCTGCTGCCCTCGTTGTTGGGCGGTGGATTTGTGATCGCGGGGGGGCTCTTGTGCCTGCGCGATGTGACTTACCGGCGGGCCGGGGTGCGGCAGGTGCTGATCTCGGTCCTGCCGCCCTTGCGGCGTGTCGCGGGCATCGGGTCGGTCGTGCTGATCTTCGCTGCCGTGGCGGGCCAGATCCTTGTGGCACCGCGGATCGGCTACATGCCGGTGTCCTTTGTCACCCTGCTCGCGATCTTTCTGTGGCATGGGGTGCGGCCCCTGATGGCGGTGGCCTGTTCCGTGGGGGCCACGCTGTTTTGCTGGTGGGCTTTTGCGGTGATGCTGCGCGTGCCCTTGCCGCGCGGCCCGGTGGAAGGGTTCTTCTGACATGTTGCCTTCTCTCGACGTTCTTGCGCAGGCCTTCTGGCTGGTTCTCGATCCGAAGGTTCTGCTGGTCGTGGTGCTTTCAGGTGCTTTCGGCATGTTCATGGGTGCGATGCCGGGCCTGACCGCCACGATGGCGGTGGCGCTGCTGGTGCCGCTCACCTTCTTCATGGACCCGATCCCGGCGCTTGCGGCGATTGTGACCGCAAGTGGCATGGCGATCTTTGCCGGCGACATTCCCGGCGCGATGCTGCGCATTCCCGGCACGCCCGCCTCGGCGGCCTATGTCGAGGACAGTTACCGGCTGTCGGTGGCGGGCAAGCTGAACCTCAGCCTTGGCACCAACATCATCGTGTCCTGCATCGGCGGGCTGTTCGGGGTGGCCATGCTGATCCTCGGTGCGCCGGTGCTGGCGGAATTCGCGCTGAAATTCACGTCCTACGAATATTTCTGGCTGGCCGCACTCGGCCTGTCCTGCGCGATTTTCATCGCCTCGTCCGACCCGCTGAAGGCCGGGGTGTCGCTGATGATCGGGCTGGCGCTGGCAACGGTGGGGCTGGACCCGACCTCGGGCGTGCCGCGCTTCACCTATGGGCAGGTGGACATGCTGGCGGGGATCGAGTTCATCCCTGCGATGATCGGTCTGTTCGCGCTGGCCGAGATCCTGCGCGGCATGATCCGGCTTGGATCGAGCGAGCCCTATCAGGAGGTTCCGCCCACAAGCGGGCCGCTGTTCAAGGGGGTGGGCCGGGTGATCTGGACCTATCCGAAAAACATCCTGCGCGGCTCGACGCTGGGCACGCTTGTCGGGGCGCTGCCGGGGGCGGGGGCGGATATTGCGGCCTGGATGTCCTATGCTGTGTCCAAGAAATTCTCGAAAACCCCCGAGAAATATGGAACGGGCCATGTCGAGGGGCTGGTCGATGCCTCTGCCGCCAACAATTCCGCCGTGGCAGGGTCGTGGATCCCGGCCCTTGTGTTCGGCATCCCGGGCGACAGCATCACGGCCATCGTGATCGGTGTGCTTTACATGAAGGGCATGAATCCGGGGCCAACCGTGTTCCTGATGAACCCGCAACTGATCTATGCCGTGTTCATGATCTTCATCATTGCGGCCCTTGTGATGGTGCCGCTGGGCTGGATGGCGGTCAAGGCTGCGCGGCCCGTTCTGCGCGTGCCCCGGCGCATCCTCTTGCCCATCGTGCTGAGCCTGTGCATCGTCGGCGCCTTCGCGATGACCAATTCGGTGTTCGGGATCATCCTGATGGCCGCGATGGGCCTTCTGGGCTGGGTGCTGGAGGAGAACGGCTTTCCCGTCGCGCCCATCATCCTCGGGCTGGTGCTGGGCGGGATGTTCGAACGGATGTTCCTGACCTCGATGATCAAGTCGGCGGGCGATCTGACCGGGTTCTTCGAGCGCCCGATCGCGGCGGGTCTGGGGGTCGCGGTGCTGGCGCTCTGGGTCTGGGCCATCGTGCAGGGGGTGCGCGCGCTTCGGGCGCGGGCGGCCCTTCGTCAGACCGGGGGCTGAGACGCCGGGACAGCCTCGCGCGCCTGCCGGTGTTGCGGATGACCCCGAAGTGGCGCGTGCCGTGACGCCGGTAGCTGGACTGATGGTGGCGTTCTGGTATGAGAGGTCTGCGCGGGGCCTTTCCGTGCCGCTGTCCGTGTGGCTTCGAGACAAAGGGTTTCCAGAATGGGCGTTACACCGGTTCTTCTCTGCGGCGGCTCCGGCACGCGGCTCTGGCCGCTGTCGCGCAAATCCTATCCCAAGCAGTTCACACGGCTGACCGGCGATGGTTCGCTGTTCCAGCAATCCGCCCTGCGGCTGGCGGGGGCCGGGGCGGCGGGCGGGGCCGTGAACGGGGCGGGGCCGGAGTTCTCGGCACCGGTCATTGTGACCAATTCGGATTTCCGCTTCATCGTGACCGAGCAACTGGCCGAGGTGGGGATCGACCCGGGCGCGATCCTGATCGAGCCCGAAGGCCGCAACACCGCCCCCGCCGTGCTGGCCGCGGCCCTGCATCTTGCGGCCCATGATCCCGGGGCGGTGATGCTGGTGGCCCCGTCGGACCATGTCATCCCCGATGCGCCCGCCTTTCGCGCGGCGGTGTCTGCCGGGCTGGCTGCGGTGGCGGAAGGGCGGATCGTCACCTTCGGCATCGCGCCGGACCGCCCCGAGACGGGCTATGGCTATCTGGAACTGGCCGCGCGCCCGGACGGATCGGGCCGCGCCGTGCCCCTGCGCCGCTTTGTCGAGAAACCCGATGCGGCCCGGGCGGCGCAGATGCTGGCAGACGATGCCTATCTGTGGAACTCCGGCATCTTCCTGTTCCGGGTTGCCGATATTCTGGCGGCTTTCGAGGCGCATGCGCCGGATCTGACCGGCCCGGTGCGCGAGGCGGTGGAGACGGCCAGACCGGACCTCGGCTTCCTGCGGCTGGCCCCGGGGCCGTGGGCCGGGGTGCGCGACATCTCCATCGACTATGCGGTGATGGAGAAATCCGACCGCCTGTCGGTGGTGCCTTTCGGGGCGGGCTGGTCGGATCTGGGCGGCTGGGATGCGGTCTGGCGGCAGTCCGGGCCGGATGCGCGGGGGGTCGTGGTTTCACAAAACGCGACGGCGATCGATTGCGACGGCTCGCTCCTGCGGTCGGAATCCGAGGGGCAGGAACTGGTGGGCATCGGGTTGAAGGACATCATTGCGATTGCCATGCCGGATGCCGTTCTGGTGGCCCATATGGGCCGCGCGCAGGAGGTCAAGCTGGCGGTCGATGCGTTGAAGGCACGGCGGGCCAAGCAGGCCCAGATCTTTCCGCGCGATTTCCGGCCCTGGGGCTGGTTCGAGAGCCTCGTGATGGGCGACCGGTTCCAGGTCAAGCGGATCGTGGTAAATCCGGGGGGCGCGCTGAGCCTGCAAAGCCATCATCACCGGTCCGAACACTGGATCGTCGTGCAGGGCACGGCGCGGGTGACGGTGGATGACGAGGTGAAACTCCTGACCGAGAACCAGTCCGTCTACATTCCGCTCGGTGCCCGGCACCGGATGGAGAATCCCGGCAAGGTTCCCATGGTGCTGATCGAGGTGCAGACGGGCCGTTACCTCGGCGAGGATGACATCATCCGCTATGAGGATGTCTACGCGCGCGAGTGAGATCGGACGAGGCAGGGGGGCCAGCCCCCCTGACCCCCCGGGATATTTACGGACAGAAAAAGAGGGTGGTGGTTCAGAGATTCGCTTCGGGGCGAAAGCTGTCGGGGATGGCGTCACAGCGCCCTTCGAGGATCAGGTCGGCCAGGGTTTCGCCGAGCTTGGGGGCCATGCCGAAGCCGATCTTGAAGCCGCCGTTGAGGATGTAATGGCCCGGCCGCCCGGGCCAGTGGCCGAGGACGGGGGCGCGGGTGCGGGCGCGGGGGCGCAGGCCGGCCCAGCGGTCCAGCACTGTCGCCACTGCCAGACAGGGCAGGGCGATGCGCGCCATTTCGATCAGGAGGTCAAGCTGGGGATCGGTTGCGGTCGGATCCTGCCATGTGGTTTCCGAGGTGGAGCCGATGGCCACCGTGCCATCGGCATGGGGCACGATATGGAGCCCCTCGGTGAAGATCTGCGGCAGCGTCCGGGCGTCATGGCGCAGCGTGGCAGCCTGACCCTTGACGCCGGTTCCCGCCGGGCGGCCTGCTGCGTTGGTGAGCGTGGCAAGCCCCGCGACGCCGGTCGCCCAGACCTGCGGACCGCTTGTGCCCGTCTCGCCGCGCGTCACCTCGCAGCCTTTCGCCTTCAGAGCCGTAACGAGGGCCGCGAGCGCCTGCCTCGGGTGGAGGCGGGCCGAGAGCGTGTCGCGGACCAGCCAGCCGGAGGGCGAGGCGGGTTCCCATGCTGCACCGGTCGTGGGGATCACCACCCATTCGGCGCGGCCTTGCCAGAGGGTTGCCGCCGTGACAGCGCGGCTGCGTGCAAGATCGAGCGCGGCGGCATCGGCGAGCGGTTGCAACCGCCCGGTTCGGGCATAGCCTGGGTCGCGCCCGCCTGTCGCGGCCACCGCCTGCCACCAGGCTTCGGCCATCAGCAGGCTCTCAAGCTGGAACGCCTTCTTTTCGTTCCAGTTTTCCGGCACATGCGGCGAGAGTGCGCCGACAAGCCCGCCACTGGAGCCGGCACCGGGCCGGGCGGTTTCGATCACCCGCGCGCGCGCGCCGCGCCGTGCCGCCGCCCAGGCGACCGACAGGCCAAGGATGCCCGCGCCATGCACCGTCAGATCCGGCGTTGCCATTTCCGCTCTCCTGTGATCCTTGGTCCGGCAAGCAAGGGTTTAGGCGAAATGACGGCCCCCGACCAGAGCGCGGCCCCGACAGAGGGTGCCGGGATTGCGTGGAAAGACGGGGCAATCCCCCTGTCCACCCGGTTTGACGACCCCTATTTCAGCCTGACGGATGGTCTGGCGGAAACGCGGCATGTGTTTCTGGCGGGAAACGGGTTGCCGGAGCGCTGCTTGCCCGGGTTCCACATTGCAGAACTGGGATTCGGCACCGGGCTGAACATGCTGGCCACGCTGATCGCGGCGGGGGATGTGCCGGTGCGCTATACCTCTTTCGAGGCCTATCCGATGGCAGGCCCCGACATCGCGCGGGCGCTGGCCGCCTTTCCCGAGGCGCTGGCGGTGGCGGGGCCCTATCTCGACCATTGGGCGGCGGGGCGGCGGGTCTTTGACCTTGGGCCGTTGAGCGTGGAGGTGATCGAAGGCGATGCCCGCGAAACGCTGCCGCTTTGGCAGGGGAGGGCGGATGCCTGGTATCTGGACGGGTTTTCGCCAGCGAAGAATCCGGAACTCTGGTCGCCCGGGTTGATGGCCGAGGTGGCCCGCCACACCGCCCCGGGGGGCACATTCGCGACCTATACGGCGGCAGGTTTCGTGCGCCGGGGGCTCGGGGCCGCCGGGTTCGGGGTGGAGCGGCGGCCGGGCCATGGCCACAAACGCCATATGACCGCAGGAAGGCTGATGCCATGACCGTTCAGAACACCCGGCTCGGCATCTGGCTGATGATCGCAACGGTTTTCGTGTTTTCGACGCAGGATGCCTTCGCGCGCTATCTGGGCCTTGGCTATTCCGTGCTGATGATCATCATGGTGCGCTACTGGTTCTTTCTGGGCTTCGTGCTGGTGCAGGCCTCGCTGAAGCGCGAGGGTTTCCGTGCGGCGGTGCGCACGCGCCATCCCTGGCTGCACCTGATCCGGTCCGCCGTGCTGACCACGGAAATCTGCCTGATGGTGCTGGCCTTCACCCGGATCGGGCTCATCAATTCGCATGCCATCTTTGCCGTCTGTCCGCTGCTGATCGCGGCGCTGGCGGTGCCGGTGCTGGGGGAAAAGGTGGGCTGGCGGCGCTGGCTGGCGATCATGGCCGGGATGGTCGGGGTCTGGATCATTCTGGCGCCCACGGACGGGGTGTTCACGCTGGATGCGCTGCTGCCGCTGGTTTCGGCGCTGCTGTTTGCGGTCTATTCGCTGCTGACGCGGCTGGCGACGCGGGATGAAAGCGCCTTCGTGTCATTCTTCTGGTCGGGCGTCATGGGGGCGGGGATGATGACGGCGGTGGGGTTGCCCTTCTGGGATTGGATGCCGCCCTTCGACTGGGCGATGCTGGGGGTCTATTCGGGGCTGGCGCTGTTTGCGCACTACCTCTTGATCCGCTGCTATGACGTGGCGGAGGCCTCGGCGGTGCAGCCCTTCGCCTATTTCCAGATCTTCTTCATCGCGGTGATCGGGATCGTGATCTATGACGAGGAATTGAAAACAAATGTGGTGATCGGTGGGGCGATTGTCATTGTGGCGGGGCTGTTCACGCTGCTGCGCGCCCGGGCCAAGGGGCAGGGTCACGCACAACGGGTCGCGCAGCGATGACCGAACAGGACACACGGCGCGGCATCGGGCTGATGGTTCTGGCCACCATGGTCTTTGCCGCTCAGGACATGCTGTCACGCCATCTGGCGGGGGAATACAATGTCATCATGGTGGTGATGGTCCGCTACTGGTTCTTTGCGGCCTTTGTCATGGTGATTGCGGCGCGCAAGCTGGGGGGCTTGCGGGCGGCGGTGCGCACCGCCCATCCGGTGCTGCAACCCCTGCGCGGCGTCCTGCTGGCGGTGGAGATCTGCGTGCTGGTGCTGGGCTTCGTCATGCTGGGGCTCGTGGAGGCGCATGCGATCTTTGCCTGTTATCCGCTGCTGGTGGCCGCCCTTTCCGGGCCGATTCTGGGCGAGAGGGTCGGCTGGCGGCGCTGGGCGGCGATCGGGGTGGGGTTTGTCGGCGTTCTCATCATCCTGCAACCGGGGTTCCGGGTGTTTTCGCCCTGGGCTTTTGTTGCGCTGACGGCGGCCTTCATGTTCGCGCTTTATGCGTTGCTGACGCGCTACGTTTCACGGCGGGATTCCGCGGCAGTGTCGTTTTTCTGGACCGGCACGGCGGGGGCCGTGGCGATGACGCTGGCGGGGGTGTGGTTCTGGCAGCCGATGAGCCCGCCCGACTGGGGCTGGATGGCGCTTTTGTGCGTGACCGGAGCGTTGGGGCATTACCTTCTGATCCGCGCATTCGAGGTGGCGGAGGCCTCGGCGGTGCAGCCCTTCGCCTATCTGCAACTGGTGTTCGGGGCGATGGGCGGGATGATCCTGTTCGGCGAGGTCTTGCGCTGGAATGTCGCCCTTGGTGCGGGCGTGGTGATTGCGGCGGGGCTCTTCACGCTCTGGCGGCAGCGGGTGGCGTCCTGAGCCGTCAGTCCAGTTCCAGCACGATCTTGGCCACCTCCACCCGCCCGGAATCGAGGTCGTCAAAGGCCGCTGCCCCTTCGGCCATCGGGCGCGGTTCTGCCCAGCCAAGGGGTCCGAGCGCGCCGCTGGCCAGGGCTGCGAGTGCCGCCGCAAAATCTTCGGGCGTGTAGCAGTAGGACCCGGTGACGGTGATTTCCTGCAAGGTTATGCGGCGCAGGTCGAACCCGTCGCCCCCGGGGAGAAGCCCCACATGCACGATCACCCCGCCGGGCCGCACGAGCCGCGAGGCCGCCTCGCGCGTTGCCCTTGCACCCACCGCGTCGATGACCAGATCGACGCCGCTTTCGCCGGGGCCTGCGCCCGGTGAAAGCGGATCGAAAACCCGGATGCCGCCTTCGGCCCCGGCCATGGCGCGGCGGCCTTCATGCGGTTCGGCAAGCCACAGTTCCGCGACGCCCAGATGCCGCGCGACCAGCGCCGCCGCCAGCCCGATGGCGCCCCCGCCCTGCACCAGCACCCGCTGGCCCTGCGGCGCTTCGGCCAGCCGGTCGAGGCCGATGCGGACCGCGTGCCAGGACACGGCGACAGGTTCGGCAAGGGCGGCATGGCGCAGGCTCAGGCCCTCGGGCACCGGCAGCAGGTTGCGTTCGGGGATGCGGACATATTCGCAAAACGCCCCCGGCCGCGCGGGCATCGAAATGACGGCCCGGCTGGGTGACAGATGCGGCCGCCCCGCCAGTGCCGCCGGGCAGGTTGGGTCGACCACCAGCGGGTTGATCGTCACCCGCTCCCCCGTTCGCGGGCCGGTCGCGACACGCCCCGCCGCCTCATGCCCGAGGATCAGGGGCGCGGGGCGGCGGTCATCATGACCGTGAAAGGCATGCATGTCCGATCCGCAGATCCCCGCGGCATGAACCCGGACCAGCACCTCGCCGGGTTCGGGAACCGGCAGGGGCTCATCACGCCATTCCATCCGGTGCGGGGCGGTGTAGACGAGGGCTTTCATGGTTGCGGGCATCATCTTGCGGTGAATCCTCCATCGACATAAAGTGTCTGCCCGGTGATATAGCCCGAGGCATCGGAACAGAGAAGCACCGCCGCGCCATGCAGATCCTCCAGCCGCCCGTTGCGGCCGATGGCGGTGCGCGCGGCATTGGCGGCGGCAAGGGCGGGGTCTGCAAAGACCGGCTCGGTCAGCGGTGTCGGAAAGAACCCCGGTGCGATGGCGTTGCAGGTGATGCCCTGCGGGGAAAAGGTTTCCGCCATGGCGCGGGTCAGTTGCACGACCCCGCCCTTGGCCGTCCCATAGGGGGCGGAATTGGCGAAGGCGCGCTGCGATTGCAGGGAGGCGATGTTCAGCACCCGCCCCCAGCCGCGCGCGGCCATTCCCGGGGCCAGCGCCTGAACCAGAAAGAACGGCGCGCGCAGATGCAGCGCGATATGCAGATCGAACGCCTGCGGGGTGACCTCGCCATAGGGCTGGCGCAGATTCACCCCGGCGGCGTTGACCACGATGTCCACCGCGCCCGCCACCCGCGCCATGTCCTGCAAGGCCGCCGTATCGGTCAGATCGCAGGGGGCGGCAGTGGCGGCGATGCCTTCGGCAGTCAGGGTTGCCACCGCCTCGGCCAGCCGGTCTGGCGACCGGGCGGCCAGCACCACCTCGGCCCCCTGCAACCCGAGCGCATGGGCCAGCGCCAGCCCGATGCCGGAATTGCCCCCCGTCACCAGGGCGCGGCGGCCCGACAGGTCAAACAGGGTATCGAGGCGGGGCATCATTCAGTCCTTTGCAAGGTTGGTCGTCAGGGATGCGGCCAGCACTTCCACGATCCGGTCGCAATCCTGCGGGGTCAGGCCCAGCGGCAGGCGGATGTCGCAAAGTGTCGCCTGCACTGCCATTGCCCCGCTGCTGCCCGCATTGTCCACATAGTGCCAATGGGAGGGGTTGCTTGTATAGCCTTCGGCTCGGTCCATGCCGAACCATTTGACGAACAGCCCCCGTTCCCGCGCGGCGGCGATGAAATCTGCCATGCCGCCCGCATCCCGCCCCGGCAGGCGGAACTGGATCGAGCTTTGGGCATAGGCCTCACGCGCATCGCGCCGGGGCAGGGTGACGCCGGGCAGGGTGGTCAGGCGGGCGGCGATGCGGTCATGGCTCGCGTTCCAGTCCGCCACGCGGGCAGGCAGCAGCGGCAATTGTGGCAAGGCCAGTTCCGCCACCAGCGCCGACATGCGCAGGCTGAAATTCGGGCAAAGGTCGCGCCAACGCGCCATCACCGTGTCGGGCGGGCAGGTGCCATTCTGAGCGTAAAGCATGTAGCTGCCCGAGTGGAGGATCGCGCGGGCGGCCAGATCGGCGTCATCGGTGACGATCACCCCGCCCTCGCCCGCGTTCACATGCTTGCCGGACTGGAAGCTGAACGCGCCCGCAATCCCGAACCGCCCCGCCGCGCGCCCGTCCCAGGCGGCCCCGAGCGCATGGGCGCAATCCTCGATCACCGCGATCCCCAGCCGGTCACAGACCGTCATCAGCGCGCCCATGTCGCACAGATGCCCGCGCATATGGGACAAGAGCAGATGCCGCGCGCCGCTGGAAGCCGCCTTCAGCGCCAGATCGTCAAGGTCGATCACCAGATCGGGCGTGATCTCCACCAGCACCGCGCGCGCGCCTGCATGGGCAATCGCGCCCGGCACCGGGCCGAGCGTGAAGGCGTTCATCAGCACCGGATCCCCCGGCCCGACCCCTGCCCCCAGCAGCGACAGGAACATCGCCGATCCGCAGGAGTTGACCGCCACCGCAAACCTTGCACCCAGCATTGCGGCAAAGGCGCGTTCCAGCCGGGCCACGCTGCCGCCATCTCCCCCCGCCTCGCGATAGCGGTGCAGCCGGCCATTCTCCAGCAGGGCAAGCGCCGCCGCCTGTGCCTCGGGCGGGAGGGCCGGCGGGGCGCCAAGATCGGGAAGGGCGGACATGGAGGATCAGCCGACCGAAGCCACGGGGTCCCCCAGATCGAAATTGTGACCGGGGTAATACTTGTCCATCCGCGCATCGGCGGTGCGGGCATGCGCCTCCATCCCCTCCAGCCGGGAAATTCGCGCGGTGGGCAGGGACAGTGCCTTGCAGGCCTCGCGGCTGGCCTTCTGCCAGGTCAGGGGTTTCAGGAACTTGTGGACCGAGAGGCCCGCCGAATAGCGCGCGGCGTATTTCGTGGGCAGGATATGGTTCGGCCCGGAACATTTGTCGCCAAAGGCCACGGTGGTTTCCTCGCCCAGAAACAGGCTGCCGTAATTCGTGAGGTTTTCCAGCCACCAGTCCAGATCGCGGCAATGCACCTCCAGATGTTCACTGGCATAGCGGTCGGACACCTCCACCAGTTCGGCGCGGGTGTCGCAGAGGATCACCTCGCCATAGTCGCGCCATGCAGATCGCGCCGCATCGCGGGCGGGTTCGGGCAGGGTCTCGATCAGGCCGGGAATGATGCGGATGACCTCCTCGGCCAGCGCGCGGTCGGAGGTGAAGAGCCAGGCCGGGCTTTCATGTCCATGTTCGGCCTGTCCGATCAGATCCACCGCCACGATATGCGCATCGGCGGTTTCATCGGCGAGGATGCCGATTTCGGACGGCCCCGCGAAAACGTCGATTCCGACCTTCCCGAACAGCATCCGCTTGGCTTCGGCCACGAACTTGTTGCCCGGGCCCACGATGATGTCGGCGGGCTTGCCGGTGAAGAGGCCGTAGGCCATGGCCGCGATGGCCTGCACGCCGCCCAGCGTCATCACCATATCCGCACCCGCGACCTTCATTGCATAAAGGACGTAGGGGTGGATGCCGCCGCCCCGGAAGGGCGTGGAACAGGCGACCACGGTGCCGACCCCCGCCGCCTTGGCCGTCGCCACCGACATGCAGGCGGACGCGATATGCGCATAGCGCCCCGTCGGCACATAGCAGCCCGCCACATTGCAGGGCACCCATTTCTGCCCGACCTCCAGCCCTGAAGGCATCACCAGCGAGGTATCGGAAACCGTGGCTTTCTGCGCCAGCGCAAAGGTACGGATCTGGTCCACCGCGAAGGCAATGTCTTCCTGAACCTGCGCGGGAACCTCGGCGCAGCGCGCCTCTATCTCCTCGGGCGACACCAGAATCCCGCCCTCCCATTTGTCGAGCGCCTTGGCATAGTGGCGGATCGCCCCTTCGCCCTCTGCCTCGATCCGGGCCAGCATTTCCGTCACCACGGCCTGTGCATGGCCTGCCTCGGTTTCAGGCGTCTTGTCGGCTTTCTTCAGATAGGTGATCGGCATGGCACTCTCGTTCTGTCTGGGGGTGGACCCGCCGCCCGGAAAACCCCGGGCGGCGGAAGGCGTTTTCAGTTTTCGTTATTGGCAAAGGCCGCCAGCACCGGATCATCCGCCACCATCTGCATGAAGCGCGGATCGATGTAGTCGGACGCGGATGGCGTGGTTTCGGTGGTTCCGACCGAGGTCATGAAGTGCCCGATCGAGGTCAGCCACTGGTCAACCTGGCTGTCGCCGCCCGAACGGTCCAGCAATGCCACCTGTTCGGCCAGCGGGAAGGTCGGGCGCAGGTCGAACTCGGCATTGACTGCCGCATCGGAAATCTCCACCCCGCCATCGGAATAGAAATCCACCAGCATCTCGCGCGCCTTTTCGGGGTTGGCCTTGGACCAGGTCACGCCGCGCAGGAACACGGCGAGGAATTTGGCCACCAGTTCGGGGCTTTCCTCGGCAAAGCCGGGCCGCACCACCAGCGCGCCGGGAACGATAGCCCCCGCATCCGCGCCCGAACACAGGTAGTCGCTGTCGGCCTTTTCCTGCAACGTGTAGGTGTTCGGCGCCCAGACCCCGGCGATATTGCCTTCATTGGCGATGATCGCGGTGATGACCTGCGCCTGTGCGAGGTTTATGAACTCCACCTCATCCGGCGAGACGCCCCATTTCGCAAGGCAGGATTTGGTTGCGAAATCCACCGTCGAATTCGTCGTCAGAAGGATCTTCTGGCCCTTGATCTTCGAGGGGTCGGCCTTCAGTTCCGCCAGCACGGAATTGCGCGCCATCATGGCGTTGCCGCGCGACTCGTCATTGGTGATGCCAACGGTCACAAGCCCGAACCGCGCCGCCCCCAGAACGGCGGGAACCGACCCGGTGCCGCCGACATCCCAGTCATTGGCCTGTGCGGCGGCAATTTGCGGCGCGCCCGCCGGGAAGGTGGAGAAGCTGGGCGCAAGCCCGACCTCTTTCCACCAGCCCATTTCGGAGGCCAGATAGAACGGCAATGCCCAGTAAAGTGCGGGCTGATAGCTGACGTTGATCGGTGTCAGATCCTGCGCCCTGGCGGGCGACAGGGCCGAAGTGGCCAGCAGGGCGGCCAGGGCGGCAGATGTGAAAAGCTTTTTCATTCTTGTTCCTCCATGTTGTTCTTCCGGTTGTTTCTCAGGCGTCCTGTGCCGCCTTTTCCTCGCGCAGGCTGCGCCAGATATGGGTGCGAAGATGGACGAAGCTTTCGAGATCCATCACATCCTCGATCTTGTCGTAGCCGTCCCAGTTCTCGGCATTGCGGATCGCGGCAACGTCGAGGACTTCCTTGATGCGCCCCGGTGCGCGGGTCATGATGACCACGCGGTCGGCGAGATAGACGGCCTCCTCGACCGCATGGGTGATGAACAGCACCGTGCGCGGGTTCTTGCGGGCCAGCCGCACCAACTCCTCCTGCATCACCACGCGGGTCTGGGCATCCAGCGCGCCGAAAGGTTCGTCCATCAGCAACACGTCCGGGTCCAGCACATAGGCCCGCGCAATTGCCACCCGCTGTTGCATCCCGCCCGAAAGCTGATGCGGGAAATGGCCCGCATATTGCGTGAGATTCATCAGGTTCAGGATCTCGTCGATCCGGCCCTTGCGTTCCGAGGCGCCGACATTGAGGTTGCGCAGCCCCATGTCGATGTTCTGATGCACGGTTTTCCAGGGAAACAGCGCGAATTGCTGGAACACCACTGCGCGGTCCGGTCCGGGGCGCTTCACTTCCTTATCGTCGACCAGCACCCGGCCTGTGGTGGCGAAATCGAACCCTGCGACCAGCCGCAGGCAGGTCGTCTTGCCACAGCCCGAGGGGCCGACGATGGCCACGAATTCCTTGTCGCGGATTTCAAGATTGATCTCTTTCAGCGCGACGAAGCCGCTGGCGGCGGGGCCAAAGACGCGCCCCACATTGTCGAACCGGATAACGCCCATGCGCCTTGCCCCCCTTTAATGTTCCAGACCGCGACGCCGCAGGATCAGCCGCTCGATCAGCCGCAGCCCGGCATCCAGCGCCAACCCAACCAGCCCGATGGCGACCATTCCCGACATCACCGTGGTCGTTGAGATATTGGCCTGCCCCTGCACCATCATGTAGCCGACACCCGCCGAGGCCACGATCAGTTCCGCCCCCACCAGCGACTGCCAGCCAAGCCCCGCCGACACCCGCAGCCCCGAGATGATCGAGGGCACCGAGGCGGGCAGCAGCACCTCGCGGATCACCCGGTGCGAGGGCGTGCCGAGCATGTTGGCCGCCTCGATCAGCCTCGGGTCCACGAATTTCGCGCCCCGATAGGCGTTGATGAGGCAGGGCGGAAAGGCGCCTGCGAAGATGATCATGATCGGCCCGCCGATGCCGGTTCCGAACCAGAGCGCAGCAAAGGGCACCCATGCAATCGGCGCGACAAAGCGCAGCGCGTCGAAAATCGGTGACACGATTTCATCCAGCAGCCGGAACCAGCCCATCAGCAGACCCAGCGGGATGCCGACAGCGGCGGCCAGCAGGAAGCCATAGGCAAAGCGCATGAAGCTTGCCGCCAGATGGCCGGGCAGAGTGGCGCCCGCAAAGCGGCGGTCGATCAGCGTGGTGAACCGGTCCCAGACCTCCAGCGGCGAGGGCAGGAACACGCGCGGCACAAAGCCGCTGGTCGAAAGCCCGGTCCAGATCCCCATGAAAATGGCGAGCCCGACAAATCCCAGAAGAACCGATTGCGAGAAGGGGAGCGATTTTTGCATGATTTCAGCCCTTCGCCGCCAATGCCGCAAGGTTCCAGCGCAAGACCCGCGCCTCGGCCATTCCCAGAAGTTTCGTGGTCCCCCAGCCAAGGATCGCCACCGCGAACATCCCCACAAGGATCATCCCCGGATACAGATCCTGCTGCGCCACGTTCAGCACCCGGCCAAGCCCGTAGAACGCCCCGACCAGTTCGGCGGCAACCAGCGTGGTCCAGCTTGCCTGCAAGGACAGCCGCAACCCGGTGAAGATCATCGGGCTGGAAGCGGGAAACAGCACCTCGGTCACGAAGCGCAGGCGCGGCGTGCCGAGCATGAAGGCCGCCTCCAGCACCGGCTTTTCGATATTGCGCACTCCGGCAAAGGAGTTGATGACCGAGGGCACGAAGGCCGAAAACCAGATCACGAGGATCTTCGCGCTGTCGCCGAGGCCCAGCCAGAGGATTGCCAGCGGAATCCAGGCCAGTGGCGGGATCGGCCGGATGATGAGAAATACCGGGTTGATGAGCGCCTCGGCCTTGCGGCTCCACCCCATCAGGAGACCGAGCGGCACCCCTGTCAGCACCGCAAAGGCAAAACCCATTGCCACCAGCCGCACGGAATTGGCCGCATGGGTTACCAGATCGCCGCCGGCATAGCCCACGCCCGAAACCTGCCCGAAGGCCGACCATGTTTCTGCAGGTGACGGAAACCGGCCCGGGGCGATCAACCCGAAGACGGTCGTGGCGAGATACCACAACACGAAAAGGGTCGAGATTGTCGCAAGCGCGATGGTCATTCTGCGGGGCAAGATCACGCTCCTCCTGCTTGTCATGTAAACGCTTGCATTTGAAAAGGTAGTCCGTCAACCCAAAAACAAGCGAGGAATTGACATTTTCTGTAAAACAACGGCAGGTCTGATGTAAATTTTCATGGAGCGGATGCAAATGTCCCGACGCCAGAAGATCGGTCTGACCGACCTTGCGACTGCCTGCGATGTCTCTGTGGCGACGGTATCGCGGGCGCTGTCGCAGCCCGGGGTCGTGCATCCCGAAACGCTTGCAAAGATACGCGAGGCGGCGTCGCGGCTGGGATATGTGCCGAACCGCAAGGCCCGCGCGCTGGCCTCGGGGCGATCCAATACGATCGGGGTTGCAGTGCCGACGCTCAACAGCGCGATTTTTGCAGAAACCTTGCAGGAGATGCAAAAGACATTGGCGGTGAACGGCTATCAGTTGCTCGTCGCCTCGCATGAATATGAGGCTGCCGCCGAATCAGGCGCGCTGTCGCAACTGGTGTCGCATGGGGTGGACGGGCTGATCGTCGTGGGCGGCGCGCGCCCTCAATCGACCTGGCGGGTGATCGAGGAGGCCGACCTGCCGCTGGTGCAGATGTGGGAGGGCCGGGCCGGGAATGACTGCGTGGCGGTGGACAACCAGCAGGCGGGCTACATGGTGGCGCAGCATCTGCTGGGGCTGGGGCATCGCCGGTTCGGGGTGATCTGCGGCCATCTGCGCAACAATGACCGCCAGCGCGCCCGGGTCGAGGGCGTGCGTCAGGCGCTGGCCGAGCTGGGGCTGACGTTGCCGCCGCCGCAGATCAGCGAACAGCCGCTGACGGTCACGGCGGGGCGGGGGGGATGTGCGGCCCTCCTGGAACTGGTGCCGCGCCCGACCGCGATCATCGGCACGGTCGATGTGCTGGCCATAGGGGCCATGATCGAGGCACAGGGGCGCGGCATCCCGGTGCCTGACGGGCTGTCCTTCGCGGGCATCGACAATGTGGAATTTGCAGCCCACCTGTCGCCCTCGCTGACCTCGGTGGACATTCCGGCGGCGGCCATCGGGGCGGAAACGGCGGCGCGGATGCTCGAACTCCTGCAATCGCCGCCCCAGCCGCCGCAGCGCCGGACCCTGCCGATCAACCTCGTGATCCGCCATTCCACGGCCGCCCCCCCGCCCGGCTACAATGTGCAGGCGTAATAGAGCGCGTCTGTCACGATCACCGACACCCGCAATTCCAGCGGCTGGCCCTGATAATCCGATGCAATGCGCCGGATGTTCAGGCAGGGCGCGCCCGGGGTTATCCCCAGTGCCGCCGCGACCTCGGCATCGGCGGGAAGGGCGGTCAGCGCCTCTTCGGCCTGATGCACGGTCTGGCCATAGCCACGCTGGTATAGCTGATAAAGCGTGTTGGGAAGCACATCGGCCCGCGCCTCCAGCCCGGCGAAACGGTCGGCCCCGATGCTCACCCGCTCATGGATCACCGCGCGGCCATCCACCTCGCGCACCCGGGCGATGCGGATGACCTGCGCATCGGGGTTCAGGCGCAGCACAGTGAACTCGGCCTCGGTTGCGGTGCCCCGCGAGACCGACAGCACCCGAGATTCGGGCCGCACGCGGCTGCCATCCGCGCGACGCAGGTTCAGGAACCGGAACAGGGTTTCATCCCCGTCATGGCTCGCGACCACGGTGCCCTTGCCCTGACGGCGCAGCACGATGCCCTCCTGCGCCAGATCCAGCAGCGCCTTGCGGATGGTGCCGAGGGCCACGGCATAATCCTCCGCCAGCCTGGATTCACTGGGCAGATAGGTGCCGGGCGGCCAGTCTCCGGACTGGATGCGGCCCAGCAACAGATCGCGGATCTGGCGGTGCAGCGGCTGGGAAACGGGGCGGCGCATCGGCTCCATTCGGGGCGTCCTTGATCTTGGCGCAGGCCGGGAGAACGGCTTGACATCCGGCAAAGCTATAAACTATGTCCTATATAGGACTCAAGATGACCTGTGCCGCAGCACGCCGGAACCCTAGACCGCCGAAGCGCGATTGCAAACCCGGCCCGAACCGCAACCGAAAGCCCGCCCATGGCCCGCCAGACCATCGACCGCGATCAGGCAGAGGCGCTTGCCATGGCGGCACTGTCGCGCGCCGGGATGCCGGAGGATCTGGCGGCAACGGCGGCGAGGGCGCTGGTGCAGGCCGATCAGGACGGGCTTGCCTCGCATGGGCTGGCGCGGCTGCCCTTCTATGTGGCGCAGATGGCCAGCGGCAAGGTCGTGGCCAATGCCCGCCCGCAAGTCACGCGCGACGGTGCGGTGATCCGCGTCGATGCGGGGCATGGGCTGGCCTTTGCGGCGATTGCGGCGGGGGCAGGGGCGGCACAGCCTGTTGCCCGCGACCTGGGCCTTGCCGCCATCGCCATCCGCCGGTCGCATCATTTCGGGGTGGCGGGGCAGGCGGTGGAACCGCTGGCCCGCGCGGGGTTTCTGGCGCTCGCCTTTTCCAACACGCCCGCCGCGATGGCCCCATGGGGCGGAACCACGCCGGTCTTTGGCACCAACCCCATCGCCTTCGCCGCGCCGACCGGGGCCGACCCTCTGGTGATCGACCTTTCATTGTCGCATGTCGCGCGGGGCAAGGTGATGCTGGCGCAAAAGGCCGGGCAACCGATCCCCGAAGGCTGGGCGCTGGATGCGGCAGGCCAGCCCACCACCGATGCCAGTGCCGCCATGGCGGGCAGCATGGTGCCATCGGGCGGGGCCAAGGGCGCCGCGCTCGCGCTGATGGTGGAAATGCTGACGGCAGGCCTTGTGGGCGGCAATTTCGGCCATCAGGCAAGCTCGCTCTTCGAGGCAGAGGGCGCGCCGCCGGACCTGTCACATCTGATCCTTGTCTTTGAGGCTTCCCGCTTTGCCCCCGGTTTTTCTACCCGTGCCGCACAGCTTTTCGAGGCCATTGCCGCCCAGCCCGGCGCGCGTCTGCCCGGCACCCGCCGTCTTGCCGCCCGCGCGCAGCCGATCACGCTGCCGGATGGTCTGCTTGCCACCCTGCGCGCGCTCGCCGCGCCCTGACCACCTTTCCCGCACACCGCTTTTCATGGAGGACAACAATGCGAAGCAATGCCCATCCCCAACTTCTGGTCCATCACAAGGGCGACAATGTCGGCGTCGTGGTGGTCGAGGGGCTGACCGCAGGCACCGAGATGCTCTGCGTCTGCACCGAGGACAATTCCGATTTCCGCCTGACTGCCAAAGCCGACATTCCCATCGGCCACAAGGTTGCCCTGACCGAACTCAAGGCAGGCGATACCGTCGTCAAATATGGCGAGGATATCGGCAAGATGGTCGGCCCGGCCGAGGTCGGCGGCCATGTTCACACCCAGAATCTGAAAACCAAGCGTTGGTGAGGTCCGATATGCCCTTCGATTTTTCCCAGACGACGATCAAGGCCTGGCGGCGTGAAAACGGCCGCGTGGGCGTGCGCAACCATGTGCTGATCCTGCCGGTCGACGACATTTCCAACGCCGCCTGCGAGGCGGTGGCGAACAATGTCAAAGGCACGATGGCCATTCCCCATGCCTACGGACGGCTCCAGTTCGGCGAGGATCTGGACCTGCATTTCCGCACCATCATCGGCACCGGCGCCAACCCGAATGTCGCCGCCGTGGTGGTGATCGGGATCGAACCGGAATGGACCCGGGTCATCGTCGAAGGCATTGCCAAGACCGGCAAGCCGGTGGAAGGGTTCTGGATCGAACAGAATGGCGATTTCGAGACCATCCGCCGCGCAAGCTGGAAGGCCAAGGAATATGTCCATTGGGCCTCCGAGTTGCAGAAGGAGGATTGCCCGCTGACCGACCTCTGGGTCTCCACCAAATGCGGTGAGAGCGACACCACCACTGGCCTGTCATCATGCCCCACGGTCGGCAATATGTATGACAAGCTGCTGCCGCACGGGCTTTATGGGTGTTTCGGGGAAACTTCGGAGATCACCGGGGCGGAACATATTTGCGTCAAGCGCGCGGCCAATGAAACGGCGGCAGCGAAGTTCATGAAGACCTGGCAATCCTATCAGGATGACGTGATCGAACAGTTCAAGACCTCGGACCTTTCGGACAGCCAGCCCACCAAGGGCAATATCCTCGGCGGACTGTCGACCATCGAGGAAAAGGCGCTGGGGAACCTCGAAAAGATCGGCCGCAGCTCGACCTATATCGATGTGCTGGAACCGGCGGAGGCCCCTGCACAGGGGCCGGGGCTCTATTTCATGGACAGTTCCTCGGCGGCGGCGGAATGCGTGACGCTGATGGCGGCGGGCGGCTATGTCATCCACACCTTCCCCACAGGGCAGGGCAATGTGGTCGGCAACCCCATCGTGCCGGTCATCAAGATTTCCGGCAACCCGCGCACCCTGCGCACCATGTCGGAACATATCGACGTCGATGTGACGGGCGTTCTGACCCGCGAAATGACCATCGACCAGGCGGGCGACGCGCTGATCGAGATGATCCGCCGCACCGCCAATGGCCGCATGACGGCGGCCGAGGCGCTGGGCCATCGCGAATTCTCGATGACCAAGCTTTACCGCTCCGCCTGAGGCGGCTATTGCGCAGGGCGGGGGCATTGGCCCCCGCCCGTTCCCCCGCCTCGCAGGAATTTCCGCGACATGCCCGCCCTGACCGATCTGCCGCGCGTCCTGCGGCCGCTTTTGCCCGGCCTTCTGCTGTCCGTCACCATTGCCGCCGCCGCAGGCTTTCTGGCCGATCACTACGGCGCCCCGGCAATGCTGTTCGCGCTGCTGATCGGGATTGCCTTCAACTTTCTGCATGAGGAAAGCACCTGCCGCGCGGGCGTCGATTTTGCGGCAAGAACGCTGCTCAGGCTGGGCGTGGGCCTGTTGGGCCTGCGCATCGCGCTGGATGATCTGGCGCAATTCGGCTGGACCGGGGCCGCAGTGATCGCGGGGCTGGTGGCGTTGACCATCGCCACCGGCTTTGTCGTCGCACCGCTTCTGGGGCGCGGATGGCGCTTTGCGCTGCTGACCGGGGGGGCGGTCGCGATCTGCGGCGCTTCGGCGGCGCTGGCCATCGCCGCCGTGATCCCCGCGAATGACAAGACCGAACGCAACACGCTGTTCACGGTCATGGCTGTCACCACGCTGTCGACCATCGCGATGGTGGCCTATCCGATCCTGTTCCAGACGATGGATCTGAGCGACATACAGCGCGGATTTCTGATCGGGGTCACCATCCATGACGTCGCGCAGGTCGTCGGTGCGGGCTTTTCGATTTCCGACAGCGCGGGGGAGACGGCGACCATCGCCAAACTGTTCCGCGTCGCCTTGCTGCCGGTGGTGCTGGTCGCGGTGGTGCTGTCCTTGCGGGTCTCCGGGGCCGGGACTGCGGGCGGCAAGGTGCCGCTGCTTCCGTGGTTCATGGTGCTGTTTCTGGTCCTGTCCGCCACCGGATCGGCGATCGACCTGCCGGCCAGCGTGACCGGTGCGGTGTCGGATGCGTCGCGTCTGCTGCTGGTCACCGCGATTGCAGCCCTCGGGGTCAAGACCTCGATGCGGGCGATGCGCGAGGTCGGACCGGGCCATCTTGGCGTGGTGGTCATCGAGACGCTTGTGTTGCTGGGGGCGGCCTTGCTGCTGCTGGGCTTCGTTCCGCTGGTCTGATCCCCCCGGTGCGCGACGGGCCGGAGCCTCCGGAGACTGCGTCACTTGACGCAGATCAAGGCGCCCTGCGCGGAAAAACTCCAGATCCTTCCCATGTCCGGCTCTGAACATCGCACCGGCACCCCCACCTGTTCGCGCGTTTCCTCGGGGGTGCCGGTGCGTTTTCCTGCGCCAAATTCGGGTCGCGGGGCGAATGTGCGAAATGCCGCATCGCAATTGGTGTATCCTTGAGGTCGAATTGACACAGGTCAAGGCGCGCGCCGCGTGCAGGGTCGATACCGCGACCGGACAACCAACCGGCAGGCCAGCCCGGCAGGACATTGGAGATCATTCGTGAGCAACCCCGCCGCCCAGCCCGAGTCGCTCTTTGCCAAGCGCGAGCCGGTCTTTCCGCGCCGTGTGAAGGGCAGTTTCCGGACGCTGAAATGGTGGCTCCTGGCCTTCACGCTGGGCATCTACTACATCACGCCCTGGATCCGCTGGGACCGGGGGCCAAGCCTGCCGGATCAGGCCGTGCTGGTCGACATCGCGAACCGGCGGTTCTTTTTCTTCATGATCGAGATCTGGCCGCATGAATTCTATTTCGTGGCGGGCCTTCTCATCATGGCGGGGCTGGGATTGTTCCTGTTCACATCGGCAGCAGGGCGGGTCTGGTGCGGCTATGCCTGCCCCCAAACGGTCTGGACGGATCTCTTCATCCTCGTCGAACGCTGGGTCGAAGGCGACCGCAACGCGCGGCTGCGCCTGCACCGGTCGAAATGGACAGGCGAAAAGATCCGGAAATCGGTGGTGAAATGGTCGGCATGGCTGCTGATCGGTCTGGCGACCGGCGGGGCCTGGGTGTTCTATTTCACGGACGCGCCGACGCTGCTGGGCAATCTCCTTGTCGGGCAGGCGCATCCGGTCGCCTATATCACCATCGCCATCCTGACCGCGACGACCTTCTTTTTCGGCGGGTTCTTCCGCGAACAGATCTGCATCTATGCCTGCCCCTGGCCGCGTATCCAGGCCGCGATGATGGACGAGGACACGCTGACCATCGGCTATCGCGACTGGCGGGGCGAGCCGCGCGGCAAGCTGGGCAAGGGCGCCACGGCCCCGGAGGCGGCAAAGGGCGACTGCATCGACTGCATGGCCTGTGTGAATGTCTGCCCCATGGGCATCGACATCCGAGACGGGCAGCAGATGGCCTGCATCACCTGCGGGCTGTGCATCGACGCCTGCAATGACGTGATGGACCGCATCGGCCGTCCGCGCGACCTGATCGGCTACATGGCGCTGACCGACGAGGTTGCCGAGCGGCAGGGAGGGGCGCCGAAATCGGTCTGGTCCCATGTGTTCCGCCTGCGCACGATCCTCTACACCGTGCTTTGGGCCGGGGTCGGGGCGGCGTTGATCGTGGCGCTCTTCCTGCGGTCCGAAATCGAGGTGAACGTGACCCCGGTGCGAAACCCCACTTTCGTCACGCTCTCGGACGGGTCGATCCGCAACACCTATGACCTGCGGCTTCTGAACAAGCATGGAACGGATACGGTGTTCCATATCTCGCTGAGTTCGGAGGCGCGTCTGCGCATTTCTCTGGAAGGAACCGAGGATCTGCGCGTCACCGTGCCCGCGAATGAACAGCGCAGCCAGCGCGTCTATGTCACCGCGCCTGCGGGCACTTCAGCGGCGGAGGCGCATCACACCCCCCTGCGGCTCTGGATCGAGGATCTGGGGTCGACCGATCGGGTTCACCATGACACGATCTTCAACGGAAAAGGAGACTGAGATGCGTGAACTGACCGGCCGCAAGGTCTTTGCCATCGTCGCCGGGTTCTTCGGTGTCATCATCACCGTGAACCTGTTCATGGCCTATAGCGCGGTGTCGACCTTTCCGGGGCTGGAGGTGCAGAATTCCTATGTCGCCTCGCAGGGGTTCGACCGTGACAAGGCCGCGCAAGAGGCTTTGGGCTGGCAACTGGCCCCCGATTACGACGCGGGCGAAGGGCGGTTGCGGCTGACCTTCACCGATGCGGCAGGCGCCCCGGCCGAGGTTGTGGGCCTCGCCGTTCTGGTTGGCCGGTCCACCGTGGCACGCGATGACAGCCGCCCGGAATTTGTCCGTCAGGCGGGGGTGTTCGAGGCGGCGCTGGCGCTCGACCCCGGCAAATGGATGATGCGGGTGGAGGCGGAGGCGGCGGATGGCACGATGTTCCGTCAAAGGATCGAGTTTTTCGTGAAGGGTTGACGCGATGACCATGGCGGACCCTTTCCCAGAACGCGGCGGCCTTGGCGCCTGCCCGGCCTGTGTCGCCGCCCCGTCCGCCGAGGCGATTGCCCGTCAGGCGGCGGAGGCGAAAGGCGCGCGGCTGGTGCTGTCCTTGCCCACGGCCCATTGCGCGGCCTGCATGTCGGTGGTGGAAAACGCGCTGGAGGCATTGCCCGATGTGCGCTCTGCCCGCGTCAACCTGACCCTGCGCCGCGTGTCGGTTGAGGCGGGCGCGGATGTGACGGCGGCCGATCTGATCCCGGTGCTGGCGGGCGTCGGCTATGAAGCGCATGAACTTGATGCGGGGCTGTTATCGGCCACGGAAACCGACCGTCAGGGGCGTGACCTGTTGATGCGGCTAGGCGTGGCCGGCTTCTCGATGATGAATGTGATGCTCTTGTCGGTCGCCGTCTGGTCGGGGGCGGAGGATGCGACGCGCGATCTCTTCCACTGGATTTCGGGCGCGATTGCGCTGCCGACGGTGGTTTTTTCCGGTCAGCCGTTTTTCAAATCCGCCTGGGCAAGCCTGCGGGTCGGGCGGCTGGGCATGGATGTGCCGATCTCGCTGGCGCTGATCCTTGCATCGGGCATCTCGCTCTTTGAAACCATCCATTCCGGGCGTCACGCCTATTTCGATGCCGCCGTGATGCTGACTTTCTTCCTGCTGGCGGGGCGCTATCTGGATCATCGCACCCGCGCCGTGGCGCGGTCGGCGGCCGAGGAACTGGCGGCGCTGGAAGTGCCCCGCGCGACGCGCGTGGCGGGCGGGGTGGAGGAGGTCGTGCAGATCACCGACCTTGCGCCGGGCGATCTGGTGCGCGTGCGCCCCGGTGGGCGGATGCCGGTCGATGGTGTCGTGACGGAAGGTGCGTCCGAGGTGGACCGCTCGCTGTTGACCGGAGAAAGCCTGCCGGTTCTGGCCGGTCCCGGCGCGCTTGTGGCGGCGGGGGAGGTGAACCTGACCGGCCCCCTGACGGTGCGGGTGACGGCGGCGGGCAAGGACAGCTCGCTTCACCGCATGGCCGATCTGGTGGCCGTGGCCGAAAGCGCCAAGACCCGCTATCGCAGTCTGGCCGACCGCGCGGCGGCGGCCTATTCACCCATGGTGCATATCCTGTCCTTTGCCGCCTTCGGCTTCTGGATGTGGCAGACGGGGGGCGATCTGCGCTTTGCCGTCAATATTTCGGCGGCGGTTCTCATCATCACCTGCCCCTGTGCGCTGGGGCTTGCCGTGCCTGCGGTGGTGACGGCGGCCAGCGGCAAGCTGTTCCGCAAGGGGTTGCTCATCAAGGACGGCACGGCGCTGGAACGGCTGGCAGAGGTGGATACGGTGGTGTTCGACAAGACCGGCACCCTGACCCTCGGCACGCCCGAGGCGGTGGATCTGGACAGCCACCCGGCGCAGGTTCTGGCCGTGGCGGCGGCACTGGCGGACGGGTCGTCACACCCGCTGGCACTGGCGCTGGCGGGGGCGGTGCGGCAGCGCGGGATCCGGCTGGCGTCGCTCGATGATCTGCGCGAGGTGCCGGGCTACGGGATCGAGGGCCGCATGGCCGGGCAGACCGTCCGGCTGGGCCGCGCGGAATGGGTGGGGACGGAGGCATTGGACCAGACCGCGACCTATCTGCACTTGGACGGGGTAACCCATGCCTTCGCCTTTGCCGACCGGCTGCGCCCCGGCGCGGAAACCGCATTGGCGGCGATCCGCGCCTCGGGGATGCGGGTGATCCTGCTGTCGGGTGACAGTGCGGGGGCGGTGGCGGAGCTTGCGGACCGGGTGGGGATTGCCGAATGGCGCGCGGGCGTTCTGCCCGCCGAAAAGGCCGCCTGCGTGGCGGATCTGACGGACGGGGGGGCCAAGGTGCTGATGGTGGGGGACGGGCTGAACGACACCGCGGCGCTGACCGCGGCGCATGTCTCGATTTCGCCCGCGACGGCGCTCGATGCCGCGCGCACGGCCTCGGACATCGTGCTTCTGGGGCGCGACATGGCGCCTTTGGCCGATGCGCTGCGCATCTCGCGCCAGGCGGCCAGGCGTATCCGCGAGAATTTCGCGCTGTCGGCAGCCTATAACGTGGTTGCGGTTCCCATCGCGCTCGTCGGCTTTGCCACGCCGCTGGCGGCAGCACTGGCCATGTCGCTGTCCTCCATCACCGTGTCGCTGAATGCGCTGAGGCTGAAATAGATGGAGATCCTGACCATCCTCATCCCGGTTTCGCTGATTCTTGGCGGCATTGGTCTGGGGGCCTTTTTCTGGGCGCTGAGGTCGAAACAATTTGACGATCCGCAGGGCGATGCCGCGCGCATCCTGAAGCCCGACTACGACGACAAGCCCAAACAGTGACGCCGCGTTTGCCGTGACTTCGCCCGTCCCGCGCGGCAGGATCGCGGACCAAAAGGGAGGGGTTCCGATGTCCGAGTTTCCGCATCTTCTGGCGCCGCTGGATCTGGGGTTTGTCACCCTGCCGAACCGGGTGCTGATGGGGTCCATGCATACCGGGCTGGAGGAAACCGGCGATTGGGGCCGGGTGGCGGAATTCTACGCCACCCGCGCGCGGGGGGGCGTGGCGCTGATCGTGACGGGCGGTATGGCGCCCAACCGCGAGGGTGGCGTGTTTCCGGGTGCGGCGGGGCTCTATACCGATCAGGACATCGCCAATCACCGCATTGTCACTGATGCCGTCCATGCCGCAGGCGGGCGCATCGCGATGCAGATCCTGCATGCGGGACGCTATGCCTATGGCAAGGAATGCGTGTCGGCCAGTGCCCTCAAATCCCCGATTTCGCCCTTTGTGCCGCGCGAACTGGATGAGGATGGCATCGCGAAACAGATCGCCGATATTGTCACTGCCGCCACCCGCGCGAAAGAGGCGGGCTATGACGGGGTGGAGGTGATGGGGTCCGAAGGCTATTTCCTCAACCAGTTCCTCGTGCGCCACACCAATCACCGGACCGATGGCTGGGGCGGCGATTACGCTAACCGGATGCGTCTGCCGGTGGAGGTGGTGCGCCGGGTGCGCGAGGCTGTTGGCCCCGATTTCATCCTGATCTACCGCATCAGCCTGATTGACCTCATCCCGGACGGATCGACCTGGGAGGAGGTTGTGCTGCTTGCGAAAGCCATCGAGGCGGCAGGCGCCACGATCCTCAACACCGGGATCGGCTGGCACGAGGCGCGGGTGCCGACGATCGCGACCTCCGTGCCGCGCGCGGCCTTCACCTGGCTGACGGGTCGGCTGCGGCCCGAGGTCGGCATCCCCGTCATCGCCTCGAACCGCATCAACATGCCGGATGTGGCGGAAAGCATCCTTGCGGCAGGCGAGGCGGATATGGTGTCCATGGCGCGGCCCTTTCTTGCCGATCCCGATTTCGTGGCCAAGGCCGCATCGGGGCGGGCGGCGGAAATCGCGCCCTGCATCGCCTGCAATCAGGCCTGCCTTGACCATACGTTCAGCGGCAAGCTGACTTCCTGCCTCGTGAACCCGCGCGCCTGTTCGGAAACCGAATTGCGCTATGACCTGGCAGATCTGCCGAAATCGGTGGCCGTGGTGGGGGCCGGGGCGGCGGGCATGTATTGTGCGCTGGTGGCATCCCAGCGTGGCCATCGCGTGACCCTGTTCGAGGCCGAAGCCCGCATCGGCGGGCAGTTGAACCTGGCAGCCCAGGTGCCGGGCAAGGAAGAGTTTCACGGCCTCTTGCGCTGGTTTTCGACCATGCTGGACCGCTCGGGCATCGACCTTCGGCTGGGGGAACGGGCAGATCCCGACGCCTTGCGCGGCTTTGACGAGGTGGTGATCGCCACCGGCATCCTGCCCCGCGATCCCGGCATCGAGGGGCAGGAGCGTGCTCTGAGCTATGTCGATGTGCTGCGCGGGGCACCCGTGGGGCCGCGCGTGGCGATCATCGGGGCCGGGGGGATCGGGTTCGATGTGGCCGAATACCTCGTCCATGAAGGTGAAAGCCCGACCGAGAACCCCACACTCTGGCGGCGCGAATGGGGCGTGGGCGATCCTGCCGATCAGGCGGGCGGATTGGCGGCCTCCGGCCCGCGTCCCGAACCGCCTGCTCGCAGGGTGCATCTGCTGCAGCGCAAGGCGGAAAAGCCGGGCCGGGGGCTGGGCAAGACAACCGGCTGGATCCACCGCGCGGCGCTGGCCATGAAGGGCGTGAAGATGCGCGGCGGTGTCAGCTATGACGCCATTACCGAGGCGGGCCTGCGGATCACCACCGCCGAGGGGGCCGAGCTTCTGGAGGTCGATACGGTCGTGCTGTGTGCGGGCCAGTTGTCCGACCGCCGCCTGTCGGACCGGTTGACCGAGGCCGGGATCGCCCATCACATCATCGGTGGCGCGGATGTGGCGGCGGAACTCGACGCCAAGCGTGCGATAGATCAGGGCGCGCGGCTGGCGGCAGGGCTGTGACGGCGGGTCTGCACAAACGACGGTGAAAAAGGCGGCCCCGGGGCGAGGGCCGCCTTCCCCTTGCATGCCGGCCGGTGTTACTGGCCGAGCAGCCCTGCCGCAACGGCGGCATCGTATTCCGCCAGATCCACCTGTCCGTCACCCGATGTGTCGATCAGGGCAAAGGTTTCCCCGGTCATTTCCGGATAGGCTGCCTGAAATTCCTCCAGCGACCAGAGCCCGTTTCCGTCCATATCCGGGATGTCGGAGGCGGCCACCTGTGCAAAGGCCGGGGCGGCGAGCAGGGCGGTTGCCATGGTCAGCGCAGGAATGAATCGTTTCATGGCCTTTGTCCTTCCATTGTGAAGGCGGAGTGTTTTGTCCGCTGACACTGACTTAGCGATGGCCGGAACAACTTTCCAAATTTTGCGTGTTTGGTCGGAAATGAAAGGTATTTTATTGCCTGATGGCATCCATTTCGGAACACTTTTCCGCCCGAGCCTTGACCCCGATCCTTTTCCTGCCTGTGTGCAGAAGGCGATCCGGCGCCTTCCAGCCGACCGCCCGTTGTTTCCCCGCCCTGAACGATCCCCCAGAATACCCCGGACTGGTCGCATCCTCGCCGCGATCCTGCCCGATTTGAAGATCAGTAAGGATGCAACTGCCTGCATTCACCGCATGGGGACAACAATGGATCGACTGACCGAAATGGAAGCCTTCGCCACCGTGGTGGATCAGGGGGGCTTTACCGATGCGGCCAAGAAGATGGGGATCTCGAAATCCGCTGTGTCAAAACATGTCTCGGCGCTGGAGGCGCGGCTAGGGGCGCGGCTTTTGAACCGCACGACGCGCCGCGTCAGCCCGACCGAGATCGGCCTTGCCTATTATGACCGTGCCCGCCGGGTTCTGAACGACGCGGGGGAGGCAGATGCGCTGGTCACCTCGATGCAGTCGGCCCCGTCCGGCCTGTTGCGCATTTCGGTTGCCACCGATTTCGGGGTCAACCTGCTGTCGCCGATTCTCGGGGACTTCCTGCTGGAATATCCTGACATCACGGTGAACATGGTCCTGAACAACCGTTATGTGGAACTGATTTCCGAGGGCTTTGACATGGCCGTGCGGATCGGTGATCTGGAGGACAGCAGCCTGCGCGCGCGCAAGCTGACCGAAACCACCAAGCGCATGATCGCCTCACCCTCCTATTTCCAGCGCTATGGGCGGCCTTTGAAGATCGACGATCTGAACGAACACAAACTGCTGCACTATTCCAACCAGGCCAGCGGCAATGTCTGGAAGATCCCGGCACCTTCGGGCGAAAAACGGCAGGTGCGCACGGCGGGCTGGCTCACGGTGAATGACGGACAATCCCTGCTCAACGCCGCCATCTCGGGACTGGGCATCGCCTATCTTCCCTCGTTCCTTTACGGCGAGGCGATGAAGGAAGGGCTGGTTGAAGAGGCGATCCCGGGCCTGCCGGTGGAAACGCTCGGCATTTATGCGGTCTATCCGCCGGGGCGGTTCACCCAGCCCAAGGTGCGGGCCTTCATCGACTTTCTGGCACGACGCTATTCCGACAGGGGGCCGGACAACTGGTAGGTCCGCCTCTCGGGAAACCGAAAGTCTGATCCGGCCGGTTTTCCCTCCCGGCCGCTCAGCGGGTCGAGGTCACGATGGCCTCGACCCTTCGGTTTCTGGTGCGGCCTTCTTCGGTCCGGTTGCTGTCGCGGGGGGCGAGGTATCCCACCCCTTGCGCCTCGATCCGCGCGGGTTCGATCGCGTGGCGCTCGATCAGGCGCTGGCGCACCGCTTCGGCGCGGCGTCTGGACAGCGAGATATTCGTCTCCAACCCGCCCGAGGCATCGGTATGCCCGACAAGCGTGATCCGGCGGTCCGGGTCTGCCTTCATCCAGGTGGCAAGCGAGGCCAGAACGGGATAGGCGTTCTCCAGAAGTCTCGCCTCGCCGGACGGAAATTCGAGCCCGTCGAGAACAATGCTACCGCCTGCCTCCAGCAAGGTTCCCATGTTTGCCGCGACCCCAGAGGGCTGCAATGTCAGTGGCTGGTCGATCCTACCGGCGGTGGAAAGTGTGGTCGCAACGCTTGTTTGGGATGCCTCTGTCAGATCAGGGACGGGAAGGGACGCCCGGTCTTGCAGGCTGGTGGCGGGATCGACATGGATCATCTGCACATGGCCCGCCCGTGCGGACCGGCTGACCAGCAGCGTGACCGCCTCGCCATCGCCCCGCGTTGCCGCAACGAACCGGAAATCGCCGAGATCGACATGCATGTCGGGTTCAGGCAACACCTCGGTCGCAAAGCGGAAATCGAAGCCGCCGCAAGCGGCGGTGGCACATTCGAAGGCAAGCGTGAAACCGTCCGCGCGCAACTGGTCGCGCAGCGGTGCCAGCAGGGCCAGTGTTCCTGCTGTCGCACCGTCGATCTTCCAGGCACGACGGATGATCCGGCCTTCGAGCGGCAGATTGGGCACGGCACCGTCGCGCCATGCGCCCATCGGCAGGGCATAGCTTGCGAAACTGTCCACCGCCACGCCTGTCTCGACGGCGGTTTCCGGCAGGATCGGCGTCAGCGCCGCCGCAGGGGCGGCCATTGGGGTCGCGAGCATCCACAGCAGACAGCAAACTGCGCATGGTCGCAGATTTCCTCGCCCTGCAATGCCCTGCGTCACGCCTGCGGCCCTGCCCGTTCCTGTCTCACCCGGTAATGATACTGTCCCACAAGCTCCATCCCGAGGGAAGCATAGAGCCTGCGGGCGGGAATGTTGGCCTCTGTCACAACCAGCGCGACCCGGTCTGCCCCATGATCGAGTGCCCAGGCTGCGGCGGCCCGCACGATCTGGTTGGCGGAACCCTGCCGACGTTGCGCGGGAACCACTTCCAGCGCATGCAGCATCGCCACGCCCTCATGCAGCGCGACAAAGGCCACGCCCGAGGCCCGGTCATTCTGTCGCCCCAGAATGGCACATTTTGCGGCCCGCACCCGCTCCATCACCGCCACCCGCGCCGGGCCGATCCCGGCCTCGGCCCAGATGTCGCGGGCGATGCCAAGAGGCGGCCAATGGACAAAGGCCGCCATGGGCGCAGGCGCGGGGTCGGCCAGCCCCGCCGTTTGCCCCAGATAGGCCACAACCGGATCTTTCACGGCATAGCCGCGCGCGGCCAGTGCAGCGTCCAGCGCATCGTCCCCCGCCCGCACCATGAAAAGCGCTGGCTGGCCAAGCGCCTCCATTGCATGTTCGGCTAGCGCAAGATCCTCCGGCACCCAGCCTTCCTCGGCGGTCGCCGCCGACACCCGCTGCCCGCCGCCCTGGCCCTCGCGGATCGCCCAGGGACCGACCCGGTGGCGAAAGGCCGGGGGCCAGGTGGCTTCCAGCAGATCATAGAGCGCCTGCGGCGTCATTCCCCGAACAGCGCCGCAAGCCGCGTCATCGCCGCATCGACCCGCGCCCCGTCCGTGCCCCGGATCACAAGATTCGTGCCGTGCGCGCCATTGGCCTGAAACGGATAGGAGCCCATCGAGAGGTCGGGAAACTCTGCCGCCAGCGCGCCGAAGGGGGCCGCCACCTCTCCCTCGCCGCGCAAAACGCGCAGCGACTGGCTGAGCAGCGGCGCGCCCCCCGTCAATGTCGGCAGAACCGAGGCGACCATGGCCTGAAACACATTCGGCACACCGGCCATGACATGCACATTGCCAAGGCTGAACCCCGGCGCAATCGACACCGGATTGTCGATCAGCCGCGCCCCGTCGGGGATACGCGCCATGCGCTGCCGGGCCTCGTTGAACTCCATGCCCTGCCGGTCGTAATGCGCGCGCAACAGCGCCATCGCATCGGCACGGTGGCTGATGCCCACGCCAAAGGCCGCCGCGACCGCATCGGCGGTGATGTCGTCATGCGTCGGCCCGATCCCGCCCGAGGTGAACACCGTGTCATGGGCCGCGCGCAGCGCGTTGACAGCGGCGATGATGCGGTCGGGCTCATCCGGCACGACGCGGGCCTCGGCAAGCGTGATGCCTGCGCGCGTCAATTCCCCGGCAAGGAAATGGGTATTGCCGTCGCGCGTCCGGCCCGAAAGGATTTCATCGCCAATGACCAGCATGGCAGCGGTGGGATTGGGCATCATGGGCATTCCTTGCGTTTTCATCCGAAGGTATAGGACCGCGAGAGCCCTCATTCAAATGCCAAACCGCCCCTCTGGCCATTTGGGGCAGGGCGGATTATCTAGGGGCACAAGAAAGATCGACAGGACAGACCGGTGGACGACACGCGCGGACGGATCACGAAGGACGGTATCCGTATCCATGAGGATGCGGATTTCGCGGGTATGCGGGAAGCGGGCCGGGTTGCTGCGGAAATCCTTGATGCGGTGGGGGCCCTGGTCGTTCCGGGGGTCACCACCGGCGCGCTCGACGATTTCATCACCGCCGAGGTGACGCGGCGTGGCGTGGTTTCGGCAACCATCGGCTACAAGGGCTATCAGCACGCCTCCTGCATCTCGGTCAACCATGTAGTCTGTCACGGCATTCCGGGCGGCAAGGTCGTCAAGGATGGCGATATTCTCAACATCGATGTGACCGTCATCAAGGATGGCTGGTTCGGCGATACCAGCCGGATGTATGTCGCAGGCACCGCGCCGCGCCGCGCCGCGCGCCTGATTGAAGTCACGCATGACGCCCTGATGCGCGGCATCGAAACGGTCCGCCCCGGCAACAGCTTCGGCGACATCGGGGCCGCGATCCAGGCCTATGTGGAATCGCAGCGCATGAGTGTGGTGCGCGATTTCTGCGGTCATGGGCTGGGCCGGGTGTTCCACGCGCCGCCCAATGTGCTGCATTACGGGCGCCCTGGCACGGGGGCGGTGCTGGAGGAAGGCATGTTCTTCACCATTGAACCGATGGTGAACCTCGGCCGCCCCGAAACCAAGGTTCTGGCCGATGACTGGACGGCGGTGACGCGCGACAAGTCGCTGTCGGCGCAGTTCGAACATTCGGTTGGCGTGACGGCGACGGGATGCGAGATTTTCACGATATCGCCCTCGGGGCGCTTCGTGACGGGCGTCTGATCGGCTGCAATCCCTTTGCGGGGCAGAACGGGGACTTTCCGCGCGGTCGTCGGTGGCCCATGCGCCGGGGATGCCTTTTCACAGCGAAAATCCGGAACGACAGGCGTTCTGTCGGCCCACGCCGCGTTGTCCCCACATGTGGCAAGCCGGGGGTGCGGGCCTTGAGCCATGGTCAGGATTGGCCGGCAGGTCGCAGTTGCAGGATTTTCCGCACGGACGCTTGACCGCGCCCGCGCCCCGGTCCACAGAAACGCCAGATAACCCGCAACCGGGCGTTCCGTGGGCGCCAGAACGACGAGGAGCATGGCCGATGAGCCTTGACCAACGCCAGATTTCCCTGACCTTTCCCGATGGCAATGTACGGACTTTCCCTGCCGGGGTGACTCCGGCCGAAGTTGCCGCCTCGATTGCCGTGAGCCTTGCGAAGAAGGCGATTTCGGCGCAGGTCAATGGCACGCATTGGGATCTGCAATGGCCGATCCCTTCTGACGCGACCATCGCACTGAACACGCTGGCGGATGACGCGGCGGCGCTGGAACTGATCCGCCACGATCTTGCCCATGTCATGGCGCGCGCGGTGCAGGACATCTGGCCAGATGTGAAAGTGACCATCGGCCCGGTGCGCGACCATGGCTGGTTTTACGATTTCGACCGCGCCGAGCCTTTCACGCCCGAGGATCTCGGCCAGATCGAGGCGCGGATGAAGCAGATCATCAATGCCCGCGACCCTGTGAAAACCGAACTGTGGAGCCGCGAAAAGACCCGCGAATACTACGAATCCCGAGGTGAACCTTACAAAATCGAACTTCTGGACCGGATTCCGGAAGGCGAGGACATCCGCATGTATTGGCATGGGGACTGGCAGGATCTGTGCCGGGGGCCGCATCTGCAACACACCGGGCAACTGCCTGCCGACGCTTTCAAGCTGACCCATGTGGCGGGGGCCTACTGGCTGGGCGACAGCACGCGCCCGATGCTGCAACGCATCTATGGCGTGGCCTTCCGCAACCGCGACGATCTCAAGGCGCATATGACCATGCTGGAGGAGGCCGCCAAGCGCGACCACCGCAAGCTGGGCCGCGAGATGGGCCTGTTCCATATGCAGGAGGAGGCGCCGGGGCAGGTGTTCTGGCACCCGAATGGCTGGACCATCTACACCACCTTGCAGGATTACATGCGCCGCCAGCAGCGCCGGGGTGGCTATGTCGAGGTCAACACGCCGCAGGTGGTCAATCGCGTCCTGTGGGAAAAGTCGGGCCACTGGGCCAATTATCAGGAAAACATGTTCATCGTGGAGGTCGAGGAGGAACATGCCAAGACCAAGACGGTCAATGCCCTGAAGCCGATGAACTGCCCCTGCCATGTGCAGATCTTCAATGTCGGGCTGAAGTCGTATCGTGACCTGCCACTGCGCATGGCGGAATTCGGGTCGTGCAACCGCTATGAACCCTCGGGGGCGCTGCATGGCATCATGCGGGTGCGCGGCTTCACGCAGGATGACGGGCATATCTTCTGCCGCGAGGACCAGATCGAGGGTGAAACCAAGCGGTTCATCGAGTTCCTGTCGGCGGTCTATCGCGATCTGGGCTTCACCGAGTTCAAGGTCAAATTCTCCACCCGCCCGGACAAGCGCGCCGGGTCCGACGAAGTCTGGGACAAGGCCGAGGCGGCGCTGGCCAATGCCACGCGGGCGGCGGGCTGCGACTTTGTCACCAATCCCGGTGAAGGCGCCTTCTACGGGCCGAAGCTGGAATTCGTGCTGACCGATGCCATCGGGCGCGACTGGCAATGCGGCACGCATCAGGTGGATTTCGTGCTGCCCGAACGGCTGGACGCCAGCTACATCGGCGAGGACGGGTTGAAACATCGCCCCGTGATGCTGCACCGCGCGACATTGGGCAGTTTCGAGCGGTTCATCGGCATCCTGATCGAAAACCACGCGGGCAAGCTGCCCTTCTGGCTGGCGCCGCGTCAGGTGGTGGTGGCCTCCATCGTGTCGGATGCCGATGATTACGCCGAGGAGGTCGCGACGGCACTTATCAATGCCGGTGTCCGGGCGGAACTTGACCTGCGCAACGAGAAGATCAACTACAAGGTGCGCGAGCATTCCATGGGAAAGGTTCCGGTGATCCTTGCCCTGGGGATGCGCGAGGTCGAGGAGCGGAGTGTTTCAGTCCGTCGTCTGGGTGAAACACGGACCGAAACGCAGAGCCTTGAATCCGTGGTTCCACAGCTTGCCATCGAGGCGACCCCGCCCGACCTGCTCTGAACCCAAGAAGTTGAAACAAAAGACAATGCGTCGGTTCTCCGACGCATTTTCCTTGTCCGATCCGGGCGTGGCGACGAAGCGGGATTTGTTACAGCCCTCGCCGCAATGTGCAGCACGCAGCCGTGATTGGCGCAATCCGTCCCCGATTGCCTAGCCTTCTGTCATCCCGCAACGGGCGGGACAGGATGACATTGGAAAAAGGGAGAACAGCATGTCCAATCACACGAAGATCCTCGTGGCCGCGGGTGCCCTCGCAACGGCGCTTGCGGTGCATGGCGGACCTGCCGCAGCGCAGGAAAAGGAAAAATGCTTTGGCGTGTCGCTGGCGGGGCAGAACGATTGCGCGGCGGGGCCGGGCACGACCTGCGCGGGAACTTCCAAGGTCGACTATCAGGGCAATGCCTGGACCCTGGTGCCGGCAGGCAGTTGCACCACGATGGAACTGCCCGATGGCCGGATGGGCAGTCTCGAGGCGCAGGAGCGCGACCTGCCACAGGGCTGAGCCATCGGAACGGGGGGCATTGTCTGCCCCCCGCATCCCGGTCCGATTACCAGACAAGGCGAAAACGAGGAGCGGATAATGTTCGACAATGCCTCGCAGCACCTGCCTGCGGCAGCCGGTGTCGGCTACAAGCCGCAACATTTCACGGATCTGCTGAACGCCCCCGGCCCGGTGAAATGGCTGGAGATCCATGCCGAGAATTACATGGGCGACGGCGGACGCCCGCTGGCGCAATTGCGTCATTTGGCCGAACGGTTTGCGATTTCGGTGCATGGGGTGGGCCTGTCCATAGGCGGGGCGGCGCCGCCGGATGCCGAACATCTGGCGCGGTTGAAGAGGCTTTGCGACTGGCTGCAACCGGCAAGCTTTTCCGAACATCTGGCCTGGTCGACGCATGACGGGGCCTTTCTGAACGATCTCCTGCCGCTGCCCTATACGGAAGCGACGCTGACGCGGGTTGCAGGGCATATCGACCGGGTGCAGGACGTGCTGGGACGGCGGATGCTGCTGGAAAATCCATCTTCCTATCTGGCTTTCGCGGACAGCACGATGCCGGAGGTCGAGTTTCTGCGCGCGCTTGCTGCGCGGACGGGGTGCGGGCTCTTGCTCGATGTCAACAATGTGGAGGTTTCGGCGGTGAACCTCGGGTTTTCGGCCCGCGATTACCTTGCGGCCTTTCCGATGGAGTTCGTGGGCGAGATCCATCTGGGGGGCCATGCCGAGGATGCCGACGACACCGGCGCGCGGCTGCTGATCGACAGTCATGGAACGGAAGTGGCCGATCCGGTCTGGCGTCTCTTTGCCGGGGTCATGGCTGCGGCGGGGCCGCGGCCGGTTCTGATCGAATGGGATAATGATGTGCCGGACTGGCCGGTTCTGGCCGCAGAAGCCGGGCGGGCGGCAGCAATTCTGGAGTCGGTTGCATGACCGGGGAGGCCGGTTTTGTCCGGGCGCTGCTTGACCCTGCGCTGCCACCACCGGCAGAGTTGCGGGGGCCGGGTGGCAGGCCGGCGGGGCGGCGGTTCGATGTCTATCGCAACAATGTCGCGGCCTCCCTGACCGAAGCCTTGCGCGCGGCCTTTCCCGCCGTGCAGCGCCTTCTGGGAGACGCGTATTTCACGGCCCTTGCCGTGCCCTTTCTGCGGGCGCATCCGCCGCGCTCGGGCCTGATGATGGTCTACGGCGCCGCCTTTCCGGATTTCATCGCCGGATTCCCGCCGCTCGCGCATCTGCCCTGGCTTGCCGATGTGGCGCGGCTGGAGCAACTCCTGCGGGAAAGCCATCATGCGGCGGATGCGGTGCCGATCGCGCGCTCGCGTCTGGCCGGGCTGGACCCGGCTGCGCTTCTGGCCGGGCGGCTTGTGGTTGCTCCGGCGGTTCGGTTGCTGCGGTCGGACTGGCCGGTTCAGGCGATCTGGTCAGCCAATCTGCGCGGCACCATGCCCCCGAGCGACGTGCGGGCCGAGGCCGTGCTGGTCCTGCGCCCCGGATTCGACGCGGAGCCGAAGGTCATTCCGGGGGACATGGCGGTGTTTCTGGATCATTGCCTTCGGGGCGCATCTGTCAGCATGGCGCTGGACGCAGCGGGCACGGAGGTCGATCTCGGGGCTTGCCTTGGCACCCTGCTGGCTGGGGGCGGGTTGCTGGATATTCGGGAGGAGTGAAATGGAGATTGTTCTGAAGATTGCGGGCAGGGCTGTCGAGGGGCTCGACCGTGCGGCACCGGTTGTTTTGCCCTTGCTGGCACGGATCGTCTTTGCCGGGGTTCTGCTGGTCTATTTCTGGGCCTCGGCGCAGACCAAGCTCGGGTCTGGCGCGCTGGGGCTCTCCGACGGGGCCTATATCCAGATCTTTCCCCGAAGTGCCGAAGCCTTTGGCTATGACTTCAGCCGTTTCACCTTGCTGCATGCTTTGGTGGTCTTTGCGGGCACCTGGGCAGAGTTCATCCTGCCGTTGCTGATCGTGATCGGCCTTGCAACGCGGCTGGCGGCGCTTGGCATGATCGGCTTCGTGCTGGTGCAGTCGTTCGTCGATGTGACGGGGCACGGCGTGGGCGGCGATGACCTCGGCGCCTGGTTTGATCGGGCCTCGGGGGCGCTGATCATCGATCAGCGCAGTTTGTGGGTTCTTTTGCTCTTGATCCTGGTGGCGATGGGGGGCGGGGCGCTGTCTCTCGACAGGATCATCCGGCGGAGACTCGGTCGGCAAACACAAGGTTCTTGATTTTTGTCTGCGATTTGGCATGCTTTCGGCCGTGACGACAGCCTTTCCGACCTGATCCTGACTGCCCGGCAGCCGGACGACTGGAAGACCTGGCAGCACGGCCCGCGGCATGTCGCCCCGGGAGGACAGACAGAGGAGAAACGGCATGCCGACAGGCACCGTGAAGTGGTTCAACGCTACCAAAGGCTACGGTTTCATTGCCCCCGATGATGGCGGCAAGGACGTGTTCGTGCATATCTCCGCGGTCGAACGGGCCGGGTTGACCGGGCTCAGCGACAATCAGAAGATCGGCTTCGAGTTGCAGTCCGGGCGCGACGGAAAGCAGTCAGCGGGCGATCTGCGGCTGCTCTGATCCTTCCGGCATGGCGTTTTCAAAGGGCCTGTCCGATGAGACGGGCCTTTTGTCACATCGAGGCCTGGAGCAGTTTCTCCTGCACTTCCGGCCCCCAGCCCAATGTAAGGCCAGCCCCGGACCGGATGACCGGACGCTTCATCAGGGTCGGTTCGGATCGGAGCTGTGCGTCCGCCTCGCTGGCGCGCAGCCAGTCGGAGGCCCCGCGCCAAGTGGTAGATTGCCGGTTGATGATCTGATCCCCGAATTCCAGCACGAATTCCGCAATCTCCGCCTCTGAAAGCGGATCTTTGCGGATGTCGCGCAGGGTGGCGTCATGGCCCGCTTGTTGCAATGATTTCAAAGCCTTTTTGCAGGTGTCGCAGGTCGGGATGCCGTAAACGGTCAGGGTCATGGATGTCTCCTGTTGGTTGCCGCCTGTCTAGGGCATGCGGGACCGAAAGTCACGCGGTCAGCGCGCGGGTGATGGCCACCCCGGCCCATGCCGAAAACCCGGTCAGCACCGTGCCCCAGGCCAGATCCGTGGCGACCATCTGCCAATGCCAGTCGCGCATCACGGCGTAGGAGGTGAATTCATAGGTGCCGTAAGCCATCGCCCCCACCACCGCCCCGCCGATCAGGGCCTGAAGCGGCGCGCCCTCCCGCAGGGCGGGCAGCGAGACGAGCCAGATCAGACCCGCGACATAGGCCAGATAGAAGGCAACCGCCGGTCCCCAGCGAAGCTCCTCCAGCAGTTGCGCGCCGAGGTGGCGACGAAAGAGCGGGCCCATATGCTGGCTCAGCATCACCGCGTCCAGCGCGAGGAACACGATAGCGGTGGAGAGATAAAGAATGACCAATGACATCTGCGGACCTCCGGTTGCCTGCATCGAGGATAGCGCCAATCCGTGATGCGACCAGCAGGGCACCAACCAAGTTCATGATTTCCGGTTCCCGCGAATCGGGGTTAGCGGCGGCGGAGCCATTCGTCGAGCCTGCAGGCCGGACCTTCCGCGCGCAGCACCATCCGATGCGCCAGGTGCCACTCGTTCGGGCAGAAATCCGGAAAGAAGGCATCGGCGCCCTCCACCTCCAGATCGACCTCGGTCAGCAAGAGCCGGTCCGCAAGCGGCAGGAAGGCGCGATAGATGCCTTCCCCCCCGATGCCGTAGATCCGGGCGTGACCGGCGGCCTGCGCCTTCGGGATCGCGTCGGAAAGCGGCAGGAACTCCGCGCCCTCCTCGTTCATCGGCTGCGAGGTGACGATGAGGTTCAACCGGCGTGGAAGCGGCTTTTTCGGCAGGCTTTCCCAGGTCCGCCGCCCCATGATGATCGCGCCCCCGGTGGTTTCGCGCTGAAAGAAGGCCAGATCCTCGGGCGCGTGCCAGGGGATCATACCCGCCTTGCCGATGGCTCCGTTGCGCGCGCGCCCCGCGATGAGCGTCAGCATCAGACAGCCACCGGCGCGCGGATGGCCGGGTGGGGGTCATAGCTTTCGAGCGTGAAATCCTCATAGCGGAAGGCGAAAAGGTCGGTCACATCCGGATTGAGGCGCATCACCGGCAAGGGCCGCGGCGCGCGGGAAAGCTGTTCGGCCACCTGATCCATGTGGTTGGAATAGATATGTGCGTCGCCAATGGAATGAACGAAATGGCCCAGCCCGTAGCCCGTCACCTGCGCCAGCATCTGTGCCAGCAGCGCATAGGAGGCGATGTTGAACGGCACGCCAAGAAACATGTCCGCCGACCGCTGGTAGAGTTGCAGATGCAGCTTGCCACCGAGGATCCGCACCTGCCAGAGCGTGTGGCAGGGCGGCAGGGCCATGCGGTCCACCTCGCCCGGGTTCCAGGCGGAGACGATCAGGCGGCGGCTGTCGGGGCTTTTGCGGATCATGTCCAGCAATTTGGCGATCTGGTCCACCGACCCGATCACCGGGCCGTTTTCCCCCGGCTCGACCGATGGAAACCGCCGCCATTGCGCGCCATAGACCGGGCCGAGATCACCGTTCGCATCCGCCCATTCATCCCAGATCTTCACGCCATTGGCCTTGAGATAGCCGATGTTCGTATCGCCTGCGAGAAACCACAGCAATTCGTGGAGGATGGATTTCAGATGCACCTTTTTCGTCGTGACCAGTGGAAAGCCTGCCGCCAGATCATAGCGCATCTGCATCCCGAAATGGCTGATCGTGCCGGTGCCGGTGCGGTCCGAGGACCGGACACCTTCGGCCAGGATCTGCCGCAAAGCGTCGAGATAGGTCTGCATGTCACCCCCCGTTTCCCGGTCCGACAGGGGTAATCGCTTTGCGGTCGTGACGCAACATCTATGGCAGAATGGCGGCATTTGCGCGACATGCAGCGCGTTGCTGCCTGCCTCGCGACATTCTTGCATCAGGAACGGCGCGAAACCCCTTGGATTGATTGACAGAAGCGTGATGGATTGGCACCTTTGCAGACAAAACAAACATAACCCGAGCAGGTCCAATGTCAGTCAAATTTGCTGCGCCTCTTGCGCTGATCGCGCTTGTTTCCTGCAGTGGGAATCCGTTCAACCCCGCGCCGCCTGCCCCGCCGCCGGAAGAAATCCCGAATGTGCCGCCGCCATCAGAAATTGGTGTGGACATTCCCAAGGAAGAAATCAAGGTCAGCGCTCCGCCGATCGTGGCCCAGCATTTGCGCTCGGCAGCCTATGACCGCGCTGCGGGCACCCTGAAGATCAATCTCGCATCGCTGGACGGCTCACCTGTCGCCGCAGACTATGTGCGCGACAACACGCTGGACCTGAGCGGCTATCAAGCCTTCACCTTGCAGGAAGCCAATACCCAACGGAAATTCCTCGCTCTCGTGAAAACCTCGGACAGCGGAGTTGTCACCGGTGCCACCGTGGCCGACGGTGGACAGTTCCAGACGTATTTCGGCGGTGGGCAATATTATCGTGTGGACGGGTTCACGATGCCCACCACGGGTCTTGCAAGCTATACTGGCAGCTATGTCGGCGTCTTGAACTCTGGTGAGATCGTTCCTGGCGGCGTGGGAGGGGATCTGGATGCCCGCCTGTCGGATCGGATCACCGGACGAATCCTGCTCAATGCCGATTTCAATGAAACCAACCTTGAAGTTAGCGGCGGCATCGACAACCGCATGGCGGTCCGGACCAACACGCCGCTGGATTCGGTTGTGCTCTGGACGGCTCCGATCACGTCAGATGGGGCCTTTGCCGGCACTGTGCGCAACCCCAGCAATGCATCAGTCGGAAATTATGGCGGCATTTTTGCCGGAACCAACGCCTCGGATGTGGCAGGTGCGCTGGTATTCCGACCGCTTCCGGGCGACACGGCCACGATCGAGCATGGCCTGTTCGTTCTGCCCAGATGCACCGGTCCGGCAGACCAGCTCTGTCCGTGACAGCATGCCGCTGCATCGGCTGATTCCTGCGGCTGTTCTGGCACTGACCTTTCTCGGGCAGTCCGGGCCAGCCGTGGCAGAGGCGGCGAAAGACCAGAGTGTGACCGTCTCGCTGCCCGAGGCCCGCGAAATCGCGCGGCGGGCGGCGCAGCGGGGGCAGGCGGGGCTGGCGCGGCATGTGGCGCTCGGGCTGTTGCAGGCGGATCCGCAGGATGTTCTGGCGCTGCTGGTGCTGAGTTCGGCCGAGGCGCAACTGGGCAATCCGCAGGCCGCTGCCGAGGCGGGCCGCACCGCGTGGAAAGCGGCCCCCGACGACATCCACCGCTATGAAGCCGCAACCCTGACCGCGCAGGCGTTGACGATGGACGGGCGGCATCAGCAGGCGAAGATCTGGCTGCGCCGCGCCGGGCAGGTGGCCCCTGATGCGCGGCTGCGGTCCATGGCGCGGGCCAATCACCGTGCCGTCAGCCGGACCTCGCCGCTGTCGATGCAGTTCAGCCTGTCGGTTGCGCCCTCCTCCAACGTGAACAACGGGACGCATCACGACACCATCCTGATCTTTGGCGAGCCCTTCCAGCTTGCCGGGGCGACCCGCGCCCTGTCGGGGATGGAGGCGACCGTCGGGGCCGCTTTCGGCTGGCGACTGTCCGAAACGCCGAAAGCCCGCAGCGAGGCGACCCTGCGGCTTGTCGGGCGCAAGGTGTCATTGAGTTCAGAGGCAAAGGTGCAGGCCCCGGACGCGCGGGGGGGCGACTATGACTATGCGCTGGTCGAGGCGGGTCTTGCACATCGGTTCCGCCCCGGCGCAGCACCGCTTGTCTGGACCTTTGGCGCGGCGGCGGGGCACAGTTGGTCCGGCGGGCGCGATCTGGCCGACTATCTGCGGCTGGAGGGCGGGGCGGAATATGCCCTGACCCCCCGCATGGGGCTTGCGCTCAAACTTGGCGCAGAACGCCAGTGGCGGCGTGACGATGCGAGCTTCGGGGCCGACATCCTGTCCGTCTCGGGCACGGCCATCCGGATGCAGGAAAACGGCGACCTGATCAGCCTGACACTTGGGCTGCGGGATACGCAATCGGCCAATGCCCGGGTGGATCATCTGGCGCTGAGCGCGCAACTGGACTGGCAAAGGGCAAGCCCGATCCGGGGTATCGGCCTCAATGCCGGTGCATCGGTTGCGCTGCGGCGTTACGGGGCAACCGCGGCGTTTCCGGCAGGGCGGGACGATGTGCAGGTCGGCGCGCGGCTGGGGCTGGTCTTCGAGCGGCTGGACTACATGGGCTTTGCCCCGACGCTCGACATAACTGCGACACGGACGCGGTCGGATTACATCCTCAACGATGCGCGCAGTCTTGGTGTGTCCTTCGGTGTCAGATCCACCTTCTGACCGGGGTCGGCTTCCCTTTCGAAATCCGGTGGGGCCGCGTCGGGCCCATGTGGCAAGGGGGGCTGTCTGCCCCCCACGGATTTGCGGGGCAAATCCTCCCCCCGAGGATATTTCCGGACAGAAAAATGGGGGGGGGTGGTTTGCCGGGTCTGGGCGTTGTCCGCCCTTACCAATGCCCGCCCTTACCAATGACCAATCGAGGGCGCGCTTTTCCAGGGTTCCGCCGGTTCCAGTGCCGGGCCCATCTGCAGGAGTTCGACCGAGACATTGTCGGGGCTGCGCACGAAGGCCATCCTGCCATCCCGCGGGGGGCGGTTGATGGTGACGCCGTTCGCCTCCAGATGCGCGCACATCTCGTAGATATTCTCGACCTCATAGGCGAGATGGCCGAAATGGCGGCTGTCGGAGGGCAGGCCGTCATCACCATCCCAGTTATGGGTCAGTTCGACCGGGCATTCGGACTGGCCGGGCGGGGCAAGGAAGATCAGCGAAAAGCGCGCCGCCTCGTTGTCGATCCGGCGCGTCTCTTCCAGCCCCAGCAGTTTGTAGAAGGCCATGGATTTATCAAGGTCGAGAACCCGGACCATGGTGTGCAGATAGCGGATCTTCATGGGCAGTCTCCATTGTTTCATGCGCTCGCCCGAACCCTAGCAAGGGAAGGCCGCAACTGCCATACCAGACTCGCCCGAGCCGCGCCGGGTCACACTGCGTTGAGCAGCGCGAGCGCCTCGGCATGGATCGCAGGATTGGCCGCTGCCAACACGCGCCCGCCCTGCGGGCAGGGGCGTCCTTGCCAGTCAGTGACCATTCCGCCTGCGGCCTCGATCACCGCGATGGGGGCCTGAACGTCATAGGCCTGAAGCCCGGCTTCGATCACGAGGTCGATCTGTCCCGCCGCGATCAGCGCATAGGCATAGCAATCGGTGCCATAGCGCACGAGCCGCGCCCGGGGTGCCACCCTTCGGAACGCAGCGCCTTCCTCGGCGGAGCCGACCTCGGGAAAGGTCGTGAACAGGATCGCCTCGGACAAGGGACGCGGCGCGCGGGTCTTCAGCGGCTTGCGCCCCATCGGGCCGTTGACTTCTGCCCTGCCAAAACCGCCCTCGAACCGTTCGCCGATATAGGGCTGGTCGATGAGCCCATAGACCGGCCCGCTGTCATCGGCGACTGAAATCAGCACGCCCCAGGTCGGTGTGCCTGAAAGATAGCCCCGCGTGCCGTCGATCGGATCGAGAACCCAGGTCAGCCCCGAGCTTCCCACGACGGGCCCGAATTCCTCGCCCAGAATCCCGTCATGCGGGCGGCGGCGGGCGAGGATGGCGCGCATCGCGGTCTCGGAGGCGCGGTCGGCGATTGTGACAGGGTCGAAACGGTCGGTTTCCTTGGTTTCCGCGCCAAGTCCTGCGCTGCGGAAATGCGCCAGAGTCTCGCGCCGCGCGGCATCGGCAAGTTCTGCCGCAACCGCCCTCAGATCCGCCTGTTCTGCCTCGCTCAGCCGCATTGTCCGCCCCCTGCAATGAAAGACCGGCGCTACAGGCTTGCTGTGCGCCGGTCAAGCTGGATGGTTGTCGGGTGTGCCGCGTCAGGCGGCGTCGCTCAGCACGCGGGCGAGATCGAACAGGCGGCGGCGCTGCGCCTCGGGGATCGCATAATAGGACCGCACGAGTTCCAGAGCCTCCTTGTCTGCCAGCATGTCGCCCTCGACAGCGGCCTGCGCCTCGCGGGCGTTGTCCAGACCTTCGAAGAAGAAGGAAATCGACACTTCCAATGCGTCGGCGATTTCCCACAACCGCGAGGCGGAAACGCGATTCATGCCGGTTTCGTATTTCTGGATTTGCTGAAATTTGATCCCTACGCGATCTGCAAGGTGTTGCTGGGTCATTCCGACCATCCAGCGACGATGACGAATACGTTTGCCTACATGCGCATCAACAGGGTGCTTCATCTTAAACTCCACAGATCATTTCCTTCAGGGCACCAATTTGCCCATGCCTCTATTGAAGCAATTTTCGTGCCAAAGTTGGCGAACGTCGCAAATTCATGTTTCATTTCCATGGGCGCCGTCAAAACCTGTCCATTTGGACAGGTCAAATTATACGCTCGTACAGTTCTGAAGGGCCTTCTCTGACATACTCGTGAAAGATGCCTTTCACGCCTCGAACTCGCGAATTAGGTGTTTTTCAAAATGCAAAGCATAATGAAAAGATGCGGAGGAATTTGTTGCAATATGCAATGACTTGCAACCCAAACCGGAGCTGCTGCATGGTCGGTTCAGCTTGCAACTGTCAGGATGGGTCGATGAGAGCGTTTCAGATTGCCGCCGCCGGAGCGACGCCCGCTCTGGTGGATTGCCCGCAACCGGATCCGGGACCGGGGGAGGTGCGGCTTGCCATCCATGCCTGCGGGTTGAATTTTGCAGACCTTCTGATGATCGAAGGCAGGTATCAGGAACGGCCGACCCCGCCTTTCACCCTGGGGATGGAGGTTGCGGGGGTGGTGGAGGCGCAGGGGCCTGGGGTCAGCAGTCCCGCCCCCGGGGCGCGGGTTGCGGTCTATTCGGGGATGGGCGGTCTGGCCGAGGCGGGGGTCTTTCCCGCCGATGCCTGCCTGCCGATCCCGGAGGCGATGCCGTTCGAGACGGCGGCCGCCTTCCAGATCGCCTATGGCACCAGCCATCTGGCGCTCGGGCATCGGGCGCGGTTGCAGCCCGGGGAGCGGCTGCTGGTTCTCGGTGCTGCCGGGGGCGTGGGGCTGACAGCGGTGGAGATCGGCAAGCTGATGGGGGCGGAGGTGATCGCCTCGGCCCGCGGGACGGCGCGGCTGGCGGTGGCACAGGAGGCCGGGGCGGATCATGTGATCGACAGCGACGCCCCCGACCTGCGCGACAGGCTCAGGGCCTTGGGCGGCGTCGATGTGGTCTATGATGCCGTGGGCGGGCCCGCCTTCATGGAGGCGCTGCGCGCGACGCGGCCCGAGGGCCGGCTGATCCCCATCGGTTTTGCCGGGGGTGAGGTGCCGCAGATTCCGGCCAACCTGCTGCTGGTCAAGAACCTGACGGTGATCGGGCTCTATTGGGGGGGATACCGGACATTCGCCCCCCGCGTGCTGCGCGACAGCCTGTCGGAACTGGCCCGATGGTATGAGGCGGGGCGGTTGACCCCGCATGTGAGCCATATCCTCCCGCTTGACCGGGCCGGGGAGGCGCTGGACCTGCTGCGTCACCGCAAGGCGACGGGCAAGGTCGTGGTCACCATGCGCTGACCGGGGCTGCCTGCCTCAGAGTGCGGCAAGCTCCTTGCGGATATGGCGGTTGTTGCCGCGTGTCAGCACGAACCGCCCCATGCGGCGGGCAAGCTGGGTATGTCCTTTGGCGATGGCGCGCTGGAACAACTCCTTCTGATAGCGCGAGGAGGTCTTGCGCGCCCGCAGGATGCGGTAGAACTCGGCTTCGGTCAGGGTGCCGTTGAGCGCGCCAAGCGTGATGGGGGCCAGAACGCCCATCTGCTGCAGGCTGGACCCCAGCCGGTGCCCCAGCATCGAGGCGCGCAGTTTCAGCACATTCGGCGCGGTGAAGCGTTCGACATGGCCCGCGTCCAGCGGCTCGAACGGGTCATAAAGGATCGTCACCCGCGCTGCCGCCGCCGAGGTCAGCGCGGCATCGCCGTAATGCCCGGTGAAATCGCGCCCCCAGGCGGTGCGATAGCGGGTCTCGAACGGCACCAGATTGCGGTCCAGCGTCGATTGCGGCGAAATCGCCACGACCGAGGCCCCCGGACAGGCCGCCGAAAAGGCGCAGGCGGCATAGCCCCCCATCGAAGCGCCGTAAAAGACCACCCGCCGGAAGCCCGCGAAAAACCCCGAGGCCGCCAGATCGTCGAACTGATCCACCACCCAGGGGTCGCGATACCATGTCCAGCCATGCGCCATGACCCCCAGCATCGACCAGCCCTGTTTCTCGATGAAGGAGAAGCCCCAGGGGCGGCGATCCTCGCGCTTTGTCATCGCGATGTCGAGATTGTCAAAGGTCACGACCAGCGTGTCGCCGCGCGGGATATAGAGGAAGGAATGTTCGGCGCTTTCCCGCGTCCAGCCGCCGCCGCTGGCAAGCCCCTCGGCGATCTCGCCCCAGGTCTGGCCGCTTTCATCGGGGGGCGGGGGGGAGGTGTCGGCATCGGGCGCCGTGGCTGGACCGGTCTTCTCCGGGGGGGACTGCGGTGCCGTTCCGGCCTCTCCCTGAAAGGTGACAAGCGTGCGGGAAATCTCCACCCCGTTGTCCGACCGTGTGGACAGGACGCGCATCTCCCCCTGTTTGCGGAACCACGGGAACCCGCCGGACCCCTTGCGGATGTCGGTGACCAACCGCGTTCCGGGCGCAATCAGCGGCCCGACCAGCGCCCCCATCGGGCCAAGCCGGTTCACATCGCCAAAGCCTGACAGATTGGCGACAAGCTGTGCGGGCCGCAGATCCTCGGTGCGGTTCACCACCCGGATGGCGCTTTCGGGCACGCCATGGGAGGTCAGGAACGCGCGGTAGGGCGCGACCCAGCCCGAGGGCTGCGTCTGCCAGCGCCCCTTGTGGTCCAGGTCGATCAGGTCGATCTGCGAAGCCCAGCGTCCATGGGCGGCCAGTGCGACCGATTGCGCATTGCCACCAATGTCCGCCATGACCGGGGCCTTGGCCAGGTCGATGCCCGCCACAAGACCCGCGTCAAACACGCGCTTGCCGCGCCCGGTGATCGGGGCATCCTCTGCCCGCAGACCGTGCCGGGCCAGAAGATCGGCCAGATAGCTGCCTTCGGGCGGCAGGCCGCCATGCCGCAGGCCAAGTTCACGCTTGTTGGAGGCCCAGAGATGCAGCGCCGTCGTCGCGGGCGTGAGCATCTTTTCCACCACCGCCGACCGGCGCAGGAATTTCAGGCGGTCGGGAAAGATGACCGGATAGAAAGCGTCGATGGGCTGCACCTTGGCCTGCAAGCCATGGGCCGCGACGAAATGCGTGATCATCAGCGGCCCCCAGACACCCCAAGGCTGCTGGCTGACATGGACAGGCTGGCCCGCCGCGGCCGCCGCACGATACTCCGCCCGCAGTGATTTCTTCAGAAAAGGCGGAATGGCGTGGCGATCCTCCATGAAGGCAAGCATGTCCGAAAGGATCGCGCTGTCGGCGGGAAGGCCCAGAACCGCGTTGTTCACCCGGTCAGTTCCGGGCAGTTCGAACCCCAACACATGATCGTCGTCATACGTCATCGACCGGTGGCAATAGACATCCGTATCGACCCAGATCATCCCCGGACAGGCGCGCAGCATATGGATGCGGAACAGATCGGCAAACAGCGCGAAACTGTCCTTCTTTTCGTATTTGATGAAATCGCCTGTGTCATAGATTTCGCGCCCGTCGCGGCGGATCACGCCCTCGGGCACATTGGGAATGTCCTCATAGGAAAACAGCGTGATCTTCTGGCCCCGGTCTACAAAAGACTTGAGGCAGAGCTTTTCGAGCCAGCTCAACCCCCCGCCGATCCAGAGCGTGCCTACCTCGCGCGCGCGTGCCATCTGCTGCTCCTGCCCATCGGTCGCGCTGCGGGCGACCTCGCGCCTTTTGTCGGCGTCATTGTCCACAATATCCGGACAATCTGTCCAATTCCTTTTCATTTGCCAATGGATATCGCAAATTGTGGGCAAGTTGCCTTGGTCCCTGTGGCCGCCATGTGATATGGCACGGACGGATCGAGGGTGGCGACAGACCGCCCCGGCGGGGCAGTTCGGGCAGGGATCATGGGGACAGGTCAGCGCAGGGCGGCGGCAGGACGCGCAAAGACCGGACGCCGGGGTCCGGCACAGGGCGGGGCCGTGATCCGGCGGAACCTGCTGTTGTCGGATCTTTCTTCCCCCGGCCTCGGGCGGCTTCTCGATTGTGTGCGTATCGCGCCGGATCGCGTTCTGGCGTTCTTCGGCAATGGCAGCCATCCGCGCAGCTTCGCCCCCGATGGCGGGACGGGATGCGCCCTGCCGCTTGATCTGCGCGAGGTGTCGGGGTCGACCCTTGCCGTCTTCCAGACAGAGCCCGCGCCAGAACCAGGCGACCTGCCCTCCGCGTCGCTGCGCATTGCGCTTGCGGAGGGGGGAACGCTTGATCTGCCCCCCGGGACGGCAGAACTGCCGATCCTCGCCGGACGTGATTGTCTGCTGGGCTTCCGGTTGGAGGAAAGTGCCCCTCAGGTGGCCGAATGGCTCGCCTATCACGCAGAGGAACACGGGATCACCGGGGCTGTCCTCGTTAACCGCCTGCCCGACACCGGATTTGCCGATGCACTGGAGGCGGCCCTTCTCGCGCAGAGGGCGGGCGGGAATGTCCGGCTTGTGCTGCTTGACTGCCCGGGCCCGGTCGGCAAGCCCGGCATGCCCCCCGAAAACCACCCCATCCTCGCCCCAGATGCGCCCGGCAAGGACCGGATGGAGAGTCCCGCAAACGACCCCTGGCGCGCGCCCTTGGGCGAGGGGTTGATCTACGAGGCGCTGAAATGGCGCTTTCTGGCAGAGGCGCGCACGGTGCTGACGCTGGACCCTTGCGACTATCTCGCCGCCCGGGGGGATGGTCCGTGCGCGCCCGACCTGTGCGCTGCGGCGAATTCCGGGGTGGTCTGGCTGGCGGGGCGCAGGGTCTATCCCTGGCGGGTGCGGGCGGGCGCGGAGGCGCGCATGGCCGACCATATCTGCGCCCCTTTCGACATGGGAAAACCGGTGATCCGATGGGCGGTGGCACCGCAAAAGGCAGGGCTGGTGAACACCTGGCGGATGCTGCGCATCGCCTATGCCCGGCCCGAGCCCGGCCCCGCCATCGGCTTTTACCGCGCCATGGCGATCAAGGTGCCGGGGCGCGCTGCCTCCGAGCTTGCCCCCAAGACCTCGCTGGTGGAGAACGAGGCCCTGCTGACCTTGTCCGAACGGGCCTTTGCCCACAAACCCGTCCGCCCGCCAGTGTCCAAACCCAAACCCGCCCCGAAATCCGCCGTCCTCGGGGGACGCACCGCCATTGTGACGACGATGAAGAACGAAGGCCCCTTCATCCTCGAATGGCTGGCCTATCACCGCGCCATCGGGGTGGATGATTTCCTGATCTATACCAATGACTGCACCGACGGCACCGATACGATGCTGGACCTCTTGCAGCACAAGGGCATCGTGCAGCACCGCGAAAACCCCTTCCGCGACAGCGGGCTGAAACCGCAGCATGCCGCCCTCCAGGCCGCTGAATCCGAACCCGTGATGCAGGACTGTGGCTGGGGCATCTGCATGGATGTGGATGAATTCATCAACATCCGCATCGGCGATGGCACGCTTGCCGCGCTCTATGCCGCGATGGGGGAGGCCAACATGATCTCGCTCACCTGGCGGCTCTTCGGAAATGCTGACATGCATGGCTACGAGGACCGCTTCCTCCTCGATCAGTTCACCCGCTGCGCGCCCGAGGTGATCCGCAAGCCGCATCAGGCCTGGGGTTTCAAGACGCTGTTCCGCAACATCGACATCTACAAGAAACTGGGCGTCCACCGGCCCAAGGGGCTGATCCCCGATCTCTGGGACCGGGTGAAATGGCTCAACGGGTCTGGCAAGGCAATGCCGCGCACGATGTTCCGCAATGGCTGGCGCTCCAGCGTGGAAACTTACGGCTATGACTGGGTGCAGCTCAACCACTACGCCGTGCGCTCCGCCGAAAGCTTTCTCGTGAAACGCGACCGGGGCCGCGTCAACCATGTCGATCGCGACCAGGGCCTGAACTACTGGTTCCGCATGAATCACAACATCGCGGAGGACCGGTCGATCCAGCGCATGATCCCGCGCCTGCGGGCCGAATATGACCGCCTGCTGGCCGACCCGGACATCCGCGCGGCGCATGACCATTCGGTCCGCTGCCACCGCGAAAAGATCGCCGAATTGCGCGCGACCGAAAATTATGAACGCTTCTACACCGAACTGACCGGCGACCGGATGGAACGGCTCTGCCGGATGCAGCCGCATTTCGGGTCAGCGGTCTTTGCCGCCGGCCCCGGCGTGATCCCGCCCGACCTGCACCTGCGCGACGTGGCCCCGGATTTCCACTTCACCGTGGCCTTCGAGGGCGAACAGGAACACTGATCCCGGCCAGCGCGCCGCCCCCTTTTTCTGTCCGGAAATATCCTCGGGGGGAGGATTTGCCACGCAAATCCATGGGGGGCAGACAGCCCCCCCGCGCGGGGTCAACGGGGGCAGGAGGGTCAGAAGCGCTCGCCGTCCTGCCAGGGTTTTGCAAGGTTGCCAAAACGGGTGAACCGGCCCTCGAAACTGAGTTCGACCGAGCCGATGGGGCCGTGGCGCTGCTTGCCGATGATGACCTCGGCCTTGCCATGGACCTGTTCCATGACCGACTGCCAGGCGGCCATCTTTTCCAACTCGTGATCGCCCGGTTTTTCGCGTTCCTTGTAGTATTCGTCCCGGTAGACGAACATCACCACATCGGCGTCCTGCTCGATGGAACCCGATTCCCGCAGGTCGCTCAGTTGCGGGCGCTTGTCCTCCCGGTTTTCCACCTGGCGTGACAATTGCGAGAGTGCGATCACCGGGATGTTCAACTCCTTCGCGATGGCCTTCAGCCCCTGGGTGATCTCCGACACTTCCTGCACGCGGTTTTCCTTGGATGTTCCCTTCAGCAACTGGAGGTAATCCACCATCAGCACGTCGAGTCCATGCGTGCGCTTGAGCCTGCGCGCGCGTGCGGCGACCTGGGAAATCGGCAGGGCAGGCGTGTCGTCGATGTAAAGCGGGCAGGCCTCAAGGCTTTTTGCGGCATCGACAAAGCGGCGGAACTCGGTTTCCGTCATGTCGCCGCGCCGGATCTGTTCCGAAGGCACTTCCGAGGCTTCCGACAGGATCCGTGCCGCCAGTTGTTCCGCGCTCATCTCCAGTGAATAGAACCCGACAACCCCGCCCTCGACCGCGCCTTCCGACCCGTCGGGCAACCGGCCGCGCCGATAGGCCTTGGCGATGTTGAAGGCGATATTGGTGGCCAGCGAGGTCTTGCCCATCGAGGGACGCCCGGCGAGGATCAGGAGGTCCGAGGGGTGCAGCCCGCCGAGCTTGCGGTCCAGATCCGTCAGCCCGGTGGAAATCCCCGCCAGCCCGCCGTCGCGCTGATAGGCGGCATTGGCGACGTTGACGGCATCGGTCACGGCCTTCAGGAAGGACTGGAAGCCGCGCTCCGCCACGCCCTGCTCGCCGAGTTTGTAAAGCCGCTGTTCGGCCTCGACGATCTGCTCCTTGGGCTCGCTCTCGACATTCACCTTCGCGGCCTTGGCGGAAATGTCGCGGCCGAGCGCGATCAGTTCCCGGCGCACGGCAAGATCATAGATCATCTGCCCGTAGTCGCGTGCCGCAAAGGCGGAAATCGCCGCCCCGGCCAACCGTGCGAGATAGGCTGGCCCCCCCAGTTCCTTCAGCCCCGGGTCATCCTCCAGAAAGGCCTTGAGCGTGACCGGCGAGGCCAGCGCATTCTTCTGGATCCGCGCGGCGGCGATCTCGAAGATGCGCGAATGGACCGGATCATAGAAATGATCCGCCTTCACGAGACTGGAGATCCGGTCGTATACGTCGTTATTGGTCAGGATCGCGCCCAGAAGCTGCTGTTCGGCCTCGATATTGTGGGGCAATGCCTCCAGCGCATCGTCGCTGCGCGCCGGTGCGACGGCAGGTGTAGGGCGAAAGGGGGTGATTTCGGTCATCTTTGCCTCACTGCGCGAAAGTCACTGGATGCCCGTTCCGGGAGATTCACGCAAGCGGCTGACAAGTCTGTGGACAAGCCTGTTTGCGCGGCGCCCCGCTTGCGGTGCTTTCCGGTAGGTCTACCATATTTTGTGGTGTCGTGCAGCAATCCTGCGCAATCTGCTGCACGAATCGCGGCTTATCCCCAGAAATATGCCGGAATTGACCTTGCGTCAGCCGGGCCTCAACCCGGCTTTCGCGCCTCCTGCCAGGCGCGGGGCGCGGTGAGGAAGGCCTCCACTTCGCGCAGGGTCAAGGCATCGAAGGCCCCGCTGGCGCGCGCCTCTGTCAGCACATCCCACCAGGTGCAAAGATGATGCAGCGTCAAGCCATGCGCGGACA